>NZ_CCRF01000085.1 GCF_000751775.1 Caldibacillus thermoamylovorans
AAAGTGCCCGGTGGTAAATGGCGTTCGAATTCCGCTTTCAGAAGACCGGAGAATATTTACGCCAATTGACCGTGCCAGCTACAAATGGAAAAGAGAATACAACAAAAGAACAGCAGTTGAACGAGTAAATAGCCGCATAGATCAGGTGCTTGGTTTTGAAAATCACACGATACGAGGGATAAAGAAAATGACCGTACGATGCGGATTAGCTCTTTGTGTGATGTTAGCCATGGCGCTAGGCAGAATAAAAGAAAAACAAGCACAAAATATGAGGAGTCTTGTTTGTGCTGTATAAAAAAATTATCCACATGTGAATAAGTAAAAGTAAAAAAGATATCCACAAGCAAAAAATGTGGATAAGACAACAGGATTCGTATGCCCTTTTTTGTATAAAGCAGGCAAAACAGAGCATTAAATGCAGGAAAATCGCAGAAAATCATACCTAAAAATGAAAATGTGGTAAATTTTTAGAGTAAATTTTTTTAATCTAATCTAGAAAATCAGTACATCGCAAAAAGCTCTTTATTAAAATAAATTGACTATTGAACATTTTACACATAAAATGCTAAGGAAAGACTTATGAAATTACTGTTGAGCTTGTACAACCAATCAATAATACAAATATAAAAAGAGAGTGGATCAGATTGAAGAAAAAAATAATGACCGTGTTTGGAACTCGACCAGAGGCAATAAAAATGTGTCCTGTAGTAAAAGAGTTAAAAAACCGTAAAAACCTAAATACAATTGTATGTGTTACAGGACAACATCGGGAAATGCTAGACCAGGTATTGGATGCTTTTAATGTTTTTCCGGATTACAATTTGGCTATCATGAAAGAAAAACAAACGTTATTTGACGTTACAATAAATATTCTTGAAAAAATAAAAATCTTACTGAAAGAGGAAAAACCTGATATCGTTTTAGTTCATGGTGATACATCTACTACTTTTGTAACTGCCTTAGCATGTTTTTATATGCAAATTCCAGTAGGTCATGTGGAAGCCGGTTTACGAACATATAATACTTACTCTCCATACCCGGAAGAATTTAATCGGCAAGCAGTTGGTATTATTGCAAAGTATCATTTTGCTCCTACTGAGAATGCTAAAAATAACCTTATAAAAGAGGGTAAAGATCCTTCTACAATTTATGTCACAGGTAATACAGCAATTGACGCTCTCAAAACAACTGTAAAAAGGGATTATTCACATAAATATCTTGATTGGGTTGGAGAGTATAAGCTTATTATGATTACTGCTCATAGAAGGGAAAATATTGGACAACCAATGAAAAATATGTTCAGGGCAATTAAAAGAATTATTGAAGAATATCCGGATATCAAAGCAATCTATCCTATTCATATGAATCCAGTTGTGAGGGAATTAGCAAGTGAAATTCTAGGTAATTGTGACAGGATTAAAATTATCGAACCTTTGGATGTCCTGGATTTTCATAACTTCCTAGCAAGGTCATATTTAATTTTGACTGATAGCGGTGGTATTCAAGAGGAAGCACCTAGTTTAGGAAAACCGGTACTGGTCATGAGAAATACGACCGAACGACCAGAAGGAATTGCGGCCGGGACATTAAAATTAATCGGAACAAATGAAGAAAATATTTATAATTCATTCAAATCAATTCTAGAGAAAAATGAAGAATATAAAAAAATGAGCCGTGCAAACAACCCGTATGGAGATGGTTTTGCAAGTAAACGAATAGCTGATGTGCTAGAAATATAAATTATAAGGTTGTCAAATATTGGTAACAGCACTTTGAAATGTAATATTTGACCTAAAAATTACTTTTACTATTATTTTTATCGCAAGTCCGCATGTAATTATATTTATTTTTAATTTTTAGAGAAATTCCCCACCTTCTTTTAGAAAGATTTATCTATACCAAAGGAAGGAGCTGGGAAATTTCATGGCAGATCAAATCTTAACCTTACATATCGGAGAGGCGGCGTATCTATGGTCTGGAACTTGGAATGTAAAACCTAACCTAAATTTTACTATTCAGCCTTAGTTTTCTACCTGTTCAGGCAATTGTCTGTTCATAAGTTCGATATTGTTTATTACAGATATTTCTAGTAATTTACATTGGATCATTAAAAAAATTTGCTGCCGATTTGTATGAATAAAGACATTGTGTTTATTTATTAATGCAACCTCTCCTTCACTGGTTAAGTTGTATATATCAACAACTATATCCGCTATTCTTGAATTGGCTTGATATTTAAATAATACATCTTCTATATCTTTAATTATACTATCAGATTTATAAAGAAGGTGGTTGGGTATTTTAATTGTAAGTGAAAAGTTTTCTAACAGTCTTTGACTATTCAAAAATTGTTCTAAGTTCTCCTTCCAAGTGTCCAAAGGGTCACTAAAATTAGGGATCATTAATATTTTTTCTTGTTTTTCATGATATATTGGGTAATCTAAATTTGATGCATATACTAAATCCTTAAAATATCCACCAATTAAAGATGATTTTTGTAAATCATTCATTAAATTGTGAAATTGTGTTGGCTTATTTAACCGCTTAGCATTATTATATACTTCTAAATGTTTAGAATAACTTACATTAGATGAATACTTATTTAGAACTTCTTTATAATTTTGTTCTATGGTTTTTAGCAGCTCTGGGTCAGACCTTACAATTTTATGTAAATCCTTTTGTAAGCTTGACACATCCAAATTTTCAACACTGTTTCGATCAGTAAAATTTACTTGAGAAATTTTATTTAATTTACTTTTATCAATTAAACCTACATAATTACTGTTACCTATACATATTACTGGTTTTTTCCATTGAATTCCTTCAAGAATTACCCTACCAACACCAATGACAACATCGCTACTAATAATATATTGAGATACGTTCTTTTTTGCCCCTAATACTTGTATTCGCTCTTCTGCTAATTCATTGTTGACTTTAGCACTTTTCCCCACAATATCATTAAATCTATTTCCACTTCCTAATATTTTTAATCTCCAGTTTATCTTTGGTGCTAATTTAAATAGTGCATCTATGATGAAATTTATTGATGGAAATTTATCATTATCCAATCTGCTAATATATAAAATGTTAAGCTTTTCATCCGTCAATGAATCTGGCTTTTTAATATTATTTGACTTTACTTCAACTGAATTATGGATAATTTTAGCCTTTTCATAGTTGTTTGTCCTAATTTGGCTAATATGTTTTTCACAAGCTTCTTCACTAACAAATATAATTCCAGAAAAGTAGTCTTGGAAAATCCCAATATTTTCATTATTATATACACCGTGAACGGTTGTTACTACAGGAATATTCAATACAGATCCAATAATTACACCGACTAATTGGGAACAAAAATAATGACAATGAATAATGTCAATCTCATTTTCAATACAAAAAGAATAAACCTTTTCAATTGTACTTTTTATGTCATAAAAATTATCTATGTTTAAATGAATAATATTATTTCTGTGAAATAGTTCAATGGCCGGACCATTTGGAGAACCTATAAATACTTTATGATTATTTTGTGAAAATTCCTTAGCTAAAGTAAGTATATGAGTTTCTGCACCACCTAGTTCCATGTTCTCATATAGATGTAATATATTCATTTTTTCCCCTCACCCCATTCAAATACACAATAAGAATTCATATTATTGTCGTTATTTATGGTTAATTCCTAAATAAATATGCAATATCTACACTTTCCATATACTTTTCTACATTACGTAAATCTGAATCTCTATAAATATGAAATGCAGGATAATGAGTATCCACAAACAGATCAAATCCAAGTGCTTGAGCCCTTATACAGAAATGTCTATCTTCTCCCCAAAAGGAAATATTTTTTATTTCACTAAAATTTACACCTGCTTTAATTGCCTTTTTACTTATAAGTGTACATGCCCCTAAACCACCAACTTCATAGACACCAGGTTTTTTTAAAGTTTCGACAAAATCCTTATGTCTTTCAATAATTTGTTCTTTTGATAACTGTTCTCCTCGAAACTTTATATATTGCTCATACTGATCAAACATCCATACCTGAGGAAGTGCAGGGAAATCAGGTTGCCATTTTGTCCAAAAGATATTTGATATAATATCTTTATTTGCCTTCAGTAATTGCTGTAAAGTATAAGGGTGTAATACTAAATCAGAATCTATCAAAAATAAATAGTCAAAGTTAAATTCTTTCGCTATTTGTATGATTGAATCTTTGAAATTTGCTACTTTCCATATTAGATATTCATTCCAAAAGTGAGTTTGATTATTCCGCTCATATTTATCATTAAAATCACTTTTACAAATCACGACATTTTTTTCTGCCTTGGAAAACTCTTCTAACAGTAAACTTGATTCCTTTTGATCATTGTCATCTATAAATAAGAAATGAAGTTCAATTCCTTCTATATCTAACCTAGATAGTGATTTTAAAAAGTACTTCAATATTTGAGGTTTTTGATGAATAGGGCTTCCGACTAGTATTTTTTTCTTATCATGTTTATTTAACTGATCCTTTATTTCCTTTATAATTTCTTCATCATTAGTTAGTCCCAAAATTTTTTCATATACCTTATTTGCCATATGGACATTTTTATTTTGTTCATGAATATACGCTAAATTATAAAGACAATCCACATGATTAGGATCCATTTCTAGTCCCTTTTCTAAAACTTCTATCGCCCTATCAAGTTGTTGCAAACTTATTAAAATAACTGCTTTTATGGAATACAATTCAACATGAGAAGGAGCTGATTTTAAGGATTCATCAACAATGGTTAAAGCTTCCTCATAAAGTTGATTTGAAAGTAAATTCTCAATTTCTTTTTTTATTTCCTCAATCTCCTTCTTTCGATTTTCTTGATTGTTTTCATATTGAACGTAACGTGGGGCAGCATTTTTAGCTATTTGCTTTTCTATTTTTTTAAGTTTCGTTTTGGCATTTAAACTTAAATATTTCATTTTACTGTTTAAATGATTTATAACCGTTTCCCAGCCTAAGACATTTGCTTGTTTTAATATGGATACAAACAATTCTTCTTCAAATTCATCAAGTTTTTTGTGCTTTTTATTAAATAATACATGAAATAAATTATTAATGCTCTTGTCAAATTTTATATCGTAAAGCATTTTTTGATATTCCTGACTTTGTAATTCAATTGTGAGAATAATAAAATCAATAATAGTGAAAATACCTTTTGTAAGTAAGGAGTATATTTGAGATGGTGATTTTTCAGCTATTATTTTTACAACTTCATTTGTATTACCATCTAAGCATAAATTTTTTATGAACAAGGCTTCTTTCTCATCTATTGATAACTCCGGTTCATCTAAAAGTGATCTTGTTAATTTTTGGGCATTTAAATCAGGAACATCAAGTAAAATCTTTATCACTCTTTGTGGTGTGATATTATTTTTCGTTAATAAATTATTATTAAGAAACTCTGTAAGTTCATCAAGTGGGGAATGTTTTGCTAATAGATTTATTAGTTTCGACCAAACATAATCATCTGCATCATTAATAGATACTGCACGAGAATAATTATGAACCGCTAAGTGTAATTCATTTTCACTCTCATAAATTTCTCCGAGTAATTTATAAGGTAAATACTCTAAAAAGTCGTTACTTGAATCAGCTTTTAATTCATTTTTCTTCTTTAAAATTTCTTCAAATACTTCTTTTGCGTTTTCATAATCTTCTTCATCAAAATAGATTATTCCTCGGTAAAACTTAAAATCCACAAGATAAGGATAGATTTGTTCACAAGAATCGATAATTTCTAATGCTTCCTTATTTCTATTCGCCTTATGTAGAGTATTCACCAAGCGTAGTAATAACTTTTTCACCCAGTCCCTATTAAGATCATCCTTTAATTGAAACCCCTTTTGATAATATTTAATTGCCTTATCCAAATCCCCTAATTGATCATATTCATTCCCAAGAAAATAGTAATCAATAGGTTCCTTTTCTTTCTTCTTTTTTAACAGGGTTAGATTTCTGATTGACTTTTCCTTTTCATTGACAATATTTTTCATATAACCAGAATGATATATTTGAAAGTCAGAAAAGCCTTTTCTTTCTTTGGACTCCTTGTGCTTGAGTAATTCATGAATACTTCTATAATAGCTTATAAGTCCATCATTTTTGTAAAGTCTTTCATGGTAATTTAACGAAGTATCTTTCCCATTTATGCCAACAAAGTTCACTATTTGAACGGCTAAAATATTATAATCCGGTGGGTTATTTTTTAAATCCTCTTTAAATTTGATAAAACTATCACGATCTACAAATTCGTCTGCATCAATAACAAAGATCCACTCCCCAGATGCTTTTGATGCAGCAAAATTACGTGCTTTTGAAAAATCATCTTCCCATGTATAATCGAAAACCATATCTGTATATTCAAGAGCAATATCCTTCGTTTGATCAACTGAACCAGTATCGGCAATAATTATTTCATCTGCTATTCCTTTTATTGAATCAAGGCATCTTCTTAGTACATTTTCTTCATTTTTCACTATCATACAAACTGACAAAAATGGTTTCATCTGCTGGCACTCCTAAGTAAAAATTTTTATCTAAAAAAAGATCGTATAAAATGGAATATACGATCTTTTTTTAGATAACCTATCCCCAAAATGGAGATAGGTTCGATTATTACCGTAGTAACTGTAAAACACTTTGAGGCTGTTGATTGGCTTGAGCGAGCATTGCTTGAGAAGCTTGAGCAAGAATAGAATTCTTCGTTTGTTCCATCATTTCCTTCGCCATATCGACGTCTCTAATACGAGATTCTGCTGCAGTTAAGTTTTCAGACGCATTGTCAAGATTTGTAATTGTATGCTCTAAACGATTTTGCATAGCTCCTAGATAAGAACGTCCAGAAGATACCGTTTCAATTAGGTTATTAATGCTAGTGATTGCAGCTGCTGCACTTGCATGGGAACCGATTGATGCGCTTTTTGCAGTAGAAACAATATCTGTTAAATTCACCCCAGAAGTTGTAAGATCCAGTTCAATAGTATCGTCTTCATTTGCCCCAACTTGTAAGACTAACTTACCGGTAACTGCACTTGATGCACCTTTGAACAAATCTCGAGTATTAAACGTTGATTTGTCTTTAATTCTCTCTAGTTCTGCAGCTAATTGTCCAAACTCATTATTTAGTGCAGTTCTATCAGCATCAACGTTAGTATCGTTTGAAGATTGAACTGCTAATTCCCTCATACGTTGCAGAATGGAATGTACTTCATTTAGTCCACCTTCTGCTGTTTGGATTAATGAAATACCATCTTGGGCATTCTTAGAAGCCATGTCCAAACCACGAATTTGACCTCGCATTTTTTCAGAAATTGCTAGACCTGCAGCATCATCTCCTGCTTTATTAATACGAAGACCAGAAGATAATTTTTCCATTGATTTTGATTGTGCAGTATTTGCAGCATTTAATTGGCGATATGTGTTCAGTGCTGCGATGTTGTGATTAATACGCATAAAAAGATTCCTCCTTGAAATTAATTTCTCACGTCCTTGTGAGCCATGATTTTTCAGAGCGTTCAAGGTCGGCCGCCCTCGTTCGCCCTTACATTTCTTATATCGACAAAAAACGAAAGGTGTTTAGCCTTTCGTAAAATTTTTTCTATTTATTTTTGGGACTTTTTGATTAGTTCCAGGACATTCGTCGTAGTCGTTGCGGCTTGTTTGTTTTCCTCTTGAATTTGTTCATAAATTTCTTTTCGATAAACTTCTACCGTTTTAGGTGCATCAATGCCAATCTTGACTTGATCCCCTTGGATGGAAAGAATTTTAATCTCGATTTCATTCCCGATTTGAATCGCTTCTCCTTTTTTTCTTGCCAAAATTAACATCGAATCACCCCTTTATCGAGTCAGGGGATTCGATAAACAACGGGTGTTTTGTCTTGTATGATTCGTTGTTTAAAATCACCTGTTTTGCTTGGTTATTTTTTGTATTGATAATAATTGGTGCTTGAAGATTAACGGTTGATTCTTCAAACGGCTCTTGAAGGGTTAAAATATTAAATACTTTGACATCCGTTATTGATTCAATACCTAACTGTTTAACGATCACATCTTCCACAGTAAAATCATAATCTTTATAAAAGATAAACGGATTGGTGATGACAAAGGCAAGCTGCGGCGTCCGAACGGATTGCATGACAAAGTAAATTCCATCTTCTGTTAATGGTAAAATAATAAATTCCTGTTCATTCAAAAAACCGGGAATACCGTTTTCAAATTGAATAATATCGGTTTCCTCTATCGTTTTTTCACCATGATATTTTGTTTGGATGTTCATATATTCACCTACTATTTTATATGGATAAGGTACACACTCACCAAAAACCCCAAAAGGTGCACATACAGAGCAATTTTAACTTACAGTTACCGGAAATCCCCATCCTCTTATCCAATTATACCGTTTCACTAAATAGATTTACAAATTCAATTTTTAATGAGTTTTTTTGTTCTAAATATACATGTACTTTTCCCGGTGTGTAGTCATGAAGCGGTTTTTGAATTTGTGTGTGAATAATCGGTTTCTGCGGTGTTGCTTCAATATTTACTTTTGCCGGCTCGTAATTAATCTTAACGCTTCCGGGTGAAGGAATCCAACCGATCGTTAACCGGGCTTTCGGTTTATAAGCATTTTCGATGGCATGAGACGGGAACGGGTTTGCCTTATTTTCAATTCTCATCAAGTCATCGCCTTGCCGAACTCTTCGGGCAGTTCCCTCCATAGCAATCCGTTTTGCGTCTGCGGCATTTTCAGCAACTAATCGGGGGATGGTCTTAAAACCAAGATCAGCCCGGGCTTCTGTTTGGTCAATGATAAGCCGTCCTGGAACGGTTTCGATATTCACGACTGCTTTCGGCTGTTCGATTGATTGAACAGCTTTCGGTTGTTCAATTTTTTGGACCGGCTTTTCAATATGTAAACCAATCCGTGCTGAAGTTGATTCAAGTCGGATTTGTGGAAAGTTCATTCCCCGACACACCTCCTTAAAAAGAAAAGCTATCCCCAGTCAGATAGCCTTTCCATACTCCCATACGTATAACAAGAATATTGGAACATAATTATCAATTTTATTCAGCTATTATCTTAAAAAGTCAATCAGGGACGGTTGGATGATTCTGGCACCTACACTGAGTGCAGCCCGTTGAACTGATTCTTGGGTAATCAACTCTGTAATAACTTTTTCAATCTCAACGTCTTCATTTTTCGACATGATTTCAGTTGCAATCGTTTCTTGAGAAGAAAGCCGGTCTTTCATCATATCAACCCGGTTCTGTTTTGCACCGACATCGGCTTGAATTTTTAAGAAATGGTCGATTTCGCTATCAAGGGTATCAAGAAATCCGCTAATATCAGTATCACTTGCCGTTTTATCTTCTAATTTACTTTTAAGAGAATCTAATGTGTTGAAAACTGATTTAAATAATTCGCTTCCCTTTGTATTTACATTAAGTTTGATCCCGTCAAAGATTTCTAGTTCAATATCACCATCAGAAAAATCACCAGCTGTCGGTGCTTTGTTTGTATTCTCTCCGTTAAAAATATATTTTCCACCGACTTGTGTTTGAGCAATGGTCTCTAATTGTTCTTTTAGCTGGTCCACCTCAACGGCAATCGCCCCCCGCTGTGCTTCTTCATATGTTCCATTCGATGCTTGTACAGTCAGTTCACGTATTCTTTGAAGAACTTTCACTCCTTGAGAAATTGCATCATCGGTGGAATCAAGCCAGTTAGTTGCTTCACTAATGTTTCGACTGTATTGTTGTACTTTATTTAAACTGTCACGATAGCCAAGGCCAAGCATGGCAACAACCGGATCATCCGATGGCCTCGTAATCCTTTTTTGTGTTGTAAGTTGATCTTGGAGTTTTCCCATTTTATTATAATTGCTACTCAAGTTTCGTAGCATATTATTGGATAACATGGATTGGGTTACCCGCATATCGTTCACCACCTTTGTTAAATTTAACTTAAGGGCCTCTCGTATTTTTGCCACTCCGGGTTCCGATTAAAAATACCTTTATCTGCCAACAACACCCATCCCATTAATGATTTTATCGAGCATTTCATCAATGACCGTAATCATCCGTGCTGATGCGTTGTAGGCATGTTGAAAAGTAATCATGTTTGTCAACTCTTCATCCAATGAAACACCGCTGACAGATTGCCGGTTGTATTCAACAGAATCAACGAGGACTTGTACATTTTCCATATTTGTATTGGCACTTTGGGCGGCGACACCGAGGTCACCAATCATTGCGGCATAATAAAAGTCAAACGTTCCTGACATATCGTTTGGTAACGGAACGGAATAGTCTTTGAAATTCTTCTTTTTAAGATCTGCTAGTTGGAAAGCAATGGTATTATCCCCGGAATTGTCACCCGGTGTATTGGCAGCCGCAATATTTGTCGGATCTTTGATTATTTCATCATGTACTTTTATAACTTGAGCATAATTAATCGTTTCATCATAGTCTGTACTGCCGCCTAAATCAAAAAACTCCCCGGCCGGATCGGTTTTATCTAATCCATATCCTTGTTTATGAATATGATTAAATTCACTTGCAAAAGCATAGGCAAGTTTGTTCAGTTTTTCCATCATTTCCGGGTAATGGCCTTTAACTTCACCATTTGCATCAACATATCCATAGCTTTCGATTAATCCCTTTAGTTTACCTGAAAAATTTAAGTTGTCCAATGTAACATTTCCGACTTGGACAGACTGGACATTTCCATTTAAAGGGGGAGCTTTTACACCATTTTCAGCGGTTATTGATAATTCATTTTGCTGCGACGCCCCGGTTGTCGTATCAACAGTAAGTAATTGCGCCCCTGAGCCAAATGAGGTGCCGTCTTTTTGGACGAGTTCAATTTGATATAAACCGACAGCCGTGGGTAGCGGTTGTCCGTACTGGGTCGGTTTTACTGCCGTTACTTTCACATTGACTAGACTTGATAATTGATCAACGAGCTGATCACGTTTGTCATATAAGTCGTTCGGTAACATCCCGTGGGGTTCGACACTGGCGATTTGTTTGTTTAACTCGTCAATTTGCGAAACTATCGTATTAATATTTTTGACCGTCACATCCATTTCACTGCCGAGATCCTTTTTTATGCCATCCAGGGAATTGTAATAGTAATTGAATGTTTCAGCCACCATTTGCCCTTTGGCTGCGACAACTTGTCGGGCACCTAAGTTTTCCGGGTGGTCGGCCATATTTTGTAACGAACTCCAAAACTGACTCATAATATTTTGCAAGCCGCTGTTCGACGGTTCGTTCATAATATCTTCCATCTTTGCCAGAGCACTGCTGAGCGAGCTGTAATAACCCAGTTTCGTATTTTCTGAACGATATTGCACATCGAGAAAGCTTTCTCTAATCCGCTCGATTGTTCCTGCCTGAACTCCGGTACCGAGCTGTCCGGGAATTTGCGGGCGATTCAGTCCGGCACCGGGAAATGGTTCCGCTGTCTCAAAGCTGACGCGTTGTCTTGTATAACCCGGTGTATTGGCATTTGAGATATTATGTCCGGTTGTATATAGTCCCAATTGCTGGGCGGTCATGCCGCGTTTCGCTGTTTCTAAACCATGGAATGTTGATACCATTTATTTCATCCTCCGTTCTATCAAGAGGTTTCACACTCTTTTTATCCCTTTGAAAACTTGGGTAATTAATTTTATTTATAAAACTAATCGGCTACGCACTTTTTTATAAAAATAGAACTATTGTGTTTTTATGAAAGTTTTATACTTGCGAATTAAATAGGGAACGTACTCCTGCTGCATTTGTCGACTTATCCTCTGCTTTCGGTCCGTAATTCATCGCATTTGTTCTCGGCTGAAATAAGTTTAAAGAATAATTGACAAATTGCAAAGACTGTTTGATTAGTTCCTGATTTAAATCATTCTGTTCCTTTATCTTTTGCAAAATATTTGTAAGTTGACGGAACAAGTCTTCGAGAATTGGTTTTTGAACGGATTCCGCTACTTCGATACAGCTACTTATCGTTGGAACTTTCTCTCTTTTCGGGAACCGTTTTTGCAAATCCTTAATCCGTTCATTTTCTAATACAGAAATGGCTGTAATATGTTTTTGTTCTTCTTTCATTATTTGGTTGAGGGATGAAATATCATTTGTTTTAATCATATCCACTTTTCTTATAGCCAATTGATATAAACTCATATATAATGTTAATTGTTTTTCCAGTATTGAAATCAAAGAATCAAATTTCATATCCCTCACCTTTTCCACTTGTATTCTTTTGCTTCTGTTTGACGTGGTGTCCATCGTCATTTGAAAATAGCAAGCTCCACTTTATTTTTTATTAACATAGTAATTATATATACTTTTAGCCAATTCTTGATGGTCGATTTTGTACGTACCATTTTGAATCTGATCTTTAATATGAGCGATTTTCTCCTGTCGGGCAGGATCCGTTTGCTTTTGCAGCTTTAATGCTTCCGAAGAAATTTCAATTTGGTCGTTTGTTTTTACCGCTTTTTTCTTAACTGTTTCCGTTTTCTGCATTTCCTGCATATATGGATTTAGACCGGATGGACCGTAATTTGTAATTTTCATACCGTATTCCTCCCTTTCCATCGATCACTTTGTTAATTTTTATATCGGCACTTTCTTCAATTTGTTTAATCGAATTTGATTCTTTTAACTGCGATACTTTTCGTCAATTGCATAATAGGTAATGTTCTTTTCTGCCAGTTCCTTTTGTCGCTGTTGTTCTTTCTCAAAAACTTCAAGTTCATTCCGGAAATTTTTTGCACAGTCATCACATAGTTTTCCATTTTGAATAGGTTTTCCACAATTTTCACAAGGGTAGCCGAGGTTTGGAAAATGAACTAAGCGGATTCGCCCTTTCCGAATGAACTTCATAATCAATTCTTCCGGTACTCCTGTATCCTCCACAACTTTCACCATCGAAGCAGTTCGGTTTTGTTTTTTCTTCAAATAATTGTTGACTTTATCAAATGCCTCTTCCTCTTCTTTATAACAGTTGTCACATATATCACGAATTGAATTTTTCACATACAACATACCACAATTTGTACAATTTACCAGTTCCATCACGATCATCCTTTCCAGAGTCCAAGTGATTAATCTAGTTTTATTATACTATGCTTGTCTTGAAAAAGGGCTTGACCAAGATTTTTTATATTATTTTTTCAGAATTAGTTGGCTCCCAAAAAATGCTCCTATTTGAGAGCAACCCTCATTATTCATTTCGTCCAAAAAATTAATTATTCAATGTTTTTTCGAAAATTTTTAATTATCCTCTGGCCAATGTCAGCGATTGAACTGTTTTTGCACCTGCCTGCAGAAGGATAACCGCAGCTTGACGGAGCGTTGAACCTGTTGTATATACATCATCAATTAACAGAATATGTTTATTTTGAAAGGGCGGGGCTGCCTGTGAAAGTTGAAATACTTGCGGAAGATGGATCCGTTCATTTCTTGACTTTTTGGATTGCTTTTCCGAATGGATTCGCCTGAGAAGATTGATTGGTTCAGCCCCTGCCTCAAGCGCCAAACTATCCGCCTGATTAAATCCACGCTCATATAGCCTTTCTTCACTTAATGGAATCGGTACGAGCAAGTCATAGTCAATATTTTGTAAAAGTTGTTTCAACTGTTGTGAAAAAATTTTAGCCATTGCATAATCGCCCCGGTATTTGAAGCGGGCAATTACTTCAGCCATAAAATCATTATATTCAAATAGCGAAGTATTTTTTTCCAGGACATTTTTCCACTTGCTTGATTGTTGCCATTTGATACAATCGTTGCATACCCCATCTTGATAAAACTTCGGATTTAGTTTATCCAGAGACCGATTGCAAATTTTACACGCTGGCTCACGGATCGGACTGAATTGGGCATAGCATTTTTCGCAGATCGGTTTTTGGTTTGGTCCAAACAGCAGTGATTCCCAATTGATCGTTGGTGCGATTGGGCTTGAACATAGCAGGCAAAGGTCGGTTTTAAAAAGTTGCATGAGTGTTTAACCCTCCTTTTTACCATGAACCTTTTTTGTGACACAACGAACTTAGCTATCGATCAAACCTTTCATCCTCGCCTGCCGATTCATTCGCAGCAATTGGTTTCTCGAACGAATCATGGCACGTGTAATCCCATAGTGAAAAAAGGTAATATCTCCCGTTGGAAATTGTGGACTTCTTCCTACCCGACCGGCAATTTGTACTAATGCACTCTCGGTAAACGTATCATCTTCAGCACCGACAACGGCCACATCTATATTTGGAAACGTTACACCTCGTTCCAAAATGGTCGTTGTCAATAATATCGGAATATCACCGGTACGCATTGCTTGAACTTTTTCTTTTCGATTCGGGTCTTCGGAATGGACCGCTTCAATCCGTCCATCCATTTTCTGAAAATACGGGAGTGCTTGTTCCATCAATTCTATATGCGGGAAAAAGATTAACGCTTGTTTTCCAGATACCAGTCTACTTTTTACCCATTGCAAAATTTTTAGAGGAATCTGGCCCTTCTTCACTTTTTCCCTCCAATTCCCGCACCATCCAAAAGAGGGAATCGGTAATGGATAACGATGAAATCTTGCCGGCAGAATCACACAATTTCTTTTTCCACGATAACATTCTGCCTGCCATACTTCTTTCGGGGTGGCCGTTAAAAAAATGAGTGAACCATTCTTTTTTCTTGCCAGTTCCGCAGCAGTTTGCAGCATTTCATCGGCCGAATAAGGGAATGCGTCGACCTCATCAATGATTAAGCAATCAAATGCTTCATGAAACCGTAACAATTGATGAGTAGTTGCAATAACAAGCGGGCTATATCGATGTCTGTCCTCACTCCCGCCGTATAAGGATGCGATCGGAATATCCGGAAATACTTGTTGAAACCGCGGGGTTAATTCCAGAACAACATCCGTTCTAGGTGTTGCAATCGCTGTCCGTTTCCCTGATTGTATCGCTTCCTCAATGCCCTCAAACAACATTTCTGTTTTCCCTGCTCCACATACCGCCCAAACCAATAGTTCTTTCCTTTCCCTTACTGCCTCTTTGATTTTTATTGAAGCATCTTTTTGTGAAGGTGAGAGTGTTCCTTGCCATTTCAGTGATTTTTGAAATGAAAAATGGGGCGTGGGACCTGTCCAAATGATGAGCGGTGTACACTGACTGACTCTTCCCATCATGATACATTTGCGGCAATACCAGCATTTTTTCTTGCAACGGGCACAATGAAAAGAAGCAAAGAAAACTGCATCTTTATTGCCACATCTGCAACAGTACAGCCTCTTCCCGTCGAAAATAACCCCTTGCCGGTAATCGACATATCCATGCAAATAATGGTTATGAATTTCTTCCAGGGAGAAAGGAATTTCATCGAGCAACAATTTCCGCCCCGATAAAAACAATTGCAAGTTTTGGTTAAATGGAAAAGTTGGGTCTACAGGAAGCGCCTTTGGATTTGTCATATCGGTTATTCGGACAAACTCACCGGCTTCTCCTTTCACCAGCTGTTGCGGAATTACATATTCATCTTTTTTTAAAAACAACAAATCACATACCTCCTTATGTTCAAAATCGGATAGTGAGAATGGTTTTATGGTGCCGACTGATTGATTACTGATTACTTTCGGTAAACTAATAGTCCTATGGTACTGAACGATTTTTTTCACTGATTACTTTGATAAACAACAAGCTTCATCATGGCGACTGTCTGATTCACTGATTACTTTGATAAACAACAAGCTTCATCATGGCGACTGTCTGATTCACTGATTACTTTCGGTAAACAAATAGTTTTATGGTGCCGAGCGGTTTCCTGACTATTTTCGGTAAACAACAAGAGATTTTTGCTGTTTTGCAATAGGAAATAAGATTTTTTTACGGTATGGTGAGCTCCTCGGTCAGTTAGGACACAAATACCTTTAATTAAGGAAATAATCTGGAGAGAGATATTTAAGTAAGTTTAAAAAGAGGATGTGGGATGATAAATCCGTTTTCCGGCATCCTATTATTAATAGAACACCGGGATGTGGGGAGGATGATCCAACTACTGGTAGTATACAAAAAATTATTGATTTGGAAAAGATATAACATTAAAAAATATCAAGATTATTGTGTGGCTTTTAATTTCTACTTTCTAGGCAATCCTGTTTTTTATCTACTGCCCAACGATTTTCTATTAAACTTAGCGCAAAGGACTGGTCTATAATTCCCTTATTGAGCTGCACATACCGGAAAATTTACAATGATTCTATAAAACAACCAACCAGCTGTTCACTGATTGGTTGTTTAACGATTATTTAAGATTGAAGCTCCGTCCTGCTTCACCGAGTCCTAAAAGAATTTCATTATTTTTTCCCGGCTCATTTTTTCATCCAGCCTAAACCCATGGCACCTTCACCGAGATGGGTTCCAATGACCGGGCCGAAGTAACTTAGTGTAAACTCAACATTCGGATAAAGAGCTTCAAGTTCTTCCTTCCATGCTTGTGCTTCTTCTTCCCGATTGGCGTGGATAATGCAAGCTTGGTACTGACCACCACTTTTTGCATCTTCCCCCAACAGTTCAACAATTCGGTTCATTGCTTTTTTCTTCGTACGGATTTTTTCGAATGGAACGATTACTTTATCTACAAAATGGAGAAGTGGCTTAACTTGTAAAAGTCCGCCGATAAAGGCTTGGGTACTGCTTAGTCGTCCCCCGCGCTGCAAGTTGGTCAAGTCGTCCACCATAAAGTATGCCTTTGTTGTTGCCTTCAATTCATCAAGACGGGCAATGATTGCTTCCGGCTCCTCCCCCCTCTGAGCCATTTTTGCTGCTTCTAAAGCATAGAAACCTTGGACCATACAGCTTATTTCTGAATCGTACGGATAGACTTTAATGGACTGTACCAATTGTCCGGCTGTAACTGCTCCTTGAAAAGTCCCGCTAATACCGCTTGATAAATGGATACTAATTACGGCGTCATATTCTTTTGATAATTTTTCAAACAGCTCAACAAACATTCCGGTTGAAGGTTGCGTAGTCGTCGGTAATTCTTTTTGCTCCCGCATCATTTGGTAAAAATCAGTCGCAGTTAGTTCAATTTCTTCTCGATATGATTCAGTGCCAAATACAACACTTAAGGGAATCATGTGTATCTTGTATTTTTCACGGATTTCTTCCGGTAAGTATGCTGTACTGTCTGTAACAACCGCTGTCTTCATAAACATCCCTTCCTTTCTCTTCACAATCATAATTAAAGCCTATATTACGCACGAAACATGATGAACAAAATTTTGTTGGCAGCACAGTCACAGTAGGGGAAATGATTACTAATTCGACTAAGCAAAAATCCGAACCCTTGTGCAACGCTAAATATTCATTTCGTCTGGTTTTATTTTTTAAGATTCATAATAGATTACGCTATGCGGAATTTCGGGATATAAAAAATTATAAGTGCGTTTCGTTCATCTTTATATTAATGAGGGCAATGCTTTGAAATGTGTACACAGGGAAAACTAGACGCCGCTGAAAAACAATTTGAATAAGTTCACTTACACAGAATATAGCAACCACAAAAACACCTAAATAGTCTTATAATTATTTACCACTTTTTCAGTAGCCTTTGAAAACTACCGGTTGCCGTTTTGATGAAAAACAAAATTTTATAGACAAAATTACATCCTTTTTAAATCTATACTATTCCATTCTATAAGTAAATCAATTTCCCCTGCAATTTGATTAAAATTTTTACTACAAAAAAATGTATGCGACGATTGAAAGCCAATATCGTCGCTATTTTTGGACGGGAAACTCCATTTTTTGGCGACGAGATCACTTCTCGTCGTCATTTTTGTGCGGGAAACTCCATTTTTTGGCGACGAGACCACTTCTCGTCGTCATTTTTGTGCGGGAAACTCCATTTTTTGGCGACGAGACCACTTCTCGTCGTCATTTTGAGCCGAGAAACTTCACTTTTTGGCGACGAGATTCATTCTCGTCGTCATTTTTTGGCGGAAACTTCACTTTTTGGCGACGAGACTCATTCTCGTCACCTTTTTGAGGCGGAAAATGCTCTATTTTGGCGACGAGACCACTTCTCGTCGTCACTTTTGCTCGTGAAACTCTATTTTTTGGTGACGAGACTCTTTCTCGTCGTCATTTTTGTGCGGGAAACTCCA
>NZ_CCRF01000086.1 GCF_000751775.1 Caldibacillus thermoamylovorans
TGCGGGAAAGTCCATTTTTTGGCGACGAGACCTTTTCTCGTCGTCACTTTTGCGCGAAAAACTCCACTTTTTGGCGACGAGATCGCTTCTCGTCGTCACTTTTGGGCGGAAATGCCACTTTTTGGCGACGAGACCACTTCTCGTCGTCACTTTTGGGCGGGAAACTCCATTTTTTGGCGACGAGACTCTTTCTCGTCGTCACTTTTGCGCGGGAAAGTCCATTTTTTGGCGACGAGACTCTTTCTCGTCGTCACTTTTGCGCGGGAAAGTCCATTTTTTGGCGACGAGACCACTTCTCGTCGTCACTTTTGGGCGAAAAACTCCACTTTTTGGCGACGAGATTACTTCTCATCGTCATTTTTGGGCGGGAAACTCCATTTTTTGGCGACGAAACCTCTTCTCGTCGTCATTTTTATGCGGGAAAGTCCATTATTTGGCGACGAGACTCTTTCTCGTCGTCACTTTTGCTCGTGAAACTCCATTTTTTGACGACGAGACTCTTTCTCGTCGTCATTTTGAACAGGAAAATGCCACTTTTTAGCGACGAAACCTCTTCTCGTCACCATTTTGAGGCGGGAAACTTCATTTTTTTATAGAAAAAATAGTAGAATTCCAATATAATAGATTTTGAAAATTATAACTACAAAGGATGTGGAATATGATTTATAAAACTCGATCAGAATCTATTGAATTAAAAAAAATGAGGATCCTCAATCTTAGGATGGAGTTATCCGAGAGAGACAAGCGGTATTACTACAATTTAAGAATGGGTTATGAAGGAGAAGTATTATTTGATTCAATGGCTGAAAAACTTCAATGTGACTGTCTCGTTCTGAACGATTTATTGCTTAAAGTAAACAACTCTACGTTTCAAATTGATTCTTTAATTATTACTCCTAATTCAATCCACCTAATAGATATAAAAAACTATATAGGGGATTATTATTACAAAAATAATAAAATTTATAAGAATCCTAGCCAAGAAATCGCAAGCCCTCTCACTCAATTGGAAAGAAGTGAAACACTTTTGCGCAAATGGCTTACAGAGCATGATTTTGATATGCCGGTTGTATCTTATGTTATTTTTGTTAACCCTGAATTCACATTATATCAGGCTTCTCCTGACGTACCTTTTATACTTCCGACACAAAATAAACAATACTTTAAACAACTCAACTCAAATACAACAAAATTAACGAGTAAACATAAAATGTTGGCGGATCAATTAATCAATGCACATATTGTTGAATCTCCCTTCAGTCAAATACCATCCTATGAATATGAGAAAATACGCAAAGGGATTTACTGTAAAGACTGTCATTCTTTTTCATTAGTCATTGATAAAAATTTTTATAAATGTATCTCGTGTAATAATGAAGAAAAGATTGAAAGCGCTGTTCTTCGGAGTGTAGATGAATTCAGATTGTTATTTCCCGAACGAAAAATAACAACAAAAGCAGTTCAAGAATGGTGTAATATTATTGAAAATAGCGGGAGGGTTTATAAAATATTAAAGAAAAATTATAAAACTTTGGGAAAAAATAGATGGATTTACTTTGAATAGGCAAAAACTGAACCGCTCCAAAACTAACAGATATTAAATGTCTTAGAAAAATGCGGGCCGCTTAGTGAAGTCGCTGTTGCTCGGAACTGGTCATTAAAACTTGTCCAATGTTTTTGCCCAATATTATATACTAAAACCTGCCCAAGGTTTTTGCCCAATATTATATACTAAAACTTGTCCAATGTTTTTGCCCAAAATTACTATACTTCCAGAAAATAATTCGGCAAGAGGAGAAACACAAATTGTTATCTCCTCTTGCCGCGATTTTGGTCTTTTCCATTCCCAGCCTTTTAAATTAATCCAAAACTTCCACCCAACCTCTTTTAATTGCCTCGACGACTGCCTGCGTACGATCATTACAGTTCATTTTTTGTAAAATATTACTTACATGGTTTTTAACGGTTTTTTCACTAATATATAATGCTTCACCAATTTTTCTATTACTCTTTCCTTCTGCCAGCAGTTGAAGTACCTCACATTCACGGCGTGTCAACAAATGATACGGACGTCGAATATTTGCCTTATACCCTGAATTTTTTTTCGCTGCATTTTCTGCAAGTCTACGAAACTCTTTCACCAAGTTATGAGTTACTTTTGGATGGATATAAGATCCTCCCTCTGCTACCACTTTTACTGCCTCTATTAAGGCATCCACGTCCATTTCCTTAAGTAGATACCCGCTCGCACCGGTTTTCAACGCATGTGTCACATAATTCTCATCATCATGAATCGATAATATGATAACTTTTGTTTCCGGAAAACTTTCAACTAAATGCTTCGTCGCCTCAACTCCATTCACGTGAGGCATGTTAATATCCATAATTACTACATCCGGATGATACTTTTCTACAAGTGCGACAGCCAGATTTCCATCTTCGCCTTCCCCGACAACTTCAAAGGATTTCTCGAATTCCAGTATTTTTTTTATTCCTTCCCGATAGAGTTGATGATCATCTATAATCAATATTTTTGTCTTTTGAGCTTTTTGCGATGTACT
>NZ_CCRF01000087.1 GCF_000751775.1 Caldibacillus thermoamylovorans
TCCTTTTTCAAAATGATTATCCTCCCTTGCCATTGTGTAACCAGTCTTTTTTAGCTAATGGAAAAGTAAAAATTTCCCAATTTCTACTTTCCTAACGCATAAGTGTATAAGGAAAGCTTCGCAGGAATACCTCGCAACCGAAAAAATTTTATATTTTTTCGGTGTACTAGAGAGACTTCGGTAGCTTTACCTCTCAAGCGAAAATGTTTTTTCGCTGAACTGCGGCTCTGCCGTCGCCTGATGGCTTGGCGCAGTCGCCGAGTTTTCTTTAAATGATCTCTTAAAAATGTTGGAAGAAACGATGCTTAGTATTCTACAAAACGTTTACATGTAGTTCAAAGGTAGTATTTGCATTGATAGATTTCAACTGTTAAAAAAGAATGGGATGGAATAAGCAATATCTGTTATATTCGATATTCAACTAACATCTACCTGCTTGTGTATAAAATTAGAAAATACACTTTTTTGACAAAAAATGACAAAAGCTCATGCGATGAGAGCGCCACTGAAAAACAATTCGAATAAGTTCACTTATATAGATATAGTAGTATAAATCACAAAAATACATCTAAATATGCTGTTTAGCAAGTAATCTTATAATTATTTATCGCTTTTTTAATGGCCTCTGCAACGGGCCTATTTTTGTCCCACAATTATACTAAAGTGTCCATACATCAATTAATATTCTCCGTTTTTCGAACTAATTATTATTTTACAAAATAAACCATTTAATAACTAGGTCCATATTACTTATTTTAATGGAATTTTAATTATAACTTTAGTCCCATTTCCATTACTCGATTGGATTGAAATACTACCGTCGAGTAATTCTACTCTTTCTTTCATCCCTCTTAGTCCAAAAGAGCCTTCTTTTTTTAACGTTGGATCAAAACCAATGCCGTCATCTTTTATTACAGCAATAATGTTGTTTTTATTAATTTCAAGCTTTACTTGAATTTCCTTTGCCTGCGCATGTTTTAGTGCGTTTTGAACAGACTCTTGAATCAAACGAAACAGCGCGACTTCCATTTTTGAATCGATCCGTTCATCATCTCCAATATACGTGAATGGAATCTGAATTTTTGCCATTTTATTATACTCCTCTACGGTTTGTAGGTATTTTTTCAGCGTTGGCACCAAGCCTAAATCATCCAATGCCATCGGACGCAGGTCATAAATTATATGGCGGACTTCATAAAGGGCGTCGCGAACGGTTTCCTTTAATTTTTTAATTTCCGCTAAGGCTTCATCAATTCCACGTTCATAATAAATTTTTTCGATTAAGTCGGAACGCATCATGACATTGGCCAAACTTTGAGCCGGACCATCGTGAATTTCTCGGGACAAATGCTTCCTTTCCTCTTCTTGAACTTCCATGATTTTTAGACCAAATTCCTGTTTTTCATGGGCATCTTTGATAAACTCTGTCATACTTTTTAAATCGCCGGTTAAATAATTAATTACTACATTCACTTGAGAGACAAGTTTATCCGCCCGCTCAATCGTCTCTTTAATTCCGATAACCCGCCGTTCCAGTTCATCCCGCCGTTCTCTAAGCTGCTGCTCCATTTGCCTGGACATCGTTAACTTCAGTTGTAAATTATGTGCATATTCATAGACGACACGAACCTCGTGCTCCGAATATGTTTTGAAATGCTGACTGACCTCTGATAATCTTTTTCTTGCCTGACGAGTTTCTTTTTCCAATTGTTCTTCTTCTTCAATCAATTCGCTAATCAATTGTTTTGTTTTCTCTAATTCTGCAATAATAAATTCATAATCCTCTCGACTTTTTTCACCAATTTTATAGATTTCTCTTTTACTCTCATCAACGGTGTCTATCATTTTATTCAGAATTGCATCTAATGATTTTGTATCAAAATATTTCGCTGACATAGTTTCACTCCAATAAAGCAAAATTTTTAGTGAAAACCCAATGCACCAAAATAACTATACATTTATCTATTTACCATCATACCACTATTCCTAAGATAGGTTATATAGTTTACAAATGCTGAATTATTCAGTATACTATATACATTTTTACATAAAAGATTAGCGGTTTTCAACCAGAGTGATTCATAGTAATTGCGACACTGCTTTACCTTTTATATAATAGAACATATGTATGGCAAGAAGCGAAAATGATTACTTAAAGCAGAAGGGAGATTTCACTTGAGAACAGACTATTTGACAGTAAAAGGTTATGGTTCCAACGAAATTGTCATCCAAAAATCACGGTTTATCTCCTACATAAATCGGGCAGAAACGATCGATGCAGCCCAAAGTTTTATTCAAAAAATAAAAAAACAAAATTGGGATGCAACCCACAATTGTTCTGCCTATCTTATCGGCGAACATGATGAAATTCAAAAGGCGAACGATGACGGTGAACCAAGTGGTACAGCCGGTGTTCCGATGCTTGACGTGTTAAAAAAACGGAATGTAAAAGATACGGTTGTTGTCGTAACAAGATATTTTGGCGGAATAAAACTAGGTGCCGGCGGTCTTATTCGTGCTTATTCGAAAGCCACATCAGAAGGGTTAAACGCAACCGGAATCGTTGAGCGGAAATTGACGCGTATCATGCACACGATCGTTGATTATACTTGGCTGGGTAAGCTGGAAAATGATTTGCGATCATCTGTTTACACGATTAAAGAGATCCATTATTTTGATAAAGTCGAATTGGAAACATATGTTGATTTTGGACAAGAAGATCAGTTTAAGGAATGGATGATTGAACATACGAATGGTCAAGCAAATATTGTTGAAGGCGAAACCATATACTTAGAAAAATTAATTGAGGAATAAAACGAATGGCAAAATAATATAACAGTCTTCTCTTTCACATATATTCCAGTAAATATATGCGACACGTAACGGCATATTGTATAATGAAAGAAAGAAAATTTTTAGCGATTTCTCCATAAGGTGGGATTTTTGATGAAACGATTCCTGAAAATATTGATCGGTCTTTTGTTTACAACAGGATTCATTTTGATCGGATATGCCTTATATCACATTTGGGACGGAAACTATCAAGTTGAAAAAAGAATCGTAGAAGCCAAAAAAATCGTCGAACAAAACAATAATGATTCACAAATCGACCCTTCCTCTCTCTCTTATCAAAAAGGGGAAACAATCGGTATATTAAAAATCCCAAAACTAAAAAAAGAGCTGCCAATTATTGAAGGGACGGATGAAGAAGAATTAGAAAAAGGGGTCGGTCATTATACAGGAACCGCCTATCCATTGCAAAACGACCAAATCGTCCTTTCCGGTCACCGGGATACCGTGTTTCGTAATTTTGGGGAATTGGAAACAGGTGATACGTTTATCGTCGAACTTGAATATGGAAAATTTAAATACGAAATCTATGAAATGGATATCGTTCCGGCAGACGATACAACGGTGATTCGTTCGACGGCCCCGGATGAAATCTTAACGGTAACCACCTGCTATCCCTTTCACTACATCGGCAATGCGCCGGAGCGAGCCATTTTTTATGCCAAACCGGTTTCAAAAGGAAAAGAGTGACGCTTCTCTTTCAAAACCATAGTTAGCTTACAGACTGCCGCTTGGAAGCATGATATACCGGTTGCGCTAGATATGCTGATACTGGTGTGAAATCTGCCATACCTTATTGTGCCAATCGTTCATTAAAACAAAAAGTATTGAGAATGTAGTTATATCAAAATTCCACCATAAAATGGGCACCATAAAGTTAAAATAAACTTTATGGAAGCCCGGATTTTTTAAAAAAACTTAGTAGACTACATTCCTACATTTTGGACTAAAAAATAAATACATTGAATCAGAACAGAACGTATTTACCGTTGGATACCACCCTATTTTTCGTTCTTTTGGACTATATATGACGATAAAAAAAATAATTAGCGATCCCTACTATATATTGTGTTAAATTTGCCATTATGAACACTGTATCTAGTTTTTATTCATAATAACAATAATTTTTAAAAGGTTTCCAAAAAGAAATAGTTCATTCTTACTATATACAAATAGTATATTACGAATAAAATTAAAATAGTGGCTACCATCAATAGGAAATTTTTGAAGACTTTGTATCATACTAATTTCACTCTTTACCATGGTCGACATAAATTTAAAATATGAATATTTTATTGTAAAATATGCATTTTTTGGTATAATAAATACTAGAAAGTAATTATTCAAAAATTTCTTAACCTATTTATTAAAATAAGCTTACCCACTATTCATATTTGCTAGAATTTGAGTGGATAGCTCTAGAAATTTGGTATACATGATTAAAGGCAAAACCATTGAAAAATGGTGACGCAAAGCTTAAGGGACTAACGTGTGAAAGGAACTAGACCAAGTAACACTATGTTTGCCAGCTGCCTATGTATACTCCTTCAAAAAATTCGGAGGGGTGCCTGATTTGTATACAAAACCAGTCAATTGGTTAACGATTGGAGATGTCTTAGCTGAAGATATCATTATTGATCATGAAGTTATTTTTACTGCCGGTACTGTGATAACACTAAATAAAATTTTAAAATTACAGTCTCTGGAAATAGCGTATGTAAAAGTTTCATCTACTCCATTTGCAACAGCAAATTATCAAAAGCAGACAATTATTTTTTCGGATTTAATTGCACAAGACTTTTATAACTTTTTGATAAAAAACAATAAAAACCAACGTTATTCAATCTTATTAAAGGACAATGAAGATTTCCAATTTGTAACCAATCATGCTTTACTGAATATGAACGAAAGCGTCGTCAACTTATTATCTGCATTAAAATCCTGGGATAATTGTTCTTATAAACATGTGCTTGATGTGTTTGTGATCGCTGCGCAATGGATGCGTTATCTGGGTATGACGGTAAGTGCTGATGATTGCTATGGCCTGCTTTTGCATGATATTGGCAAAATCAAAGTTCCACGTTCAATTCTGATAAAAAATCAAAGTTTAACCAATGAAGAATATGAATATATTAAAATGCACACAGAAAATGGGGATTGTATACTCAAAAGCCTTAATTTTCCTAACATTGTTTGCGATATGGCAAAATTTCACCATGTTCGATTTAATGGAACAGGTTACCCGAAAACATACCCTGAGGTTCTCGATATCAGAATAAAAATGTTAATGATCGTTGACGTGTTTTCAGCACTAACCTTAGATCGTCCGTACCGAAAAGCTTATAGTTTTGAGGATGGTCTGGATATTCTGAAAATGGAAGCGGATGGCTTTGATAAAGACCTTTTGCAGCAATTTATCAATTTTATCAAATATAAAATGGAAAAAATTCCGCAAAGGTGATTATTTATAAAAGAAACCTCATTTTTGACATATTTTTCATTCTTTGATACGGATTGGGAACACTAATAAAGGAAAGTTCAATCAGTGGGGGAATCCCCACTGATTATTTTAGGAATTCAGCTTAAAGTGCACAAGGAATGCTACGAAGCACGGGAAGGCTTCGAAAGCATGGGCTCCACAGTTGAAAAAGCAATGGCTTTATCAACGAATACATCGCAGCCGAATTATTTCGGTAAACAACTACGGCTCTGCCTTCTCCTAAAGCTCGGACGCCCGAGTTTCTTTATTTTTTTCTTCAATTTTTATCTAAATTTATCAAATTTCGTTTGATTTTGTTAACTTTTACTGTATGATTTTTATAGTTATGATTTTAAAAAATGTAAAACGAAATCAACAACTACGTTCATGGAGGGAATCAATTGAAAAGGGTCAAGGAAAAAAAGAAAAAGAGAAGATGGTTACGGTATACCATGATTATTCTTGGGGTATTACTCATCGGAATTTGCGGATATCTTTATTCTATTTATCATTCATTAACCAATGCGGTAGATAGTATGCACCAGCCGATTAGAGAAACATCTGAAAAGAGGCAAGAAACCGTTACATTGGAGAAAAAAGATCCGTTTTCCGTTCTTTTGCTCGGTGTGGATCAACGGAAAAATGATCGTGGTCGTTCAGATACTATGATTGTCATGACGGTTAATCCAAAAACGGAATCAATTGAAATGGTAAGTATACCAAGGGATACCCGTACAGAAATTGTCGGGAGAGGGACGATGGATAAAATCAATCATGCCTATGCTTTTGGCGGTGTGGAAATGTCAATCGATACAGTAGAACACTTTCTAGATATACCGATTGATTATTTTATCCAAATTAATATGGAAGGTTTTCAAGAAATCGTTGATGCAGTTGGTGGTATAACCATTGAAAATGATTTTGATTTTACATATGAAGGCGTTCATTTTCCAAAAGGAACGATCACATTAAACGGAGAGAAAGCATTAAAATATTCCCGGATGCGCTATGATGACCCTAAAGGTGACTTTGGTCGACAATTACGGCAACGGAAAATTATCGAAGCCGTTATTCGGGAAGGAGCGAGCTTAAAGTCATTAACAAATTATGGCAATATATTTTCAGCGCTTGGGAATAATGTAAAAACAAATTTAACCTTTGATGAAATGGTCGATATCCAGGCCAACTACCGGCAAGCAGCTAATAAAATTAAACAACAGCAAATTAACGGTACAGGAACGAAAATAGATGGAATTTATTATTATCAGGTTCCTGAAGAAGAACGCCAAGCCATTTCAAACCTGCTCAAAAATCAGCTTGAAATTGCAAGTTAATCAGAAGGGACTGTCTAAAAAGTCAACATAATGACTTAGGACAGCCCCTTGGACTTTAAAATAGCTGACGAGAATAGGTTACTTCTACAAAATTGAGAGTTTCCCACCTCAAATAAACTTGAAATAGCGCTAGAAAACTGAAAAATGATCCGGACAGTTCCTACCTATACACATGCTTCAGCAATTTGCAGATACAATGTTCCTTCACATTAACGTTTAAGCTCTCATCCATTTCCAAATTTCCCCTGGTGTAGCGTTTTTCCCATACAATAAAATCCCAACTTTAAAAATTTTCCCTGCCAATTTCATAAATAACCATACACTCATGATTAAAATGGCCAGCGATACAGAGATTTCGACCCAAGACCATTGATCCAACATAACTAACCGAAACAACAAAATCACCGGCGAAGTAAATGGTACATAAGATAACACTTGTGCCAAAATACTTGTCGGATCGCTTGCTACCGGTCCGATAAAGAAAAACGAAACAAACGGGATCATAATGACTAAACCTTGGAAATTGCCGGCTGTCGATATATCAGACATCGTTGCACCAATTCCGACAAAAATTGCTGCAAACAATAAATAACCAAGTACAGCAATTAGAAGGAATAGTAGCAATTCCGGAACAAATAAATATTCGAACAGTGGCAAGTCATTCATTGCCCACAAAATGAAAGGAATGCCGAATGCAAAAAAGACTAACACTTGCACAAGCCCTAACACAAAGTAACCGACAATCTTCCCTTGCATCAGCTCCCCCGGTGTAACCGAGGACAAAATGATTTCAGCAATTTTATCCTTCTTCTCTTGTGAAGCACTTTGGAAAATCATCATCCCGGTAAAAATAATCGATAATAAAATAACACCTGCAAAGACTCCCGGTACGATTCGCTGCATCAACTGTTCCTGATCCATTGCTTGTTCTTTTTCTGAGTTTTCACCCAATTCGTCAACCGATAAGGCTTGAATCGTAATTGGCGTAGAAACAGCCGCTAATTGATCCTCTGTCAACCCAAGATTTTGCATCTGAACTAATTTAACCGCTTCTGTAAAAATTTGTACTTGACTTGATATACTTTCCGGGAAATCTTCACTTGTATAAAACGGTAAAGTTCCTTCATTAAAAGCACGATTATCAATAAAAAAATAAGCTGTGTTTTCCGCATTCTTCAACTTTTTCTCTACATCGGCTTCTTGAATATTTGTTCTTTCCAACTCAAATGGAAGCTTGTACTGTTCCACCGTGGCTTCTAAATTTGCAAACGTATTTAACTCATCATGGACATAAATTTTTGCAGTCTCATTATCGGACGTATCGCCTCCCATTAAATTCCCAAGAAAACCAAATACGACCATTAATATTGGTGTTAAAAACAGACCGATAACGAAAGATTTATTTTTCAAATTCCGCTTGACTTCCCATTTGGCTACCTTCATCGTATTACGCATGTTCGTCACCTTCTCCCATTTGCTCGTTCGCTAACAATAAGTTTTTGTTCGTTGCTACATCAATAAAAATCTCATGTAAAGAAATCCGGTCCATAACTAATTCATTAATGACCATATCATCTGGCAGTTTTTTCAACCATTTTGCCGGTGTAATATCTTTATGTAAATATAAGACGGTCGAGTCTTCCTTAGATTCAATTCTTTGCACATCAGGAATTTGCTCTATTTTTTCTAAATCGTTTTTACCACGAATGGTACATTTAAAATTGGCATATTTCATTTTGACATCATCCAAAGTACCGTAAATAACTTTTTGACCTTGTTGAATCATAAATAAGCGGTCACACATTTCTTCCACGACATTCATTTGGTGTGAAGATAATAAAATTGCTGCCCCATTCCTTGCCAAATTACGGATTTCCTCTTTTAGTAATTCTTGGCTAAGCGGATCCAATCCGGAAAACGGTTCGTCAAGTATAAGCAATTCAGGTTCATGTAAAATGGATGAAATAAATTGAACTTTTTGTGCCATCCCTTTAGATAATTCTTCCATCTTTACATGTTCTTTTCCTTCAAGATCAAATTTTTTCAAATAGGTCAATGCCCGTTCTTTTGCCTTTTTCTGCGGATAATCTTTCAAATCGGCTAAATAAAGAAGAATGTCTATAACTTTCACATTTTTATAAAGACCTCTTTCTTCCGGTAAATAGCCGATTTTATTACGGGGAATTTCATTATAACCATGAAAGGTGATTTTTCCTTCATCCGGGTACATGATTCCCATAATATTACGGATCGTTGTTGACTTCCCGGCACCGTTTGGCCCAAGGATTGCCATAATTTCACCCTTTCGAACATCGAATGAAATATTGTGAAGTACTTTTTTATCTTTGAATGATTTTTCCAAGCCCTCCACAGATAACAATACGTCCATATAACTGCTCCTCTCCTGAAAGTGATTTAGTACAATATCTTAAAGTCAACCGGTCACTAGGCTATATATCCACAAATACGCCTCTCCTGAACGTGATTAAGTGCGAATGTTCAAGTGACAACATAAACTAAATTTAGAACTGCTTATTCAAAAAAATTTTATCAAACAAGTACAAAACGACTGGAATCAAAATATTTTGACTATGTTTCTCCAATTTTGAATAAATTCAGATCCTTTTTTTCAGATAGTACTATTTAATAGTACGTATATTGAGTCGATTGGTTTCACTTATTTGGAAAATGGATGGAAGATGATTATGGCATGCAAGAAGTACTGTTTGGAGAAATTTTTGGAGTGAAATATATAAAAACTGCCAAACTATCAACATTTGGATAGTTTGGCAGGTGATTATCAGATATTAAGATTCTAACAATAATTTTTCCGGATCTTCAAGCATTTCTTTCACTTTGACTAGGAATGTAACAGCTTCTTTTCCGTCGACAATGCGGTGATCATAAGAAAGGGCGATATACATCATCGGCCGAATTTCAATTCTAGTATTATTATCTACCGCAACCGGACGATATTTAATTGAATGCATTCCTAAAATACCGACTTGTGGTGCATTTAAAATTGGTGTTGACAATAAAGAACCGAATGTACCACCGTTTGTAATTGTAAATGTACCGTCTTGCATGTCGGCGAGCGCCAGTTTTGATTCTCTTGCTTTTATCGCTAAGTCTGCAATTTCTTTTTCAATTTCGGCAAAGTTCTTCCGATCAGCATCTCTTACAACAGGAACGACTAAGCCGGAATCTGTAGATACGGCAATCCCTATATTGTAATATTTTTTCAAGATAAATTCGTTGTCATGGATTTCTGCATTTAAATAAGGTATTTGTTTTAATGCCGCTACGACTGCTTTTGTGAAGAACGACATAAAGCCAAGTTTCACATCATGTTGTTTTAAGAATTCATCTTTTCGTTTTTTCCTTAATTCCATAACTGCAGAAAGATCAACTTCATTAAACGTTGTTAAAATAGCTGCAGTGTTTTGCACATTTTTCAAGTTTTTCGCAATCGTTTGCCGTCTTCTCGACATTTTCACAACTTCAACGCGATCATCTTGTGGTACGAATACGGAAGCTGCCGGTTTCGATGTAGTTGCGGGTGCTACTGCTGCCGTTTTCGGTGCATTAGCAGCATTCAAGACATCTTGTTTGTTGACTCTTCCTAACGGATCAACAGTTGGAACTTGACTTAGGTCAATCCCTTTTTCACGTGCCAGTTTCCGAGCGGCTGGAGAAGCAATGATATTACTTGCAGCCGGCGATTTTGCCGTGCTTTGTACCGTTACTGGTTCCTGGGTTTTTTCTTGTGGAGCAGCAGTTTTCGGTGATTGTTCAGGTACACTTGGTGCCGCATCACTTTGAGCCGGTTCTACGGGTGCACTTGCCCCTTCATCAACAATTGCTATGGTATCACCAACATTCACCGTGTCGCCTTCTGCAAATAATGTCTCTTTCAATACTCCGTCATAATCAGAAATAATATCAACGTTTACTTTATCCGTCTCTAACTCTAGGATTGCTTCACCTTTTGATACTGTTTCCCCCGGTTTTTTTAGCCAGTTAGAAATCGTCCCTTCTGTAATCGATTCTGCTAATTCTGGAACTTTAACTTCTGCCATGTTTCGTACACTTCCCTTTTTGTTTTATGTCATTGGAATATCCGGCAGTGTCAGGCTTTTTAAATAGTCCTTACACAAAATCCGGATACCCCATTTCTCCCGTCTCCTGATTACCCCTAACAGTAAAACAATGGGGTTCAAAAATGAATTTGTTCATGTCCCTGTTTCATCCAAGGGTAACTCCCGCCGCGAAACAGTGGAGCACGAAAATGAATTAGTTATGTCCTGCTTATTTCAAGGATAACTCCCATCGAAAAACTGTGGAATTTTAAAATGTAACTTTCATTCGTATTCAATGAAAATAGTTTTAACCAAAATTATTATGTTTTTCCGAAACGCGTATGGACGAACTGCTTAGTATTTCAATCATTAGGTCTTTCCCCGATAAAATAAGTGATTATTTAGACCGGTTGGAACCCCACACTATATCGATATGTGGGGTCTCCAACCATTTATTTTACTTTGTACTCAGAATAGCATCTAAAGTGATTGCTTCCCGGATAATTCGCTCTTGCTCTTTTTTATGAACCAGTGGATCTCCTTCTGACGGACTTGCCATAAATGGTCTTCCGATATAAGAAACAGGTAAACCTTTTGGAACAAGTTCTTGTAAGCGAGGTTGCATATAACTCCAAGTACCCATATTTTTCGGTTCATCTTGGGCCCAGACAACCTCTTTTAAGTTTTTATACTTTCGTAAAATATTATTGATCTGCTTTTCCGGGAATGGATAAAGTTCTTCTACCCGAATGATATCCAACCATTTATATTTTTCCGGTTCCTTTAAATGCTCGGACAGTTCCACAGCGAGGCGGCCGGTACAGAAAATGACTCGTTCAACTTTTTCCGGTTCGATTCCCAGTCCCGGTTCTTCAATAATCGGTTGGAAGCCTCCATTTGTAAACTCTTCAACATAGGAACTGGCAGACGGATTCCGTAATAAACTTTTTGGTGTCATAATTATTAACGGTCGAATATACTCTGTTTTTAACAATGCTGCTTGGCGTCTCAGTATATGAAAATATTGAGCGGAATTCGATAAGTTAGCAACCGTCCAGTTGTTTTCCGCTGCCAGTTGCAAATATCGTTCCAATCTTGCACTGGAGTGTTCCGGTCCTTGTCCTTCATAGCCATGTGGAAGGAGCATGACCAAACCGGAAGATTCTCCCCATTTCGCTTTACCGGCTGAAATAAATTGATCAATGATCACTTGGGCACCGTTTGCAAAATCGCCGAATTGTGCCTCCCACAATACGAGCGTTTCCGGTGCAATAACGCTGTAGCCATATTCAAAACCGAGAATTCCTGCCTCTGACAATGTACTGTTATGAATGGCGAAACTTGCATTTGCAACGTCGAGATGTTGTAAAGGAATATACTTTTCCCCGCTTTCAACATCCGTTAGAACAGCGTTACGATGGGAGAAAGTACCTCTTTCTGAATCCTCACCGGTTAACCGGATTGGTTTTCCGTCTTTTAATATTGTTGCAAAAGCGAGTGCCTCTGCATGTCCCCAATCAATTTTTCCTTTCTTTTCAAAAACTTCGAGGCGACGACCGAGTATTCTTTCAAGCTTTTTAAAGGCTTTTAATTCTTTTGGCCAATCAAGTAGCGCTTTGTTAAGCGCTGTTAATGTCGCTTTATCCACCGTCGTGTCAACAGAAGGAAATTCCTTCACTGCACCCTTTTGTAATTCGGCAATTGTCGGTACTTCCTTAACTTGTTTATCAATACGGTCATTAGCCTGTTTTAACTTATTCCAAGCAGCCGTCTCCATTTCTTTTGCTTTTTCTGCCGTAAATATTTTTTCATCAAGTAATTTTTTCTTATAAACCTCTGTAATGGTCGGATGAGCTTTAATTTTATTGTAAAGAACCGGGTTTGTTGCCATCGGTTCATCCAGCTCATTATGACCGAGCCTGCGATACCCGATTAAATCAATCAAAACATCTTTATGGAATGTTTGCCGATATTCAAATGCCAATTGCATAACAAGAAGACTTGCTTCCGGATCATCGGCATTCACGTGAAAGATCGGAACATGGTATCCTTTTGCAGAATCACTGGAATATCTTGTTGAACGATACTCATGACCTTCTGTTGTAAAACCAATGACATTGTTCGCAATAATATGAATTGTACCGCCTGTATGGTAAGCTTCAGTTCCGGCAAAATTAAACACTTCATATACGATACCTTGACCGGCAAAAGCAGAGTCTCCATGAACAACAATTGGAAGTGCTTTATTTACATCTTGTTTTGGCGCACCTTTTTTAAACCGATCATCTTGGGCAGCTCGTGCGTATCCCTCTACAACCGCATCGACAAACTCCAAATGGCTTGGGTTGTTTGCTAAAGTTACTTTTACTGTTTTATTTCCAAGCTTCCGGTTGCGAACAGCGCCCAAGTGGTATTTTACATCCAGTGTATGACCGACTGTTTCAAAAAAGTCCGGATCGTTATTTTCCCATTTCGAATGTTGAAACTGTGATAACAGGGCCTCATAAGGTTTTCCCAACACATGTGCAAGTACATTTAGTCTGCCGCGATGTGCCATGGCAATCATTACATTTTCAATATTGTTTTCTCCTGCTAATTGGACAAATTCATCGAGTGCAGGAACAAGCGTTTCCAATCCCTCGACGGAGAAGCGTTTTTGTCCGACATACATTTTATGAATAAACTGTTCAAAACTTTCCGCAGCAACTAAGCTTTCAAATAGGTTAATTTTTCGCTCAACAGGAAATTTTTTTGAACCAAATTGATTTTCAATTTTATTTTTCAGCCAATCTTTTTCCTTTTCATCATCAAGATGTTGGAATTCAAACCCAATCTTACCTGTATAAACATTTTTCAAATATTGAATCGCTGATAAGCCGTCGGAAAAATTCCCCTTTAAATTCGGACAAATAATATCAGCCGGGATTTCTCTTACATCGGATTCTGTTAAGCCATAATAAGCCAAAGTGAGTATTTCTTGCTTTTCTTGTTTTTCTAACGGATAAATATCTGCCTCTAAATGGCCATACAATCGAATGTTTTCGGCCAATTTCATAACTTGGACAAGCTTTTTCATTTTGTTCAGTACATAAGTCGGCGAAAGCTCAGTAGATATTGCCGTGCCAGTTACGCTTGTTTCCTCAACTTGCGGTTCACCCCATTTGGCAAACAATACTTTTAGGCTCTCTTCCACTTGGTCAGGATTTTCGAGATATAAATCATACTGCTCAATTAAATATCCCAAGTTTAGTCCGAGAAAATCATGCCAAGGGTTTCCTTCACTGATCATTCCATCCACATCCCTGTTCATAATAATTTCACATGCCATCACAACTATAAAATACCTTAAGTAAGCGCATGCAGCATCCCTTTGCCTCTAATATAGCATATTTCCAACATATAAGAGCATGAAACGACTTATTTATTACATCTTTTGTTGAAATCCCGTTTCCTGAATTAATACTATTACATAAATAGTAAAAATTCTAGTGTTTTACTCGTATTTTACCCGTTTTGGTAATTCAAAATGCTTATTGCTTTTCGTAAACTTCATCAAAAATAATAATGTCTCTCATTTGCTATGTTTTCCCGCCATTCTTATAATTTTCTATTTGCTTTTGTTTATGATTATTATATGAAGAAAATGTTTTTTTGAGAGGGGTTTTTGATTTTAGTAGGAGGAGATTGTTTATAACTGATTTAGATAAATTTTGGCTGCATATTTCAGAGTTTCGGTTGATTTTCATTTCGGTGGCGGACGCTTTCCGCGGGCACGGCCTTAGCCGCTTCGTCGCTCGTATCCTCGCTCCTGCAGGGTCTTCGGCTCGTGCTGTTCCCGCAGGAGTCGCCGCCACCTTCTCTTCAGTCAAATTATACAAATTGGATTAATTTTTGACTTTCTGGACAGCCCCTTTCCTTATCGATTCGACCAAGTTCACGGGTACTTTTGGAAAATGCGCGAGTTTCATTCGATACCAATTAATTATGGTCATCCTATCTATAGGAGTAAATCAAAATTCGTTCATTTGGGTTATGCTCAAATTCCCCTTCAATTTTAATTTCTTTAGTTAGCTGGAATATGGTTCGATTTTCCAAAAATGACAAATATTCAATGGAAGGATAATAAAAAATTAAATCCACTTCCCGGTCAAATTGTTCAAGCGATTCCATAATGTTGTTGAATACTTTTATAAAAATTGGTACCGAAAACGGATTAAAAAAATAAAATTTGTTATCTATCGGCTGAACGATGTATTTTTCTGCATGCATACAGAAAAATTGGATTTGATATTTACTTTTTGGTCTGTGCTGTAAATAGTGAAGTCGATTTTTTTCTGCTAAAAAATATAAATGATCATCCATTTCGATTCCTCGCGCATTCACACCAAATACAGCATTTAAATAAAACAACAGCCGGCCTTTTCCGCAACCATAATCAACAACATGGTCACTCGGCTTTAATTCTATATTTTTTGCCAGCTGTTCAAGTACGGGATAGGGCGTCGGTTCATAAGGATAATAATTTAAAAACGGCTTGATATTCCGTTCAGGACCGGTTTCAATATTCAGCTGTTTATCGTAATTCTTTTCTGCCATGGTTGCTGCTCCTAATTTGCCAGTCATGTTTTCTGATTTTGTGAGGCTAATCCAAAAATTTTTACCGGATATTCCAATAGAGATCAACTTTTGCTACGGTTAGTCTAATTAATCGTATAATGCGCGAACAAGTCAACCATCAACTTTTGCTATTTAATAAATTTTTATGGCAGTTGCCAGTTAATCTCTGTTTGGCCAATTGTTTTCAAAATCGAGTTTGTTTTGGAAAACGGTTTGCTCCCGAAAAAACCTCGATGTGCCGATAACGGGCTCGGATGGGGTGCCTTTATTATAAAATGTTTATTCGTATCAATAAGTTGCTGTTTCATTTGGGCTGCGCTTCCCCATAATATATAAACGACGGGATTGCTTTTTCTGTTTAATATTTCGATCACCCGATCTGTAAATATTTCCCATCCCTTTCCTTGATGGGAATGGGCCTGCCCTTCACGAACAGTTAAAACCGTGTTCAACAATAGAACACCTTGTTTTGTCCACGGGACGAGATAACCGGAAGAGGGAGGTGTGCAACCGAGATCCGCTTGTAATTCCAGAAAAATATTTTTTAACGATGGCGGGAGCGGCACCCCGGGTTTCACGGAGAAACTAAGTCCATGGGCTTGATTTGGACCATGATAGGGATCTTGTCCCAAAATGACCACTTTCACGTCCGCAAAAGCAGTGTAATGAAGCGCATTAAAAATTTCGTACATGTCCGGGTAAATCCGGTAATGTTTATATTCTTGTTTCAGAAATTCCCGAAGCTGCAAATAATAGGGCTTGGAAAATTCCTCTTCAAGGAGTGGCGCCCAATCATTTTTTAAAATTTGTTTTTTCATCTAACTCATTCCTTATTTCCATTCATTATTAGCATATAATTTTATCATAATATGATAGGATACGAGTATTTTCTAAACAAATAGATTGCTCTTTTGATGAAGAGCTAACCGGAAAAGCAATCATCTTACCGGATAACTCCAACCATTCATAAACTGTTTTGACTATTTTACTAAGGCTAATTTTTTCAGCCTTTGATGACTCCAGAGCAGAAGATAAGGGGCGTGTTTTGACTATTTTATTATTCCTAATTTTTTCAGCCCATAGTAGATACCGGAATTATCCACAGTGGTCGTTCGGTGTTTTGCATATGGAAAGAGATTTGGGTCTCCGTTTGCCATTACAAAACTTTCGCCGACTGTCTGGAGCATCTCCTTGTCGTTCATTCCGTCGCCGAATGCAATCGCCTGCTCTTTCGGAATTCCTAAAACAGCAAGAACCTTTTCCACGGCAGTCCCTTTGTTTATATTTTTTTGGATTAAATCATAAGCTTTTGAAATTCCTTCTACATTTACCGTGCTGACATATAAGTTTGGCAGTTGTTTATAGAACGGTACATGTTCCTTGGACAAATTCATTACTGTCATACTGTAGATAGGCAGGGCTAAATTTTCCGGATACAGTTCATTTTCCTTTAATTGGAAATGAGCAATGAAATTTTCCACTTCCGGATGCGTAAGCGAGGTGAAGAGATTTTTTTGGTCGGTATATAAAACTAATTCATTGTTATATTCTTTTGCTAAATTAAGGGTATGCTGAACGAGATCATGATCCATTGGTTCATCCAAGATTACGTTATTTTTATAAACGGCGTATGCCCCGTTATACCCGATTGCCGATCGAATCCCCAGTTCTGCCCGAAGTTCATCCAGCTCATGGAGAGGTCGACCGGTCGCAATAAAAACTTCTATGCCTTTACTTTGGGCTTCCTGAATTGCTTTTTTCGTTAGCTCTGTATATGAATGGTCATAGGTTAAAATCGTTCCGTCAATATCGAGAAAAAGTGCTTGATATGTCATAAATAACTCCTTTGTTTTTGATAATTGATGCTCACAATCTATATTAACATTGTTTTAGGAAATGAAAAAGGGAAGGATCCATTGGAAATGATGGAGGTGGGTTTTCGTGACGACGAGTAGGGGTTCGTTGCCAAAAATGAGAATTTTTCATCTTAAAGTGGCGACGAGAATTGGTTTCGTCGCCAAAATTGAGCGGTTTTCACTTCAAAGTGGTGACGAGATTGAGTCTAGTCGCCAAAATTGAGCGATTTTCACTTCAAAGTGGTGACGAGATTGAGTCTAGTCGCCAAAATTGAGCGGTTTTCACTTCAAAATGATGACGAGATCGAGTTTCGTCGTCAAAATTGTGGGGTTTTCACTTCAAAATGGCGACGAGAACGGGTTTCGTCGTCAAAATTGTGCAGTTTTCACTTCAAAATGGTGACGAGATTGAGTCTCGTCGCCAAAATTGAGCGGTTTTCACCTCAAAATGGTGACGAGAACGGGGCTCGTCGTCAAAATTGTGCAGTTTTCACTTCAAAATGGCGACGAGAACGGGGCTCGTCGTCAAAATCGGGTGTTTTTCACCTCAAAATGGTGACGAGAACGAGGCTCGTCGTCAAAATAATGCGGTTTTCACCTCAAAATGGCGACGAGAATTGGTTTCGTCGCCAAAATTGAGCGATTTTCACTTCAAAGTGGTGACGAGATTGAGTCTCGTCGCCAAAATTGAGCGGTTTTCACTTCAAAATGGCGACGAGAATTGGTTTCGTCGCCAAAATTGAGCGGTTTTCACTTCAAAATGGCGACGAGAACGGGTTTCGTCGTCAAAATTGTGGGGTTTTCACTTCAAAATGGTGACGAGATTGAGTCTCGTCGCCAAAAAATGGAGTTTCCGGCCAAAAAATGACGACGAGAAATGGCCTCGTCGCCAAAAAGTGGAGTTTTTCGTGCAAAAATGACGACGAGAAAGGGTCTCGTCGCCAAAAAATGGACTTTCCCGTACAAAAATGACGACGAGAACGAGTTTCGTCGTCAAAAAATTGGATTTTCCACCGCAAATTGGTGACGAGAACAGGGCTCGTCGTCACAATAAAGCGTTTCTCATCTCAAAATGGCGACGACCCACCTTCAAACTTTTACTTACTGTACATTTACAATATATCCAGCTACTCCCTAAAATAAATATATTTGCCGGCAATGATTTCCCGTTTGCATTCCCCTTTATAGCGCAAATATTCAAGATGCGCCAATGTTTCACCAATCGCAAACCTTGAATCATGGGTATTGTGAACTTTTGAAAATAATTTTTTACAAGCTTCAAAAACGGTTTGTCCGTTTGCTAACTCAGCCAATAGTTTTTCCAAACGCTCTTCATGATGTGCCATAATTTCATCAATTCGGCGATTCGCATTCGTAAACGGGGTGCCATGGGATGGAATAACTATTTCCACATCGAGTTTTCGAATTTTTTCCAGTGATTGAAGATATGTGCCTAATGGATTCGGATCCCCGTAAAACCAATACGATATATTTGGTGTAATTTTCGGTAAAATATGGTCAGTGGAAAGGAGTACACTCTTTTCCTGATTATAAAAAACGATTAAGCCGTCCGAATGCCCCGGCGTAAAAATGACTTCATAGCTGTATTTACCAATTTTGACTCGTTCACCTTCGTTCATATAGTGGTCTACTTTAGGATACGGCTTTACCCTCGGAACAAAAGATGCCATATTATCAATCAGCTGTTTAGAAATGGTTGACGGAATCCCTGCTAATTCATAATTGTTCCTAAATGTTTGCAGATGATGCTCCTCCCATGCACCAAGGCCAAGATCTGCATCAATCTTTGTCATGGACAAGCGGGCTTCTGTTTTTTTCTGCAAACCGCCCGCATAACCAAAATGGTCAGGATGGTAATGGGTAATATAAATATCTGTCACATGCTTTCCTTCGAGCTCTTCATCCCACCGTGCTGCAGTATAATCATTGTGCAAGCCCGTATCAACGACAACCCAACCATTTTCACCTTCTGCTAAAAAACAATTCACATGGTTTAAACGAAAGGGAAGGTCGAGTCTGACTAATTGTATCCCTAGTTCATCGAGCATCTCACCTCATCCTTTCGCTTATTTTCCCTCAAATTTCGGTGCCCTTTTTTCAAAAAATGCCTGAACGCCTTCAAGGTGATCGACTGTATGGAATAATAAAGTTTGCATGATCATTTCCTGTGCATCATTCGTTTTGTTTGTCAATTCTGTTGCATTGTTTACTAAATACTTAACGAATTTATTGGCAAGCGGCGGACCGTCAATAATAAATTTTGCAAATTCCGTTGCCTCTTTCAAAAGTTCTCCTTCAGCCAATCGGTTGACCAAACCTCTTGTGTGAAGTTCCTCTGCTGAAATCACTGCCCCTGATGAGATCCATTCCTTTACTAGCGAATGCGGTACGTTTTCAGCCAAGGCTTTCACAAGTCCTAAATCGGGAATCAAGCCAATATTTTTGAAGCTGATGGCAAAAGCGGCCTTCTTATCCGCTACAATAAAGTCGGATGCCAATGCCAAACTAAATCCCGCCCCGGCCGCATATCCATGTACGGCACTAATAACGTATTTATCCAACTCTTTTATTGTTTGTTGCAGCAAGGTAGCCCCCTTCATGTAAGTTAACATGTCGGCCGCTGTTTTTGCCTCTTTAAACGACCCAATATCCCCGCCGGAACAAAATGATTTCCCTGCTCCGGATAAAATGACCGCTTTTATCGTTTTGTCTGCTTCGGCATCTTTAAGTGCTTCAATAACACCTGAAACAAGGTCCCGGGAAAGGGCATTTAGTTTATCCGGTCTGTTCATTGTAATATAAGCAATTTGATTTTCTTTTTTTACATTTACAATATTTGTCATTTGATTCACCTCTATAAGAAATTTAAAATGATTGAGCATTCATTCAGTTATTGTTCCAGTAAAAATGAACATTTGTCTTTGAGCAATTTT
>NZ_CCRF01000088.1 GCF_000751775.1 Caldibacillus thermoamylovorans
CCCCGCAATTTTTTGAGTGCATCCATTCCTATTTGATCAGTTTCAAAGTAATTTTTGCAACTGCGAGACTACAACTGGTTAAAAAGTAACACTTCTCTTAACAATTTTTTCTTTTGCCGCTTCATATTGCTGTTTCAGTTCGGCAACAATTTCAGCAAGGGATTGGACCTGTGTGATCGCCCCCACCCCTTGTCCGGCTGACCAGACATCTTTCCAAGCCCGGATGTTTGGATTGCCCAACTCAGAAAAATCAATTTTTTCTTTCCGTTGTAATTTTTCCGGGTCAAGACCAACCTGTTTAATACTCGGAATTAAGTAGTTCGCATTCACACCACTGAACGCATCGGTATAAATAATATCCTCCACCCTTGATTCAATAATCATTTTTTTATAGGCTTCATTTGCCAAACTTTCTTTCGCCGGGATAAATCGTGAGCCAAGATAGGCAAAATCCGCTCCAAGAATTTCAGCGGCAAGAATATCTTCACCTTTCGACATCGCACCCGCTAAAACTACCGGACCATCCCAAAACGTTTTTACTTCGTGGATAAATGCAAACGGACTGTACGTGCCGCCATGTCCACCTGCCCCGCTGCAAACAAGAACGAGCCCGTCAACCCCTTTCTCAATTGCTTTTTTGGCAAATTTGACATTGATGACATCAGAAAAAACTACACCCCCATACTGGTGGGCAATTTCGACAACCGGGCTCGGGTCACCAAGAGAAGTGATAATGAGTGGCGGTTGATATTTTTTAATCAGTTGCAAATCTTCCGTAAACCTTTTGTTGGAACGGTGACTAATGAAGTTAATCCCCCAAGGTGCGATTTTTTTATCGGGATTGGCCGTTTTTATCCGGTCCCATTCTGTAGTAATCTGTTCAAACCACCCTTCCAGAATTTCATTTGTGCGGGCATTTAACGCCGGAAAAGTTCCGATAATTCCTGCCTCACATGCTCGCAAAACCATATTTGGGTCATTGATTAAAAACATCGGTGCCATAATGACCGGGATGGTTGTAGATTCTTTAAACTTTTCAATGCTTGTTTTTGTCATAAAATTCATCTCCTTTTTAGTTAAATATTGTCAATGGTAGAGCCAAAAACTCAATGAAACTGAGAAAACCATAACAATAGAAGAGAGAAAAACAGAATTTGGTTGCTTAATCCCTATGCGCACATATCGGGAAAGTTCAGCGCTGGAAGTTTTTACGCAGCGCAACTCCGGAAACTTTTACAGTTGCTTAACCCTTATACCCGCTTACCCGGTAAGATTACCCGACGCAACTCTGAAAAACTTTTACGATTTGTCTTGATTTAAATAATACTCTGTGTGCTCACCTAATTTCGGGGCAGCTGTCCGGATTTTCCCCGGTGTTCTTGATAATTTAATAGGGATTCCAATATGTTTTACCGGTATGCCATCCTGCTCAATGGCTTCGAACATTTTTCTGGCTTGCACTTGCGGATGGTTGACCAGTTCGGCAAAAGTTAAAACCGGCGAAACGCATGCTTCTGCATCTTCAAAAATATCCATCCATTCTGCCAATGTTTTTGTATACATAACGGTTTGAATATCGTGCTTCAGCTTATATTGGACTTCATCCGGTTCATTTAATAGAGGAATCCATTCCGGTTTCCCAAGTTTTTGGCAAAATATGCGCCAAAACTTCATTTCCAATGCCCCGACTGCTAACCAACGTCCGTCTTTCGTCTGATAGACCTCATAGCACGCAAGCCCACCGGACAACATCTGTTCCCCTCGTTTAGACGGAATGTTTTTCATCAAATAATTTGGAAGGGTGGATTGAAGAAGCGATATCACCCCATCCATCATGGAAATGTCGATAAATTGCCCTTTTCCGGACTTTTCCCGCTCCAATAATGCAAGTAAAATACCAGTCACTGCCGGATAAGCCCCACCAGCAAGATCAGCAACTTGAACGGCTGGTACAATCGGTTTTCCATCCTTTTCCCCCATTAACTCCAACAATCCGGCGTAACTAATATAATTGATATCGTGACCCGGCATTTCTGCATAGGGCCCCGTTTGTCCATAACCGCTAATGGCACAATAAATGAGGCGAGGGTTTATTTTTTCTAAAACAGGAAAATCGAGACCTAGCCGTTTCATGACCCCCGGACGAAAAGATTCGACAACCACATCGGCTTTTCCAACCATTTGTAAAAATTGGTCTTTTCCCTCATCTGTTTTCAAGTCGAGCGTTACACTTTTTTTATTGCGGTTCAAAGAATGAAACATCACACTATTTTCATCAATTTTCGGTTCATAATGTCGGGCATAGTCACCTAATTCAGGCGCTTCAATTTTAATCACTTCCGCCCCAAAATCGGCAAGAAGCATCGTGCAAAAAGGTCCGGGAAGCAGACGGGATAAATCCAGCACGCGGATGGATTGTAATGGAAACATCGATTCAACCTCTTTCATTAACGTTTTGGAAAAGTTCCCTTATACTCTAATATTTGGGAAAATTGATCAGATTTTCTTTAACATTTGCTGTGAGTGCTATTAAAGTTTTCTCCGGCAAAGGTTTAGTCCAGTCGTTCAATAATTGTCGCATTGGCCATTCCGTAACCTTCGCACATCGTTTGAAGTCCGTAGCGACCGCCCGTTCTTTCCAGCTCACTCATCATCGTCAACATCAGTCTTGCTCCGCTGGCTCCAAGAGGGTGTCCTAGTGCAATGGCCCCGCCGTTCGGATTCAATTTTTTTGCATCCGCTCCGGTATCTTTCAACCAAGCAAGCGGTACCGATGCGAACGCTTCATTTACTTCAAAAATATCAATCTCTTGAATCGTTAAACCGGCCTTTTTCAACACTTTTTCCGTAGCCGGGATCACGCCGGTCAACATGAGGGTCGGATCGGAACCTACAACCGTCCTTGCGACAATGCGAAATCTTGGTTTTAACCCGAGCTGTTCCGCTTTTTCACGGGACATAATGAGAATGGCAGCGGCCCCGTCACTAATTTGGCTTGAGTTTCCGGCTGTAATAAAACCGTTTTCTTTAAAAGACGGCTTTAATCCTGCCAGTTTTTCCATTGATGTGTCTTTACGCGGCCCTTCGTCTTTCGTTACAATCGTTTTCGTTCCATCCGGCAATGTAACTTCAACAGGCATTATTTCTTTCGCAAAACGGCCTTCATCTTGTGCTTGAATGGCTTTTTGATGACTATTTAGTGAAAATTCGTCCAACTCGTCCTTTGTCGTATGCCATTTTTCCGCAATCCGTTCCGCCGATAATCCTTGATTAATCATTTCATACTTAGAAGTAAGTGCCTCGCTGTAAGTTACCCCTTGCGTATTAGAAAACATTGGCACACGAGACATGCTCTCTACTCCACCGGCAATAACAACATCCATATCCCCGCTTATGATTGCTTGTGCGGCAAAATGTACGGCTTGTTGACTCGAACCGCATTGCCTGTCAATTGTCGTTCCCGGCACTTCAATCGGAAAACCGGCAATAAGTGCTGCTTGCCTGGCAATATCAGAAGCCTGTTCCCCAACTTGTGTAACACAACCATAGATCACATCTTCAACAAGACCCGGCTCAATACCCGCACGCTTAACCACTTCGGCAAGCGGCAATGCGGCCAGTTCCTCCGCCCGAATACCACTAAGTAAACCATTTCTCTTTCCAACCGGCGTCCGTACCCCTTCGATAATAACCGCTTCTTTCATAGACGTTCCCCCTTCTTCTTAAGTAGAATGCCACTCAAAGTAAATTTTTCGCAATAATTTGCTTCATAATCTCATTTGAACCTGCATAAATGGAAGTTACAGCGATATCACGGTATCGTCTCGCAATCTCGTATTCTTCCATATATCCGTAACCACCATGTAATTGCATGCATTCACCGGCTATTTTTTTCGCCAAATCCGAAACCCACCATTTTGCCATCGATACTTCGGTGACGATAGATTTTCCTTTCATATGTTCCAAAATAAGCCGATCTACAAAAGCACGCCCTATTTGGAGCTCCGTGGCCATTTCGGCAATTTTAAATTGGGTATTTTGAAAATTGCTGATTGTTGTACCAAAGGCTTGCCGCTGTTTTACATAATCAATCGTTAACTCTAACATTTTTTCGGCAGAAGCCATACATTGAATAGCAACAAGCAAACGTTCCTGTTGTAATTTTTCCATTAAATAGTAAAATCCCTTTCCTTCTTCACCAAGTAAATTCGTTCTTGGGACCCGCACTTCTTCAAAAATTAACTCACTTGTGTCATTGGCATGCTGACCAATCTTTCTCAATTTTTTCCCTTTCTTAAAACCGGGGGTACCAGCTTCTACAACAAATAAACTAATGCCGCGGTGAGGAGGGTTTACTTTTGGATCGGTTTTACAAACGAGAACAACTAAATCGGTCGTGTAACCGTTTGTGATAAATGTTTTTTCACCGTTAATGATATAGTCGTCCCCATCACGAATAGCGGTCGTTTGAATACTCGCCAAATCAGAGCCCGCTCCCGGTTCCGTCATACCAATGGCGGTTATTATATCACCTGTAAGTGCACCGGGTAACCATCGCTGTTTTTGTTCTTCCGTTCCATAAGCTTCGATATACGGAATAACAATATCATTATGTAGACTGATTCCGACCATTCCCGTGCCGACCCGCTCCATTTCTTCATTCATGACAACCGCATAACCAAAATCGGTGCCTAAACCGCCGTATTTTTCCTCAACTTGCGGGCAAAGATAACCTTGTTCTCCAAGTTTTTTCCAAAATGAACGTGGCACTTCTTTATTTTTTTCCCACTGTTCATAGTTTGGGACCGCTTCCTTTTCTAAAAATTTCCGTAAAGCTTGTCGGAAAATCTCATGTTCTTCCGTTAAGTACAAGTGCTCCATCCGCACACCCCCCAATAATTAAAACGCTTTCTTTTTAAAAAATTATCACCTTCCTTGTTTATGATTATTAATTATTTTCTAAAAAAAGGCAACTAAAAAATGAATCCTCATTCATCATTTTTTTGACAAATTCACCGCTAAACGAACTGGATGTTGTATTCTGAATGTATCTGATTTTTTTCGAAAGATACTATCTTTTGAAATTTCCCCCAAAACCAACTGGATGTCCCTTCATCAAAAAGTACCCCCATTGAAGTTCACTTTTTCACCGGCTTGAACATTTCCTTTAAGATTATGTAAATTTTGCTTTCCTTTTATTTAAAAAGGCGTCGACACCTTCTTTATAATCCTCTGATGTAACGGAATCTAAAATTTCCTGTAAAATTTCGTCATTATCATCTTCTCCGCCATGCAAAACGTGATTAATAATTTTCTTCGCACTTCGAACAGTCATTTGCGAGTTTTCACATATCATTTTCGCATAAGCATAAGTTTCCTTTTCTAATTGATTCGACTCGCAGATTCGATTAATAAGACCCATTCGGAGTGCTTCTTCAGCGCTAAAAATCCGCCCGGTATATAAAATATCTTTCGCATTTGCCTGACCAACCAAGTCAACTAAATGCTTTGTTGCCTTCGTATTATAAATAATCCCAAGTTTTGCCGGGGTAATCGCAAATTTCCCGGTGGAATCGGAAAATCGAAAATCGCATGCCACTGCCAGTTCGCAACCACCTCCAACACAAAATCCTTGAATCATGGCAATTACCGGCTTTGGCCCTATTGCGATTTTTTCCTCGAGATCAGCCATCACTTTACTATAGGTGATAATTTCTTCAGCTGTGGATCTCCTTGTCCGAAATTCGCTGATATCTGCTCCTGCCGAAAAAGCTTCTTCAGTCGTACTGCGAAAGACAATAACTTTTACTGCACGGTCCTCATGGCAACGTTCAACATATTCATTCAGGCTCTCCCACATTTCGAACGATAGGGCATTCCTTTTTTCCGGCCGGTTAATAAAAATGGATGCGATATTGTCTTTGACTTCCATAAAAATTTGATTCGCCATGTTTACCTCCTGAAAATACTCGTTCTGTAAAATTTTCCTTTAGTCATTTCCCGAAAAACTTATTCTGCAAAACTTTCCTTTAGTCATTTTCCCGGAATACTTTTCCCAAAACATCCATACCGCCTGTAGCCGATAAAATACAGCCGGTAATTAAGTCAGACTTTTCATCCGCAAGAAAAGCAATCGTTCGGGCAATATCTTCTCCGGTCCCTTCCCTTCTTCTTTCAGGAGCGGATTTCATATACGAAACGGCATCGGCAATTGTTTTTTCCTTCCACTCGCTTTTAATATCACCCGGTGAAACCATGTTTGCTGTAATCCCGTTTTTCGCTTCTTCAATTGCAATCGTTCGTGTTAGTGACGCAAGCCCCGTTTTTGCGGCAGCGAATGCGGAACGGTAAATCCAACCCGGTGCCGTTTCTACCCGATCAAAACCCATGGTGATAATTCGTCCCCATTTTTGTTTTCGCATCGACGGGATGACCAGTTTTGCCAAATAAAAAGCACTGGTTAAATTTCCTTGTAACAAATAATTCCACTCGTCCATCTCATACTCTGTAAGTGGTTTTCTTTCTTGAATATACGGGCCGGCATTATGAACAAGAATATCAATTTTTTGGAAAACCTCCATCGCCTTACTTACCATACGCTCACAATCAGAGGAGTTTGCAACATCTCCTTGTACCTCAATATTTTTCGTACCATATCTCCGGTTTAGCTCGTTAGCAAGGGTCTCGGCTTCCAAGGCACTGTTTCGGTAGTTAATTACCACATTGCAGCCTTTTTCAGCTAATTGAATCGCTGTTTGTTTCCCGATCCCGGTCGCTCCCCCGGTAATTAAGGCAACTTTATGATCCATAGAAAGTACCCCCTTATTTTTTTGTAATTAAATTTTTCCAATATCCAGAAAGCCTTACTGGAACTTCCCATAATGGTAAATATTTCAGTTTGCGTAAAAGGTTATGAAAGCATGGGATTTCACGTGTTGTCCATAAAATAATTTCCAAAAATCGAAGTCGGACTATTTTCAAAGGTTATTATATTTGATAAAATTACTATAAAATTAGAAGGGCTTCAAATGATTAAAATGTTTCAGTATCCAGACTTTCAAGCTGGAAGTTGATACATATTACTCTTAGCTTACCAAAAATCTTTGCATTTGAGTAATGATTGAATCTTTGTCAGGAGGCGGTCCATTGAAAGAAATCCAAATTCGGCCGATTCGTAAAGAAGATATTTCCGGCCTTAATGAAATTCGTCGACACCCGGCTGTTACAGAGAATACCTTAGGCTTACCCTCTGAACGAATCGAAAGGACAGAAGAATTTTTTAATCGTCTTGGACCGGATGATCATGTTTTTGTGGCAGTAACCGGAAGTACTGTGGTCGGAATGGGGGCTCTTTTTGTAAACAGCGGAAAATTACGTCATACGGGAAGACTTGTTTTGATGGTACATGGTGATTTTCATAACAAGGGAATTGGCAGTTCGCTGTTAAATACATTAGTTCATCTTGCGGACCATGATTTAGGATTAATCAGGCTTGAACTTGATGTCGTTGTCGATAATGAACCTGCAATTCACTTATATAAAAAATACGGATTCGAAATCGAAGGAAGACTGAAAAAAGCTCATTTTTCCCGTGGAGAATATCAAGATCTCTTTATTATGGGCCGGGTGAAATAAATCATTTTTCGGCTGAACCAGTTCATCAAACATAATTTTTTATGTAAAAACTAGAGGAGGAACATCATGAAACTGACAAATGAAGAACTTGAAATATTGGCGATTTTGGAAGAAAACCACCGGCAATCGGTAAAGTCAATCGCCATGCAAGTACAATTAAGTGAAGACAAGGTAGCAGAACTAATTAAAAAATTAGAAGATGAAAATATTATCGTCAGTTATCCGGCTCTGATCGATTGGAGCAAGGTTGACGGAAAAGAAAATGTCGTGGCTATGATCGACGTCAAAGTAACGCCAAAACGGGGAGTTGGCTTTGATGAAGTGGCTGAAAAGATCTACCGGTTCCCGGAAGTCACTTCCCTGTATTTAATGTCCGGTGCCTATGATTTGTCGGTTACGGTTGAAGGAAAAACAATGAAAGAAATTGCTATGTTTGTGTCGGATAAATTATCGACAGTCGAAAACGTCATTTCGACTACCACCCATTTTATGTTAAAAAAATATAAACATGATGGCGTGATTATTGAAGGAAAAGAAGATCAAGATCGCAGAATGGTGGTAGCTCCATGATTGATTATAACCAATTTTTAGCAACACAAGCTGTCGAATTAAAACCGTCCGGGATTCGCAGATTTTTTGATGTAGCTTCAAAAATGGAAAATGTGATTTCTTTAGGTGTTGGAGAACCGGATTTTGTCACACCTTGGGCAATCCGTGATATGGCTATTGCTTCAATAGAGGACGGGTTTACTTCTTATACGGCCAATCCCGGGCTTCTTGAGTTACGGGAGGAAATAGCCAATTATATGGAACGGAGTTATCATCTTTCCTATCAACCGGAAAATCAAATTATCGTAACAATCGGGGCTAGTCAAGCTTTGGATACAGCTTTTCGTGCCTTATTAAATCCCGGTGAAGAAGTGTTGATTATTGAGCCGGCTTTTGTATCCTATGCTGCCTTAGTCACCATGGCAGGAGGAAAACCGATCCCTGTTTCCACTTGGGCAGAGAACGGCTTTAAAGTGACGGCAGAACAAATAGAAAAGGCCATTACTCCTAGGACAAAAGCGATTTTATTATGTTCACCAAATAATCCGACAGGCGCTTTTTTAAATAAACATGATTTATCTGCTATCGCTGAAGTAGTGAAGAAACATAACTTGATTGTTGTTTCGGATGAAATCTATGCAGAGTTGACTTATGATGAGGAATATTACAGTATCGCCACCTTACCCGGTATGTATGAAAGAACCATTGTCATCAACGGTTTTTCAAAAGCTTTTGCGATGACCGGGTGGCGCCTTGGTTATGTTTGTGCACCACAACCGATTATTGAGGTCATGCTAAAAATTCATCAATATACAACGATGTGTGCGCCACATATGCTGCAACACGGTGCCATTGAAGCATTACGGAACGGCGCCGATCAAGTGGAAGAAATGCGAAAAAGTTACCGGCGAAGAAGAAATTATATCGTTGAAGCATTGAACCAGATCGGCTTAAATTGTCATCTACCGGGTGGGGCTTTCTACGTCTTTCCTTCGATTCAAAATACCGGGCTAACATCGGAACAGTTTGCTGAACAATTATTGATGAAAGAACGGGTTGCAGTTGTTCCGGGGAATGCTTTTGGAGAAAGTGGCGAAGGTTATATTCGCTGTTCTTATGCCACCTCACTGCAACAACTGCAGGAAGCCATTCGCCGGATTGAGAAATTTTTACAGTCCCTTGGAGCAAACCCGAAAGTCTGTGAGCATCAAGCTAGCTTGTAAATAGAATTAGTCGCGGAATGATACTGCAGTCCGTGAACACCGAGTTAGCTCGTAAATAAAACTACCGTTTAGGATGATGCCACGGATTGGTCTTCAGTCTGTGAATGGCAGTTTTGCTTATAAATAGAACTACCGTTTTATGATGTTATGGATTGGTCTTCAGTCTGTGAACGACACATTCGTTTGTAAAAACCGTATCAATTTTTTTGCAGAAATAAAAAGGGTTATCCATGAAAGTCTCTTCACATCTAAAAATCATTTAAGCTACTAGGAAGAAGTAACGAGATGTTCCAAGATGTTTCGAGCTTTTCACCGGGATAACCCTTTTGTCTACGGTTTTTGTCTATTTTTTAAATGTGCAGACTATAATTCTTATTTTTTTATCAATTCTAAGTCAACCGGGATAAATTCGTCGACACTCTCACCTTTTAGAACTTTTTGGGCAGTTTCCACACCTTTTGCTCCGAAATGCTACGAGTTATTGTTTTAAACAAATAGGAACTTTACTATGTAAAAAGAAAGTTAGTTTTTAATATAACTATAATACTTCCGATAATAGTAATTAGGAGCAAGATAACTAGAACAATTTTTTCAAATAAACTTGAGTCACTTTTATTCTGCATAAACAATAAATAAAAAACCATAGTTAAAATGATTAAGTTAATAACCAAGCATATCAACGTCGTATTTGCTTGATTTTTATGAATCGCTACAAAGTCGTACAGAATTAATGAAAATGCCGAACCAATTAAAAAATAGTAATAAAAAATAACAACTAATAATTTCAGTATTTTCACCATTACACCATCCTAAAATACTTTACATATTTAGAAATTTAACATATATCCATAAAAAATAAAAGAGACTTGTGCATTAGTGTTAGTAGCCCTGAAATTGTTTCCAAATCTGTATATAACATAGTAATTGTAAAAAGAGCACCCACAATTGGGCACTCTTTTTTTAAGGAATGGTTTTGATATCCTTTCCACTCAAACAATTTGATCTGAAACCAATGTTAATTCTTTTAAGATTGATTCATCCACATCCACACCTAGTCCCGGTTTATTGGAAAGCTTTACATAGGGGACATCATACTTTAAGTTCCCAATGTCTTTTGAAAACTTTAATGGACCTGTTAATTCCATACTTGTGATAATTTTTTTGGAAAAGGCAAGATGCAACCCGGCTGCAGAGGCCACAGATGATTCAACCATCGAACCTACTTGACATTCGATGGCCGCCATTTCAGCCATATGTGCCAACTTAAGCGCCGGATAGATACCTCCGCATTTCATTAATTTAATATTGACTTTATCAGCAGCACGTTTTGCAATAATTTCCCGCATCGTCTTAGGTCCGTGCAATCCTTCGTCTATCATTAGGGGGACGGTAGTTTTTGATTTGATTTCAGCCATCCCGTCAATATTATCTGCTACGACGGGTTGCTCAATCCATTCCAAAAACATATCTTCAAGCATCCGCAAAACTTTCAAAGTGGCAGCACTTGTTTTCCATCCTTGGTTAACGTCAATTCGTATCGACACTTCTTCCCCGACTCGTTCTCTGACTGCTCTAATCCGCTTAACATCTTCCATTGGATCTGTTCCAACTTTTAATTTAAATGAGGTATACCCTTCATTCAAATATTTTTCTGCTTCATCTGCCATTCTTTTTGGTGAATCGATACTAAGAACTTTTGTGAGCGAAAAATTTTGATGGTAACGCCCACCCAACAAAGTATAGACTGGAACACCGAGTTTTTTTCCGGCAATATCATAACAGGCGATATCGATTGCCGCCTTGGCAGTAGGAATACCATACATCGTTTTGTCCATAATTTCATGGATATATTCGATGTCCATTGGGTTTTGACCGATTAATTCCGGGGCAATTTTGGATTTTAGCACATGATACGTACTTTCCCAAGTTTCCCCTGTAACATGTTCATCCGGAACTCCTTCACCATACCCGACAATTCCATCATCCGTAGTAATTTTTGTTATAATGGAAGGCATTGTATCATACCGGGCATAGCTAATGACAAACGGCTCAATTAAGGGCAGTTTAATTGCATACACCTCAATTTTTTTAATCCTCAATAGTCAACATCCCCTTTAGTAAATTTATGAATGATAATGATGGTTTAGGAGGATATGTTCCTATCATTTTAAAATCTGAAGGTAAACGAATTTCTCCATCCAATAGACTTACATCATACATCATTGTTTAAACTTTCTTTCTAGAAATAATACTTTCTCGCCAATCTTTCAACATGAACTCTTAATATAAATGACATGCGACAAGATGACCGTTGGTGCTTTCTTTATATATTGGCTTTTCCTTCTTACATTTTTCTATGACAAACGGACACCTTGTGTGAAAAACACATCCGGATGGTGGGTTGATTGGAGAAGGAACATCGCCTTTCAAAATAATTCGCTCCCTTCTTACCCTTGTATCCGGAATTGGGATGGAAGACAGTAAAGCCTTTGTATACGGATGAAGCGGATTCTCAAATAACTCATCAGTTGAAGCCTTTTCAACAAGATGACCTAAATACATAACACCGATTTGATCAGAAATATGCCGGACTACACTTAAATCGTGGGAGATAAATAAATAAGCCAACTTGAATTCATCCTGAAGTTCTTCCAACAAATTAATCACTTGCGACTGAATTGATACATCTAATGCAGAAACCGGTTCATCAAGTATAAAAACAGATGGGTTTACTGCCAACGCACGGGCAATTCCAATTCTTTGTCTCTGTCCACCGGAAAACTCGTGAGGAAACTTATAATATTGATCTTCCCTGATTCCTGTCCTTCTTAATAAATACATTGCCTTCTCAATTCGTTCCGCCTTATTTCCGATTCGATGTATTTTCATAGATTCTTCTATTATTTCACCAATCCGCTTTTTTGGATTAAGTGATGAATGCGGATCTTGGAAGACCATTTGAATTTCTTTTCTTACTTTTTTCATTTCTTTTGGCTTTAACGTAAATAAATCTCTCCCTTTATATATCGCAGCCCCTTCTGTTGGCTCCGTCAGCCGTAAAATAGTCCTTCCCGTCGTACTTTTGCCACATCCCGACTCACCGACAAGACCGATAGTCTCTTTTTCAGTCAAATCAAAGGTTACCTGTTCAACTGCCTTAACAAAATCTTTTGTTTTGCCAAAAGGTGAGGTGATTGGATAATATTTTTTTAAATTTTTTACTTGCAAGATGGGTGCGGACTGTTTCCGTGCTTCCTTTTCAGCTTGTTGCTGTGACATCTATCTTCTCCTCCATTTGCCCGATTTTTTCATAATGCCAACATCTCACTTTATGTCCCCCATCTGTTTCCTTTAATACGGGAGATTGTGTCCTGCACTGTTCATCCGCAAACGAGCATCTGGGTGCAAATCGGCAACCTTTTGGAATATTGTGGAGGGAAGGAACAATCCCCTCAATCGTATAGAGCTTTTTATTACGGTCACCTTCGATTTTAGGTATGGACTTTAATAATCCTTTGGTATATGGATGAAGTGAATTTGTAAATATGTTGTCCACCGGTGCTTCCTCAATCACTTGCCCCAGATACATGACAGCAACTCTGGTACAAACCTCCGCCACAACACCTAAATCATGGGTAATCATAATAACCCCCATGTTCAATTCCTTTTTCAATTCATTGATGACATCCAAAATTTGTGCTTGTATAGTTACATCTAGTGCTGTTGTCGGTTCATCTGCAATTAACAGGCTTGGTTTACATGATAGGGCCATTGCAATCATTACCCTTTGTCTCATTCCACCAGATATTTCGTGAGGGTATTCAAGTATTCTTTTTTCCGGTGAAGGAATTCCTGTTAACCGCAACATTTCTATCGCTTTTTCATATGCCTCCTTTTTTGATACCTTTTGGTGAGTTAAAATCGTCTCGACAATTTGATTTCCGATTGTATAGACGGGATTTAGAGAAGTCATTGCATCTTGAAATATCATTGCGATTTCATTTCCCCGAATATCAACCATTTTCTTTTCAGGTAGAGAAAGTAAATCTTGACCTTTAAAAAGGATCTCGCCTTCATATTTTGTTGTCCGCTCATCTAAAAGGCGCATGATCGATTCTGCCGTAACACTTTTTCCACAACCGGATTCACCTACAAGGCCTAAAGTTTCACCGTAATCGACATGCAGGCTCATCCCATCAACTGCTACAACCGAACCCATTTCTGTTAAAAACGTCGTCTTTAAATTTTTTACTTCTAATAAATGCTCTCCCACCATCTCACCCCTTAAAATCAAGTTAAATCAATATAAACGAAATTATTGTTTATTTATTGCTTTATGACTTTTCGGATCTAATAAATCACGCAACCCGTCGCCAAAGATATTCAATCCAAGAACGGCCAGAATGATAAACAGACCTGGAAAAACAGTCATCCACCATGCTGAATAGATTACCGTTTTTCCATCATATAAAATATTACCCCAACTCGGGTTGGGAGCAGGTATACCCACTCCTAAAAAACTTAAAGAAGCTTCAAGGATGATGGCAATGGCAAATATATATGTAACTTGAACGATCATTGGTGACAGTGCATTCGGGACAGTGTGGAACCAAATGATTCTCCATGAACTCGCGCCCAGTGTTTTCATCGCCTCAACATATGTTTGTTCTTTTACAACCAAGGCACTAGAACGCACAATTCTCGCTACAACCGGAATTTTTACAATCGTTACTGCAATAATGACATTGACCGGTCTGGGTCCTAGAACAGCCATAATCGCCACGGCTAACAAAATATCGGGAAAGGCCATTAACGCATCACAAATCCGCATAAAAATATGATCAAGAATCGAATAATAGGCAGCATACAAGCCAACGAATAGACCAATAACCGCTGTCAAAAATGCAACAGATAGACCAACGCCCAATGAAACTTGAGCTCCATGGGCTACACGACTGAACAAATCCCTTCCAAAATTGTCAGTTCCAAACCAATGTTCAGCACTAGGACCCTGAAGTCGGTTAACAGGATCAATCTCTAATGGGGTATACTTACTCACCATCGGACCTACGATTGCAAAAATGATAAGGACCAGTAAAATACTACCACCAATAACAACCGAACGATTTGACAAAAAGCGTTTGATAAACAAGGAGCGCTGTTCTTTTTTCAGTTGATTGCGAATGGAAGTAAAATTGTCGTAGTCTATCTTTGGTTCCATTTGAATTGAAGGTTTCATTTCCATGGTCCGTTCCCCCTTTATTTGCGATTTAACCTGACTCTCGGATCAACAACGCCATACAAAAGATCAATAATTAAATTCAGAACAAGGTAAGTAGTCGCCATGATCAGGATCGTTCCTTGAATAACAGCATAATCTCTTCTAACAATGGAATTCACCACTAATTGACCGATTCCCGGTAAGTTGAACACGGTCTCAGTAACTACTGCTCCTGTAATTAGGGATCCAAATGTTTCACCCAAAATGGTTAAAATTGGAATAAAAGCGTTTCGAAAAGCGTGCTTGTAAATGACAACTCGCTCTTTAAGCCCTTTGGCTTTAGCAGCTTTGATATAATTCATACTTAAAATATCCAGCATGGAAGACCTCGTCATTCGTGCAATTACCGCTGCTTGTATCATTCCAAGTGCAAATGCCGGTAAAATCATATATTTCAGATGTTCCCATATTCCGGCACCGAGTGGCTGATAACCGGCGGCGGGAAGCCATTGTAAATGCACACCGAAAACAAGCATTAATAACAGTCCAAACAAGAAACTTGGTAGTGACATTCCAAACATGGCAATCAGCATAAATAGATGGTCGACAAATGTCCCTTGTTTTTTAGCAGCCAACACTCCTATAGGAATTGCAATAATAATAGAAATTGCTTGTGCAAGCAGGGCAAGAGATAGGGTTGGTCCAATATGTTCGACAAAAGCTTGCAACACAGGTTTGTTCATATATATTGAATCACCAAGATCACCTTGGAAAATTCCGATTAGCCAATAAAAAAACTGACTATATAAGGGTAAGTTTAATCCTAGTTCTTCTCTAAGTTTTTCCACTTCTTCCGGTGTCGCTTCAGGTCCTAAAATAACTGCGGCAGGATCTCCCGGGATTAAGTGGATAAGGAAAAATACGATAGTAGCAACAATCAAAAGAACAGGAATCATGGATATAAATCGCTTTAATATATACGCCTTCAAATATCTCCCACCTTTTTCAAAAGTCGTATAAAAATTTTGTTTCCCCTATATTGATAGAAATATAGGAGATAAGTTAATTTCAAATAATTTATTTTCCGTTTTACCAATATATGGTAACGGGCATTTACTGGATGCACTAATTCGTTATTTATTTATACTGACATTCCAGAAATTAGGACCTAACATTTGAGTAAAGCCTTGAACCTTTTCTGAATATGCCGACACTCTTGAATTTCTTCCAAGATTAATAACTGGAAGATCCTCCCACATCGTTTTTTGTAACTCTGCATAGTGCTCTTTAGCTTCCTCAATTGTAGGTGCTGCTTGGATATCATCAAGGAGTTGATCAATTTTAGGATTGTTCGTCCATCCCGGCCACTCGGCTCTTGAATCAAGGAATGTATACTGGTGTGGAGTCATCGTAGTCGAATAGCCGGTAAAGAAAATGTCATATAACTCCGGGTTGTTCCTTCTTTCCAGTAATGTTGGCCAATCATATACATCAAGTTTTACTTTCATTCCGATCTTTTCTAATTCTTGTTGGGTTGCAACTGCTGCATTATAATGATGTTCATAATCACGGCTGGTTAAAATGATAATCTCTTCGCCATTATACCCAACTTCCTTGAGCAACTGTTTCGCCTTGTTCAAATCTTTTTGATTATAGTACTCTTTACCGGCGTCTGTATACCAATCAACTTGGGTATCTAGGAACAAACTGTTGTCCAATTCATAAAAATCTTTTTCGGCAAAAGCCGAGCGTAGAACAGCATCCATGTCCAATGCAAAATTAACCGCTTGTCGAGCTCGTACATCTGTGAATAAGCCTGACTTTTTGTTAAATACAAGAATCTCATTCCCATACGGCCAAATATCAACTTTAAATCCCGGTGTGTTTTTTACCTGAGGCACAGAGTCATAGGATAGATAATGTGCATAATCATATTGACCGCTAAGTAAACCATTCACCCTGGTAGACGGATCGGGAACAAAATACCAATTGATTTTATCTACCAAAGCCTCTTTTTTACCTCCCAGTCCGCTTGAAGGTTCAGAACTCGGTACATAATCTTTAAACTTTTCAAAGGCGGCTAATTCATCTTGTTTCCATTCAATGAATTTGAACGGACCGGTTCCAATATACTCTTCTGCTCCTGTTGGTCCGGCTTTTTCTGCAATTTCCTTTGGCATAATGGCGGCCAATCTAGCAAGATCGGCAATAAAATAAGGTACAAGCGAGGAGGGTGCTTGCAATTTTAGTTCAACCGTATAATCATCAATGACCGTCCATGTATGCTCTCCCATTTCCGGCGCATCTTGGCCCCATTTTGTCATTGAAGCCGCAACGTCCTCTGCTTTCATTTCTTTGCCATTGTGGAACTTAACACCTTTTCTCAATTTAAAAGTGTAAGTTTTATGATCATCACTAGCGGTATACGTCTCTGCCAATTGTGGTATAACTTTGTAATTTTCATCCAAAGTCAATAACGACTCATAAATCAATTTCGCCATGTCACGTGTTGCTTCAGCTGTTGTTGAATGAGGGTCCAATGACTGAGGTTGTGTAGGATAAGCAATATTTAATGTTCCCCCTGTTTGTTTTTTGACGTCAGTATCAGAGCTCGATTCTGATTTGGAATTACTCTCTTTTGAATTACATCCCACCAGTAAGAAAACCGCCAACAAAACTACAAAAATACGAAACAACCCTTTCTTCCTTTTCATTTACATTTCCCCCTTTGTATGTGAAAGTTAAAATTGAATAAAACTTATTGTAAATAATCCTAATTTTTTTATATTATAATAAAGGAAATACTTTATTTCAACAGTTAATATTGTGAATACTTTAAAGAAGGTGACAAAATGCAAAAAAAATACATTATGGAAACAGAAAAATCTTTTCCTTCCCTCACTAAAGGGTTGAAGAAAGTTGCAGGAATTTTGCTCAATGATCCTATTATTTTTGCCATCCATCCTGCAAAAAAAATTGGAGAAATTATCGGGGTTAGTGAAACGATGGTCATCCGTTTTTGTAAGGCGATCGGATATGAGTTTAGCAATTTGCAAGAAGAAATTCGTAATGACCTTATCAATGTAGATTTTTATTATGATGATCATAACAACATAAATGACTGCTACGAAAATTTAAACAATGATATAAATTTGATAAAAAATAATTTACTTAAAATAAACTACGAAAAAATTAAAGAAGCAGCAGCTATTATTATGGAAAGTAATAAAATCATTGTCGCCGGTTATTATCAATCTTTCACTTATGCTTACTGGCTTTATTACCACTTAAACTATATTTTGGGTAACACCGTTTTGTATCGTCCTGAAACGGATTCGAGAATTATTATTAATTCCCCTGAAAGTTCATGTCTTGTCGTGTTTTCCTTTTTTCGCTACGCCACCGACCCCATCAATTTGGCGAAAAGTGCAAAGGAAAAGGGGCTCCATGTCATAGTGGTTACAGATTCTGCTGTATCCCCGATAACCGAGTTTGCCGATACGGTTATTGTTATAAATTTAGGAAACCGTTTTTCTTTTTTTCGGATTGGCATGGTGGCACTATCCATTGCAAACATGATCCTTTATGAAATATCAGATAAAGTGAAACCGGAAGATCCTAATTTTGATTCTTATCATTTTGTGATAAAGGAGGGAAAATAAAATGCGAGCAATTGAACAAAACGTAATCAATACCTATCGATACTTGCATAACCATCCCGAAATTAGCTGGCATGAATTTAAGACTACTGCCTACATAAAAGAAAAATTGAAGGAATACTGTTCAAAAGTTATAACGTTTAAAAATTATACCGGTGTGATTGGAGAATTCGGGAATTTTGATGGGAAGCGCCCGGTTGTTGGACTCCGTGCAGATATTGATGCTTTATGGCAGGAAGTAGAGGGGAAATTTAAACCAAATCACTCTTGCGGACATGATGCCCATACTGCAATTATCCTCGGTGTATTGTGGAAACTGGCTGAAGAGAAGTTATTGCATGACAAAGTTGCTATCAAATTTATTTTTCAACCTGCAGAGGAAACAGGTGATGGTGCATTAATGATGGTCCAAAACCATGTCATTGACAATCTCGATTATTTATATGGGATCCATGTAAGACCTTATCATGAAACACCTATGGGAGTTGCCGCCCCTGTCATTATTCATGGCGCGGCAAAAAATTATGAAGGGGTTATTAAAGGAGAAGACGCTCACGGGGCAAGACCGCATTTAAACTTAAACGCGATAGAAGTTGGCGCACAAATCGTCAATCTACTTAACCAGATTCATTTAGACCCCACCGTCCCACACTCAGTAAAAATGACAAAGTTTCAGGCCGGGGGGAAAAGTTTAAATATTATTCCCGGGAACGCTTCATTTGGATTGGACCTTCGCGCACAGAATAATGAACTGATGACTACTTTAGATAAAAAAGTTCGGGAAATATTGTCAACGATTGCAAACTTATATGGAATCACCATTGAACTAACGCACGAAGATTACGTTCCTGCGGCAGTTTTGAATGATACAGCCATTTCAATTATGAAAAAAGCGATCATTGAAACGATTGGTGAAAGTAATATGAAGCCTTCCATCCTTACACCGGGTGGAGACGATTTTCATTTTTATTCAATCAAAAAGCCAACTTTGAAAGCAACGATGCTGGGTTTAGGTTGTGATTTAAGGCCCGGATTACATCACCCGTTAATGAACTTGAATGAAGAAGCTTTGCTGATTGGTGTAAATATATTATTTCAAGCCATCATCAAGACGTATGGATTATAAGAAAAGCGCAGAGTCCCCGCTTAACAAAGTTTGCTAGTTGCTGGTGCTCGGAGCTGGACAATAAAACTAATCCAAAGTCCTGTAAGAAAAGCGCAGAGTCCCCCTCTACGCTTTTCTTTTACTTATCATCTTTTGTATGTCACTAAGCATGCAGATTTAAAAGCTAAGTTCCCTTTCTCCATTTTTCAACCTAGTGGTGAGGCGAAAAGCACAAAATTGTTTCCTGTGCTAAAAACTGTCAAAAATTGGTGTTACCCGTGAATCTTCTTTGCCTTTTCCATGTTCGCTTTAATGGCTTCAATAACAGCCGAACGAAATCCTTTGTCTTCCAGGAGAGCGACAGATTCAATGGTTGTTCCTCCGGGTGAGCATACACTATCCTTTAATGTACCCGGATGCATCCCGGTTTCAAGTAACATTTTTGCTGCACCCAAAACAGCCTGTGCGGCAAACACATACGCTTGTTTGCGAGACATACCATACATAACCGCCCCATCTGCCAATGCTTCAATATACATATATGTAAAAGCCGGTGATGAACCACCAATTGCGGTAACAACATCCATGATAGACTCATCGACAAACTCCACACGGCCGAAACATTCGAATAGTGCTTTAATTTCCTCCAAATCTTCCGGAGTTACGAGGTCGTTTACGGCGATTCCGGTAATCCCTTGCCCCACCAAGGATGGTGTGTTTGGCATTGCTTTTATGATTTTAATGGCTCGATTTAACCGTTTTTCATTTTTTTCAATTGTTTCACCGACTGCCACAAGGATAAGAATCGTATTTTCTCGAATAACATCACGAATCTCTTCAATTACCGTTCCATACATTCCTGACGTAGTCGTTAAAAAGAGAAAATCTGCATTTCTCGCAACTTCCACATTCTGTCTCGTTGTAAGAATTCCGTAAGTTTGTTCTATCTCCTGAAGACTAGATAACGACCTGTTAGAAACAATGATTTGTTTAGGGTCAATTTTTTTTGTCTTAATCATTCCACCAATCATCGCTTTAGCAATATTACCACTACCGATAAATCCAATTGTCCGATTCATAAGTTTACTCTTCCTTCCTATTTGTTTACGGATAATGTATGTATTTAATTAACAATCAAAAAGCTCATTAACAAGTGAACTTTGTTGATGCATTAACTTTTATAATAAAACCTCCTTAACATTAGCAAGTAAACCCCTCTTTTATATAATAGTAAAATTATAGCAAATTTATAAAATATATAAAAGACTACTACGCAAAAAGGATTTATGGAAAAATTTTTATAAGACACGTTTGAGAAAAATGGGTTTTTTGTGGCGAAAACTAAAAAGACTAGCACCTAAAAATCGGAATTTTAAAGTGTGCCTTTAACTGCCAGACTACTTTTGCACGAGGGCTTTTTCAACAAATGTAACGATTTTTGCGGGGTCTTCACCAAAAATTGTCGTTTATAGCGGCTATAGGGCTTGTTTTGACGAAACTTTCCAAAAAAGTTGCATATTTACTCCCCGTTAAGGTGGGATACAACCGTACCGAGCGTTAACGAATCTTCGTATAATGTTCTAAGAACTTACCGATCGATTATTCATATTTAAAGGGTGCCATAAATAAGATCATGCACCCTTTAGCTTTTTCCCTTGCAATGACGGGAAAAATTGAATGATTTGGTCAATTATTTTTCCTGCTCCTTGCTTTAGAATATCCGTTGTCGGCAATTGATACTTCAGTTCGTACTCCTTAATCGTCTTTTCAATTTCCAAATCGTTCATTCCCTCATGATTGAGTGTAATACCGATTACTTTTGTTTTTCCGTAATGTTCAATGAGCTGAATTTCACTTTCAACTGATGGAACCGGGAAGAAAGGAAAGTCCCCTAGCACTTTTCGCTTCGGTGCATGTTGCAAAATAACCGCTTGAGGTCTGGCGCCTTTTAAAATCCCTGCAGAACTGGCATAAGCAGGGTGACTTAACGCTCCTTGACCTTCAACAATAATAATATCGGGGTGTTCGGTTTCATTCGCCCGAACAATTTCGCTCTCCAGTTCACCAATCATATATTGGAGAGGAAACGCATCCATGGCAAAACCATATTTGGCACCTTGAATAAGACCGGTTTGTCCCGTTGCAATAAAAGCCGTTTTAAACCCTTGTTTTTGCAGTTCCTTTTCCAAAGCAACCGCTGTTGTCCGTTTGCCGCATGCACCGTCTGTTCCAAGTACAGTAATAATCGGCGTATCGATATGTAAAATTCGCCCTGAAAAAATTTTCCATTCCTTTTTCGGTTTTGGTTTCCGAATATCCTTAATTTCTACCCCATATGTTTTTGCGTATTCCATCAGTTCTTGATCGTCCGTCAAAAACTCCTGCAGCGGATTAATAATGTTCATACCCGCTTTGATCGCTTGAATAATCACATCACGCTCATGCTTTTTTAAAAATGCGTCAGCCGGTGCAATCCCAAAAATAAAGTATTTCGGCTTTTCACCAAGTTGATTAAGTGCGTGGGATAAATTTTCAAAAATTGGGATGCCATTCTTTTTTTGGTCCAACACTTCACCTGCATCAAGACCGGCCTTTGAACTGTCAATGACGCCCATAATTTCATAAATTCCTGATTCCCTTACTAAACCGTTTGCTGTCTTACCATCCATTGATCCGAATTGATGTTCACAATAAACTAATGCCCTCTTTTTCATACAATATCCCTCCAATGCGTTATATTGAATTTAGAGTAAAAAAAGAACATCGAAACAGTTAAGATAGTCATTGACAGCTGTCTAGTACTACGAAACCGAAAGATGTTACCCACTTACGATATAAGATTTTTAGAATTGCTTGAAGATATAAATTTCATAATCTATTATTTATTATAAATGAAACCGAAGAAAATTGCAAAACGATTTACTCTCAAACATGGGAAGGCTACTTGTCTTGTTAGAAATTTTCCATTTTAGACAGTCGACACTTTTTTTAGGTTTTTTATTGATTTCTATTTTAAAAGAAATTAGTATTTAATTAATAATGCTCTAGAGGAAAGTTGCCATGGATATGGGGAAAATACGAGTGATAAGCGAGGAATGAGTATTCAACAACTAGAAATAGCAAATAATTTCAACACACGATGAATAGGCAAAAGTGGTTCTTGATGAAGATAATGAATCATACGGAGACGGATTGTGTTTGCGTAATTAATGAAAAGGAGATGGTTTATAAATGAATGAAAAAATACTTGAACAAATCCTTGAAGAATTAAAAAGTGTGAATAAACGAATCGACAGCATTGAAGAGGAAGTAAAATATACGAAGGAAATGCAAAAACTTATGCAAGTACAATTAGCTGAAACAAATGAATCACAAAAGCTTATGCAAACGCAATTGACAGAAACAATTGAATTGCAAAAGCTTATGCAAACGCAATTGACAGAAACAATTGAATCACAAAAGCTTATGCAAACGCAATTGACAGAAACAATTGAATCACAAAAGCTTATGCAAACGCAATTGACAGAAACAAATCAAATCGTTCGCGCTATTCGTGACCGTCAGGATGAAACCGACGCCAAACTGGATGCCCTTTCCATTGATGTTCATAAGTTGCATGGAGAACTTAATTTTGTAAAGGAAGAGATATCCGATATCAAGGCTACCGTTGACTTCACTTATCATAAAACATCCCAAAATGAGTTGGAAATCTTCAAACTAAAACGAGATTAACGGAGGAAGAATACAGTTTTGGGCGTGGAAAAACTAAAAATTGGTCAGCAGGTTTTCGGCAACTAAAGTGTCCTTGTCGTATTACTTTTCAAAGAGGTGAAATAATTCCTCTCTTTTTTATTTGTACCAAAAAAATTTACAAAAAAAGTTGGTATATTACATTTAGGTGTATTGTAATTAAATACAGAAAGGAAGTGGAGAATGGTCATACTGTAAAAAATAATAGCCGTAATCACCGGCAAAGTTACGATTCGTAAAGTCTGGTACGAAGGTACGAAATCGAAACTTGAAGCCGAAAGATTACGACTAGAAAACAGAAAATTGAAAGTGGGGGTTATTCCCCTACTTTCAATAAAAGTATACCATAAAATATATACTTTGTTTAATGTTTCTTTATTAATCTTCGTTGGTATTCTTTTTTTGACATGGATCCGTAAACATGTATGGGTTGATAATATGTCTTTTATTTTGGACAGGTAAATCAGCTAATAAAAAATTACAAAATGAATAATTCGTATGAAAAATCGCTGAACAACTTAATATTCATGTTCACGAATTACCTATGTGCGGTGAAATAAATGGATTTTACAAATATGAAAAAAGATTTTTTTATTTTCCCTGTAAAATGCCTGTGAAACAACAAATTTTTAAGTTTTGTTTCACGAAAAAAGCGACTCTTGAATGTCCAAGAATCGCTTTGTACCAATGTTTTTTCATTTATCGGGAAGACAGGATTTGAACCTGCGACCCCTACGTCCCGAACGTAGTGCTCTACCAAGCTGAGCTACTTCCCGTTGGCTTGTTTAATTACGAAAATGATTATAGCATAACTTTTTTTACTTGTACAGTCGAATTTTGATTTCCCAATTTCACAAATTTTTGTGCGTCTTAGTTGATTTTTATTTCAAAATCCTTGGTATAATGAAAGGGGATTACAGTTTTTCCCAACGAGAAAGCCCACTTTTGAATGGGTGAAAGTTGTTATATTTTGAGACGGGAGGAAAGCATATGAAAGATAATAAACAATTGAAAGCGATTCCTTTTTTTGCTGCCATACTACCATTACTTTTTATGATATCCTCAATGGCTTTGGTGGTTATTGTTTTTGAAGGTGGTGTTCATGTACCGCTAATTATCGGGGCTGTTGTCGGAGGGCTTATTGCTTGGAAATATGGTTACGATTGGATGACGATTGAAAAAGGGATTTATGATGCAATCCGTCTTGCACTACCGGCCATTTTAATTATCATGACAGTTGGCTTAATCATAAGTTCATGGATTGGCGGCGGAATTATTGCCACCATGATTTATTATGGGCTCAAATTAGTTTCCCCTTCCTTATTTCTAGTAAGTATTTGTATTCTATGTTGTGTTGTCTCTTTGTCCATCGGCAGCTCTTGGTCAACAATGGGAACGATCGGTGTTGCCGGCATGGGCATCGGTCTCAGCATGGGAATATCCGCCCCTATCGTAGCCGGTGCAATCATTTCCGGTGCTTATTTTGGTGATAAAATGTCACCATTATCGGATACGACAAATCTAGCGTCCGGGATTACGGAAACGGATTTATTTGAACATATAAAACATATGATATACACAACCATCCCCGGATTAATTATTGCCCTTATTGTTTACTACATATTAGGAAGAAATATTGGTCAACATGACATGAACGGAACCAATATTGATGAAATTTTAACAGTAATGGATCAAGCTTTCGTCATTTCACCTTGGCTTTTGCTTGTACCCGTTATTATTATTCTCATGGTGGCAAAAAAAGTTCCTGCGTTGCCAGCCTTATTAACGGGTGCCTTTTTAGGTTGGTTTTGCCAAGTTTTTGTTCAAGGAGATCAGGTTTCCAATGCAATAATAGCCCTGACAGACGGCTATAGCATTGAAACCGGAAATAAGTTGGTGGATGAATTGTTCAATCGCGGCGGAATTGAAGATATGATGTACACCGTGTCATTAACGATTGTGGCAATGTCATTCGCAGGAATCATGGAGTCTACAGGTATGCTGGAGGTTATTTTAAATAAAATCATGAAGGTTGCTAAATCGGCTAAAAGTTTAATTCCTATAACAGAATTCTCATCTTTTTTCACCAATGTGGTTTGTGCCGAACAATATATCTCTATCCTATTACCGGGAAGGATGTTTCCTGCCGCCTTTAAAAAATATCATTTAAAATCGAAAAATTTGTCAAGAGCTTTGGAAGATGCAGGGACCCTAACATCCCCGCTCGTTCCTTGGAATACATGCGGCGTGTTTATTGCATCAACGTTAATGGTTAACCCGTTTGATTATATTCCATATGCGGTGCTGAACTACACAGTACCAATTATTGGCATTATTTTTGCCATAATTGGCTATAAAGTGGAGTATGTTGACCCTCATTCCGTGCAAAATACCGTGTTAACAAGCGACCAAAGCATAACCAGAAGCAAGGAGTTGCATTAGCAATCAGGTTTTACTGGAACAACTGTAGTGTCAGATGGCGGAAGATTTTGTTAAGGTCAACTGTGTTACATTAGCAACCAGGTTTTTGCTTGAACAACTGTAGGCATCATCTGCATAATTCATAAAGAAAAGGGACGTTTAGCCGTTCCCTCACACAAAACAACATATGGTAGCTAATCGACCTTGGAATGGTTCTTTTTATCAACCTTTAACATCATTGTCCCGGTTTTTATAATTGTTCATGGAAAAGGGGCAGCTTAATTCGCCCCCTTTCATTCGATAACGGTTTATTTTTCCATCCAAGTCGGTTTTCCAAAGCCTTTAAACTCTGAATCGATAACTTTTTCAAAATCATCCGATTGAACAACTTCAATGATATCTTTGGCGAATTGACTATTTTCATTTTCAGCTTTGACTGCAACGACATTTCGATATTTATCATCCATATTTTCTAATGTAAGTGCGTCTAATAAATTCATCCCTGCTGCAATCGCAAAATTTCCTGGAACTGTTGATAAATCTGCACTTTCAACAGCACGAGGGAGTTGTCCTGCTTCAAGCGGTTGGAATACCAGATTTTTTGGATTGCTGGTAACGTCCTTTTCAGAGACAGTTAATGGATCCGCATCTTTACTAATTTCTAGTAAGCCCGCATCCCGGAGTGTATTAAATGCTCTGGCCGCATTTGTCGGATCATTCGGAATCGCAACAGTCGCTTTGTTTTTTACTTCATCAATAGAATGAAATACGTTTGAATAAACGCCCATCGGTGCTGTTGGAACTGTGATTAAGGCAGATAAGTCCATATTGTTTTCCTTTTCAAAGTTTTCCAGATAGATCGTGTGTTGGAATAGATTAGCATCAATACTTCCTTGATTCAAGGCGATATTTGGTTGAATGTAATCACTGAATTCAACAAGTTCCACCTTATATCCTTTTTCTTCCAATTCGGGTTTAATTGCTTTTTTCACCATGTCTGCATATGGACCGGCTGTTGCACCGATTTTTATTTCTTTCTTTTCTGCATGTTCCTTACTTCCTGATGATTCTTTGCTCCCACTGTTTCCGCAAGCAGCAAGTAAGAAGATTGAAGATAAAACAATTAGAATCGATTTTATTTTTTTCATTTTATTTCCTCCATCATATTTTTTATATAACTGCAAGATTATTAAGCAGCATGTTACCTTAGTCTTATTTGTTTTTATTAACAGCTCTTGCCAACAAATCCCCGATCACTTGAATGATTTGGACAAGTATAATGAGGATAATAACGGTTGTGAACATGATGGTGTCGTCGTAACGGTAATAACCAAAGCGGATTGCCAAGTCACCGATTCCGCCGCCTCCAACTGTACCGGCCATAGCCGAAGTTCCGACCAGACTAATAATTGTAATCGTTACACTGGAAATGATTCCGGATTTTGCTTCCGGTAAAAGAACATCCTTAATAATCATCCAAGGGGTTCCACCGGCTGCAATGGCTGCTTCAATCACCCCGTAATCAATTTCCCGCAACGCACTTTCCACAAGCCGGGCAAAAAACGGAATGGCCGCAACCGACAAAGAGACACTTGCTGCTGTAGGTCCAATCGTTGTCCCTACAAGGAAAATGGTTAACGGGATTAAGGCAACTAGTAATATAATAAATGGGATCGAACGGATGACGTTCACAATAAATCCGATTACTAAGTTAATTACCCGGTTTTGCCAAAATAAACCTTTGTCCGTTACAAAAAGTAAGAACCCTAATGGCAATCCAATCAACAAGGAGACTAGTAAGGAAATTCCCACCATGTACAATGTTTGTAAAAATGAAGTCTGTATTTCCGGCAGCATTTCAACTAAATGGGCAACATCAAATTCCATTGTTCAGCACCTCCACTTCCGCGTTTCGATGTTCAATATAGTGAATCGCTTTATTTATTTCTTCTTGATCGCCGGTAAGTTCCATAATAAAAATTCCCAGTGGCCGTTCCTGGATGTATTCAATGGAACCATGTAGAAAATTTCCGTTAATTTGAAACTTCTTTAATGTTTCCGATACCACCCCTTCACCGGCAACCTCACCCCTAAACAGCAACTTCACTAAGGTTCCTTTCACCAATCGTAAAGTTGCTTTCGGTAAATCAAAGGATACGACACTTTGAATAAATTCCTTCGTCAGCTGTTCTTTCGGGGAAGCAAAAATATCATACACATTCCCCTGTTCTACGATTCTACCATTCTCCATAATTGCCATACGATGACAGATTTCTTTGACGACATCCATTTCATGAGTAATGATGATGATGGTAATGTTTAACTCTTTATTAATTTTTTTAAGCAAATTTAAAATTGATTTTGTTGTCGTTGGATCCAATGCCGATGTTGCTTCATCACATAGCAGGACTTTTGGATTATTCGCTAAAGCTCTGGCAATTCCGACCCGCTGTTTTTGCCCGCCGCTAAGTTGCCCGGGATAAACATCTTTTTTGTCCGCTAGACCGACCATGTCGAGCAGCTCAGCCACCCGTTTCTCAATTTTGTTTTTCGGTGTTTTCGATGCTTTTAATGCAAAAGCAATATTTTCTGCCACTGTTTTTTGACTCACCAAGTTAAAGTGTTGGAAAATCATTCCAATTTTTAAACGTGCTTGACGTAACCTTTTGCTATCCAGCTTGGTTAAATCCACCCCATCAACCGTAATTTTTCCGGAAGTCGGTCGTTCCAGTAAATTGATACAACGCAATAATGAACTTTTTCCCGCTCCCGAATAGCCCACGATACCAAATATTTCTTCATCGTGAATAGTGATAGAAACATTATCGACTGCTTTTACTTCACGATCTTTTGAAAAATATGTTTTTGTTAAATTCTTTATATCAATCATGGTTACCCCTCTCTCATGTCCATGAAAATCCTACTATATGAATCTCCGGCAATGTGTTCACCATTACGCACAAAATGCCACCAACAAAAAATGCCCCTCTCGTCTGAAAGGAGCATTGACATCTATTGATCTCAAACTCTTATCTCTCAGATGGCGAACCAATCTGCAGGAGTTAGCACCTTCCCTTTTCAGGGGGTTGCTGTGACTTCATAGGGCCTGTCCCTCAGTCACTCGTGATAAGATAAATGTTTTCCGTATATAATTTTTATAAATTTTATTTTAATGATTGTTACTAAGTCTGTCAATATTATAATCAAAATTAATTTTCCAAAAAATAGTTTTCAAACAGGAACTATGACAAAAGTAATTTTTAATATAATTCCGGCCGGCGTGCATGAAAAATCGGAATGGTGTTCCGAACACGATCAACCTCGTCTAGCGGGATATCTGCATAAAAGATGCCTTCTCCTTCTTCACTGCTTAAATAAACTTCTCCCCACGGTGAAATAATCATCGAATGCCCATTGTATTCATTATCCGGATCACTTCCTACCCGATTGGCTGCAACTACGAAACATTGATTTTCAATTGCACGGGCCTGCAACAAGATTTCCCAATGATCCATCCGTTGTTTCGGCCATTCAGCCGGGATAAACATTATTTTCGCTCCATCAAGCACATGTGCCCGAATCCATTCTGGGAAACGTAAATCAAAACAAATGACACCACCACATTCCACATGATCCAGCTTAAAAATATTTTTCGCTTGCCCGGCCTGCATATAAACAGGTTCATCCATTAACGGAAATAAATGGGCTTTATCATATTCTGCGACAATGTCCCCATTCCTGTTTGCCACATACATCGTGTTGAAGAACCCTTGAGCTTTTTTTGTTGCAACAGAACCGCCGACAACATGTATAGCGTGTTGTTTTGCAAGTCGGCTAAGCATATTTTTTGTCTGCTCTCCATTTTTATCTGCCAACTTTTCGAGGTCTTTCAACGCATATCCCGTATTCCACATTTCCGGAAAAACAATCACATCGGCATCTTGCTTGGCCGCTTGTGAAATAAAACTGTCTACTTGCAAAAAATTTTTTTCCGGTTCACCAAAAGCAATATCCATCTGTACAATTGCCATTTTCATTATCATCACCCACTAGACATATATATTTTTAGATTATAAAATTAGTGTTAAAATTGCAAACATATTCAATTATTCATTGGATGGATAATGCTAACGATTTTCATGTATAACACCAATTTTGTTCGTTTTTTTAAAATAAACTTTATTATGTAAACCAATTTTCCATACAAAAGGTGAGATAAAATGGACTACTCAGAAAAGCTAAAGAGTTTACCGACCCAATTCTTTGCAAACTTGGTCGGAAAGGTGAATAAAGCCATTGAGGATGGTCGTGATGTCATTAACCTCGGCCAAGGGAATCCGGATCAACCGACACCGAAACATATCGTTCAAGCATTACAAAAAGCGGTTGAAGATCCAAATACGCACAAATATTCACCATTCCGCGGACTTCTCGAATTAAAGGAAGCGGTGTGTGATTTTTACAAAAAAGAATACGATGTAGATGTGGATCCGGTGCGTGAAGTGGCCATTCTTTTTGGCGCAAAAGCGGGTTTGGTCGAGCTTCCCATGTGCTTACTTAACCCGGGCGACCTCATGCTTTTACCGGACCCGGGCTATCCTGATTATTTATCGGGAGTTGTGTTGGCAGGCGTAGAATATGAGCTATTTCCATTGAAGGCGGAAAATCACTTTTTACCGGATTATAATGCCATTTCCAGTGATGTATTGGATGCGGCAAAACTGCTCTACTTAAATTACCCGAACAATCCGACCGGAGCTGTTGCGAATCTTGGCTTTTTCAATCAAACTGTGAAATTGGCAAAAAAACATGAGATAACGGTCATGCATGATTTCGCTTATGGTGCCATTGGGTTCGACGGAAAAAAACCGGTTAGTTTCTTGCAAGCGGATGGCGCAAAGGATATTGGTGTGGAAATGTATACTTTGTCCAAAACTTATAATATGGCCGGCTGGCGCGTCGGATTCGCAGTTGGTAACCCGACCATTATCGAAGCAATAAACTTGATTCAGGATCATCTTTATGTCAGCCTTTTTCCCGCAGTGCAAAAAGCAGCCATTGCCGCATTAAGCGGGGATCAAACATGTGTAAAAGAGTTAGTTGCTCGCTATGAATCTAGGCGCAATGCTTTTGTTGATGCATGCAAACAAATCGGCTGGGATGTTACTGCCCCAAAAGGATCATTTTTCGCATGGCTTCCGGTACCGGATGGGTTTACCAGTCAATCGTTTGCTGATTATTTGTTGGATGCAGCTGATGTGGCGGTTGCACCCGGTAATGGTTTTGGCAAGTACGGAGAGGGGTTCATCCGGGTCGGTTTATTAATGGATGAATCCCGATTATTTGAAGCTGTACAGCGGATTGGGAATCTTGGCGTTTTTAAAAATAAATGATCGGCGAAAACATAATGCAATCCACCTATTGCAAGTGCTAATTGGAAAAACGCTTGATTGTCGTTCTAAAATTCAAAGATTCCATAAACGATTCATAATTGGTGATTAATTATATACATTTTAAATAAATTATACTAAAATAATAGGGAATACTAAAATTTGGGATTAAATGGATATTTGTGACATTCCCGATTGGAGGAATCTTTATTGCAAACCGAGTGGGCCTTTATTGACACCGGTCATCTAAGTGCGGCTGTCAATATGGCGTTTGACGAATGTTTGTTGAATTGGTACAGTCAAGGGAACATTCCACCGACACTCAGATTTTACGGGTGGAATAAACCGACTTTGTCCATTGGTTATTTTCAGCGGGCAAAAACTATAAATTTTGATGCGGTAAAAAAATATGACTGTGAATTTGTCCGGCGTTTAACCGGTGGAAGTGCAGTGCTTCACGATGATGAATTAACGTATAGTCTTGTGATTTCTGAACGTGATCCGGGTATCCCGAAATCGGTCACGAAGGCGTATTATGTTTTATCCCAAGGCATTTTGGAAGGATATAGGAATTTAGGAGTTCCGGCAGAATTTGCGATTCCCAAACGAGAAATTGACCAAGAACGTTCGGCCATCTGTTTTGAAAAGCCCTCTTTTTATGAAATGATTGTCGATGGAAAGAAAATTTGCGGAAATGCACAAACGAGGAAGAGCGGTGTTCTTATGCAGCATGGGTCTTTACCAATGAGTCTTGATACTGATATGCTTTTTGATTTGTTTGCTTTTTCCTCGGATGAGATGCGGAAAAGACGGAAGGAAAAGTTTGCTGCTAAGGCTACCTCTATCAAAGATGTAATAAATAAAACTTTGACATATGAGACGATGGTGGCAGCTTTCAAAAAAGGTTTTGAGACCGGGCTCGGAATTCACCTTTCTCCGTTGACATTAACGGATGACCAGTGGGAGGAAATTCAGAAGTTAGCTCAGAGCAAATATGCGACAGATTTGTGGAATTATTATACGACCAAGGAGCGTGAAACCATTGGCACAGGAAACTGAATACATACGGAAACCGGAATGGCTGAAAATCAAATTGAATACGACGCAATCTTACGGTAATATTAAAAATTTGGTTAAAGGCAATCGATTAAATACGGTTTGTGAAGAAGCCAGATGCCCGAATATTTATGAATGCTGGAGTGAACGAGGCACAGCTACATTCATGATTTTAGGAAATGTTTGTACGCGCGGCTGTCGTTTTTGTGCAGTCGCTACCGGCCGACCGACAGAACTGGATTTGGCGGAACCTGAGCGAGTAGCTGATTCGGTGAGCGTCATGGGATTAAAGCATGTCGTTGTCACATCGGTAGCCCGCGATGATTTAAATGACGGCGGTGCAGCTGTGTTTGCGGAAACGGTTCGCGCCATTCGCCGGAAAAGTCCGGGTACAACGATTGAAATTTTGCCATCTGATATGAAAGGCGATTATGAAAGCTTACGAACATTGATGGACAGTAAGCCGGATATTTTTGACCATAATGTGGAAACTGTTCGCCGCTTGACCCCGAGAGTTCGTGCCATTGCCAAATATGACCGCTCCCTTGAATTATTGAAACGGGTAAAAGAAATCAGTCCTGAAACTCCGACAAAATCAAGCATTATGGTCGGACTAGGGGAGACAAAAGATGAGATTCTTGAAACAATGGACGATTTGCTAGCTCATCATGTGGATATTATGACAATCGGGCAATATATGCAACCGACGAAAAAGCATTTAAGAGTTGAGCGTTACTATCATCCGGATGAATTTGCCGAATTGAAAGAAATTGCATTGGCGAAAGGATTCAAACATTGTGAATCCGGCCCATTTGTCCGCACCTCTTATCATGCTGATGAACAAGTCGGCAAACCGCAAACCCAACAGAAACTGGAATATTTAAAGGGGCTCGATCAGCAAGAAGAAATACAGACAAGTTGATGGAGGAAACCGAGACCAGTGAAAAAACTGTCTTTGGGTTAGGAGAAAATTTATTGCTTTTGGGGAAGGGGGCCGTTCTCGTCGTCATTTTTAGGCTGGAAATGCTATTTTTTGGCGACGAAACTCGTTCTCGTCGTCTTTTTTGTGCGGAAATCTCCACTTTTTGGCGACGAAACTCGTTCTCGTCGTCATTTTGAGGCGGGAAATGCTACTTTTTGGCGACGAGACTCGTTCTCGTCGTCTTTTTTGTGCGGAAATCTCCACTTTTTGGCGACGAGACCCGTTCTCGTCGTCATTTTTGTGCCGGAAACTCCACTTTTTGGCGACGAGACCCGTTCTCGTCGTCGTTTTTGTGCGGAAATCTCCACTTTTTGGCGACGAGACTCGTTCTCGTCGTCGTTTTGAGACCGAAAATGCTATTTTTTGGCGACGAGATCACTTCTCGTCGTCACTTTTGGGCGGGAAACTCCATTTTTTGGCGACGATACTCGTTCTCGTCGTCATTTTGTGGCGGAAAACTCTACTTTTTGGCGACGAGACCCTTTCTCATCGTCGTTTTGTGCCGGAAACCTCTACTTTTTGGCGACGAAACTCTTTCTCGTCGTCATTTTGAGGCGGAAAACACACTTTTTTGGCGACGAGATCACTTCTCGTCGTCACTTTTGGGCGGGAAACTCCATTTTTTGGCGACGAAACTCGTTCTCGTCGTCATTTTTAGGCTGGAAATGCTATTTTTTGGCGTCGAAACTCCTTCTCATCGTCTTTTTGGGGCCGGAAACTCCACTTTTTGGCGACGAAACTCTTTCTTGTCGTCATTTTGAGGCGGAAAACTCACTTTTTTGGCGACGAGATCACTTCTCGTCGTCACTTTTGGGCGGGAAACTCCATTTTTTGGCGACGATACTCGTTCTCGTCGTCATTTTTAGGCTGGAAATGCTATTTTTTGGCGACGAGATCACTTCTCGTCGTCACTTTTGGCCGGGAAACTCCATTTTTTGGCGACGAAACCCCTTCTCATCGTCTTTTTGGGGCCGGAAACTCCATTTTTTGGCGACGAAACTCGTTCTCGTCGTCATTTTTGTGCGGAAATCTCCTTTTTTTGGCGACGAAACTCTTTCTCGTCGTCATTTTGGGGCCGGAAACGCTTTTTTTTGGCGACGAAACTCTTTCTCGTCGTCTTTTTTGTGCGGAAATCTCCACTTTTTGGCGACGAGACTCATTCTCGTCGTCGTTTTTGGACGGAAAACCCACTTTTTTGGCGACGACACCCTTTCTCGTCGTCGCTTTTGGACGGAAAACTCACTTTTTTGGCGACGAGACCCTTTCTCGTCGCCTTTTTGGGACCGGAAACGCTATTTTTTGGCGACGACACTCATTCTCGTCGCCTTTTTTGCACCGGAACCTCCACTTTTTGGCGACGAAACGTTCTCGTCGTCATTTCTGTGCGTAAATAAATATACCAACTCCCGCTTCTCCGCTTTCGATTGTTTATAATTTTACATACCATTTTATAGCAATTAAACCAATTCTTAGTTTTTA
>NZ_CCRF01000089.1 GCF_000751775.1 Caldibacillus thermoamylovorans
CCTGAAGGGAAAAAGAAAGCTCCTTCAACCCACAGGTCAAGCATTGTTAGAGCAATTAGAAGATATTACCGTGATCCTTATCAATCAAAATCAGCAAAAAATAAGACTCCTACCCGACAATATTGATTCACAAGCCAAAAAAATCATTGAATTATGCGGGTATGATCTATCGATATACGTGTCAAAAAATGTCGAAAATCAAGGTAAATAACACATAACAGGAGGAAACCCCGAAAAAAATGTCGAATTCAATAGAAATTTGTCGAAAATCAATCAAAAAATGAAGATATCATCCCATCGAGCCATTTAGATAAAGTTCATTCAAAAATTATGATGAATTTTACTTAAGACGTGCGAAATGTGGGTTTTACCATTTTGTTAAAAATAATTCATGGTTGGTGTCCCTTTCATTTTGGCGATTTTGTGAATTACCTTGTGAAACAGTAAATTTTAGCGTAATTTAACAAGGTAATTACGATTATGAGGTGGAAAACACTAATGGTAAATAAAAGAAAAGGTTATTTTATGTTGGCCGTCTTATGGCTCGCATATGTAACGTTCGCGATGAACTGGGTGGCAGGTTCTTCATTAACACCACAAATAACGAAAACGTTCTTCAGTGGTCCGGTTTATCCGGTCGTTTCTGAACTTGTTAACTACTCAATCACAACTGCTCGTGTGTTTGCAAATATTTTAGCAGCAATTATTCTCATGCGACTTGGTGCAAAAAAAGCGGTCGGTGTAGGAGTTGGATTGCTTATCATGGGATTAATTGCTATCTGGATGCCAAACTATTGGGCATATACGATTGCACGGATGGTCATGGCGATCGGTGGCTCAATGGTCATTGTCTATATGAACCCGGTCGTTTCCAGATATATTAGTGATCCGAAAGAAAAATTAAAAATCAATGCCGCCAACACGGTTTCTTACAATATCGGAGCTTTTATTGTCGCTGTCTTATTTACTTTGTTTGCCCATCAAATGGTGACAGATTGGCGACTTACGTTAACTTGCTTTGCCTCCATCACGTTAATTTTATTTCTCGCTTGGGTATGGAAAGCTGAAGATTTTACGACAGCGGACGATGCGGGTCCTGATGGCGAATCTTACGGCTACAGAGATGCATTAAAAGACAGCTTCCTCTGGCGGTATGGAATTGCTTTTGCATCCTTTTTAACTCTTTATGTACTTTCACTCGTCAGTTTTAAAAAAGTTTTTGATGAGTATACAATTTTGAACGGTTCGATTACAAACTTGCTGATTTCCGGTTTTGCGATACTTGGAACATTTGCTGGTATATATTTTGGAAATAAAGGATTACCAAGGAAACCAATCTTATTTTTAGCAGGTATCGGTATGGTATCCTCATTTACTTTCACATTAATCTTTGCCAACTCTTTACCAATCTTATCTTATATTTTTGTTTCTATTTCAGGCTTCTGTATGTTCCTTCAATATCCAATCTTTTTGAATCTTCCCCACGAGTTAAAAGGGATGACACCGAAATAATTGACAATTATGTTTGGACTCTTTTGGGCGATTGCCTATGCGGGACAAACGATCGCGAATATTATATGGAGCTTTATCCTTGGTTCTGCCGGATATGTTCCATCATTAGTCTTCTTTATTGCTGTATCGTGTATCTATATTTCCTTAATACCGACTTTTCCGGAAACAAGAGAAGCACAAGCAGGGAATGTACAAAGAGTTTCATAATTTAACAAAGCATCATATCTATCGGCAAAAAAGATATGGTGCTTTTTGAGTAATCCATTTTTTCCGAAAATAATTTCCTTACTAATATTTGCAGACGAATTATAATATGATTGTCACCCAAAAAAGTTTTACAATAATTTTGACTAAATATGGTTTTAATCATTATTTGTATAATACAGCTTGTTGCTCAAAGCCTAAGGGTTAAGAATATGTACTTTTTAGGTGCAAATCAGTCTGTTCTATAAAATATCGAGCATTTTCTCTATTAACCAGAGAAATGCCCGATTTGAAATGATGCATATATACGTGTTCGTCAGCTGATTCGATTATTTTTTCAGTAGCACCGAACATGTCGTGCCGCTTGTATCAATAGCGAGTTCCATTACTTTTGCGGACACCCCGTGGTTTTGTAAAGTTGACTCCATAAAATCAACAAGCTGTGTACAATCACCTGTTGTAAAAGCAAGGATAGTTGGACCTGCCCCGCTGATGACCGTACCAAATGCCCCGTAATTCCTGCAATTCTTTTGCAATGCTTCAAATCCCGGCAAAAGCGCCATCCGGTACGGTTGGTGAATTCGGTCCTCTAAGGCAACTTGTAAAGCGGATAAATCTCCTTTTGCGATTGCGGCGACCAACAATGCCGAGTGGCTAAGGGCATGAACAACATCTTGGCGTGAGTAATCGTCAGGCAAAACTTCCCGCGCTAATTTTGTCGGTAATTCAAAATCCGGAATAGCAACAACGATTTTTAAGCCTTTTGGCGGTGATAGCGGAACATGGGCGTAATCTCCCAATTCATTTTTTGCCGCAACAATGATTCCCCCAAATAACGATGCTCCGACATTATCCGGATGACCTTCCATTTCTGAAGCAAACTGAAAAATTTCTTGTTTAGAAAATGGTTCACCTGCCAGAACATTTGCGGCCACCAAACCTCCGACGATTGCCGTCCCGCTTGAGCCAAGACCTCTTGCCAGCGGGATATCCGTTTCAACTTCAATTTCCAATTCCGGTGTTTGTAGTCCTGCCTTCTTATATAAAAAATCAATCGTTTGGTAAATTAAGTTGCTTTTATCGGTCGGAATGTTTTCTTGATTGTCACCGACTAAATAAAATTTTGTCCGATTAGATTGTTTCACTTTTAATGTTGTGTAAAGTTGGAGGGCCATGCCGACTGAGTCAAACCCCGGCCCTAAGTTTGCCGTACTGGCAGGGACTTTCACATACATATCATACTCATCCATCTTTGCACCATCTTTCTAGCTAGGTTTCTTATCACTACTCAGAAGTTATTTCTTTTTTCCACGGAGCTAAAAAAGTTTCGAATACAAACATTCGGTCAGAAACGGATGGACTTTTTTCAGTCTCAATTAGAATGCCGATCGATTTTAAATGCCTAACACCTTTAAGACCGAATCATGGTTTGCATCTACTTTTTCCATCGCAAATTTATTTTTCAAAACAATATCCGGGTCTTTCAAGCCATTGCCGGTTAAAACACAAACCACCCGTTTTCCTTCTTCAATAAGACCGAGTTGCCGATGTTTAACAACTCCTGCTAGCGATGCGCATGAGGCCGGTTCAGCAAAAATTCCTTCTGAGCTTGTTAACAATTTTTGTGCGGCTAAAATTTCTTCGTCGGTTACCGAGTCGATGCGACCGTTTGATTCATCCAATGCGCGGACCGCTTTATCCCAGCTTGCCGGGTTCCCGATTCGAATGGCAGTTGCCACTGTTTCCGGATTCGTAACCACTTCCCCTTTCACAAGCGGGGCAGCCCCTTCTGCTTGATAGCCGTACATTTGCGGCCGAGTCCCGGCTTTTTCTTTTTCAAAATACTCACAAAACCCTTTCCAGTAAGCGGAAATATTGCCGGCATTGCCAACCGGGATAGCCAAAATATCCGGTGCATCACCTAACTCGTCAACCACTTCAAATGCCGCCGTCTTTTGCCCTTCCAACCGGTATGGGTTCACCGAATTAACAAGGGTAATCGGATATTCACTTGTGATTTCACGCACAATAGATAAAGCATCATCAAAATTCCCATTAATGGCAATGATTTTTGCCCCGTACATAACCGCTTGTGCCAGCTTCCCAAGGGCGATCTTTCCATCAGGGATAAGAACATAGCAATTCATATTGGCGCGTGCCGCATAGGCTGCCGCTGCGGCTGACGTATTTCCGGTGGATGCACACATGATGGATGTGCTTCCCTCTTCCAACGCTTTTGCCACCGCCATGACCATCCCGCGGTCCTTAAATGATCCGGTCGGATTTAAGCCTTCATATTTAAAATAAAGGTCTAAACCAAGTTTCTTAGACAGATTATTCGCCCGAATCAGTGGTGTACCTCCTTCATGAAGACTGATTAACGGGGTATTTTCCGTAATCGGTAAATAGTCACGATATCTTTCTAAAATGCCTGCCATTTTATTCGCCGCCTTCCACTCGATAACAACTTTTTACTTTTTCTATATAATCCACGTTTTCAAACGCCGCTAAGACATTGTTTATACATTTTTTCGAAGCTTGATGGGTAACCAAAATAAGTTCTGCCTTTTTCGGATTACTTGGATACGGTTCTTGAAGAACTTTTTCTAAACTAATTTCTTCTGCAGCCATTAGTTTTGCAATTTGGGCCAATACACCACTTTCATCATTGACGATCAGCCGAATAAAATATTTGGCATAAATATCCTCTTCTCGTTTCAATTTTTTCACATTATACGGTGTCGCCATATTTCGCCCGTTAACACCAAGCTTGATGTTTTTCACGACCGTCACAAGATCAGATAAAACGGCTGTTGCGGTCGGCAGTTCACCGGCACCCGGTCCGTAAAACATTGTCTCCCCGACCGCTTCTCCGTACACATAAACCGCATTAAAAACACCGTTGACATTGGCTAACGGATGAGTATTTTTCACAAACGTTGGTTCCACACTCACTTCAATTAATTCATCATCTTTTTTTGCAATTCCGATTAACTTCATTGTATAGCCTAATTGCTCACCGTATTTTATGTCTTCCAATGTTACTTTAGAAATCCCTCTTACAGATACATCTTCTAAATTCATACCGACATGGAAACCAAGGGAACTTAAGATGGCCATTTTCCGTGCTGCATCTAAGCCTTCCACGTCCGATGTTGGATCTGCCTCAGCATAGCCAAGCTGTTGTGCCTCCTGTAAAACCTCATCAAAAGAAGCTTGTTCATGGCTCATTTTTGTTAAAATATAGTTTGTTGTTCCGTTAACGATCCCCATTATTTTCGTAATCCGATCCGAAGAAAAACCTTCCACAATCGCATTTATAATCGGAATCCCGCCGGCGACACTTGCTTCATAAAATAGGTCACAGCCATGCTCTCGTGCTTTTTTGATGAGTTCCTCCCCATGAATCGCCATTAAATCTTTATTGGCTGTTACGATATGTTTCCCCTGTTCAATTGCTTCTAAAATATAGGTTCGTGCTGGTTCAATTCCGCCCATGACTTCAATTATGACTTCCACTTCCTGATCATAAATAAGTTCCCGGGGATCGGTTGTGACAATATCAGAATTGACAAATACCGACCGTTCTTTTTCAGGATTTCTTACTAAAATCCGACTGACTTCAATGACGGAACCCGTTTGATTAAAAAAGTCTTCTTTATATGAATCGACTAGCCGGACGACACCTGTTCCAACCGTGCCAAAGCCCATTAAGCCGACTTTAATTTTTCCATTCATGACGTTCCTCCCAGTTAGCTTCTATGGTCCTCTTTTAAACCAGAATTAAAGGTTTTTAGTTTCATAGAATTTTACATGAAACGGTTGTTAGCTCTGGCCTACGACAACTGCCCGATTAACCCCGTCTACCTGCAGGAGTTCTTCTAAAAATTCTGTTGTGGTAAGCCTCATATTGGCCGTATCCATGGATAAAACAACATTGGCAATTCCTTGGAGTGGTATGCTTTGATTAATCGTAATCACATTCCCTTCTTTATCTGCCACAAATTGCAGCACTTTTGATAAAATCCCCGGTCGATGTTCCAACAATAGGGAAATGGTAATGACCTTTTGAAAAGTAGCTGCATTAAACGGAAAAATTTTATCTTTAAATTTATAGTAGACACTCCGACTAATGCCCACTTGTTCAACCGCATCATGGATCGTCTTTACATTCCCCGCGTCCAGCAATCGCTTCACTTCTAAAGTTTTCCGAATCGAAATCGGCAAAACATCTCCTTGGATTAAATAAAATTGTTCACTCCCATGCAAGCTTAGTCCTCCCAAAATATACATTTGTTTATATATAGTGAACATTGTAGAGCATTTTCAAAAAAATTACAATCCTTTTTATTATTCATTTGTTAAAAGTTTCGTTTATTTCCTTTTGCCAACCAGAAGATTTGTTCTTCAAAAAAGTTACACTAAATTTAATATAGTACGATAAACATTTGTTTTTAATACGCTATTCCCAAGTAGCAGAAAATTATGTGAATTCATCGAAAGATCAAATGTATATATTTCAATCAAAATAAGTACTAAATTAGAACGCTTTATCCTACATTGCCAAAAATGATATAACAAAAAAGTCGCAGATTGGATACTTACCTTTTGCGACTTTTTTTAAAAAAATATATAGTCCGTAGAGGGGCAAAACACAAGTTGTTAAGGGGGGTCCAGAAAGTCAAAAATTAACCGAATTTGTATTGGTTAATTGAAGTGAAGGAGGCGGCGACTCAGTGATAATGTTAGTCGCATTTATCCCTTGCGATCTATCCAATGAAAAAGCTATTCGCTTTTTCAGCTAAGATGCTTATGCTACCAAAGTGTTCCCTGCGCTGCCAAAGCATTCCTTGTCCTTGAAAAAGCTATTCGCTTTTTCTTGGTGCGATGCAAATTCAGGGAGGATTATTCAGAGTCCTCGAAAAATGCTAGTCGCATTTTCCTTCGTGCGATGCCTTTTTCGAGGATGATTGTTCAGAGTCCTCGAAAAATGCTAGTCGCATTTTCCTTCGTGCGATGCCTTTTTCGAGGATGATTGTTCAGAGTCCTGCATGAAGAGCACACATATTCGCCAAAAGCGTCGCGGCAATCAAAAAAGCTTTTATGAAGAATCATCGCGGCAGGGCAGTCACACGAGCAGACGTGAGCAGGCGCGAGAAAACGAGCATTGAGGCGGTCAAAGTCCTTCCTTTAGGGGGTGCGCCCGCCACCGAAACGAAAACCAATCAAAACTATTCTTTTAACAATAAAATTTTAGAAGTTGTACTTTTAGGACAGCCCCGACAAACCACTAGGAAATTATGCGTTAGTACTATAAGCCATACTATCAATTTTTTTGTTCTTTCGTTTTTAGTGCAAATCGTTTTAAGTCTTCAAATTGTTGTTTTGTTAAACCGTTCTTGCCGAATTGGATGAGCTCTGGGTCATGGAAATCACTGCCACCACTTTTGCATAAATTGTATTTAACAGCAAGGTTTTTGGTTAATTCGTAATCAATTGGTTTCATTTTTGAGTGATTGATTTCAATACCTTGCAGTCCAAATTCAACGTATTTACCAATTTCATTATAATTATCATAGACACATGGATGTGCGAGTATGGCAATTCCTCCATCTCTCTGTATGGCTTTAATTCCTTCTTTTACATCTATATAACCCATTTTCAGATCAGTTTCTTTTGATGTTTTTGAGGCGAAAAGTTCTTTGTATTTCTTAGGGGTCATTTCATCAGGATATTTTTCCTTTAATGCTTGGTATATATTCATTTTAAAGACAATGTTATATTTTGAATATTTCTTAGCGTCATCATAAGTAATATAGTAATTTTTTTGTTTAAGTTCTTTTATTAGTTGTCTATGGTAGTTATCACGTGATATTAGCGTGTTCGTACATAACTTCTCGACATAGTCTACTTTATCTAACCATAAACCAAGGATATGAACTTTTTTGAAAACATCAAAATCATAGCAACTCATTTCTACACCACGAATGGTTTCTAAACCAAGTCGTTCTGCACATGCTTTCACTTCAGGCCAGTGGTTCACTGTATCGTGATCGGTAATCGCTAATGCTTGAATATTTTTTTCCTTCGCTTGTGTTAATACATCTTCAATTTCACATACACCGTCACTGTGATTTGTATGAACATGTAAGTCTGCGTAAATCATTGTATTACCCCTTTCAAATGGTGGATCATTCCGTTGTTTTATAAAAATGTCCACCCGTCTCACTCATTCTTCATAGAATCTTTAAATAGTTTTTAAAAAACTTTTATAAAAAGTCGATACATCATAACACTTTAAAAGATAATTTTGAAAACTTATCATACTTTTAAACTGTAGCTTATAAAGCTTCAAATTTTAATAAGCTTATGAATTTGGAATTACTTAAATGATTGCCAATAAGTCGTCTGATTTATTGATACTGACTTTATTTACAGGGACTACATCTAAATAATCGTTACTATTAGTAATAATAATCATGGTGGTTGTATCGTAGCCCGCTTCTTTAATTTTTTCTAAATCAAATTCTACAAGTAAATCTCCTTGTTTAATGCGTTGGCCTCTTTCTAAAGATGAATGGAAGTACTTCCCTTCTAAAGATACGGTATCAATTCCAATATGAATAAGCACCTCAATATCATCTTCTGTAGTTATACCAATAGCATGTCCCGTTTTAAATACAGCACTAACAATTCCATCGCATGGAGCATATAATTTTCCTTCTGAGGGTTTAATCGCTACACCTTTACCCATAATCCCACTTGCAAAGGTTTCATCTTCAACATTCTCTAATTTGATTAGTTCTCCTTTTAAAGGACTAAATAGTTTTTTATATTTTTCACCGATGTTTACAAATTTCGTAGATTCAACTTTATCTTCGCTTCCATCAATAGGATCGTCGAAGCCTAAAATCCAAGTTGCAATAAAGGTTACAATCGAAGAGATGATTAAGGTTACAATCGCTAAAAATAAGAAATTCTCATCTTCAGAAATCCACATTGCTAAACTTAATAATCCAGGAGTAACGTAAATAAAAGCTTTTAATTTAACAATCCCTGCAAATAATCCAGCAACTGCTCCACCAATCATACTAGCATACATTGGTTTCTTTAATTTAAGGTTAACCCCGTACATTGCTGGTTCTGTAATACCGCCCAAAAATGCTGTCATACTGGAAGAAAAGGCCAATGATTTTAAGGCTTTATTTTTTGTTTTAAAGGATACCGCAAGTGAAGCTGCAGCTTGAGCCATGTTTGAACATAATGCAACGACACGAATAATTGGGTCAAACCCACGTTCAGCAACAAGTGATATACTTACTGGACTCAATGCTTTATGAATACCGATGGATACCAGCCATGGATAAACCATTGCTAAAATTGGAATAGCGATGAAGCCTCCATGATTGTAAATAAACATACTGCCATCAGCTACTAAATTTGAGATAAAGTTTCCAACTGGTCCAATGACGATAAAAGTCAAAGGAACACTAAGAATAACAATTAATAAAGGCTCAGCAAAAACTTTAATCATTTCTGGTACAATTTTCTTAGCAAAACGTTCAATATAAGACATAATCCATACTGAAAGAATGGCCGGTACTAATGTTGAAGAATATTTAACTAATGAAACCCCGATTCCTAAGAATTCAACGGGTTTCTCTGCAGAAACTAATGACACCCAATCAGGATGAACCGTTACTAATCCTAAAAATGCCCCTAAATATTGATTGGACCCAAAAATCTTTGCTGCAGAAAATCCAACAAAGCCAGGCATAAAGTAAAAACCTGTATCAAAGATAAAATTCAAGATCATATACGTTTGTGATTCTTTTGCCAGGACACCTAGCATGGTCAGAACAAGTAATAACACTTTTCCAATCCCACATCCAGCAAGTAATGGAATAACAGGAGCAATAGAACCTGTTATTGAACCGATAATTTTATCAAAAACGGATCTATCATCTTTTTCCTTTTTATCTGGTTTTGGGTTAATATTTGCTATTTTAACCAGCTCATTATAGACAAGGTCTACATTATTCCCAATTACTAATTGGTACTGTCCACCCTTTTTAACTAAAGACAGAACCTCTTTTATCGCTTTGACTTCTTCATCATTAGCCTTAGATTCGTCTTTTAAGGTAAATCGCAATCTTGTAGCACAATGAACGACAGAAATGATGTTGTTTTTTCCACCGACAGCCTTAATAATTTGTTTTGATAGATTTTCATATTTCATTGTTTTACCCTCCATTATTTATAAAATCTTTATCCAATGAAGGTTTAGCCAACTGAATGTTACTACCCATCAATTCTAGAAGTGTTTTCAATCCATCACCCCCCTTAATAGCTTTCAATTGTTTATTTTAAAATCCTTGCAATATGAATGGTTAAATACAAAATTTCATCGTTATCCAACAAATAACCGTATTTTTGTTCAATGAATTTTTTTATTTTTAGGGAACATAAATAAGGTTCTACGTATTTTTCTTTAATGATTTCTAATAAATCATTTTCTAAAGAATGTTCGGTATTACTAGTTTGTGAAAAAATCCGGTACCCAAAAAATTTCAAATGAGTAATAAATCGATGATAGGCAAGTGATTCTATATCAAAGTCCAATGAAAAATGATATTTAACAATATTGACAATTTGCTGTATGAACTGGGTAATTTCATAAACGTTATGCATATCATCTGCCATTTCCGAACTGACAATATGCATCGCAATAAAACCGGCTTCATCCTCTAACATGGAGATACCTGTTTCTTCTTTAATTAACATTAGAGCCTCTAGCCCAATTTCAAATTCCTTTTTATATAAATGTTTAATTTCCCATTGTAATTTATTTCTTAGAGGAAGACCCTGGTGATAACGTTGGACACTGGAATAAATGTGATCCGTTAGAGAGATATAGATACTATCATTCAATGGTATTTCTAACTTTTCTTTGGCCATATAGATGATTCTTTCCGATAATTTAATAAATTCGATTGGTATTTTATCAATCATTTCAATCAGTCGATTTTGTATAGTCTTCGAGTCTACGGAAAACGTTTTATAAACCTTGCTCGGATCAATGGGATCTCCGGTTTTCTTTTGATAAGCAATACCTTTCCCCATTACAATTATTTCCTTATGATTGCTATCCTTCGTAATAACCGCATTATTATTAAGAATTTTCTTTATAATCATAATCACCTCTCCTTTCTGTATATAAATAAAAAAACCTATTTACAGGTATATAAAATATGCCTGTAAATAGGTTTTGTGTAGCGCTGATCCTTGCTATAACAATCCTATCAAGATAAATTTAAGTTTAATTAACTTTTTCAATACAGTTTAAATTTAACATGTTTCTGCTAATTCGTCAACCGCTTACAAAATATTTTTGGTGTATGACACAACAGTGATGTAAAAATTACTTTATTATTATGATTGGTATTTTTAAAAAAGAAAAAAGACCGATATAAAATATAGACGGATGAAAATAAAGTCCGCATCCATTTGTGATTATTTTTACAATTTATTATTTTAGGGGAGGGTTATGGATGAAATTATTCCAGTTTAAAAGTATAAAAGCTAAAATTCTTTTATCCTTTTTGATAATTATTGCGTTAATGGTCATTTTAAGCATATTAAATATGGTATCCATGAACACCATTAACAAAAAAACGGAAAATATTCTCGATCAGCAGTTGGCCTTGTTAGTTATCGATGAACAGCTTGCCGAAAATATGGCGTCGAGAGTTTCCTTACTACAGTCTTTCCTTTTATCAGACAACGCGTTATATCGGGAAGAATATGAAAAAGGGATCGATGCGAGTATCGAGCTTGAAAATCGGGCTGTAGACCTATCCGATTCCGATGAGCTCAAGCAGCTGATTGACCGGAAAGTAGAATGGGGGAAAATGACCGATGAAGTTCTTACCCTTTACGACCAAGGCAAGAAAGATCAAGCTATGAAATTAATGATTGAAAAAGTGGTCCCTATTAGTCAAACTTTAATTAGTGATTTTAATCATATGGCACAATATCGGGGAGAACTTATGCAAAACTTGGGACAAGAATCGACCCAAACCGGAGAACAAGTATTTCTGATTGCTATTATAGGTTCACTTATCGGAATTGTGGTTGGTCTCATTTTTGCTTTTCTAAATACTTCATCCATTGCAAAACCACTTAAACAAGTAACGAGCCGAATGAAATTAATGGCGAAGGGTGATCTAAGTTCAAAGCCGTTTGAAACAAATTTACGGGATGAAATTGGTCAATTAATGGTAGCGACCAATGAAATGAACAGTCAAATTCAAACGATGTTAAAAGAAATGGCCCAAGTAGCCGAAACCGTTTCAAGTCAAAGTGAGGAATTATCTCAAGCGGCAAGTGAAGTCAAAACCGGTTCCGAGCATATTGCAGTAACGATGGGTGAACTGGCTTCCGGCTCCGATTCTCAAGCAGCCAGAACAACAGAAATTTCTTCGATAGCAAATGGATTGGTATATACCATCCAGCAGGTTAATGAAGGAGGAATAGAGATCGGGGAAACCTCAAATTCTGTGCTGGAAATGACGAATGAAGGCAAGAGATTAATGGAAGCTTCAACAAATCAAATGTCAAACATTAACCAAATCGTCCAAGATTCTGTGGAAAAAATGGAGCACCTAAACATCTTATCGGGAGAGATTTCGAAATTAGTCGTTGTCATTAAGGAAATTGCCAACCAAACAAACCTGTTGGCACTAAATGCAGCCATTGAAGCAGCCAGAGCCGGAGAACAAGGAAAAGGGTTCGCTGTTGTTGCTGATGAAGTCAGAACGCTCGCAGAACAAGTGGCTGTATCAGTTACCAATATCACAAGCTTTGTTACCAATATCCAAAGCGAAACCCGCTTAGTGGCAGACTCTCTGCAAGCCGGATACCGGGAAGTGGAAAAAGGAACGGATCAAATTATCATGACCAATGAAACATTTCAAAAAATAAACGACATGGTCACACATATGGTCAAACGGGTTGAAACAATTACATCAGACTTAGCAGCCGTTACGGAACGAAGTCATGAGTTTAATCGTTCAATCCAGGAAATTGCCGCAGTAACCGAAGAAAGTGCGGCCGGTATTGAAGAGGTTGCAGCGATGACCCAACAAACAAACAGCTCAATAGAAGATGTAGCGATTAGTTCTGCTCAGCTCGCCCAACAAGCAGAAAAACTTAATAATATGGTTCAACGTTTCAAACTGGCTGGCTAACCCTTAAAGCCAATTGGACTGTCCGATAAAAAGAATCCCCTAATGGGTGAAGCCTTTAATTATCAAAAAATCGACACCTCCTCCTATCTATTAAAAACACGAACGGGGCTGCCGTAAGTCAAAAAAATGACTTTCCGGACAACCTCGTTTGCTTATTTAGATGCAAATTTTTCAATGATTTTATCCATATTTAACTGACTTGTATCCGACACGAGATAGTCTGCTTCATGCAAGTGTTCAGAATCACCAATTCCGACAGAAAACATCCCAGCTCGATTAATGGCTTCGATGCCTGCAGCAGAATCTTCCACACCAATACAATCCGCATACGCAAATCCAAAATAATCTGCAGCAACAGTAAACGTTTCAGGATCCGGTTTTCCTCGTTTTACTTTTGCAGCATCAACCATATAATCAAAGTAATTTGTCAATCCAAGCCGATCAATCACAACCGGGGCATTTTTACTTGCCGAACCGAGGGCAATTTTTATCTTATTTTCTTGAATTTCTTTTAGTAATTTTTCTATCCCCGGTAAAATATCTTTTGGTGTAATTTGATTAATTAATGTTTTGTAATATTCATTTTTTTGTGTGGCCAACTGTTGTTTTTCTTCCATTGACATCGTTAATAGTTCGGGTTTTAAAGCTAAAATTTTTTCTAATGAGTCCATGCGACTAATCCCTTTTAATTTTTCGTTAAATTGCCTGTCAATGGTTACACCGAGTGATTGGGCCAGTTGTTTCCACGCCAAATAATGATATTCAGCTGTATCAGTTATCACGCCGTCCAGGTCAAAAATAAATAGTTTTGGATATTTCGTCATTTTTTCTATTCCTTTCTTTTAAAGATTCATTACTTTTTCCATGTAGGAAAAACTTTTCTTTATAATGGTTTTACACTGTCTCGTTCAATAATTTTATAATCAACAACAACCTGCTTTCCTTTCGCGCGACCTTCCATAATTTCTTGAAGATGAAGTGCTGCTTGTCTACCCAATTCAAAAAAGTTTTGCTGAACAGTGGTAATCGGCGGTTGGGTAAATTCCGTTATTGGAATATTATCAAAACCGGTTACGGAAACATCTTCCGGAATTTGTAAACCTGCTTCTTTGATTGCTTTCATGACGCCAATTGCCATAATATCACTAAATGCAATTATAGCTGTTGGTCGATGTTTTTCCAAATACTTTTTTGTCTCTTCATAGGCTGCCTGTTCCAAAAACTGCCCGTATAAGATATCCTCTTCATGTAATTGGAGACCAAAGGCGGCAAAGGCTTCTCTTACACCACGCAATCGTTCATTGTTAACATAAGCCGCTTTTTTACCGGCCATAATTGCTATCCTACGGTGATTTTGTTCTAATACCAACTCGGTTATTTTGCGACTTGCTTCAATATTATTAATCGATACATTTCCGATCAATGGTGTATGATTATTTAAATGGAAATCGATGAGTACGCAAGGGATATTTGTATTAATCAACTCTTTAAAATATGGATCGTCCGTTCGAATTCCTTGTAAGATAGTACCGCCAATATTTCGTTCTCGACAAAATTGTGCATAACTTTTCCGTTTCTGTTTATTTGAGTCAATTAAATAGATGGCCAACTCATACTCTTTCTCCTCTATGGCTGTGTATACACCTTTAAAAACCTCAATGGAATTCACGCTATCTTTCTGGCTACTGTCTAAAATTCCTGACGTGATTAGGCCAATCGTTAACTGTTTTTTAGAAGATAGATTTTTTGCGACCAAATTTGGCGTATAATTCAATTCTTCAGCAACTTTTAATATCTTTTGCCTGGTTTTTTCGCTAATATCGGGATAATTATTGAAGGCTCGCGATACCACGCCGATTGATACCCCCGCCCTTTTCGCAACATCTTTAATTGTTGCCAATGATAACACCTGCTTTCCTGCTAAAAATTTGGCAGTTTTATATATAAAATGGAACTCTTTATATCCTCATTAAACCCGTCCTTCGCCAATCCTCCTTGATAATGTCATGCAACCAAAGATGTTTATATAAATCATCACCCTTCAAACATGTAGTTATGGTTGAAGAGGAATGTCCACTACATCCGTACATACGTATTCCTTACCAAACACGTCAAAGGATAATTTCTCTTGTCTTTCCGCTTTTACAATCAGTTTTTCATGATTTGCATAAATCGTAACCGGTTGACCTTGCCATTGCATTGTAAATTGAATATTAAATTTATTGAACGTACCATTAACAAATAAGTTTCTGACTTCTTTTAAATAGGGTTCTTCTGTGGCTGAGCGTAACCCCATGTATCCATTGCCGAGATACATGATTGATTCGCATTTTCCTAATTTGTCCGGTGAAAAGGCTGTTTCAGAAATAATCCATTTTTCAAATTCACCTTTTCCCAATGTGTAATTTAGCATAAACAAATCTCCAACGAAAACGTTTTAGATTTTAGGTATATGAATTGAAACAATTAAAGTACTATCTGATCAAAAACGTTTTAGATTTTAGGCAAAAAATCAAAACAGGATTCGTACCATCTTACAGAAGTAAATAAATCAATACAGTATTAGTACTATCTAACCAAAAACGTTTTAGGTCAAACAATAATAATACCATCCCTCCGAAAACGTTTTTGTCATGTACAAAAAAACTAAAACGCTTATTTTTTATTCTCAAATCGTTTTTGTCTGAGTTAAAAGCATAGCCTCTCTGACCTTTTGTGCAAAAACGTTTTTGTTAACCGCTTACAAAAAACATTGTATACCCTTTGTAGCCATTCGTCAACAATTATTTTTTATTTTCGTAGCAAAATCGGTATTCGAATTTTGACAATGGCATCTAATTAACTGGTTAAAGATACTCAGTTTTATGGGACGCAGGAAAGTTAACCATTCCGTATTTTTCAATGAATTTCTCGGAAAATGATTTACACCGGTTTGGCATTAGAAGGACCGATCCATACGGGTTACCATTTAGTAAATTTCAATGAATTTTTCAGAAATTGATTTACTTTCCCCTCATGTCTGTTTAAGATGAAGGTAAAGATAAATTTGGTAAAAGAGTTTATACTAATAACAGGAGGGATTCTTTATGAAAGACTTAATCGATCGACTTTTTACATTAGGGTTAGGTATTGCTGCGGTAAGCAAAGAACAAGCAGATAAAATTATTGATGAGCTTGTGGAAAAAGGAAATATGGCAAAGACGGAAGCTACCGATATTATCGATGAATTAATGAAAAAAGGAAAAGAAGCACAAGAAAAATGGGAAACTACAGTGGAAGAAAGAATAAACCAAGCGGTACAAGAAAGTAAACTTGTATCCAGACAAGAATTTGAAGAATTAAAAAAGCGGGTTGAAGCTTTAGAAGAAAAGTTGTTAAATAAAGACAACGAATAAAAGTAAACCTTTAAATCAGTGGGGGTTTCCCATCCCCACTGATTGTCAGTTAAATCAATCGGAAAATTGGCTTCCAATTTTGCTCTTTGAATTACCCAAAGCGGGGAGATTTTGTGACCACTAGTGCAATATAAATATAATACTTTAATGTCATTCGAGGTGGAATAAATGATTGGAAAACGCTTGAAGTATGCCCAAAGATATCAAGAAATCCTGACAGCCCTGTTGAAAAACGGGCTTGGTTTTGTCGTCAAAGATTTAGGATTACTTGGTTTTAAAAGAAAGGCTGAAGCGGATTCCACCATGTATTCCAAAAGCATCGCTGAACGGATCCGATCGGTTCTTGAAGAATTAGGACCTACCTTTGTCAAACTCGGGCAATTGGCTAGTACCCGAGTTGACCTCATACCTGAAAACATTATTAAAGAGTTGGAAAAACTGCAAGACAATGTAGCACCGATTCCCTTTAGTGATGTTGAAAAAATTATCGAAAAGGAACTGGGGCAACCGGCTAATGATTTATTTTTAGAAGTGAATGATCGACCGATTGCATCGGCTTCGATTGGCCAAGTCCACTATGGCAAACTTCCCACCGGACAAGAGGTTGCTATTAAAGTCCAACGACCAAATATTGAGGAAAAAATTGACATTGATTTACAAATATTGAGTGATCTAACCAATCTCATGGAAGAAAAATTGGAATGGGCCAACAATTACCGTATCTCGGAAATCGTAGAGGAAGTATCAAGATCATTACGACTTGAACTTGATTATACTGTAGAAGCATGGAACGGTGAAAAGATTGCACGCCAATTGAAGGAACATCCAAATTACATAATCCCTTCGATTCACTGGGAATATACAACCAAAAGAATATTAACGATGGATTATATTTCCGGCACCAGGCTTCGTGATTATGCAAAAAACGCATCAGAAGCTGAAAAAAAATTAGTTGCTAAACAATTTGTTGAATGTATGTTTCAACAAATTTTTATCGACGGCTTCTTTCATGGCGACCCTCACCCCGGAAATTTGTTCGTCCTTCCCGACAAACGAATGGCTCTGATTGATTTCGGTATGATTGGACGCTTATCACCGAGTATGAAAAATGATTTAGCCTCCGTGATTATCGCTTTGAAAAACAGGGATATAAACGAGGTTATTTTTCTTTTTTTAAAACTAGGTCAAAGCTCCGAGCCGATTGATAATGATCAAATCTATGCGGATATTGAAGTTTTAATTGAAATGAATATGGACATTCCCTTACAGCAAATTAGTCTGGCTAACTTGATAAACAACTTAATGGAAATTTCATTCAAATATCGGGTTCGGATGCCGGCTGACCTGACAATTCTCGCTAAGACATTACTAACAATGGAAGGGATTCTTTCCCATCTAGATAAAGATTTATCAATTATCGATATGGCACATCCTTTTGGTGAAAAACTGATTCGTGAACGTTTGAAACCATCAAAAATTATGAAAGAAACCCGGAATAAGCTTAGGGAGATTCAAACATTTCTAACCCAATTAATGAAATCGGGTAGTTCGATTACGAAGGATGGCAAAATCCATGTGGAAATTTCTGTCCCGGAAGTGAAAAATTTATCAAAAAAATTAGATCGGGTTACGAACCAATTATCGTTTAGTATTATTCTCCTTGCTTTTAGTATTATGATGGTCGGTTTAGTTGTTGGGGCTTCAATATCAAATGTAAAAACGTTTCTTTGGAATTTTCCTGTTGTAGAAGTCGGCGGAGTTGTTGCAACTTTAATGTTTCTTTGGCTGCTTTTTTCAATTCTTAAGCATGGAAAGTTTTAAATAAAGGTTCCGAAAAAATTTTGCGGGGCTCAGTTAAATATCTAACAAACCAATTCGCTGGTTCTTACAATGAGAGTATTAAGTACCAACTGTTCCAATTAACCAATCTGCAGTTTCGGACAAATTTGGGTCAGATAAAGGTCAGGTGATGGTACCTGACCTTTTTTATTTCATATAAAAGAAAGAGCGTAACCACCTAATCCCAATGAGACTAGTCTTTCACGGTATAACGAACCAAAATATTTTGCCCATGTTCATTTTCATAATATTCAATGGTAACCGTTGTATCTTCTGCAATTTTCTCCCATTCGTCAGTTGTGTCCGGATCAATTTGTAAAGTTAAATATTCTTCCCCATCTTTTACTTCAATCGTGTGAGGATCAGCCAAACCTGTATAAACCACATCTTTTTTAATTAAATCTAAATCTTCCTCATCGGCAGTCAAACCGTTTTCATCAGTATTGCTTGTCCCATTCTCTTCATCAGTTTCAGAGGCGTTTTCATTTTCATCAACCGAGCCGTTTTGGTCATTTTCCTTATTGGTATTATCTGTTGCCTTTTCTTCAGCAGTCTGTTCATCCTTTTCGTTGTCTTTTGTTTCTGCAGTTCCACATGCACTTACAAATCCAATGAGTATGATACTTATCAAAAGTGACAACCACTTTCTTCCTTTCATTTTCCCACCTCACAATAGAGTTTGATGCTCCACAGGAAAAGAATAAGTTTTTTAATATCAATTGTCAAATGCAATATCAGTAATGACGGTTACATCATTGTGCAATTTTAAAACAGAAGCCGGGAAGCTTTCATCAATTTCGTCCGATAAAAGCCGTTTGAAAGCCTCCATTTTTGCTTGTCCGGAAACGAGCAATAAAATTTTTCGACTCTCCATAATTGTTTGAATACCTACCGTTACTGCATGGGTCGGTACCTCATCCATTGAAGAGAAAAATCGAGAATTGGCCTTCCGGGTACTTTCTGTTAATTGGATGATATGGGTTCTACTGGAAAAGGATGTGCCCGGCTCATTAAAACCTATATGCCCGTTTTGACCAATTCCTAAAATTTGCAGATCAATTCCACCCTTTTCCTTAATTAATTCTTCATATCGTTCGCATTCTTTCATCATGTCTTCTGCTTTACCATTTGGAATAAATGTATTTTCCGACGAAATATCAATATGATTAAATAAATGTTGGCGCATGAAATATAGATAACTTTGTGGGTGACTACCTTCAAGACCGACGTATTCATCCAGATTAAACGTACAAATTTTGCGGTAACTCGTTCCATTTTTCGCATGATCGTCAATCAATTCATTATATAATCCAATCGGAGTTGATCCGGTTGCCAGACCAAGTACTGCATTTGGCTTATTTTGAACCGTTTCAATAACAATTTTTGCTGCCCTTTCACTTAACTCCTGATAATTACCTACATTTATAATTTTCATTTGTAGAATTCACTCTCCTTTAAACGCAATTCCCCCGCGACAGATCGTTAAAATTGGGTCATATTTTTCATTTAAAACGACAAGATCAGCATCTTTTCCTGCCTCAATAGAACCTTTTCGATGGTGCAATCCAAGTTCTTTTGCCGGATTCATTGTCACCAATTTGACCACTTCCGGTAAGGTTAGGTTGGCAAATTTCATTACATGTTTGACTCCCTGATTTAACTTTAAAATACTTCCGGCTAACGTACCATCTTCCAAGGTTGCTTTCCCGTCTGAAACAAAAACCTTTTGACCGCCCAGCTCCGATTCCCCATCCGGCAGCCATTTTGCACGCATTGAGTCAGTAATTAAAACTGCATGGTCTAAGTCCTTTAAACGAAAAACAAGATCAATCATTTTTGGATGAACATGAATACCATCAGCAATTAATTCCACTGTTAATTCCTTAAGTAATAAAGCCCCTCCTGCTGTTCCGGGTTCTCGATGGTGCAGGCCTCTCATACCGTTAAAAAGATGCGTGACATGACTGGCTCCTGCTTCAACTGCCGCCACTACATCCTGAAAATTCGCATCACTATGACCGATCGATGCAATGACTCCGTGTTCGGCAAGATGTTTTACTAAGGCAATTCCATTTTCTTGGTCAGGAGCCAAGGTCACAATCCGGATCGTGTTCTGAGCGAGTTCTTGCCACTCATCAAATTGGCTCGGACTTGGTAGTAAAATAAATTCTTCCGGTTGTGCCCCTTTTCTTTTCGGATGGATAAAAGGTCCTTCCAAATGGATGCCGATTATCTCCGCTTGCCCTGTTCGATTTTCAGTAGAATGAATGAACTCACCGGCATTTTTTAGGGCTACTTCAATTGCTTGCTTTGATTGAGTCATCGTTGTTGCAAGAAAAGCCGTTGTGCCTTCTTTTACTAAATGTTGTGCAATCTTATTCAACGCATCAGGTGTCGCATCCATGGCATCTGCTCCGCCAGCACCATGAATATGCACATCAATAAATCCCGGAACGATCGTCATCGTCTTTGGATAGCTCAAAACTTCACCTGAAAATGAAGTTGGCATGTTCGATACGGGACCGACCTCTTTAATTTTTTCACCCTCTATTAAAACATAATGGTCCTCCCTTAGTTCTTCACCGATACAAACCGTTCCTGTAAGAATGTATTGCATATGATTCACTCACCTTTACAAGTAATTTTGAACTGAAATAATGTTGAATTTCATATTGATTTTTTAAAATGCGTGTTCAAAAGGAGGGTAAAAAGATTTAGCAAGTTAAGCAACATATCATTTAAAAAATAGCATGCTGACGTAGTATTGAAAGTAATTTATCCTTGAGTTGTTGAGATTCCGCTTCACTTTTTCCATTCCTTGCCTGCATCTACTTAAAGTAATTTGTTCACGACTGCTTTTGATGTTAAATCTTTATTTTTTGCAGACTCCTTGGCAGTTTGTTTAAAATATTCCACATAAAGAATATCTAATAGATATAGTTGTGAAATTTTTGCAGTCAGGCTGCCGCCTTGTAGAGGGCCTTCATCAGCAGCAGTAATGAAAATTACATCACTATAAGTTGTTAGTGGTGATTTAGCATACCGGGTAAGAGCAACAATTTTCGCATGTTTATCTTTTGCAACTTTCGCCAATTCAATTATATCTTTCGTTGAACCTGAATACGAAATGATTATCGCAACATCGTTTTCCGTCATTAACGCCGCATTCATCATTTGTAAATGAGAGTCAACAGAGCACTCTGTTTTATTGGTTATTCTCATAAATTTATTTTTTGCATCCAAAGCGGTAATTAATGACGAACCAACGCCGAAAAAATAAATCCGGTGAGCCTGTACCATCCAATGAACCACTTTTGCTATTTCTTCTTTTTGGATAAACTGGGATGTTTCTTTCAATGCTTGAATATTTTTTGTTAATATTTTAGAAGATATATCCTCAAGTGAATCCGTTAACGAAACGTCATTATAAAGACTGATCATATCCTGTTCACTTGATAAACTGTGAGCTAACACAATTTTAAACTCTTGGTATCCTTTTAAGTCCAAACTTTTACAAAAACGAAATATGCTGGACTCACCGACATCACAGGCGATAGCTAAATCGGTAATCGACATGTACATGACATCCTGCATATTTTTTAATATATAATCAGCTACCTTTTTTTCCGTATTTGTAAACGTATTGTATCGCGATTTTATTAGTGAAAAAATATGAGTAGCACCCAACAAAAAATCCTCCTAATTGTGAGTCTCCCGGGATTCCGAGACCGCTTGAATAAATCTTTTGGTTATTTCCATTGGTCGAGTAATAGCTGATCCAACTACTGCAGCATGAACACCTAATTCCATGATTTTCTTTAATTGATCGGGACTTGAAATACCGCCTTCAGCAATAACAGGATTCGGACAATCTTGAACAAGGCTTTTAATCATTTGATAGTTAGGTATTTCCTCATTTTTTGTATAGCCAGTATAGCCGCATAATGTGGTTCCAATCCAGTTAAAACCTATTTGAGCTGCTAACATTCCTTCTTCATAAGTAGAACAATCCGCCATAAATAGCTGATTTGGATATTTTTCTCTTATTTTTGGAAAAAATTCTTTTATCGTGGTTCCGTCCGGCCTTACTCGATCTGTAGCATCTAATGCGATTACATCTACTCCTTCATTGACTAGAAGTTCGATTTCCTTTATGGTCGGAGTAATAAATACCTCACTGTTTTCATAATCTTGCTTAATAATTCCAATGATGGGCAGGTTGACATTTTTTTTAATTTCACGTATATCCTCCAGGCCGTTTGCTCGTATTCCTTTTGCGCCTCCCAACATCGCCGCATAAGCCATCCGCCCCATTATATAGGGACTGTGTAGAGGTTCTCCCGGCAGTGCTTGGCAAGAAACAATTAAACTTCCTTTAATTTGATCAAAAAGCGCTACTTCCTTCTTCAACCCAGACATCTCCAATTGTGATTTTGTTTTTTAGTTATATATTATCTTGTGAAGTAATTTTCAAATATAGTATAACATAGAAGTAGTCGATTTTAAAAATAATTTCCATGTTTTTTATTTTCTTTGGAAAAAATTTTTACCATATTGCTTCAGTGAGTGGGAAATCACATCCCACTAGTTGATGGTTGAACGAATTGGAGGCAAGTGAAAACCCCGGACACGACATTTTACAGGCAAGCAGAAAATCCCACTCCCACCTATCCTCTTTGTAGTCCGCTTGGTGTCGAGGTGCTTGACTACGACTCTTTTCTTGATGGGGGATTTCTTGACTTGCCGTAAAGTTAAAAAAATGATTACAACCCTAATCGTTGTTCAATTTTATTCGTCTTTCTCTTTAAAGTTTCAACTTCTTTAAACAGAAGATTTATATCTGATTTTGTCTCTTGGTTTTGGATTCTCATTTCTTTTCGAATGTCTGTAAAATTTTCGGAAAATAAGGTAGTATGATGCTTGATTAAATTTTTTATTTCCACTTGGCCTTCTTCTAACTTATCTAGACGGCCATCGACTTTATCAAATCGTTTGTCCATGCTGATTAGACGG
>NZ_CCRF01000090.1 GCF_000751775.1 Caldibacillus thermoamylovorans
GACGGCTATCCACATCGTCAAACCGTTTATCCATACCGTCTAGACGGCCATCCACATCATCAAACCGTTTATCTATGCTATTCAGACGGCCATCGACTTTATCAAATCGTTTGTCCATGCTGTTCAGACGACCATCCACATCATCAAACCGTTTATCCATGCTATTCAGACGGCCATCCACATCATCAAACCGTTTATCCATACCGTCTAGACGGCCATCCATATTATCAAAGCGTTTGTCCATGCTGTTCAGACGGCTATCCACATCGTCAAACCGTTTATCCATACCGCCTAGACGACCATCCACATCATCAAAGCGTTTGTCCATGCTGTTCAGACGACCATCCACATCATCAAAGCGTTTGTCGACCCCATCGAAACGGCTATTCATTTCATTTCTTAATGCAACCATCTCAGACATCATTTGTTTTAATAACTCTTCCATGTAATCTCCACCCCACTAACCCTTCATACAATTTTTCTAAATAATACTTTGGTTACGAATCAAGGATGATAGTAGTATGTCCGTGGAAAAGTTCCACAGTTGTTTGCATTGTATACCATTGATATACAACAAACATTTGTTCTATAATTAGGATATCTGATTAAGAATAGAAAGTCAACCAATTTTTATAATTTTACCGCAAATTTTTCCATGCTTCTATTCACCCCATTTTCGAGGACTCCAAAGTGTACCTTCTAATTCACCTTCCATTTGCTCAATCCGTTTTGTTTGTTCATTAATAATGTTTTGTATGGCCTTTATCAATACCACTTCATTAAAATCTGTACTTTGATTATAAATTTCCTGCAGTTGCTTAAACAGCCACTCTTGTTTTTCCATTTTATCCTCCCATAACATAATGGTTTTCAAAAAATGAAGCTTCCATTCTCCACTTCTACAACGGTCAATCATACATATCATCAAACACCATTTTTAATCCATCAATTGTATTGCGGTTTTCTTCAATTAAATCCACGGCATATGTAAAAATTCGGGCATTTGGTGAGTCCGAATTTTGATCTATAAAATTTTTCAACATGGCAATCAGCCATTTTTCCCTTGTAGTTAGACTAAAATCATTTTCCATTGTCAATAACTGCCAATATTTAATCAATAAATCCATTTTTTGGTCTTCTTCCAAGTAACCGAATTGGAAGATTGTAAGTGGTCTCAAATAGATCATGCCGGTTTTGTGAGCCATTGCTTGGAATGGTTTTGTTAATTCATTAATACTAAATAGTTCTGTACCACCGGCTTGATATTCACGTTCTGCGACACCAATCATTAACACCAAGCCAAATTCTTTACCGTAAAGTGCGTTTCCTCTTTTTCCATAAGCAAATCCCGCCTCCAACACAACATCTTGCCACTGTTTTAACAACGGCGGCGAGCTATACCAATAGAAGGGGAATTGAAAAATAATTCGATCATGCTCTCGTAGTAAAGCTTGTTCTTTAGCAACATCAATTTTTCCATCAGGATATTGAGTCTCTAAATGATGAACAGTTATTTTATCATTCCCCTTCAGTGAGCTTAAAAAATATTGTTGACTACCCGAATTGATTAAATCAGGATGAGAAACAATCAATAATGTTTTCATATCCTTTCCCTTTCCTTCATATTTTGTCATAATTGTATCATAGTTAATTCTAGGAATATAATTATGGAAATCTGTTTGAACATTACTATTGGAATTATCCAGCTAAAGTTGCAAATCCTAAAAAGGGAAATTTGTATCCATGCAAATAACAAGGAGCTGTCCCTTATGAGAAAGAAAGTATCCATTTTTTTATGTGTTCTATATGTCGTCTTTATGGCATTCGTTGCTGTTCAACTTTTTTTGAAAGATAATGACTCCGATGCACTTATTGCACTTGGCGGAGTTGCTTGCGGTCTCATTCCACTCTTAATTATTTTATTGACAAAATTTGAATTAAGTTTGCCGATAATTATTTTTTATCTCGTATTTCTTTTCGGATCGCAATTTCTTGGTTCTCTTCAAGGATTTTACCGTAACGGCTGGTGGGATAGTTTTATGCATCTCATTAGCGGTATTTTAATCGCAATTTTTGGGTTTGACCTCTATAAAAGGTTATTAAGAAAGGATCATATCAGTCATCTTTCACCTTGGTTTGTATCCCTGTTTATTTTATCGTTTGCTGTATTTGGCGGTGTTCTTTGGGAAATATATGAATTTACGATGGACAATTTGTTTGAAATGGGACTTCAAGGTGGGGGAAACCTTGACACTATGACCGATTTGATTACAGATTCATTAGGAGGACTCATCATTGCGATTTGGAGCTTCTTTAAAACAAAAATGCTCATAAAGTGAAACTTCCATCAGTGGGGTTTTTTCTCGCTGATGGTTAGTTGAACCAATCGGGCACTTACGGACACTTATCTTCCTCCTTTACATCTTTGATTTAACTTAAGCTACTGGAGGAAGATTTAGTGACCGTTTGTGCGGGATAAAGTGAAACTTCCACCTATGGGGCCATGTGGATGAAGTGCCTGGCGCTTTTGGTTAATTGAAGCAATCGGATCTTTACGTTGTCCGTCCCACCTATCTTCTTTGTAAACTCGAAAATCTTGAGGGTTGAGATTTTACTGCCCGTTAAGGTGAGAAAAAGGAAAATAGGAAAAATATCCTTATTTTTTAAAAAACATACTCAAAAAGAAGGAATTTTGTCCTAAATTGTCGAAATTAATACACTAACAGAATTTTTATAATTTTTATTCATATTTTAACACTATTTTCGTTTATTTTTCAAATTCTGAATACAAAATATGGCCATTCAACCATCGAATTGTTTTTTGGAAAGCATTCCCAGTGCAAAAAAACAAAATAATCATTCTTTTAAACCTTCTAAAATTAAGTAATTTGTTTGGAAAAGGGGGAAATGTAGAATGTTGAAAGAAGATTATTTGATAAACGGGGATACATGTGCCATTCTGTCAGATTTTGATAATTATGGAAATGAATATTCTATGGTTATTGAAGGGGAACAAAAATTTCTGGTCATGAAGCCGCCAAATAAAATCGTAGAAGACTCTTATATTTTTAGAGGATTTGATCTAAATGGAGCGAGGAATGGTGCCCGGTTTATTTTGAAAGAAAAGAAAAATGTTCCTGTTGTCTACTCTCTAGAGCCCGGAATTATACTAATTCCCTGCAAAACATTGGATCAAAGAGGGAAAATTTGGCTTATCAATTCACAAATTTGTGATATTAAACCATTGAATGATGAGTTAACAACTGTACATCTGTTTGGGGGCCATTCGCTAACCGTAAAATTGAAATGTAAAACTCTCCAAAAAAAAAGATCACAATGCTCATTCCTGTTATTGACCGTCCTCGAACGTATTAATATAGATAATATGAGATTTTATCTCTAAATGTATGTTCAAAAATGTGGATAAAAGGTTCGTGGAAGCTAGTGAATCTGAGTAAATGAGTGTATGTCTTATCACGTGGAGGTAGGATCAAATAATTAAAGGATAAGTTTCACAATTTAAAGTAACAGCCCCTGTAAACGTTTCATTTTGGAATGTAGGGTTTATCATGTTTCAATATCATTGGGAAATTTACTGCAACAAGCCAATTTGCTTCTTTGCTGGAAATTTTTTTAAAGTAGGGAAAAAACGGCAGAAAATATGAGATGAATTGACTTATGATTGCCCGAACCGCGTTTTATGGGACAAATTTGGCAAAAATTGAAACAAAAATGTCTCATAGAATGGCTGTATGGGACAATTTTAGTGGAAAAACAAGAAAAAGTGTCTCATACATATAAATTAATTTGTTATACTTATACTTAATTCTTAAATTTTCCCGCCACGTCGAAATTCATCTTTGCTAAAAATTTATATACTTTTAAAGGACAAAAAAGTAAGACCTAATCAAATACTCCAACAAAAAGAGGGACGGACAATGAAAAAGATTGAAGTAATAACAATGAATGTAAGAGACACACTACAAGCTGAAGAACTTGGGGTTGACAGGGTAGAACTTGTCAGTGCAATGAAAGAAGGTGGTCTAACCCCAAGTTACGGAACAATAAAAAATGTCTTGGCGCATGCAGAAATTCCGGTCCAAATCATGGTGAGGCCACATAGTTATAGTTTCGTGTATGATCAAAACGATTGGAATACGATAAAAGAGGATATTTTAGTGATTAACAGCCTTGGAGGCAATCGGATTGTCTTTGGTTGTATTACGCCAACCGGAGCAATTGATGAAAGCTTACTTTTGAAAGTAATTGAGCTTGTACCTGATTTAGACATTACCTTTCATCGTGCCTTTGATTCCGTTTCTTCGCAAATTGAAGCCTATAAAATTTTATCAAAATATAAAAAGAATGTGAAACGGGTGTTAACTTCTGGAGGAAGACCAATAGCCTTGGAAGGTTCCAACATGCTTAAAAAACTTGTAACATTATCCCAGGAAATTAACGGACCGGAGATTTTAGTTGGTGCAGGAGTCACGCCGGAAAATATTGCCGACCTTGACGCTCAGATCCATGCAAACGAATACCATATAGGTTCAGGGGTTCGGGTAGACGGCGACTTTTGCCAACCGATTGATAAAAGTAAAATTCAATTTTTAAAAAATTTATGGTGAATCAATGTTTTGGCAGCCTTAAGAACATAATTGACTACTCCTCATAAGAAGCTAAAAATTCGGGGTTTCCAGGAAAATATTGTAAATTATAAAAAATGACTCCTGTTTTAATTCCTGAAAATTCCTGTAGTCCAGTTCTATTATTCGATATGATTAGCACCCAAAAAGGCTTTATGGAAAAGATTTGGGCAAATTTTGTGTTAGCTATATTTATCTAGAGACAATATTTTATGCCTTGAGTGTTAGTTTTTTTGAATTATGGGCTTTTTGGGTGGTAGCCATGATATGCCACAAAAACAAAGATACTATTTCCCGCTACAATCCTACATGTAGCGTCAGGCTGCACAAGAGCGGATGAAAATGGTTTTGTGTATTTGTGCGTGCGAATGCCCATATCATTACTGTTTTTCTTGGACTCAATGTAGATTCCAACAGGTTTCCAATTAGAAGGAATCAGGACAACTCAACTCTTTCGGAAACAACGAATTTAACACCAAACTTGTTTGAAATAATCTTTCACCATTTGGTTGGTGGAGTTCTTGCGCAGATAAAGATCCAGCTTATTGTACGAGATATCAGACTATTGAACGTTATTATCCATCAACTATGAGTATGAGCTTATCTCAATATCCATGGGCACATTCCGTAAGACAAAAGCAGTTGTTCTTCTACATAACCGCTTGAATAAATAAAATGACCCACCTTGGTCCGCATTGTTAAGAGGCGTGGTGGGCTCTGTTAATATTATAATAACTTTTTTAATGATAATGTCAATAAAATAATCTGACTTCCGGCGGGAGAACAACAGTCTTTGAAGGTTTCAATATGCTTAAATTGTCATTGTGGCTGTCCTAAAAGTACAACTTCTAAAATTTTATTACTAAAAGAATAGGTTCGGTTGATTTTCGTTTTGGTGGCGGACGCGGGCACGGCCTCAGCCGCTTCGTCGCTCGTTTCCTCGCTCCTGCAGGGTCTTCGGCTCATGTGACTGTCGCTATCGCTTTCGTCACAAAAACTTTTTCGACTGCCGCTACGCTTTCGTCGAATCTGTGTGCTGTTCCCGCAGGAATCTGAATAAGCTTCCCTTGAATTGGCATCGCACGAAGGAAAATGCAGGTAGCATTTTTCGAGGGAGTCGCCGCTACCTTCACTTCAATCAACCTATATATATTGGTTTATTTTTTGACTTTCTGGACAGCCCCAAACATCGATTATACCCATCTAGTAGTAATGACTTTTTTCCGTGTGTAGAATTGGAGTCCGTCTTTGCCATTGGCATGGAGGTCTCCATAGAAAGAATCTTTCCAACCTGAGAAGGGGAAAAACGCCATTGGTGCTGGGACACCGATGTTTACACCAAGCATACCGGCATCAATGTTTTCCCTAAATTTCCTCACACTTCTACCATCATTTGTAAAAATACAAGCACCGTTTGCAAATCGTGACTGATTGGCAAGTTCAATCGCTTCATCTAAGTTGCTTACACGGGCAATTGATAGAACAGGAGCAAATATTTCATCTTGCCAAATTTTCATATCCTTCGTTACCTTATCGAAGATCGTTGGCCCGACGAAGTACCCTTTCCTTTGAGCCGCTTCATCTCTCCGACCATCACGGATAAGAATCGCTCCTTCGTTAACACCTGTTTCAATATATTGGAGGGTTCTTTCCTTATGCTGTTCACGAATAACTGGCCCGAGAAAAATACCTTCATCCAAACCGTTTCCAATTTTAATCTCATTCGTTTTTTGTACAAGAAGCTTGATAAATTCATCGGCAATCGAGTCTTCTACTGCAACGACCGATGCTGCCATACAACGCTCTCCTGCAGAACCAAAAGCAGCATTTAAAATTTGGGTTGTCGCATTATCTAAGTTTGCGTCAGCTAGTACAATTGAATGGTTTTTTGCTCCTGCCAACGCCTGAACTCGTTTTAAATTCTCCGTTCCCCGCTTATACACATACTCTGCCACCGGCTGGGATCCGACGAAAGAAATTGCAGCGACCTTTTTATTATCTAATAAACCGTTCACAACATCATGTGCACCATGAACAATATTGAAGACACCTTTTGGTAAGCCTGCCTCTTCCAACAGTTCTGCTAAACGATTTGCCAACAATGGAGTCCGTTCCGATGGTTTTAACACAAACGTATTACCTGTCACAATCGCCAATGGGAACATCCAACATGGAACCATCATTGGAAAATTAAATGGAGTGATTCCACCGATTACACCAATCGGATAGCGATAAACACCCGATTCAAGGTCAGTTGCAATCGATGCCAGTTGTTCACCTATCATCAACGATGGTGCACCTGCAGCAAATTCAACATTTTCAATTCCCCGTTGTACTTCTCCATATGCTTCAGTAAAATTTTTTCCATTTTCAATTGTAATAAGTTTCGCCAGTTCATCCCAATGGTCGACAAGCAGTTGTTGATACTTAAATAATATCCGAGCCCTTTTTGGAACAGGGACTTCTTTCCATGTTTGGAATTTCTCAAAAGCTACACTGACTGCACGCTCGACATCTTTTTCTCCGGAAATTGGTACATAAGCAATAACTTCACCGGTTGCCGGATTATAAACAGGCTCCTGTTTTTCCGAAGTGGCTTCAATCCATTCGCCGCCTATATAATTTTTTAACGTTTTAACAGCTGTTTGTGTCAAATGAAAAACCTCCCATTAATTATTTTTGATTTCCATTTATCTAAAATTAGTTTTTTGATTAGCGCCCAAAACCATACTCTTCTAAAAACTAGTATCATAGTACAGATACTCTGCCATAGCTATATTTAGCTACAAAGTGGTTATAAAATCTTTTTGGTTGCTATCATATTTATAACTTAAAAGACTGAATATAAGATAACGGCAAGGGACAGAACAATTGTCGGTAATACTACACTCAACATAAAGATTGGTTTGTATGACCGTTTATGCTCTTCACCACAAATGGCCCGAATCGTTGTTACGACATAACCATTGTGCGGGAGTGAATCAAGACCGCCGGATGCTAAAGCAGAAATACGATGCATTGCGCCCGGATCTAACCCTTGACTCATATAAATCGGTGCTAAAATCGGCAACGCAATCCCTAAACCACCGGATGCTGAGCCGGTAATACCACAAATCAATGTTACCCCCACAGCCAAGCCGAGTAGTGGTGGTCCAGGCATATTAACTAGACTATCAACAAGAATATCGAAAGCTGGTACCGCTGCTGCTACACTTCCAAAACCAACAACAGCACAAGTATTGGCCAGAGCAACAAGTGAATTTTGAGCACCGACAGCAAGTGACTGCCAAAATTCACGTAAAAATTTATGCATCGTGACACACGCATCAATTATCCCGACTGTTAACGCAATTAATAATGCAATCGTCGGATTCATAAACTGGCCAAGTACATTCAGTAAAACGATGACAAGAGCAAGTGGTAAAATTGCTATGATAATATTCGGAAGCCCTTCATCTTTTTTCTCTCCTTGTGTTTTACTAACGGTTGCTGCTGTTTCTTCCAATCCTTTTAATGGTGACTCTCTCGGAAGTGAAAACACTTCCCCATTTTGTGATGCTTTATTCACCATGGAACCGAGCCATAATCCACCTGCAACCATAATAATTAGCGCACAAAGTACACCAATCCATCCCCCTGCCGTCGGTGTTGTACCAAAAAACTCGGTTGGAATAATATTTTGAATTTCCGGTGAACCAGGTGAAGTCATTGTAAAAGAAATCGATCCGAATACAAGCGCCGGTGGAATAAATCGGTGCGGCAAGTTGGCTTCCCGAAATAAAGATACCGCAATTGGATAAACGGCAAAACCGACGACAAATAAACTGACCCCACCATAAGTCATAATTGCTGCCGCTGCAACGACAGCAAAAACAGCACGCTTAGCCCCAAAACGACGACTGATCCATGCCGCTATACTATCGGCAGACTTTGTTTCCTGCATAAACTTTCCAAAAATAGCACCTAGTAAAAAGACAAAAAACCAAGAAGAAAAATAATTAACAAAACCAGTCATATAATCGTCCATAAGTGCTACCTCTAAGCTCAAACCGTCAAAAATTGCTAAAACAATGGAACAAATAATGGCTCCAATAATGATATTAATACCCTTCATTGTCAAATAAACCAATAAACCGAGTGAAGCAAACAACCCAAGCAAACCAATGAAAACCATCCCAACTTCCCCTCTCGTTTCTATCTTATTTCAATTTACTCACACGATGATTGGCAAAATCGTAGGTATAGCACGAAAGATATAGTTCCATAATTTCTTCTTTACTTGGAATCCGAGGGTTATTTTGTGGACTCCCGCTTGCTAGCGCATCTTCTGCCATTTTACTGATAACGCTTTCAAATTGTTGCTGGTCAATTCCCCATCCTTTTAAATTCGGGATGTTTAAATCTAAGCAAAGTTTTTTTACTGATGATACAGCAATTTCAGCCGCTTCTTCATTCGATACTATTTCTGCTTGCGGATCGTAATATCTTCCTAGATCAGCCAATCGACCAATACATTCCGCTTTACTAAACTCCAATACAGCAGGTAAAAGCATTGCATTCGAAAATCCATGTGGTACATGGAAAAGAGCTCCGATTGGTCTTGACATCCCGTGAACTAAGCAAACAGATGCATTGGAAAAAGCCATCCCTGCTTGCAAGGAACCAAGTGACATTGCCTCTCTTGCCACAAGATTATTTCCATCTTCATAAGCTGCTAGCAAATTGCCAACAATCAACTCCATTGCCGATAGTGCCAATTTATCTGTCATCGGATGAGCCCGTCTTGAAATATAAGCCTCAATGGCATGACTCAATGCATCTACACCGGTTGCAGCCGTTACCGATTTTGGCGAGGAGATTGTCAACATTGGATCAACGATTGCTACATCAGGCATAAATACAGGTTGTTTAATCATCATTTTTACATTATTTTTTGTATTTGTTATGATTGTTGCATCAGTTACCTCTGAACCGGTACCGGCCGTTGTTGGAATAGCAATATGAGGGACAGGGTTTTGACTTGCCAATGTCTTTCCTCCCATATAATCCCCGATGTATCCGCCATTCGTTGCGAGAACTGCGACTGCTTTGGCTGTATCAATACAGCTCCCGCCCCCAAGCGAAATAATAACATCACAATTTTCACTCTTTAATAGATTAAGAGCTTCTTCAACATAAATATCTGTTGGTTCTGTTTTCACACCGAGATAGATTGCACTTTCTACACCGACTTTCGATAAATCATTCCGGATATTGCTGACATAGCCGAGACTTTCCATGATAGGATCACTTATTACAAGCGCCTTTGTTCCTCTCGATGCTGATTCTTTTGCTACTTCATTCAAAGCATGACGACCATAAACAATTGTTTGAGGTGTTCGAAATACAGAAAAATTTTCCAAAATCATCACTCCTTTCTTACTTTATTGAATATGCAAAAGGTGTGCCAACTTGGGAATGTTTTATTAAAAAATATAATTTACTCGATAACTATCCGTTTAATTACAAACGAACTAATTGTAAAGAAATATTTTGAATTTATTATATGTAGAAAAAATACTACAAAATGTTGCAGTAATGTAGTTTTTCTACTACACTTTTACGACAATCCATATTTTTTTAGCTTCTGATACAGAGTCGTCCGATGAATTCCGAGGAGTTTTGCAGCCTTTGTTTTATTTCCTCCGGTTTTTATCAGCATTTCGCTAATCATTTCTTTTTCCCGTTCCATTTTGTAATGTTTTGACTCATCTATTATCGAACTTTTGTTGATTTGAGCGTAACCCATTGAAAGCAATTCTTTATCCTTCATATATTTCGGTAAATGGACTACATCGATTGTCGGTCCTTCTGTTAATATGACAAGTTTTTCAATTGTATTAGCTAGTTCTCTAATATTTCCAAACCATTCATAATGAAGAAAAGCGTGCATTGCTTCCGGTGTAATATTCTTCATTAAGATTCCATATTTCGTACAAGTCTTTTTTAAAAAATAATTGATTAAAAGCGGTATATCATTTGTTCGCTCTCTTAAAGGCGGTATTTGAAGTTCAATGATATTAATTCGGTAATATAGGTCCTCACGAAAATCACCTGTTTCTACCATCTTTTTTAAGTCCCGATTTGTCGCAGCAATAATCCGGGCATTTAGCTTATACTTCTTCACACCGCCAACCCGTTCATACTCCCTTTCCTGGATGACACGCAACAATTTCGACTGCATCAATAATGGCAATTCACCTATTTCATCTAAAAATATTGTTCCGTCTTGCGCTAATTCTAATTTCCCCGGCTTGCCACCTTTTTTTGCACCTGTAAATGCTCCCTCCTCATAGCCAAACAGTTCCGATTCGAATAATTGCTCAGGAATCGCGCCGCAATTCACACTGATAAATGGTCCTGAGGAAAATGAACTTAGCTGATGGATGCTTCTAGCAAACATTTCTTTTCCTGTACCGCTTTCCCCTGTAATTAGGACACCTGCTTCAGTTTTTGCAATTTTTTCTGCTAAATATTTTACTTGCATTATTGCTTGGCTTTCACCAATAATCTGACTCATGGAATACTCGTTTTGATTATGATCAGCCAGATAAGGTTTTTCTTCCTTACGATGGAGTGATTTTTCCTGAAACCGTTCATAAATACGATATAGTTCGGTCACCCCTTCAAAAATTAACATACCAATTGCACCAACAATTTTGTCATTTTTAAAAATTGGAATTCGATTGACCACCATTGGCTGACCATTAATATACTGAATTACCCCTCGCTCAGGTACTCCCGTTTTTACAGTATTATGTAAATTCGTATTATCAATTACTTCCTTTACATGTCGACCAATCGCATCGCCTTTCTTAATTCCGGTAAAGCGACTATAGGCATCATTAAATTGTTTAATGATGCCATTTTCATCAACAACAGCAACACCTTCATAGGCGCTATCGAGAATAATGTTCAATATTTCTGCTGTATTTCTTGTTTCTCTCCATTCTTCCAAGTAAGATCCGAGTGCTTTTAGTAGTTCAGCATGTGTCAAAAATCCTATATAAGTGTCATCGTTATTGACAACGAGGAAGTATGGACTATTTATTTGATACACTTCTAGAATAGAGTCATCTTCATGTACTACGGAAACAGGCTGACTCTCCATGCGGCACCAAACAGGATCCTTTTTTCTTTCAAATAAGACATCCTTAAGAATCGAATGTAATGTTACTATCCCGATTGGTTTACGTTGTTCATCGACAACAGGTAATACGTCAATCTCTTTATCATGCATTAACCAAGCAACTTCTTCTACCATCATATTTTTATGTATATAAAAAACTTCACGCTTCATCCAGTAGGAAACTCGAAACCGGCTGTCATTTTCCTGCAACATGTCTCTGTCCATAAACAATCCTCCTCAGTATTAGTAGTATCCAATTCAAACTAAATGATTGATTTTTCATAAAAATTATAATCTACAAAGTTATTACAATCAACGTTTAGAATTAAGGTGTATAGATAAAAACTATGTATATATAGTTTTCTATATTCTCAGTATAAATATAGTTGACCTTTCATTTACATGACTTTGGGAGTTTATTTTATCTTTCAACTTAGTTTCAGTTTACTGGATGATCATTTAAAATAAGAGGTATGAGAGGTGAGTTTTATGATTACGTATTTTGAAAAGAAAGCGGTTTTGTCTAATGCTGATCAGTTAGCAGAAAACTTTGTAGCTTACAATGAAAGCTTAAGTCCAGTTGTTCTTAAATTACTTATTAATTCCCTGAGAAAAATACCTACCACCATACCTCTGAATATTAACGAAATAAACGAGAATGATTTAGCAGATCCTAGTGTTGTAAAATCAATCTATACTGAAATTATTAAATATATGGCAACGATTTCTGTTGATGAACAGCAAGATGAGATTATATACAAGACAGGCGACTTAGCTCGGATTTTTGGTGTATCCCAAACAACAATTAATAACTGGATTAAAGAGGGCAGATTTTCAAAAGTTGAGCGTGATGGAAAAAATAAACATGCAAAAATACCTGAATCCTCTATTTGGACTGCGAATAACGGGCAGCAGAAAACCATTAAACAAATCGCCGAGGAGTATGCTCTAGAAAAAAATAAAATAACAGAAAAAGAGGAGAAAACTCTACTTCAAAAGGAAGTCAAGTTCTTTGAAGAAAAATATCAAACCTCTTATGAAGCCCTAAAGAATAAAGAAAATAAAAGTGAGGAAGAAGAAGAGGACCTTGAAATATGGGGCTACCTTCTTCACAGATTAGGGTCTTTATTAAATTAAATCAACAAATTTTGCAATCATACAAGCAGAGTTCGGCGATATTATTATTGATATACTTGATGGAGATGGAGACAAAAAATCCACCGGCTTCATTTAAAGAAAGACAATTAGAATGATAGACGGATCTTATTTAAGAATTCGCGAGTTCCTAACAAAAAATCAACAAATTGATCGTTACTATTACGATTGGTTTGCTGTAGACGGAAAAATTCTACTAAAATTCCATAGTGAAAGCCATGATAAAGATGCCAGATACCAAACGAAAACTGAGCCTTTTCATATACACATTCCCGATGTACTAAGCCTATCTACTTTGACAAGAATTTCAAATTACAATTTACGTGAATTATATGGAATCTTGGAATTTATTCGTTTACACTTAACTTTAGTCCAGCTTTATAGATAATGTTACAGGACTGTGATTGGTAATTTAGTTTGGTGTCAAATATATGAGTTACTATGTTTTTTGACGTAAAAATTTTCATCTCCCCTTATAGGATTGACACATTTTTGGGTCCTTGTACATATAATAATTGGAAAGCAGTGAGGGGAGGGAACAAAATGGATCGACCTGTACTTTTGTTTCTTGCTGCAATCCTTGCCGGTTTTGCTTTAGTTAAAGTACCGCTTTCTGGAACCGTTTTCGCAGCATTTACCCCATTTACAAATTTCATTGGTATTTTAGCGATTTTAGTATTTTCAGTAGTTCTTATTTATAAAGCAAGCTTGGCTTTATTAAGGAAATAAGTCAGCATGATGGGAAACAACCCCTTAACCCGTACTTCCAAAGGGGTTGTTTTACTTAGAATGCCTTTTCAGCATTAGGCTAAAACAATAATCTGATAGACCTATGCACCTACTCTATAGATATACGCATCCTCGATATAAAAATTATTTAGAGCCCTTCTTGTGAATCTAGTCCCTTTTTTATTAGGTGCTATTTGTATTTTTTCAAGGACTTTTATAAAAGAATCATTCGTCCGCTTAACTGTAATGTTTTCTAAAGAGATATCAAATTCATGATCGGTTTGTTCAATTTTCCTTATTACTTTATCAATATGTTCATAAGCTTTTCGCGGACCTGCCAGATCATATTTTATTGAAGAAATAATTAGTCGCCAACGTTCATTGTCAGGATCATATAACCATAAAGCAGAGTGAACAGGAAAATCATTCTGTTCTAATTGGTCTACCAAAAGTGCGCCATTTGTAAAATCGCTTTCTACCAATGTTCTTCTATCCATTTAAATACCCCCTCAGTTGGATCATTAATTGCCGCTAATAAATCTGATGCTTCTACCATGGAATACTTTTCATACCGAGCCTTTTCCGACCAATCTTTTACAATAAACCAGTAAAATTTGATTTCTTCCGGAACTTGCACATCTAAAACACCTAATAACCTTACTAAATCATGGGTGTGTACTTTGTCTGCAATCTTTTTATCGGGAAAATCATGTTCTTTTGTACTTTTTGCAATCCATGCTTTCAGTGCACATTCAATGCTGTAACCTGCCATATATATGCACCATCATAGCACTCGCTTTTAAGGAGAATTTCTGCTTCTTTTATTCGAATTTCAGCAAGTTCCTGTAATTCTTTTCTATTCATAGCATCTCATCCTCCATTATATTAATACTAATCTTTAATAAGTTCTACAGTAAGTTAAATCATCTAGTGTTATAAAATACCAGCATAGCAAACATATGTTCCTGAACCTATTATATTTTTCAATCCTTTCGTTGTCAATATGAATCAGAAAATTTTCATTTAACTTTCATGTAAAATTTTTTTATCACATAATATTCTAGGGCTTCGTATATTAATTAATGTAATCGTTTACATTTTATTAAAGGAGCTGACTCAATGAATAAGAAAAAGCGATTTGAGACAATGCTCATCCATAAAGGGTATTCTTCACAGGATTTTCATGATAGTTTGAATCCACCGATTTTTCATAGTTCAACTTTCACGTTTTCCACTGCCGAACAAGGAGAAAAGCGATTCACCGGTGAGGAAGAAGGATTCATCTATTCTCGGCTTGGTAATCCGACAGTCCGTGTATTAGAGGAACGGATGGCGGCATTGGAAAAGGGTGAAGCCGCTCTCGCATTCGGGTCGGGAATGGCTGCGGTGTCGGCGGTTCTATTCCATTTCCTGTATTCCGGCTGTCATATTTTATGTTCGCGCGGGGTTTATGGATGCACGTTCGGGCTGCTTGACCTGCTTCATAAAAAATTTGGTGTCACACATACATTCAGTCCCATGCAGACAGCCGAAGAAATTGAGGCAGCCATCCATGACCAAACCTGCTGTATCTACATTGAAACGCCGATAAATCCAACAATGGAACTAATCGATATTAGGCTTGTAACTGACGTTGCGAAAAAATACGGAATTCCCGTTATTGTCGATAATACTTTTTGCTCACCATATTTGCAAAACCCGCTTGAGCTTGGGGCTGATTATGTCATCCATAGTGCAACGAAATATATTAGCGGACACGGGGATGTGATTGCAGGTATTCTCATTGGGAAAAATAAAGAAGATATGCAAAAAATCAGGATGACTACTCAAAAAGATATCGGCGGCATCATCGCCCCATTCGATGCGTGGTTACTTTTACGCGGATTAAAAACGCTACATGTCCGAATGGATCGTCATGTTGAAAATACAAGGAAACTCGCAAACTATTTAAAAGATCATCCATTTGTTGAAGATATCATTTACCCGGGTGACCCGAACTCACCACACTATCCAATTATGAAAAAGCAAATGAAGGCTCCCGGCGGAATGGTTTCATTTAAAGTGCAAGGCGGGAAAGACGAGGCACAAGAGTTTATGAATCGGCTAAAATTAATTAAGATTGCCGTTAGTCTTGGTGATGCGGAAACCCTCATTCAACACCCGGCGACAATGACCCATGCGGTAGTACCTAGCGATGTAAGAAAGTCGATGGGAATTACAGACAACATGATGCGTCTATCGGTGGGACTAGAAGCAATAGATGATATTTTGGAAGATATTGAACAGGCATTAGGAAATTGAATCGTTTGCTTAAAAATTAAGATTCGGGGCTGGAGAAACTGTTTTCTCATCCTTTTTTATTTTCCGGATGGATTGTTTGTTTAAAAATTAAGATTTTGGACCGGAAGAAACTGTTTTTTCATTCTTTTTTATTTTTCGGGTGGATTGTTTGCTTAAAAATAAGGATTTGGCCCGGAGAAAATACTTTTTCATCCATTTCTATTTTCCAAATACATTGTTTGTTTAAAAATTAGAATTTAGGGCCGGAGAAATTCTCTTCCCGGCCATCCAGAATCAACCTCTTGCCAACATCCGGTCAAGGGCAAGTCGCGCACCTTCTGCAATCTCCTCTTCAACCGTAATTTGATTGATGATTTTGCCTTGCTCCACCGTTTCCAACGCCCATAATAAATGGGGCAGGTCAATTCGATTCATCGTCATGCACGCGCACATATACGGGTTCAAAGAGAACACTTCTTTATCGGTAAATTGCTGTGTCAACCGGTTAACGAGATTCATTTCCGTTCCGACTGCCCATTTTGTTCCGGGTTCGGACGCCTTAATCGTTTCAATAATATATTTTGTTGAGCCGGCATCATCGGCGAGTGCGACTACTTCCCTGCTGCATTCCGGGTGAACGATAATTTTGGCATCCGGATGGTTTTTCCGAACTTGCTCCACATTTTCTACGGTAAACAACGCATGAACGGAACAGTGACCTTTCCATAAAATAATTTTCACATCAGCCAAATCCCCATCACATTCAAATTGCTCACGGACCGAGTCCCAAACGGCCATCGCAACAAGCGGCACACCCAAATCATAAGCGGTATTCCTGCCTAAATGTTGATCCGGTAAAAACAACACTCGCTCCTTTTGGGTAAACGCCCACTCAAGCATGCGACGAGCATTTGAAGAAGTAACCGTAGCACCTCCTTGACGACCAACAAAATCTTTAATCGCCGCTGTTGAATTTATGTACGTTAACGGAATAATCGTATCGCCAAACTGTTCTTGCATTACTTTCCAACCGCGCTCCGTTTGTTCAATATTTGCCATATCAGCCAAAGAACAGCCGGCACGCATATCCGGTAAAATCACTTTTTGCTTATCACTTGTTAAAATATCTGCTGTTTCCGCCATAAAATGAACACCGCAAAATACAACGAATTCCGCTGCCGTATTTTTGGCCGATACTTGGGCAAGCTGCAAAGAATCACCAACCGCATCAGCAAATTGAATCACTTCATCTTTTTGATAGTGATGGCCTGGAATAAACAGTCGGTCGCCCATTTTCTCTTTAATTTCCCGAACGCGCACCTCCATCTCCTCAACCGCCATCGTTTTATAGTGTTCAGGTAATAAAGTTTTCTGAGCCATTTCCAATAAACTCATTTTTTCTCCCCCTCGTTCACTTGTAAACTAATATCAAGCGCTTTTACCGAATGCGTTAAAAATCCTAAGGATATATAATCAACACCGGTTCCTCGGTAAGATGCCAAGTTTTCCAATGTGATTCTACCCGATGCTTCCGTAATAATATGATCCGGCACAAGTCTGACAAATTCCTTAATCTCCTCAGGTCTGCGATTGTCAAACATGATCACATCTGCCCCGGCGGATACCGCTTCAAGCACTTCACCCTTTGTTTCCGTTTCCACTTCCACTTTCACCATATGGCCAAGCTTTTCCCGTACGGCTTGCACTGCCTTCGTAATTGACCCGGCATATGCGATATGATTGTCTTTAATCATCACTCCATCATAGAGACCAATCCGATGATTCCTTCCGCCACCGGTCACCACTGCATATTTATCAAGCATTCGCAAGCCCGGAGCTGTTTTTCGGGTATCACAAATGTGAATGGTCGTGTCGGCCAACATATCGATACATCTCCTCGTCATTGTGGCAATCCCGCTCATCCGCTGTAGTAGGTTCAAAACAAGCCGCTCACCGGTTAAAATATATCGAACAGGACCAAATACTTCCGCGACTATATCACCGGGTGTAACCGTTTCTCCATCTGCAAAATGCCGGATAATTTCCATTTTCGGATCCAACAAGTGATATACCGCTTCAATTACCCCTAAACCGGAAATCACCCCGACTTCTTTTGCCAAAAATACACCTCGTCCCCTTTGCTCCACAGGAAAAATCGCATCACTCGTTAAATCACCATCGCCTAGATCTTCCAGTAAAAATGTCTCAAGCATATGTTTCAATTTTAATTGATTCATATCAACGAACTCCCCACCAAAATCTTTTGATCATAAGAAATTTGCCGAATGATTTCTCGTCTTTCTCCAACTTTCTTTGATTCAGGAAAATCAATACGAAAATGACTTCCAAGACTTTCCTTTCGTTCCAAAGCCGATGTTGCAATCAGCCAAGCGACCGTTAACATATTTACAATTTCTACTTCTTCCAAAGATAAACTTTCAAGGTTTATATGTAAAAAAGGATACTGCTCCAGCCATGTTTTTAATTTTTCTAACCCCTCGGCACTTCTTTCTACCCCTGCATATTTTGTCATTTTCGCCTTCATTTCCTGTTTCGTTGGCAAGTTAACCGGCGTCTGCTTATTAACCCAGTTTGCCCCTCTAAATCCACTTACAACCACCGGTAAATGGTCATTGAGTATCCCTTCAGCCGTTCGATTTCCGAAAACAATCCCTTCCAATAATGAGTTACTCGCAATTCGGTTGGCACCATGAACACCGGTACATGCCACCTCTCCAACAGCATACAGCCCTTTTACCGAAGTCCGACCCCGTTCATCTGTTTGAATTCCGCCCATCATAAAATGTGCACCCGGCATGACCGGCAACAAACCGTTCCGAATATCCATTCCGTTTTCTACACACATCTGAAAAATATTAGGAAAACGTCTCCTGAAATCTTTTACATTAGCAATATTTAAATATACGAGTTCCCCTTTTTGGATTTCACGAAAAATGGCTCTTGCCACGATGTCACGCGGGGCTAAATCCTTGAGCTCATGTACGGTCTCCATAAACCGTTCCCCTTTTGAATTTTGCAAAAAGGCCCCCTCTCCACGTACAGCTTCGGAAATGAGACCAATTGTTTTCCCGTTCTTATAAAAAACAGTCGGATGAAATTGAACAAACTCCATATCCGTGAGATTTGCCCCGGCCCGATAAGCCATCGCCATCCCGTCGCCGGTGATTGTTTCCGCATTCGATGTATACTCATAAATTCCGCCACAGCCCCCGGTCGCAACAATGGTAGCCGGCGCAAGATATTGATTTAATTCTCCGTTCTTATTCTTTGTTGTCACCCCGACACAACGGCCTTCATGGGTGATTAAGTTTATAGCCATCTCATTTTCGATAATCTTAACTTTGTCCTTCACTTGTTCAAACATAAAAGTTGTTAAAACTTTTCCGGTTGCATCCCCTCCTGCGTGAATGATTCTCCGCTTTAGGTGCCCTCCTTCTTGCCCGTAATCGAATTCCCCCATTTGATTCCGGTCAAATTTCATGCCTCTTTTAATTAAATCTTTTATATATACTTGTGCCTCTTTTGTTAGCACTTCCAAATGCTCCGGATGATTATGATAAATACCAGCAACCATTGTATCACGGTAATGCTCTGACCAATGATCCTCTTTATCCATGGCAACTGCCACTCCACCCTGTGCTAAATAAGAATTGCTGGAAAAAGTATTTGCTTTTGTGAAGACAATAACATTCATCTGATCATATAAACGATACAGAACAGTTAATGCAGCAATCCCGCTACCGATTATGATGGCATCATATTGTCTCATCATCGTGCCCTCCTGTTCCAAAACGGTCTTTGGTGTTTTGCTCATAATTGCACGAATATATTAGTTTATACACCTGTCTTGACACATATCATGACATAGATTTACCATTATAGCAAGCAATTTTTTTCGTGTTTGCCTGAAAAAATTTCTGCTTTTATGGATGAGAATTTACTTTGTGCCATTGAGGTCTCAAGGTGGCATATATATTTAATTTATTGATAAAAAAAGGACGTAGAGATAAAGGAGCAAAACGATGATTTATTTAGATTATGCCGCAACAACACCTATGTCTGAAAACGCATTGGATGTTTTTATCCAAGCAAGTAAAAATTTTTACGGAAATGCGAGTAGCCTGCACGATATCGGTTCAACTGCCGCAAACCTGTTAGAAGCAAGTCGCCGGCAGCTGGCAAAACGATTAAACTGTGAGCAAAATGGGATTTATTTTACTAGCGGCGGCTCAGAATCTAGTATTCTCGCTATTACCTCGCTTATAGAAGCACATAAGGAAAAAGGAAATCACTTAATTACAACAAAATGCGAACATGCATCGATCTACCACCTTTTTCAAAAACTGGAGAAAAATAGATTCGAAGTTACCTACCTGCCTGTCGACGAATACGGTATGGTGTCATTGGATGTTTTAAAACAGGCAATTAAGAAAACAACGATCCTCGCTTCCATTCAGCATGCAAATTCGGAAATCGGTACGGTCCAACCGGTCAAAAAAATTGGAGAAATTTTACATAAAAAGAAAGTTATCTTTCATTGTGATGCTGTACAATCATTTGGAAAACTTCCGATTGACGTGAAAGAGATGAATATTGACAGCTTATCACTTTCCGGACATAAAATTTATGGGCCTAAAGGTGTCGGGGCCGTTTATATCAATCCAAAATTAAAGTGGCACCCGCAACTTCCGGGAACGACCCATGAATCCGGGTTTCGTCCTGGAACCGTGAACGTTCCCGGGATTGCTTCGTTTGTTACAGCCGCCGATGATATTTGCGAAAGTATGGAAAAAGAGGGGAAACGGCTTTCTGCTTTGCGTGAAGAACTAATTAATTATTTAACCGTTTTACCTGCCGCAAAAATAATGGTAGAAGGAAGTTCTATCAGCCATCTGCCAAACATTTTGGGACTCCGCATCATTGGTATGGAAGGACAGTATGTAATGCTTGAATGTAATCGGTACGGTCTCGCCATTTCTACCGGTAGTGCTTGTTCAGTCGGAATGCAAGCCCCGTCTCGGACAATGAAAGCGATTGGCCGCACTGATGAGGAAGCGATGTCTTTTATTCGGTTATCTCTTGGAAAAAATACAACAAGAGATGATATCATAAGGACAGCAGAAATATTCAAGGAAATCACCAATCGATTTTTTCAGAAGTAGGAGTGAAGACGGGAATGAAAAAAGAAAAAATGCCCACTACAGAAAGACAAGACTTTATTCTTGATTTGTTAAAAAAAGCTACAACTCCGCTAACCGGCAGCGAAATCGCCAAAATGACGAATGTGAGCCGGCAAATTATTGTTCAAGATATTTCTATTTTAAAAGCAAAAAAAGAACCGGTCGTTGCGACGAGCCAAGGCTATATATATCTTCATGAAGAAAAAGGTCAGCAGCTTGAACAAATGACCATCGTTTGTAACCATACGCCGGAAGAAACGGAACAAGAACTGTACATCCTTGTCGACCATGGGGTCTCGGTGAAAGATGTCATCATCGAGCATCCGGTTTACGGCGATTTGACCGCATCGATCCGCGTGAGCAATCGTAAAGAAGTAGATCAATTTATTCAAAAAATTAAAGAAACGAACAGTTCCTATTTATTAACCTTAACCGGCGGCATTCATCTGCATACATTGGAAGCCGACTCGTATGATAAATTGGATGCAGCCTGTCGGGATTTGCAGAAAGCCGGGTTTCTCGTTACATGAAATGAACTCTATTAGTCTTAATTTTAGAAAAAACATATTCAAACTGTCCAAAAGATATAATTTTTCTTTTGGACAATTATTCATTTAAAACCTCTCAGCAACCTTTTTGGATAAAAAAGTGAGATTTGGGGCACATAAATTACGAATAAACTCATTAAGCAACCGCTTTAAAGGATTCCTGCATAACTGTCCACTCGATGAAATATGTATAAGTATCTAACTTTTATCGGGGAGGGTAAAAAATGAGTAATCTCACTATTCCGCCTGGTTATAAAAACTCAAACGCTTCCAAAAAGTGGTCAATTATCGGACCGGGCCTTCTTGTTGCGGCTACCGGAGTCGGAGCCGGGGATCTTGTCGCTGCTCTTGTTGCCGGGTCCAACTATGGATTAGTTTTTCTATGGGCGATTGTCCTCGGGGCGTTTATTAAATTTGCCTTAAATGAGGGCGTGGGTCGTTGGCATTTAATTACGGGAAAAACCATTTTGGATGGCTGGCATGCTCTAGGAAAGTGGGCTACCGGATACTTTGGTATTTATACGATTATTTGGGGATTTGTTTACGGTGCAGCCGCTTCTTCTTCTTGCGCACTTGCTCTAGCCGCATTATTTCCGTTCCTTCCATTATGGGTTTGGGCCATCATTAGCTCTCTTGTTGGGTTCATCCTCATTTGGTGGGGGAAATTTAGGACATTTGAACATGTGATGAACTGGTTGGTTGGTTTAATGTTTATCACCGTTGTCGGCTCAGCGATTGTCGTTCTTCCTGATTTAGCTGACATCATCGACACGGCCATACCAACTTTACCTGAAGGCTCACTGATTTACGCATTAGGTTTAATCGGCGGTGTCGGCGGTTCAATTACGATGGCTTCATACGGCTATTGGCTGCAAGAAAATAAATGGGACGGTCCTTCCTTTATCAAAGCCGTCCGATTCGACTCAGCCATCGCCTATATTGTTACCGCTATTTTTACCATTTCATTACTTATTCTTGGTGCTGCTTTACTTTATGGAACAGATACTACCATTAGCGGAGAGCAAGGACTTGTTTCTTTCGCATCCATTTTAGGTAATGAATTGAATCCGACTTTTCGGTGGATGTTTTTGCTTGGCTTTTGGTCGGCATCCTTTACTTCGCTATTAGGTGTATGGAATGGGGTTTCCTATTTATTTGCGGATTTTATTCGGATTGTTAAAAAACAAACGATCCCAAAAGAAAAATTAAGTGAGACGAAAGCTTACCGGTTCTATGTACTATGGTTAACCTTTCCGCCAATGTTACTTCACTTTATCGGAAAGCCGGTTGGGTTAATTATTGCCTACGGGGCCTTAGGTGCATTATTTATGCCATTTCTCTCTATTACATTGCTATATTTATTAAATAGTAAAAAATATATTCCGCTAACTGAAGATCGTAATGGGTTGATTTCTAATTTCATCCTGACCATAAGTATTATTCTTTTCGCTGTTTTGGCAGTAAACGAATTGATTAAATTGTTTTAAACGTTGCCTTTGACTGGATGCCACGGGTAACAGGTAACAATATTTAGGGGAGACTGACTTCCCCTAATTTTTAAAAAAGCGATGATTATTCGTTTAATTTGCCAAGTCGCTGAAAAAATTTTTCCCATTTTTCCAATTAATTTCATTTCCAATTCCAAACTTATTATGGTAAGAAAATAAATTTAGTTCTATAATGGTCATTAGTAAAATTTTTTTGATATAAAGATTTTCATATCTACACCATGGAATTGGAGGATAACATGAAAAAGGTTTTACAAATGGCCAGTGCATTTATCGGGATTATCATTGGTGCCGGTTTTGCTTCCGGTCAAGAGATATTACAGTACTTTGTCAGCTTTGGATATATGGGAATTGTGGCTGCCATCCTTGCTAGTGCTCTATTTTCTTTTATGGGAATGACATTAACAAGATTAGGAAGCAAAATGCACGCCACTTCACATAGTGATGTTATTTACCAAATCAGCGGTAGATTTCTTGGTAAAATAATCGACTACATTCTTATCTTCGCTTTATTCGGTTTTGGTGTTGTCATGATTGCCGGGAGTGGGTCAACGCTCCATCAGCAATTTGGGTTCACGCCGATAGTCGGAAGCGGCCTTATGCTTATTCTTATCATGCTTTCCGTTATGAGTAATGTCGATCGAATCGTAAAAGTAATTGGGAGCATTACACCATTTTTAATTGTTTCCGTCATCTTTCTATCTATATATAGCTTTGTAACGAAGGATTTAAGTTTTTCGGAGCTACATGAATTATCCATGACACAAAAACCGGCTGTCTCGAACTGGCTTATTTCCACTCTAAACTATGTTTCGATGAATATTGTTCTCGGAGCCTCGATGACGATTGTTATGGGCGGTGATGAAGGGAATGAGAAAACTGCCACACTGGGTGGACTCGTTGGCGGTTTAGGAATCGGTATGTTAATTATTGTAAGTTATTTTACAATCTTTTCCAAAATAAATGTAGTCGGCCAGGTGGATATGCCATTGTTAAAAATAGCCGATGATCTTTCTCCGATTCTCGGTATTATTTATTCGATTATTTTATATGGGATGATTTTCAATACGGCCGTCAGTTTATTCTACTCATTGGGGGCTCGCTTTGCGGACATCGGATCGGCAAAATTTAAGTGGACCATCACTTTATTAGGAATTGCGGCACTCGGACTAAGTTTCGCCGGTTTTACGGATCTTGTCTCCCTGTTTTATCCCATCATCGGTTATATGGGCTTTATTCTTTTTGTCATTCTTGCTTTCTCATGGTTCCGAATGTCAGCCGCTTCTGAAATAGATAACAAGATAATTGATAAAAATGCTAGCTAAAATCGACTAATTTTCAAGCATGTTGCACTTATACAGAAAGTTGCACATGCTTTTTTATATGAAAAAAATATAAACCTGAAATATTCATAGCTACAAATCCCATTTGATAAAATTTGTTAAATTAGTTGAACATAACGGTATTTAATTAAGAACCGTAGCCAATTCATAAAATAACTGAATTTTCAATAGAACAACTCTGGTATTTTGGGCATACTTGCCCCTTGACTGAAAAATTTATTTTTTTCAGTTATGAGAAGTATTCTATTGGTCATTCCAATTGTAGCTTTTG
>NZ_CCRF01000091.1 GCF_000751775.1 Caldibacillus thermoamylovorans
AAAAATGGATTCTTTTTTCATTTTTTTAATGAATTACAATAAAGCCGAAAAGGCTTGGTAATCCATAAGTTATAATAAGTTTCTGAATTTCTGTGAATAATTCAGGATAAATTATTTGCGAAATTCATTTTTTGGATATATTATTAAATTGTTATAGTAGTATAGTTCGTTTTAAACGTGTCTAACTATAAACTTTTTAAATCAAATAATGGGGGTATACATAATGAAAGCAGCCGTTTGGTATGGTAAAAAGGACATACGGATTGAAGAAGTTGCGGAAAAACCTGTAAAAGACAATCAAGTAAAAGTTCGCGTGGCATGGGCAGGTATTTGCGGAAGCGACTTACACGAATATGAAGAAGGACCGGTATTTGTTCCGGTTGAAAAGGAAGACGCTTTAACGGGTGAAAAAGCGCCAATCACGATGGGGCATGAGTTTGCCGGTGTTGTTGAAGAAGTTGGTGCAAATGTAACCAAATATAAAGTTGGTGACCGTGTTGTTATCAACCCGACATTAACCTATGGAAACAAACCGGAAGACCTAGATGTTTATGACGGATTCAGTTTTATTGGATTACATGGAGACGGCGGATTTGCAAAATATGTTAATGTTCCAGAATCGAATGTTTATGCGTTACCGGAAACATTAACGTTACAAGACGGTGCTCTCGTTGAACCAACAGCAGTAGCCGTTCAAGCCGTAAAAGAAGGGAATATGAAATTTGGTGATACAGTTGCGATTTACGGAGCAGGTCCAATCGGTTTATTGACAGTAATTGCCGCAAAAGCAGCCGGGGCAAGCAAAATTTTCGTGATGGACTTGTCGGAAACACGACTGGCCAAAGCAAAAGAACTGGGCGCAACCCATATTATTAATTCCGGTCAACAAAACCCGGTTGAGGCCATTAAAGCAGTTGTTCCCGATGGCGTTGATGTATCATTTGAAGTAGCCGGTGTCGCACCAACATTCAAACAAGCGATTGATTCAACAAAAGCACGAGGTACTATGGTTATTGTTTCCATTTTTGCCCGCCCGATTGAATGGCATCCATTGCAATTAACAAATACCGGTGTAAAAATTACATCAGCTATTGCCTATACCCCAACGACTTTCCAACAAACCGTTGACTTAATGGGGACAGGTCAATTGAAACCACAAGGCATCGTCACAAGCGTCATCCAACTTGATGACATCGTGTCAAAAGGCTTCGAAGCACTAACAACTGACAAATCCCAAGCTAAAATTTTAGTAGAGTTAAGCGGGGAGAAATGATTTATTGATTGCATAAACAGTACTCCAGGCAGCACATCTGTCTGGAGTTTTTTCATTGGTGACGCTTTGTAAGTAATTATTGATTTACGGTTAGTTTATTAATCTTCTCTCTTTTTCTGCCGAATATTAGGATACTATTGTTGAACTATTTCTTTTTACTATTGAATTAACTGTCAGACTTTGGCAAAGAGACTCACCCTACCTCAATTAACCTCTTACATATAAAAAAACGTGTATGTTTTCCTGAAAACGTTTATAATCAATTTGTAATCACCAAAGAGCCATGACATATAATTTCAACTTAATGAGGTGGAACGAATGAGTTCTTTACTATCCCGTATTGAACAAAATTTAAACAGATTATCGGAAGCGGAAAGAAAAATCGGCGAATATATATTAGAACACCCGGAGCTTGTTCCCAATATGACAACGAAAGATTTATCAAAAAATAGCGGAGTGAGTGAATCAAGTATCGTTCGTTTTTGTAAATCTATTGGGATTGGGAGTTTTAAATCCTTTAAACTGGAGCTGGTGAAAGATATAACATTAACTGGAATGAATTTAACTGATTTTGATATTTTACAAAAGAGAGACGAACCATACGATCTTTTTCAAAAAGTAACATATGTCAATAAAGCTGCCATTGAAGCAACACCCGCATCGTTAGATCGCAAGGAGTTTGAGAAGGCCGTAGAAATTTTAAGTCATGCAGATAAACTTATGTTTTATGGTGTCGGAGGGAGCTCAACAGCCGCCATAGATGCATATTATAAATTTACCAAATTAGGTTACCAATGTACGACGAATCATGATTTTCACTTTCTCCTTTCAGCTATCCCTTATTTGACCGAGCAATCTGTTTTTTTTGCCATTAGTATGTCAGGGAAAACAAAGGATGTCCTCGAGCTGTCACGTTTTGCCAAATCACAGGGAGCAACCGTCATAGCTATTACCAATATCGATAAATCGCCACTTTATAAAGAAGCCGATATTCGATTATGTACACCGGTCGTTGAACAAGATTTCCGAATTGGCAGCATCCCTTCTAGAATGACACAGTTAACAATTATTGACTCACTTTATTTAAGCATTTTTCATTCAAAAGGTGAAAAAGTAATTGACAAATATCACAAAGCTAGAAATGAAGTTATTCGCTTAAGGAGATAATCCAACTCGGTTTATCTCCTCATAAAAATATTCTTTTATTTGAAATTTAATTTCATAATTTGGTTGAATATAATTGACTTTTAATTTCTATAATATATAATAAAAGTGTGAAATAAATTTTAATAAAGTGGGTGACAGAATGCTAGAAAAGTTAACGACAGAATTAAGAAACCCAAATTCATTAGATTTAGATCAAAAATCGATTAGAGAAATATTAGAATTAATGAATCGTGAAGACGCCACAATTCCTTTAGGAATTCGTGAAGTGCTTGATAAAATTGAATTTGTTGTTAATTATGTTGTGCAAGCTTTCCAAAACGGCGGCAGACTCATTTATGCCGGTGCAGGAACGAGTGGACGCTTAGGAATATTAGATGCCTCAGAATGTCCGCCTACTTTTGGCGTTGACAAAAACTTAGTTCAAGGTATTATTGCCGGTGGATTGAAAGCGGTTACGGATGCGATTGAAGGTGCAGAAGACAATGAACAGGCGGGAGGTGAGGACCTAAAGAAAGTTTCCTTAACAAATAAAGACGTTGTTATCGGGATTGCGGCCAGTGGAAGAACCCCTTATGTGATCGGGGCACTGAAATACGCCAAGGAAATCGGTGCCAAAACAGCAAGTATTAGCAATAATGCAAACTCCAAAATTGGAGAAATAGCTGATGTTGCCATTGAAGTAGTTACAGGACCAGAAATCATCACAGGTTCAACAAGATTAAAAGCCGGAACTGCACAGAAGCTTGTTCTTAATATGATTTCCACCACTTCCATGATCAAAATTGGAAAAGTATATGAAAACTTAATGGTCGATGTTCAACCGACAAACAAAAAACTGATTGAACGTTCGAAAAAAATTATCATGGAAGCAACCGGAGTCGACTACGGGACGGCGGAAACTTATTTTGAAAAGGCAAACCATCAAGTAAAAGTAGCTATTGTTATGATTTTACTCAACTGCTCCTATGATGATGCCAAGCTTAAATTAGAAGATGCACAAGGCTTTATTAGAAACACAATATAGTTTGGAGGGGAAAGTATGAAAAAGGAAGAGAGACTGGCAAGAGATATTTTGAATCACATTGGCGGTGGAGAAAACATTAGATCCTTCACCCACTGTATGACAAGAGTTCGTTTAGACATAAAAGATGACTCCAAAGTTAACATGAAACAATTAAAAGAAGTTGATGGCGTCATGGGTGTCATTGAAGATGACACACTGCAAATTGTCGTCGGTCCTGGTACAGTGAATAAAGTCGCCGAACACATCACACAAATAACAGGAATAAAAATGGGTGAAGCCATCGATGAGAATAATGATGATCTTATAAAATTAAAGAAAGATGATCTGAAAAAGAAAAATAATACGCCGGTGAAAAACTTATTGCGGAAGATTGGAAGTATTTTTATCCCGCTCATCCCGGGGTTGGTTGCTTCCGGTATTATTAACGGAATCGTTGGTCTTGCTAAAAACTCCGGAGTTGATCCAACATTAACTTGGGTACAAATTCTTACTGTTATAGGCGGGAGTATTTTCGGTTATCTTGCCATTGTCGTCGGTTGGAACACGGCAAAAGAATTCGGTGGTACACCGGTATTAGGCGCCATCGCCGGGATTATTACAATGAACCCAGGTTTAGCAGAAATCACATTATTTGGTGAACCTTTAATGCCCGGACGTGGTGGACTGTTCGGTGCCATGTTTGCAGCATGGTTAATGGTCTTTTTTGAAAAGAAATTCAGAAAGTTCATCCCGAATGCGGTTGACATTATCTTCACGCCATTATTAACCGTTTTAACTGTAGGTTTATTAACAATTGCAATTGTTCAACCACTCGCAGGATTTCTTTCTGATGGAATAACACAAGGAATTAACTACATTTTAGATATTGGAGGAGTCGTTGCCGGTGGCCTATTAGCTGGGTTCTTCTTACCACTAGTCATGCTTGGTCTCCACCATGGGCTTACACCAATCCATATGGAATTAATTAATACAGTTGGTGCTACTGCCTTACTTCCAATTTTAGCAATGGCTGGAGCCGGTCAAGTTGGTGCTTCCATCGCTATTTATGTAAAAACAAAAAATAAACGCATTAAAAACGTAATTAAAGGCGGTCTTCCTGTAGGCTTCTTGGGAATCGGCGAACCTTTATTATACGGTGTTACATTGCCGCTTGGCCGTCCATTTGTTACCGCTTGTTTAGGTGCTGCAGTTGGCGGAGCGTTCCAAGCCGTTATGCATACAGCAGCAAGTAGTGTCGGTGTATCCGGGTTAACTTTAATCCCACTTATTGTTGATAATAAATATCTTATTTACTTCTTGGGTCTTTTAATCACATACACTGCCGGATTCTTATTCACTTATTTCTTTGGATATAAAAAAGAAATGGATGATACTTTCTAAGGTTCATTTGAAGGAGGAATGTTTTCCTCCCTTCTTTTTTATAGTAGAGTTTATTTAAATACCTGTTTTTAAGAAAGGAGATCATGATGTTTGGAATATCAGTGTATTTATCCAATCAGTCCCCCAGTGAATTGGAAGTTTATATCGAAAAAATGGACAAGATTGGTTGCAAAAGCATATTTACCTCCCTTCATATACCGGAAGATGACCATAGCCTATATCGGGACCGTCTGAAACATTTGGGAACGTTAGCCAAGAAGTTTGACATGGAGCTTTTTGCAGATGTCTCACCTAAATCCCTTCAATATTTAGGTTTCAATTGGGAGAATGCTAACCAATTAACTGACTGGGGGTTAACTGGGATCCGTGTAGATTATGGTATTTCCGAAGAGGTAATCGCAAAGCTGTCAAACAAAATGAAGATTGCTTTAAATGCAAGTACGTTAACGGAGGACAGCTTAGCAAAACTGAAAAAGCACGGACTTCAAGTTTCATCCGTAGAAGCTTGGCATAACTATTATCCACGCCCGGAGACCGCCTTAGATATCGTGGACTTTTCCTTAAAAAATCAATGGCTGTCATATGAGGGGATCCGTGTCATGGCCTTTATTCCGGGAGATGGTGAGCGCCGCGGTCCTTTGTTTCAAGGACTGCCTACATTAGAAGTACACCGGAATCTAACAACTTTTGCCTCTTATCTTGATTTAAAACAGGTGCCCGGTGTCAATAAAATTATTATCGGTGACCCTTCGATTAATGAAGCTTCTTATGAACAGTTTAAAGCCTATTTTGTGGATGGGATAATTTTACTACGGGCAAAAAGTTATATGAAAGATGAAAAGTTACTTGCACGCTTTAGCTCTGTACAAACAAACCGAGTAGATGTAGCAAGAGATGTTATCCGTTCTGCTGAATCTCGATTAATGGCCTCACCGGGTACAACGGAAATTGCGGCAAGTAAAACGATTGAACGTTCACTGGGATCAATTACCATTGATAATTGTCGATATGGTCGCTACCAAGGAGAAATCCAAATTACGAAAAAGGACTTACCCGCTGATGAAAAAGTAAATGTTGTCGGCAGAATTATTGAAGAAGACCGTCCTCTTCTTTCCAATATAAAAGGTGGAGTAAAGTTTAAAATTTTATGGAATCAATGAAGGTTTTGGATTTTTTAAAATGGTTTTAAAGCCTGATACATGGAAAATGTAAAGACCAAGAACGTTGTAATCAGGACATTCTTGGTCTCTAATTTAAATTCAATTAATGTTCTTTATATATAAGTTCTTTTCCTTAAAAAATCCCCCGTATAAAAGGTACTGTCAGTGTTCATGTTGGCTTATCCTGTTTATGATTCAATACCTTATAACAAATGCTAGTCTCAAAGTGTTCCGTTACGAGTAAAAATCCACCTTTCAGCAAATTCTTTGTTCATTACTTACGGGATTTTTAATTTATTTCAACAAAGTAAATGATTCAGATTGCCCGTTTATGTTTTTGCCATTTAAATACCAGCCTAGTAGTTCTTAAACTGCTCTTGTTAATAATGGAATAGAAAGTATCCACTGACGATTATCTTGAATATTTAATTAATACCGGTAAAAAATGGTGTCTTTGTATTCTTCATATAATTGACGGTTAAGTTCATCTCCACCGTCTAAATTTGCGCTGTAAAAGATTGGTGGGTGTTTCATCCCTTTCTCAACTAATTGTCGAACCGTTTCCGCAACAATGGTATTAACAATCGTTGCCCCCACAACTGTAGACGACGGGGATACTTTTTGCTCAAGTCCCTCAATGTCACAAGTAGCATCGCCAATATCACCGTGATTATCAATAACGATATCACTAAAGTGGTACAAGTTTTTGCCGGACGGATGCCGTGAACTCACCGACTTAGAATATTTTAGATTGGTAATGGAAATGGTTGTAACGCTACGTTTTTGTGCTTCCATTGCCATTTCAATTGTTACAGGATTGCGCCCTGAAACAGAATGCAATATGAGTACATCCCCATCAGAGAACGGGGTCTTATCTGCCAACAGTTTTCCATAACCAACTAATCGCTCCATATGACTTGTATGGCTAATTGGTTCTGTATCCAGCATAATTTCGCGACCGAAAATCGGATTTAGATTTAGTAATCCGCCTGCACGATAAAATAACTCCTGCGTTAAAATTCCTGCATGGCTGGCCCCAAATGCAAATAGGGATTTTTTATTTATAATCGCATTGACCATAACAGATACAGTTGCATCGATATTTTTCTTTTCTTCCTTTTCAACGGTATCAAGTATTGCTCGGACCCTATCAAAATATTGGTACATGATAAGCACTCCTCGTATAACCTCGTATAACATTGTAGATTTTAATTGAAAAAATTGACTTGCTTCCCAAACTAAATCAAAATAGACACAAAAATATGCTGCTTGCTAATCCTTTTTATTTTTAAACCAAAGATGGAATAAGTTAACTAACAGACCCAGTTCATTTAGCTATTGAACCATAGATCAAAACAGACCCGAAAATAGACTGCCAATCCATTTTGCTATGGAACCAAAGATGGAAAAGTCATTTCCGCCAAAGATTAACATCCAGTTTTGAATCGTATTATTGTATACACCAACGGAAATGCCCATGATTAGAACCATAACAATTGCTGATACGATTGTTCCGATGATTGAACCTTTTAATCCGCCTTGACCTTCACCGACAACGGCAGCTCCCCCCATTTCAAAGAAGGAAGTAATAACAAGCGGAATAAGGATCACGCCAAAAATATTAAAGGAATTGGCGATAATAATCATGATTGTCGAAGTTGTCATTGCAACAAGAAAACCGATAATCACCGCATTTGGACGATAATTAAAGAGTATCGGCACATCAAATGCAGGAACAGAACCGGGAATGAGTTTTTCCGAAATCCCTTGGAATGCCGGAACGATTTGATTAATTAAAAACCGGACTCCGTATAACATAACGAGTAAACCTGCCCCAAATGTTAACCCCTGATTAAGTGACAAAAACAGTAAATTTTCACCTTTCCCAACAAGAGACGGAACAATAATGGCTACGATAATATACATGATAAAAATAACTGTTGCCCCGGTTACTGAAATTTCTCTAAAGAAAGACAGGCTTTTCGGTACTTTCAAATCCTCCGTAGAATGTTGTTTATTGCCAAATTTTCTCGCAACTAATCCGGAAATAATACTTAACATTCCGGTAGGATGACCGATTAAAAATGATTGATCCCCCGTTACATCCCAAATAAATTTCCGCATAATCCAAGGCATAAATGACCAATACAAAGCTGAAAAGACCGCACCAAAGATGATGAGTCCAAAACCGGAAAGTCCCGCTTCAACACCTGCAGCAACAAAGATAAACGGGAACCACCATAACATATGACCGGTTAAAAAAATGGTTTTCACCTTTGTAAATCTTGCAATAATCAAATGAAGAATGAGACCAAAGAACATCGCCAAACCGACATCCCCGCCGAAGCTGGCCGTAAATGTCGTATCATTTAATGTATTGGCAACGGCTGTTTTCCCTGTGATTGCTTCTTGGAAAGCAGAGTTAATCGGTGAAATCGTGCCTGTAATTAATCCGACACCGGTATTCAAAATGATCATACCAAACGCAGCTGTCAATGAACCTTTAATAATATCTGCTATATTTTTCTTTTGAACAATTAGTCCGATAGCTGCAATCAAGCCTAAAAGAACAGGTGGATTACGTAAAATGTTCGATGTTATAAAATCCAGAAACGCCATTTCCTTTTCCTCCCTTATTTATTTTTCAAAAATTCATCAAGGGCTTTGCCTACTTCTTCTTTGTCCATATAACGCTTTATCGGAAATACGGGACATTTCATACTACCCTTTAACTCATCGGCAAGCTCCTGACTTGTAAAAACGGCATCAACATTCATCCCCCTAGCTGAACTAATATCAGTATTTTCTACCTCGCAATCGAGATTTCTTTCCCTGCAAACTTTTTCAAGTGTCATTTTTAAAATCATTGATGAACCTACACCAAAACCACAAACTGCTAAAAATTTCATATTAAATCCTCCTTAAATTGTAAATTGAGTAATACTTTCATGGAAAAACCGCAAAAGCTTATTTTTCAAATACTTTCGCAAAAAATACTTGGTGTTGCTGCAATAAATCAGGATAATGCTTTTGTGAAATTTTACACAATACTTTTGGACAAATAAAGAAACAAGTCTTTTGCTCCATTTGGATAGGACAGATTGGAAAATGACCTACAAAATGTCATTAATCTTATCCAAATCTCCGGACATAAAAATTTCATAATTTTTCGGGTCCATTAATAATTTTGATATGTCCGCTAAAGCTTCAATATGAGAAGTGGCGTCTACTGCTGCCAGGACTAAAAATACTTTTACAGGATTTCCTTTTAAATCAACCGGATGATTAAGTGTCAACAGCGACATCCCCAGCCGGTTTACGCCTTCCCCCGCTTTTGCGTGAGGCAAGGCAAAATAATCCATTAATACGATATATGGACCATTTTTATTTACACTTTTAATCATGTTTTCAATGTAACTTTCTTCAATGATTCCTTCCTTTAATAACGGGATACTTGCAATTTTAATGGCATCTTCCCAACTGTCTACTTTCTCTCTTTGCTGCATATGGCTTTTTTGCAATAATTCTTTGAGCATACAAATCCCCTTCATGCTTAATAATGATCATAAAAATAATCATAAATATTTTCCTTAGACTTCCCGAAAAATACTGTTTCCATTCTATTTCTATCAGAAATCACATCATAAATTTGAGAAATAATCGAACTTATATGGTTTACATCATTTTTCGCTACTGATAACAAAATGATGATATCTACTTTCTCATTTCCCCAATGGACTTTTTTACTATTAACTAAGATAGATATGCTTGTTTTTTTAACATAATCCGGATTTCCGTGGGGAATGGCTACACCAGTTTCCAAAGCTGTAGAAGATGTTGCTTCCCTATCAAAAACAGATTTCCTGTATAATGGTGTTACAAGATCTTCGTGTTCTAGATACGAAATTAAATACTCTAAAATCTCTTTCATTGAATTAAAATGATTGTTTACAAAAATTGAGTTTGGAAGTAAAAAGTTGTTTATTTTGACTTCTCTGTTATATTCGTTAATCGTATAAAACGCTTGTGCATTAAAAATTTTATCTGTCATTAAATTGGTAAGCTCTTTTAATTCCTTATCAGTAGGAATAGGGGAGATAAAGAAAATTCGATTTGAATCAAAATTTTTCACTTCTAAAGGTACTGTCGAAATAATATAATCGAACTTTTTGAAATTGGCCGGATTTAGATTTTGAACAGAAACAACCTCATATAGATTTAAACTGGGTAAATATTTTTTGATTCTTGCTTCTAAAAGTTCAGATGTGACAATCCCTGTTGGGCAAACAATTAATACTTTTTTAATATCTTCATGCCGCTCCAAGGCTGATTGAAAGTGGACCATGATAAAACCAATTTCATCTTCTGGAATATGAATGTTTAATTTTGATTCCAAGTCAACTAGAACAAACCAAGTGATATTAAACATGACCGAATATTGCTTCTTAATTTCCTTAATTAAGGGATTTTGCAAACGGATGTTATTGTTTAGACGGTAGATCATCGGAACAATATGTGTTAATAACCCTTTGTATAATTTCTTATCCTTAGTTAAGTTCGTATTGATAATTTTGCTGAACTTCTTTATTAAATCTTGGACTAACTTACTATAATAGCCATGATTGCTGGTTATATTTAAATTCTCAATTCCATTGGCAATTAAACATTCATTAATGTAAACAATATCTTCCTCTGATAATGAGATGTTCAGCTTTTTTTCGATTTCTTCTGCAATTTCATTCGCAACAAAATATGTTCCCAACTGTTGGACCTTTTCAAAGACATAACCATTTCCCTGTTCATGATGTTTATTCCGATAAACCCGTAAGCAAAGAACGATTAATGTATTTTGCAAACTAATTAAATAATGATCGGCCAAATTGTATTTTTCGCCGATGGTACAAACAATATTAAATGTTTCCTCAATAAAAGAATGTGGGAGGCTATTATCGGTATCCAATAAAAACTGTTTATATTCAATTAAATTATTAGGGAAACGATAATAATTTTGTTCAAACTTTCTCAAATACAGCTTTTTTAGGAGACTTTGCAAGTTTTTTTCATGACCGACCAAAAACGTTCCATCATTATCATATTCTAGAAGAACACCTTCCTTAGAACACATTTCTTTAATCACCTTAAAATCCTTTGCAATCGAAGTACGACTCACAAAGTATTTTTGGGATAAAAGTTTATATGACAAGCGTTCTTCATTAACGAGCTTTTCTAATATTTGAATTTGCCTTTCTGCAGGTGAAAGATTGGAGAAACGGGAATAGTTCTGAAGACTATGCAACAATTTATTTTTATCATTTTCTTTTCCATCCAAAAATATTCCTTTACCCGGTTTCTTCACAATTCTACAATGATACTCCTTGACAATATCCTCGAGTACATCTAGGTCAAAATGAATAGTTCGTGTAGATACCTGAAATAATTCCGCATAATGCTGAACAGAATTATATTTTCTACTGTATATGAGTTCTTTTAAAAGTGTCACTTGCCTTTTGAATATCACCTAAATATCCCCTTTTTTCTTTTATTTTCACTTTGGCCTATTTTCAGCATTATTATTATTAAATCAAAAGGACGCTTAGGTTTAGTCAATTGGCAATCACCAATGGATTTAAATCAGAATTCCGAATTAAAAACTTAGTTAACACAAGAAC
>NZ_CCRF01000092.1 GCF_000751775.1 Caldibacillus thermoamylovorans
TGACACAAGAACTGGGGACGAAACATCGGTTTACCTAAACGAATCGAATGCACGTGGACCATTCCTTCTCCCACTTACTTCCTCGTTTACTGAAAATTTGACGGAATCCTTGACTCGCCGTTTGCAGTGGGGGAAATGACAACTAGATTTTCGAAACTGTCTTCACCTTTTATTATATGTGCACAACAACACCATTTGAAGGACAACTTTGTAAATGGTAGATCTTGAAAAAAGGTTAACACCTCAAAAAGGCAAACAAAAAAGTGAAAGATGGAAAATGAATAGAGTAGCACTAACTGAGGAGAATTTTATGTGGATATTAATAGAATAATAATTTGCAGACAATTAGCACCTAGAAAGCTTTTTGTCCATGAAGAAATCCAAAAGGTTGGATGAAAGGTCTTTATTCTAAATCACTTTCCCGTTTCATCCAACCTGTTGTTAATTAGACCGAAACTTCCTTACATACAAACTTCAATTCTTTATTTAACAGGGAAGCGAGCTTTTTGAATTTCATCATCTAATTCTTTTCTATATTGTTTCATCTCGTTTTCATCCCATCCATAATGTTGTGCCATCCAGTGGAGAACAGGCTCTTTCCAAGTTTCCACCATGTCAATATGAAAGTATACGGCACCGGTTCTCCGGATAAAGAAATCGACCGGTTTAACCACCATTTCGTGTCCAATGGCATACATAAGACGAGCATATAAGATTCTCGGAAGCGGGCATTCTTTCAATTGTTCATATTGCTGGCCATATGAAAAAACGGTATCGACATTGGAGCCGTATAGTCTTGCCAGTTGCTCTCCTTCCTCTTTCGTAAACCCGTATGATACTGCTTGATCGGCCGCCTTTGCGATAAACGATCCGAGTTGATCTGAACCACCGATGTCTCCGCCTGAAATTGGCAATGTTTTTGTTCTGCATGATCCAAAATTGCGGCCTTCTTTAGCAAAACGTTTGACAACAAGATCAACAACATTTTCCGCCATTTTTCGGTATCCGGTTAATTTCCCCCCGGCAATCGTAATTAAGCCGCTGTCCGATTCCCAAATTTCATCTTTCCGGGAAATTTCAGACGGGTCTTTTCCTTCCTCGTAAATGAGCGGACGAACACCTGCCCAGCTTGATTCAATATCCTCTTCACGAACACCCACATCCGGAAACATAAAGGCGATCGCTTTTAACAAATATTCACGATCCTCTTCCGTTATATACGGCCGTACCAGATCATCACTGTAAAAAGTATCGGTCGTGCCTACATATGCCTTTCCGTCCCGTGGGATGGCAAACACCATTCGACCATCCGGTGTGTCAAAATATACAGCTTGTTTTAACGGGAATCTTGATTGATCAATGACAATATGAACTCCTTTCGTCAATTGGAGCCGTTTATTGTTTTTCGAATAATCCTTGTTTCGCACCTCATCCACCCATGGACCGGTGGCATTCACAATTGTTTTCGCTTTGATATGAAATTTTTGCTTTGTTAATACATCTTCACAAACAACCCCGATCATTTTTTTATCCTGATATAGGAATTGAACAGCTTTCGTATAGTTCACAATATGGGCACCTTTTTCCGCCGCTTTCTTCATAACTTCAATGGTCAATCGGGCATCGTCGGTCCGATATTCAACATAATAACCGCCGCCAAGTAAACCCTTTTTTTTCAACAAAGGCTCTTTTTGTAATGTCTCCTCTCGAGATAACATTTTCCGCCGCTCTGATTTTTTCACCCCGGCCAAAAAGTCGTATACCTTTAAACCAAGGGATGTCGACCATTTGCCAAAAGTCCCCTCTTTATAAAAGGGGAGGAGCATCCATTCCGGCATCGTCACATGTGGTCCGTTTTCGTAAACAATTGCCCGCTCCTTCCCTACTTCGGCAACTAACCCAACTTGAAACTGTTTCAAATAACGCAGACCACCGTGAACCAACTTGGTTGATCGACTCGATGTTCCCGCCGCAAAATCTTGCATCTCAACTAAAGCGACTTTCATACCGCGACTGGCGGCATCCAATGCGATTCCCGCACCGGTAATCCCCCCGCCGATGATCAACAAATCGTATGGATTAGACTTCATTTGTTCGATTATTTTTTCTCTGGAAAAATAGGAAAATGGTATTTGCAAAGTAGTTCCCTCCATATGCACAGTTTTTATAGTAAAAAAGGAGAAACCAAATAACCATTTACCACAAAGGGCAATGTCATTTGGTTTCTCCTCAGCTCATACCGAATATTAACTTACTATTAATATACCATGTTTTGAAAAATATTGTTACATTTTTGCTTGGAAAGTTTTTTAAAATCTGGTTTTCCATCTTGTCCGTTAAGTTTCAGATCATTTTTGCCTGGAAAGTTTTAAACTGTGTCTCTCATCTCGACCATTAAATTCCAGGCCATTATCACTATATCAATCTGCATTTCTACTTGAAAAATGGCAGATCTTATTTGAATGCCATCGCTGCATGAACCGCTTTTTTCCAACCTTCATACAGTTTTTCCCGCTCGGAATCTGACATTTCCGGTTCAAATTTTTTATCAATCACCCATTGTTTGGCAATTTCCTCTTGACTTTCCCAGTAACCGACTGCCAAACCGGCCAAATAGGCGGCACCGAGCGCAGTGGTTTCACTGACAATCGGACGTTCTACCGGTACGTTTAAAATATCACTCTGGAACTGCATAAGGAAATTATTTTGAACAGCTCCTCCGTCAACCCGCAATGTTTTCAATGCAATACCGGAATCCTGCTCCATTGCCGATAAGACATCCCTCGTTTGATAAGCAAGCGATTCCAATGTAGCCCGGATAAAATGTTCTTTGGAAGTTCCCCGAGTTAAACCAAATACAGCCCCGCGGACATCACTATCCCAGTAAGGCGTGCCTAGCCCGACAAAGGCAGGGACCATATATACTCCGTCCGTTGAGGAAACACGGGCAGCATAGGCTTCTGAATCTTTTGCTTCTTTAAACATCCGAAGACCGTCCCGCAGCCATTGAATTGCTGAACCGGCGACAAAAATACTCCCTTCAAGCGCATATTCCACTTTTCCATCCAAGCCCCAAGCAATCGTCGTCAGCAACCCGTGTTCCGATTTTACGGCCTTTTCACCGGTGTTCATCAACATGAAGCAACCTGTACCGTACGTATTTTTTGCCATTCCTTCTTGATAGCAGGCCTGCCCGAACAAGGCGGCTTGCTGATCCCCGGCGACCCCCGCAATCGGTACTTGATGTCCAAAGAAGTGATAATCAATTGTATTTGCATAAATCTCCGATGAAGGACGAACTTCCGGCAACATGCTTTTTGGCACACCTAAAATATCCAACAACTCATCGTCCCATTTTAATTCATAAATATTATACATTAATGTCCTCGAAGCATTCGTATAATCGGTCACATGAGCCCTGCCGCCGGATAATTTCCAAATCAACCAAGTATCAATGGTACCGAATAACAACTTTCCTTGTTCAGCCTTTTCCCTTGCTCCTTCAACATGATCCAAAATCCATTTCACTTTTGTTCCGGAAAAATACGCATCAATCAACAACCCTGTTTTTTCCCTAAATAACTGATCATAACCTTGTGCCTTTAACTCTTCACATATTTGTGCTGTTTGCCGTGATTGCCAGACAATCGCATTATATATCGGGTTACCTGTTTCCTTATCCCAAACAACAGCTGTTTCCCGTTGATTGGTGATTCCAATTCCGGCGATTTGTTCCGGTTTTACATTTACTTCGGCCAACACAGTTGCCATAACGGCTAAAACCGAACCCCATATTTCATTTGCATTGTGCTCAACCCAACCCGGTTGTGGAAAAATTTGTGTAAACTCCTGTTGAGCAACATGAACGATTTCCCCTTTTTTATTAAATAAAATCGCCCTCGTACTCGTCGTTCCTTGATCAATCGCCAAAATGAAGTTCTCCATTCAATTCCCCTCCGTTATAAATATTTTCATTGATTTTTATGCAGAAATAGATTGATTTTCCTCTTCCACCTGATCTTTTGTTGAATAAGATAAAAGGATAATGATAGCTGTAATGGCAAGGGTAATCCATAAAAAGACAGAAACTTCTCCTAAAAATAGTGCTTTATAGGTTAAGCCACCGAGCGCCCCACCCAAAAGCGGACCGACTACCGGAATCCATGCATATCCCCAATCGGAATTTCCTTTTCCGGGGATTGGTAAAATAAAGTGGGCAATTCGCGGGCCCAAGTCCCGTGCCGGATTAATCGCATAACCGGTTGTACCGCCGAGTGCCATACCAATCGCTACAATCAACAATCCGACTGCTAACGGATTCAACCCCTCCGCAAATTTATTGGCTCCAATAAATAATAACCCAAAAATTAAAATAAATGTACCAATAATTTCTGATAATAAGTTTGAAAATGTATGTCTAATCGCCGGTATTGTTGCAAAAACACCGAGTTTTGTCGCTTGGTCCGCCGTTGCTTTAAAATGAGATAAGTAGTGAAAAAAGACAATGGTTGCACCGATAATGGCCCCCAACATTTGGGCTAAAATATACATAGGCACATCTTTCCACGGAAAATCACCGGTTAGTGCAAAGACAAATGTAACGGCCGGATTTAAATGGGCTCCACTATAGTTTCCAACTGCAAAAACACCCATGGTCACCGCAAGCCCCCATGCAAGTGTGATGACCACCCATCCGCCGCCGTTTGCTTTTGACTTGTTTAAGGTCACACCGGCCACAACACCTCCCCCAATAATGATCAAAATCGCCGTTCCAATTAATTCCCCCAAAAATGCCGACATGGACAACCCTTCCTTCCATTTTATTCGTATTTGTCAATAATCATGTGGAAAACTCCCCTATCCCCCATGCATATATTGCAAAAAAGGAGTTGATGCCAAAAGAAAAGACACACAGATAAACCTTTATATAAAAAATAAAGGTAATCCATGTGTCTCCGTTTCTCCTCACGACTATTAACTTATTTACATGATAGCAATGTTTGAAAACGGTGTCAATAATTTATTTTACTTTTTTTGTATGAAAAAAAGGTGATTTTCATTGAGTCGAATTTAGTCGTATTGTCTGTATGAAGGAAAACCGATCGTACAACGTCAATGGTACAACCAACAATCAGAAAAAAATTCAGCAAGAAGTGGCAGTTACGATCTCAAACAAATATCGACAACCCACAATAAAGAAAGAAAAAACCGCCACTGATTGGAGTCTGCCTTATTGAATTTTTTCATAAATATCCCACAAGTTCTTGGCTGATGTGGTAACTGCTGTTGCTCCTGCCGCAATTGCTTTTTCCACTTCCTCCGGCTTTCGAATGAGACCGCCAGCTAAAATCGGAATTTTTGTCTTCTCGGCCACTTCCCGAATCATCGACGGCAATGTACCGGGTAATACTTCAATATAATCAGGCTGTGTCATTTTTATATGACGATAACTTTGTTCAACCGCATGTGAATCAATTAAGAACATGCGCTGGATGGAAAGGACGCCCTTCTGTTTTGCTTTTCGAATCACATTTGCTTTAGTAGAGATCAATCCATATGGTCGAAACTCCTGGCAAATAAATTCCGTTCCTTTTTCGTCGTTTTTTATTCCTTCAATTAAATCCATATGAAACATCAATTTTTTTCCGTATTTTTCTGCCAAATCATTAATATTTTTTAATTGGGCAATGTGACTGTCTAATAAGACGCCAATCTCATATGGGCTCGTTATAAATTTTTCTAAATTTTTTATTGATGAAATAGCGGGGATTACCTTTTTATTCATTCTCCTACACCTTCTTTCATGTGTTATTATCCCAATCCACAAAAGAAAACAACTATACTACAAATTATGCAATAAAAAAAGATCCATACGTAAGCACCCTATTCTTTAAAAATAGGTTAGCCTTTGTGTGAATCCCATCATCTCCTACAAAGATTATTAACTTATTTAAAATATAATCCATGATCCAGTGGAAGTCAATGCACATGTTCGTCCAACAGATACATGATGGAGGATCCAATAAGCATGCTGATGAAGGTACCGTCAATGCATGTACAAAAGCTATTTATATCTATACAAAATTCACAATGTGTTACTGTATATTTTTTTGCCATATAGTATATATTTTGGACTAGTGATATACTTAAAAATGAAACAGTCAGCGTCGTAAAGCTAGGTATAAAGCAGTACAACAACAAATTTACGGAGGAAAAATTCGAATGAATGGACAATCAGGAAAAAACTCATATAAAGCAGTACAACTGATTAGAAACATCGTGACAGGTACCAGTTCCATCATACTCATTTTGAGTATCGGCCTCGGATGCCTTTTAGGTTTTATCATTCATCTTTTCACGGATTCTATTAGTCTTTTATTATTGATGTTTATTTGCAGTCTATCCAATCTTATTTTAAGCGCTTTGTTATTTGTTTTCTTAATGAAATCGATAACCAAGTCAGCCAATGGTTTTATGGAATTATTAAATTTAATAAAAGACGGGAATTTTTCAATTGAAATGGACGCAGGAAAAAATAAAGCCTTAGAAAAAATTGTCGGTCATTTAAATTCCATCACTTCGCAAATGCGTTCTGTTATTGCAGGATCATTGAATCATGTCAATTCCTTCTTGCAAGCTTCAGAGCACATTTCGAGTGAAACAAATGAGGCTGTAACATCCATTAAGGAATTATCCGATACGATTAATGAAATTGCCGTCAGCGCTTCTGACCAAGTAATGGAAGCGGAAAAAAGTGTGCAAGTTATGGATCAATTATCCGAACATATTTCTGTTGTCACAGACGGTTATCACTCGATTATTGATGAAACGGAAAATGTGCATCACTTAAATAAACAAGGTTTGGAAATGGTAGGGATTTTACGAGAAAAGTCTGAGAGCAATCAATTATCGTCAGAGAAAATATTTACAACCGTAAATAATTTATCAGTTACTTTAAAAGATATTGAGACTTTTGTCGGTACAATTAAAGATATTGCCGATCAAACCAATTTGTTAGCATTGAACGCTGCTATTGAAGCGGCCAGAGCCGGTGAAGCAGGGAAAGGTTTCGCGGTAGTGGCAGATGAAGTACGAAAATTGGCCGATCAAAGTAAAATTTCTACCGAACAAATTATTAGTATGATGGTCAGTATCAAAAGAGATTCTCAAGAAGCGATTCAAGCAGTCCATGATATGAAAAATATTTCTGAAGAGCAATTTACCGCTGTTAACCAAACAGATGCCTCTTTTAACAATATTGCAGACAGTATTGATTCAATCATTCGAAAAATAAATGATATGAAAGATGCAATCGAACAAATGGGCATGGCAAAAGATCAAACGGTAGCGGCTATTATCCATACATCCCAAGTATCAGAGCAAACGGCAGCGGCCAGTGAAGAACTTGCCGCCACTGCAGAATCCCAGTTGCAAATTTTTACAGAGTTAAAAGAAACTGCAGAAGAGCTAAGCCGTCGTTCAAAAGAAATGGAACAAAACTTGGTGAAATACCAAATATAGTTCTATTGATTGCAGTTCTTGTAATTTTTGGGGAAAATTGTGAATCCTTTTCGTTGATTAAACATTTTCAACAAGATGAGAGAAAAATAGAACACCGCAACAGAAATCAGATAGAACACAATTTCATTCACATCCCTGATTGACACGTTAAAAACTTAACAAATAGTTGGGTGGAAAATGGGCGAAAACCGATAACCATGACCTTAATTTGGGCTTTTCATTCCATTCGTTGACCTTTAGATATACACAATAGTCCCTCATTAAAGGGACTATTTTTTCATGTCTTAATTTTCGTATAATGTTCGTTAGCTGTTTTAAAAAAGGGGCTTTTTAAGTGATTGCTAGATTCTTGGTTCACATCCAAAAAGCCCATTTGATATTCTTGTCCCACATACAGGGTTTGCGTATCATGCAAAACCACAATATCTTGTGATGTTTAATATCTTTGAATAATAAAAAGTACCTTTTTGCTTGCTAATTAGGTTCTTCAATATTTATTGTTTCTTGTTTCTTTCTTCAATTTTTTATCCTTATATAGTATATTTGGAATATATACATAAAATTTAAGGCATGAAGGAAGGTGCAAATGATGGAAAACAAGGAGCAATTATTCGGAACAAAGGCAAGAATTGCAGTTGGAGGGACCCATGTTTTAAAAAGTTTTTTCAACCTTCAGCCAGTTAAATTTTGGATCATTACTTATTTCGTTTCATTTGGGATTTACCAATTATTTAATGAAGTCTTTTATTTATCTACAAATATTCTAAAAATTAATATGATCGTTTTCCCCTTTTCCGTGATCATTGCAGGTAGAATTGCAAACATATCCTATCTATATGTTCCATGGATTTATAAGTTACTATATCCGTCTTATAAAGTAAGCTCGAACTCTTCAAATCTATTGAAAAAATTAATAGTGCTTGTTATCAAATTTTATATTTATCTTTTCATTTGGCATTTTTCATTTATTATCGGAACTATAGGCTTAATCATAACTATGATCGATCTTCAAAAGTTAAGTAAGTAGGTGTAAATGATGAGAATGATCTGGAAAGTAAAAAAAGGAAACAGTAAAAAACTTACAGACATTTTAAAATCAAGTAAACAAGGAGACATTATTCTTCTCTCTCCTGGAGAGTACCACGTGTTAAGTGGAATCAATATTGCAAATATTACGATTAAGGGAATCGGCAATGATCCAAGTGAAGTTGTCATTCATGGATTTTTCTCATTGAGGAATCAATCAGTTCTAACTTTAGCTAATTTAACCCTATATACGCCACATAATCGTAATACTATAAATGTTAAAAATGGTTCTACACTAACATTGGAGAAAGTAATCATTCATGGGGGGACTTCTGGAAATTATCCGTCCATATGGTGTGAAAATGCTACAGTTAAAATTAATGCTTCTGAAATATATTTACCAGAAGAAAAGGGAGCCAGCATTTACCTTTCCAATAATTCAGAAGCAGTGATTCGTAACTCTATGATTTATTCTATTGTAGCTTATCAATCATATATTCAATTACATCAAGCTCAAGTTCGTGTTGCAGTAAGACTAATGGAAAATGGAATTTTAAGCGGGACTGGTATTGTTGATTTTCCGGGAGTCAGCAATTACTTTGGGTTATACATGGCAAATGGTTCCCGGGCAAATTTTGATACAGTAAATATTGATGAAAATTCGGTCTATTTCTCTCTTGATCAATCGATTTTAAATATAAAAAAAACAAGGATATCCGAAAATTTACTACTGACAGTTTCTCACGATAAACAATCTAAGGTAGAAATCTTTGGAGACACTAACCGAATAAAGATTAATATTGATGACGAAGAAATGCCAAGTTCTAAAGAAAGAAGTACATCACAAACAGTTGAACCTGTATCAAAAAAGGATAAACTTAAAGAAGAACCAGTAACCTCAAAGGAAGAAAATTCTCTATATCATATAGAAAAACAGCAAAAATCCGGTTTAGAAGAACTACAGGCGTTATTCGGCCTCCATGATTTGAAAAAACAAATTATGAAGTTTATCAATACAGTGAAATTTAACCAGTCAAGGAAAGAGCAAGGATTTAAAACGACATCATTAACATTACATTCTTTATTTATGGGAAATCCAGGTACAGGAAAAACGACAGTTGCAAGAATTTTAGGTCGTGTATTATATGAAAATGGCGTCATTGGTACAAACAATTTTGTAGAAGTGACAAGAAAAGATTTAGTCGGAGAATATATCGGTCAAACTGCACAAAAGACACAGGAAATTTTGGAGAAAAGCAAAGGTGGTATTTTATTTATTGATGAAGCTTATTCTCTAAATAGTGATTCTAAAAATGACTTTGGAAAAGAAGCCATTGATACGATTATAACTTTTATGGAAGACAACCGCGATAACACAATGATTATCTTTGCTGGGTACACCAATGAAATAAACAAATTTTTAAAGATGAACAGCGGTCTAGAATCACGTATTCCAAATAAGTTTTATTTTGATGATTATACACCGGAAGAAATTGCAGAAATTGGCTATATGAATCTTACAAATGAAGATTATATTGTGGATGAGAAAAAATATAAAGAAGTAATTCAGCGGCTATATTCTCACAGTATTGACAAAAGCAATGCACGCTGGGTTAGAAATGTAAACGAAAAACTTATTCAGACAATGGCGAACCGTGTTGTAGAAACTGGTTCAGAGGATACCCAAACAATATTAGATGAAGATTTTGACGTATTGACCGGCAATCAAAATGTAGATAAAGAAGTAAAGGTAAATGAATTATTACATCAATTAGACAGTTTAATCGGGTTAACGGAAGTAAAAGATTTTATCCACCGTTTAATTAAGCAAGTGAAAGTAGACCGTATACTTATGGAGGACGGAAGCAATGTAGAAAAGCCTTCCTACCATATGATTTTTTCTGGAAATCCAGGCACAGGAAAAACGACCGTAGCAAACATATTGGCCGAACTATTTTACTATTTAGATGTGCTGCCAACACCGAATGTAAAAGTAGTGGACCGATCAGATTTAGTCGGAGCTTATGTAGGCCATACTGAAAAGCAGACAAAAGAAGTGATCGAACAATCGATGGGCGGTGTATTGTTTATCGATGAAGCATATCAATTGACCGCCAAATCAGGTAATGATTTTGGCAAACAGGCAGTGGAAACGTTAGTAACCTACTTGGAAAACTACCGGGATAAATTTATCGTCATTTTAGCAGGATATACGAAAGAAATGGAAAAGTTTTTAGAAACAAATTCGGGATTGCGTTCCCGTATTCCTCTTAAAATTACTTTCCCTGATTATCGTCCGGAGGAAATCGCAACGATCGTTGAGAAAAATATTACAAAAAATTGGGAAATAAATATTCCTCTATTGAAGTCCGTCGTGAAGGAAATCTATGTTCATTTGCCAGACAACGAAAAAGCAAATGCACGATGGGCTCGCAATTTTAGTGAAAAATTAGTATCAAATCATAAAGTCTGGCTAAGCGATCACCATTCAACGTTAGACAACTTAAAAAAGATCCAAGATAATGTCATTTATGAAATGAGACAGAACTATATTTCAACGACAGAACACAAAAAAACCATATACTAGAAAGATTAGTTTATGACATTTAGCCCGACCTTGAATCCTAAATTTCTCAATGCTTGAAGCCATGATAAAAAGTGTGAAATATCTTAGAATGGGGTGTCCAAGACCATTTCAAGAGGATTCCACAAATACTTATCAAGGAAAATGTCCCATATACAAATATATTTCAAAGCAGGGGATCCATTCAATGATTCCCTGCATATGATGTTTTCATTTAACAAACGGAATTCTAGGCTAATCCGAGAAAATTCCTCTTAATTCCGGTCAGCCGGAAAGACTAAGCCGATTTGCTTCCTTGCCCGTTCCATCAATTTGCTTGTAGTCAAAGAATTGGCATATGTATTGATTTGCGATTCCGTCTTGTTTTCTTTAATGAGCTCAATAAATTCCTTTGCTTCATAATACATGGTATTTTCAACTTGTGGGCGGCTAATATCTTCAACGGTTCCATCATTATAATGAATCTCAACTTTTGATGGCGTTGAAATTTTATCAATAACAATGGTTCCTTTTTCCCCTTGAATCTCAGATGGAATGAATGAGTTGGAAATTTTTGAGAAAGAGACAACCCCTTCCATTTCCGGATAGGAGAAAATGACCGTTCCCTCCCCATCGACACCGGATTCGAGCATATATGCATTAGCACGCAGATCCGTTGGTTCGCCAAACAACGCTACCATCGGATAAATGCAATACACGCCAATGTCCATTAATGAGCCATTGGAAAAAGCCGGATTAAAAGCATTTAGCACAATTCCCTCTTTATATTTATCATAACGTGATGAATACTGGCAAAAATTTGCAAAGTAACGGCGTACCGTACCGATTTTATGTAAATTTTCTTTGATACTTACAAAACTTGGGACAAAAGTTGTTTTTAACGCCTCCATGAAAACCACACCATGGGCTTTTGCCGTCTGAACGATTGCTTCTGCTTCTTTTACATTGGAAGCGAGTGGCTTTTCACAAATGACATGTTTTCCATGTTGCAAAAATAGAATCGATTGTTCTGCGTGAAGTGAGTTTGGACTGGCAATATAAACTGCATCAAGGACATCACTCTTTGCCATTGTTTCTAAATCGGTAAAAATATTGGTTACGTCAAATTTTGCTGCAAACGCTTTTGCCCTCTCTTCGGTACGTGAATATACAGCTACAAGCGAAAAATCCTCTATATTAGAAGCTGCATCAATAAATTTTTCGGTAATCCAATTGGTTCCGATAATTCCAAAACGAATCATAAAAATACCTCCATTATATCATTGTGATTAATTTCATAATAACATATTTAAGGCTAGAAGTGGAAAGAGTGAAAGATAGAACAGCTATAAGGAGTAAATTTATTAATCTCTGGTAGTATTGTGGAAATACGACTTATCCACAATTAGTAGAATTTTCCATTTGAATTTATCCACATTAAAGGTCAAAAACAACCAAATTTGCTTATTTTTTTAAAAAATGTGGATAACTTATTATGTTGTGTCGTGGACTGAAGATAGAAACGGAAAAAACGACAAATAGTATGGTAAAATAAAGGTGGCAGCTGTTTTATTAATTCGAAAAAGGATGCAAGGAGGAACACGATGAAACTTATTGCAATCGATATGGATGGTACCCTTTTTTCTAACAATCATACAATCAGCGAAAACAATTGTCATGCTATTTTAAAAGCTCAAAGACAGGGTCATATCGTTACCTTTTGTTCAGGCCGCGCCTTACACGATATTCAAGAAATTATAAAAAAGATAAACCTCGAAGCACCTATTATTGCCGGAAACGGAGCTGTTGTTTTTCATAACAAAATCTTACAAACACTAACAATCCCTGTACATATATTGAAAAAAATTATGGACATATTTAATGATTTTCAATTATATTATGAAATTTATACAAATAAAGGTATTTTCATTGATAAAACACGAAAAGAATATTTGTATGCGGAACTGAATCGGTTAAAAGATGACCCTGTTTTCGGACCAATGGTTGAACAAATGGTTCAAGTTCAAAATGACCAAAATCATTTATTAACTGTCTCAGATTTTAGTGAGCTAAATTTTTCAATGTTAGATCCGTATAAAATGTATACTGTCAGTTTGGATGAGAAAAAACTAAATCATTTGCAACAGCGGCTTTCTGAACGTGATGATATTTCAATCACAAACGGCAGCCATTTAACCGTTGAGGTAGGAAATAAACAGGTAAGTAAAGGAAATGCCCTTCTTTTCCTCGCAAATTACTTTCAAATTCCACAAGCAGATACTGTCGCAATCGGGGATAATCTGAATGACTTATCGATGTTCAAAGCTGCCGGAACAAGCATTGCTATGGGGAATGCCACGGATTTTGTAAAAAGTCATGCGAATTTTGAAACAAAAACGAATGATGATGATGGCGTGGCCTATGCTTTAGAAAAGTTTGTACTTTCATAAACGGTAAATTTAGAGATGCGCCAAAATGTCCATGAAGGTCGGTTTATTGGACTTTTTTTGGAATATGTACTACAAACTGTCCATTATAGCCGCTTTACTGGACAATTTTTTTAAAAACGAGCGTGAATCTGTCCATAAAACCAGCTCTCTTGAACTTTTTCCAAAAAACGAGTATGAAACTGTCCATAAGGGGCAGTCTATTAGACAGTTTTTTAACAAAGGAGCACCATTCAGTCCATAAGGGCCGCCACGTTGGTTTCCTATAGATACGTATATTATTAATAAACTATTCCCATATAAATTATGTGCATGCTATGATTTTTCCCTTGATTATTTTAAAAAGTTATTGTAAATTAGAATAAATAAAATCATTTATGGAACTGAATATTGCAATCTTATCAAGAGAGGTTGAGGGACTGGCCCGATGACGCCTCAGCAACCAGTCATTTTTTGACCACGGTGCTAATTCCAGCAGGTGAAATACCTGAAAGATAAGAAGAAACTTTACAATCATCGGGGCTTCTTCTTATAGAAGTCCTTTTTATTTTCCAAAAATGTGGGGATACGAGGAGGAATCAAGCTTGGCAAATCAACATATTCAAACAAAATTAGTGCAAATCGGCAATCGAAGTGAACATATAACCGGGGCTGTTAATCCACCCATCTATTTATCCACAGCCTATCGTCATGAAGGAATTGGTTTATCCACAGGATATGATTATACACGGACGAAAAATCCAACACGTGCCTTATTAGAGGAGAGTTTTGCAAAATTAGAAGAAGGAGATCAGGCTTTTGCCTGTAGTTCGGGGATGGCGGCTATTCAGCTCGTCCTCTCCCTTTTTCAAAAAGATGATGAACTTCTTAGCTTTAATGACCTATACGGCGGAACTTACCGATTGTTCAATCAATACGAAAAATCGTATGGAATCAAAACCAGCTATGTGAAAGTGAATGATTACACCGGGTTGGAAGATGCAATCACAGAAAAAACAAAAGCGATTTACATAGAAACACCAACAAATCCGTTAATGATTGAAACAGATATTGAAAAAGTTGCCCACATTGCCAAAAAACATCACTTGCTTTTCATTGTGGATAACACCTTTCTAACCCCCTATTTGCAAAAACCGATTGTGGATGGGGCCGACATTGTCATTCATAGTGCGACAAAATATATTGGCGGTCATAATGATGTCCTGGCCGGATTTGTTGTTGCAAAAGGACAGGAAATTTGTGAACAGCTTGCGGCAAATCATAATGCGGCCGGCGCGGTTTTATCCCCTCTTGACAGTTGGCTGTTAATTCGCGGCTTAAAAACCTTAGCTTTACGTATGGAAGCACATCAAAACAATGCAAAACAGGTAGTCGAATTTTTAAATAACAGACCTGAAGTGACCGATGTTCTCTACCCAAATAGAGGTGGCATGGTGTCGTTTCGATTGGCAAAAGAAGAATGGGTTGACCCCTTTTTAAGAAGTTTGAAATTGATTACCTTTGCCGAAAGTCTCGGTGGGGTTGAAAGTTTTATTACCTACCCGGCTACCCAAACCCATGCCGATATTCCGCTACAAACCCGGATGAAAAACGGTGTCGATAATCGCTTATTACGGTTTTCAGTCGGTATTGAACATATTGAAGATTTGAAGGCGGATTTGGATCATGCATTAGCGGCATTGCGTAAGGGGGCAAGTGTACGATGAGCAAAAAAAATTATGGGTTTGAAACAAAACTAATTTCTCAAGATTGTTATATTGATAGCAAAACAGGAGCAGTAAATCCACCTGTCTACTATTCTTCCACTTTTCAACAAGGACAATTCGATTCGTTTGGTCCTTTTGACTATACCCGTTCAGGAAATCCAACCCGAAAAGTGTTAGAAGAAACCATTGCCGAACTGGAAGGCGGTGTTCAAGGTTTTGCCTTTGCATCCGGAATGGCCGCGATTTCATCGGCCTTCATGCTGCTATCATCCGGGGATCATGTCATCATTTCCGAAGATGTGTATGGCGGAACGTTTCGCATGGTCACAAAAGTACTAACGAAATTTCAAATTCAACATACTTTTGTTGATATGACGGATTTAGATGCAGTGGCCGGCGCTTTTCGGCCCAATACGAAAGTTGTCTATGTGGAAACCCCGTCCAATCCGTTACTCCATATTACAGATATTAGAGGTGTTGTCAAATTAGCAAAAGCCCACAATTGTCTTGTATATATCGACAATACATTCATGACACCCCTTCATCAAAGGCCGCTTGAATTAGGTGCGGACATTGTCTTACACAGCGCCACAAAATTTTTAGCCGGGCATAGTGATGTCGTTGCGGGCTTGGCGGTGGTAAAAGATGAAAAATTGGCTGATCAATTGTATTTTATTCAAAACTCATTTGGTGCCGTTTTAGGGATTCCGGATTGTTGGGCTTTGCACAGGGGGATGAAAACATTAAGCGTGCGGATGAAACAGTCTTCAGAATCAGCACAAGTAATTGCTGAGTTTTTGCAAAATCATCCGCTCGTGGAAGAGGTATTTTATCCGGGACTTGCCACACATGCGGGACATGAAATTCATTTGGGGCAGGCGACTAGTGCCGGAGCTGTATTGTCATTCAGATTGCCCAACAAAGACATTGCCAAGGCTTTTGTGGAAAACCTTGAAATCCCGGCATTTGCTGTTAGCTTAGGGGCGGTCGAATCGATTCTATCTTATCCGGCGACGATGTCCCATGCGGCGATGAGGCAAAAAGAACGGGAAAAACGCGGGATTACAGACGGACTATTACGACTTTCGGTAGGATTGGAAAATTGTGAGGATTTGGTTGCTGATCTTGCACAGGCACTCGAAATAGCAGAGAGAGCGGTTGGAGCGGGAACTGTAGCGGCTCGAACGGTTGGGAGATTTATATAAAGTTTTTATCTCGGGTTGATTGCTGTTTGGGGCATTTTTAATCTTTGGCATTGTAAGAAAAAATTGCAACCCGGGGCCGGGGTAGCGAGTTAACAACCCCGGGTTTGTAATTTGGTAGATTGACTTATCAATCCAAACTGGATACTAGAGCTTGTCATATTTTTACCCCAAAAATACTTTTACAGTAAAATAGAAGTTTACACTTTGGATTTGTAATTTTATAGATTTCTTTATCATTCCAAACTTGACACTAGAGGTTGTCGTCGATTTTTATCCAAAAAATACAATTAACTAAACGGATTGTAAAACCGGCTGCCGTCATGGTAGGTAATCAGTAAGGTTGCAATTAGCAGCAAAACGAACAAAATAATTGCTGTGTAATCCCGTTTCTGAAACGGGCGGGCATTGTACCACGTTCGTTTTTTCTTTTTCCCGAATCCACGCAGTTCCATTGCATTACTGATTATTTCAATTTTTTCAAGACTTGACAAAATTAATGGTGCCAAGACGGCTGATGCGTTCTTTACCCGCTTCAGGAATTTCTCATTTTTTGACATATCAAGTCCGCGGGCTTGTTGTGCTTTGGCGATATTACGGAAATCCCGCTGAACATCGGGAATATAGCGTAAAGCAAGGGATACAGCGTAAGCAATCCGGTAGCTTACACCAATCCGATTTAAAGAAGCGGCAAATTCACTTGGGTGTGTTGTTACAATAAACAATAGCGCCGCCGGTATAACAGTCAAATATTTTAATGTAATATTCAGTTGGTAAAACAGTTGCTCCAACGTCATATTGTATCTACCGGCAAATTCAACCAACACATGACCTGTCCCGTAAATTTTAACCCCTTCTTGCGGTGAAAAAAGATAAATAGCGATATTATTAATCAGTAAGAATACGAGAATAAAAATTAACACAAATAAAATATCTCGCAACCGAATTTTAGAAACATAAAAAATAACTAAACTCGCAATAAATAAAAACAAAAGAATCCGGGTGTCATAGGTCAACATGGCCGCCGTTGACCATAGGATAAAACAAACTAATTTCGTCGCACCTGTCAAGCGATGAATCGGGGAAGTTCGGTCAATATAGCTAAGCATTTCATTTGCCATGGTTTCGTCCCTCCCGATCATAAGCAATAAATCGTTCCACAAATTTTATCGGATCTGTAAAACCGGTTTTTGTCGCCAATTCAAAAAGTGATGTTTCTTTCAAGTTTGCCTGTTCAATTAATTGCGGATCAGATAAAATCCGGACACTTTGATCATCGGCGATTTTTCTTCCGTCACACAAAACGATGGCCCGATCCGTATATTCCAGCATTAAATGCATGTCATGGGTTATCAATAAAATCGTGAGTCCGTTTCGATTGAGTTCCATTAAAAACTCCATAATATCAGTATAATGGCGGAAATCTTGGCCCGCTGTCGGTTCATCCAAAATAATCAACTCCGGCTGCAACACCAAAATCGATGCGATGGTTACTCGCTTTTTTTGGCCAAAACTGAGTGCAGAAATCGGCCAATTACGAAACGGGTACAGTCCGCATATTTTCAGCGTTTCCTCCACCCGCTCACGTATCTCAGCTTCCGGTACACCTCTGGCAACAAGCCCCAGTGCCACCTCATCGAAAATCATATGTTTGGAGATCATATGGTTTGGATTTTGCAAAACCATACCAATCTTTAAAGATCGTTCTGTTATCGATTCATTGGTAATATCTTGACCTGAGAAAATAATTTTTCCGGCATTTGGTGTTTCAAAGCCGCAAATCAATTTCGAAATAGTTGATTTTCCCGCACCGTTTTTGCCGACAATACTAACCATTTCCCCCTTATTTATTGTAAAAGATACATCGTGAACCGTTTCTTTTTTTGGTGTATAGCCAAATGAAACCCGGTTTAATTCAAGAATCGGCTCAGCTTCCGGCGGCTCTTCATTCAATGTCACTTCTTCATACCATTTTCGCAGCTGCTCGCGGAACGTCTCCGCCCGAAAACGTGAAAAATCAGCCGGCTCCAAATCCTTTGTAATGGCCCCGCCTGCATACTTTATCGCCTTAAGATAAAGCGGTTCACGAATTTTTACTTTTTCCAAGATATCCGTAGAAAATAGTTCATTTGGGTTCTGATCTGCCAAAATCTCTCCGTCATCCACAACAATGATTCGATCAACATGACGGTACAGGACATCTTCCAAGCGGTGTTCAATAATAACCACCGTTGTATTCGTTTCCTTTTGAATTTGGTCAATCAAATGAATGGCATGCTTTCCGGTTGCCGGGTCTAAATTCGCCAAGGGTTCATCAAAAAGAAGGATATTGACATTATCGACCATGACACCGGCTAAAGAAACCCGCTGCTTTTGTCCGCCTGATAAATGGTGAACGGACGCATCCAGAAATGCACCCATATCCACCATGGCCGCCACTTCTTTTACAGCCTTAACCATCTCCGGCTGCGGCGTACAATCATTTTCAAGGGCAAAAGCAATGTCTTCTCCGACAGATAATCCGATGAACTGCCCGTCCGGATCTTGTAAAACCGTTCCAACCATTTTTGATATGGAAAAAATGTCCAAGTCGCTTGCTTCTTTTCCCATAATTTTTAAACTGCCTTGGATTTCCCCTTTATATGAAAACGGAATAAGCCCATTGATACAATGACCAATGGTGCTTTTCCCTGATCCGGATGGACCGACAATTAAAACCTTCTCCCCTTCATAGATGGTGAGATTAATATTTTTTAGTGTTGGTTGTTTTTGACTATCATATTTGAAATGATAATTTTGAAACTCTATGACTGGTTTTTTCATTGTCAATCTCCTGCATACATTTTATTGTTGCATTTGCTGATGCCGATATTTCTAAAAATTTTTCTCGATCCAAGCTTCCTGTTTTTGATCTGGTTATTCTCGATCCAAGCTCCCCGTTTTCGTCCGGGTTTTTGCATAAAGAGTAAGCAATAATGTACCAAGAATCCCGACTGTGACCATGTTGGAAATGCCAACACCGAGCCCTTGGATAAACACTTTACTAGTTGGTTCCGCGTAAATAACAATATCCAGAACCGGCGCCAACAGGAACCAGCCCAGTGCTTGTGCGCCAACCTGAACCAAATTAAACGTGATGATTTTTTGTCTCCCAAATTCACCGGATTCAATATCCAGTTTTTTCGAAATTAATCCGAATAAAAACCCAACAAACATACTGACAACAACCCAGCTCCACCAAATGGAACCGTAGAAGATTAAGTCTTTCAATGCGTGACCGATTAAGCCGATGAGTCCGCCGGCAACCGGCCCGAAAATCACTGCCATTAGTGCTAAAAAGGCATACGTCACCTCAATATTAGAATTTGGAATCCCGGTTGGAATCGAAGCAAATCTTCCCAAAATAACAAAAACAGCTGCTCCAATCCCGATTGCAACAATCGTACGAACAGATAATGTATTTTTGTTCATGAATACCTCTCCCTTATTGATAAATTTTTTAAAAGTTTGGAGTATTGAACCGTCTAATGAAAAAATCAATTATAACTAATATCCACCACTTTTCGGATTGTAATTTTCCATTTTAGTCCGGCTTCAATATGATAAGCCTTGGCAAAGGAACCTTGATTGATGGCGACACCGATTTTATCTAAGGAGTTGATATAAAGGAGTGGCTCGCCTAAATGGCTGTCGGCAAAGGAACGGCCAAATGTCATGATATTTTTATAGACATGCCTTGTTGAATTTTCAATGGTGACTTCAAATGTATCTCCATATTTTACATCAAATTGTAAAAATAGGGTACGATCAATATTTGTCCAAAGATTACCGAAGCGAACATCAAGAACGTCGATATTTCCTTTAATTGTTCCGTTTTCGAGGACCGCCTCCGTTAATGGTAGTTTAACGACGGATTCAGTAGAGAGAGACGGACCAACTTCTTGGAAACGAATCTTTCCGGAAGCCAATCGTGCACCGGTATAGGCATACACATCCCTTCCATGAAATGTATAAGAATGACCGGAATTTGGCAAGCGATTGACATGTTCATCAATTTCCCTTACTTCCTGGATGCCGATATATTTTTGAATATGGGTAATCGTCCCATTATCCGGTGTAACAATATAATGGTTGGTCGCTGTTTTTGCCACAATACTTTTCCGCTCCGAGCCGACACCCGGATCGACAACGGAAATGAACACGGTATTTTCCGGCCAGTACGTAATCGTTTGAAATAATCGATAGGATGCTTCCCAAATATTGTACTGCGGGATCTCGTGAGTTAAATCGTATATTTTCAAAGCTCTGTCTACATTTAAAGCTACACCATACATCGCAGCAACTGCACCATCACTTAGGCCAAAATCGGTTTGAATCACTAAACAATCAGTCATTTGTATTTCCTCCAAATTGATTTTTTTTCTTAACTTTACGGTGCACCAAAAATTGTTATTTAATATTAGCTAATATTTACATGCGATCGCGATCGATAAAACAATAAAGATATTTTTTGCATAAAAAAACCACGTCATTATCAATTATGATAAGGACGTGGTTTGTATTCACGTGGTACCACCTTATTTCACTGTATGCTCGCACAATACAGCCTCAGTCAGTACGCCGGCAAATTGCCTTAATACCGAGGTATTTGTAACGAGTACCAGCTCGGCGAAACCTACTAATAGCAAGCACTATGTTCAGCACGCAACTCAGGGGCCATTGTTCAGATTCGTATTTTTGCTCCTTTTCAGCTACCGAAGCTCTCTGTAAAAAATAACTAAATCCTACTTTTCCCCGTCATGGTTTTTCACTAGTTGTTTAATAATTAATGATAGTTGATATTTTTTATTATAAGCGATTATTCATTTATGTCAATAATTTTTTACGGTTTTTTTGACAAGACAAAGACAAATTTTTGGTCACGAGATAAATATAAGTTTATTCATTGCACGCTTAAGTGTAAAAAGTCGATGTTCCAAATTAATTTATGACTTGATTGCAGTTAAATTCTTTGGTTAGTTGTAAAATGAAATGCATAAAGAAAATATAAAAAAAGTCATGTAGATACGGTATACTTAAAAGCAACGAAACCAATAAGTAAGGAGTGTATCTACATGACCGTCATTAATTATACCACAGCTAAGAGAACCTTTAAACACCTAACGGATATACAAAGAGGAAGACTTGAGGAAATGGCAAAATCCGGTAATTTTACCC
>NZ_CCRF01000093.1 GCF_000751775.1 Caldibacillus thermoamylovorans
ATTATCTCATTAATTCCTATCTTTTAGGCAAAAAAAAACACAAGTCTAGGAGCGTTTATATACTGGCGATTATTATAAAGTTAAATTGTCAACTTTGTTTTATGGTCATGTGTCGGCGTTGTTATGATATGGAGGAGTAGCTTATGGAAAGAATATCGGCCAATCAAACCGATCACATCCCCCATAGGGATTTTTCACGTTGAATTCTTAAGAACCTTTTAAGAATCAAGAAAGAAAAATGATAATCTTACCTTTTAATATAAATAAAAAATAGAATACGAGGAGAAGATAGGATGTCTTTATTAATACCTTTTCCCTTATCTCAGGCATCGACTTCTGCATATTTATCGTCAAAGTACAAAGTCCATCCGATCACATTTCGTTATCTCGTTGCTTTCAATATGATTAGAGAATATGACAGGGAAACCCAATGAGTAAGTGACAAAACATATTAATGAAAAAACAATATATCCATATCCGTTTATAATTAGCCTCTATCCCTCTTCTTCCAGTGCATGTCTTGCCAACACCAATCCCCCAACCAATCCGGCATTATCTTTTAAACCTGGTGCGACAATATAATCGGCAATGTTTTCGTTTAACTCTTGATGGGTGAAATAACCATTTAACAACGATTTTACATTTTCTCGAACCAGTGGGAAAATGGATTCTTGGTGAGCAACACCGCCCCCGATTACAATTCTTTCTGGAACAAGAATCATAATATACTGGACTAAAGCTTGTGCGATATAATAAGCTTCCATTTCCCAAACTTCTTTTCGGTCAGTCATTTCGATACCCTTTTTCCCCCATCTTTTTTCAATCGCCGGGCCTGCTGCCAAGCCTTCAAAACAATCTTTGTGGAATGGACAATTCCCTTCAAAGTGATCATCCGGATGACGTCTGACAATAATATGACCCATTTCCGGATGTGACAATCCTTCAAGCAACTCGCCGTTCACGACTGCTCCCGCTCCAATTCCGGTGCCTACGGTAATATAGAGACAACTGTCTAGCCCTTTTGCAGCGCCAAATTGATATTCACCAAGTGCCGCCGCGTTGACATCTGTCGTAAAACCGGTCGGCACTTGTAATTCGTCCAACACAGTCTGGAAAAACGGATAATTTTGCCAAGCCAGTTTCGGTGTATTTAAAACATGACCATAGGTTGGACTCGATTTTTTCACATCAATAGGACCAAACGTGCCAATTCCGATGGCCTCCACTTTTCGTTTTTTAAAAAATTCGATTACTTCAGGAATGGTTTCATCCGGTGTTTTTGTCGGAATCGATATCCGCTCCAATACTTCTCCTTGTTCATTCCCAATGCCACAAACAAACTTTGTTCCGCCTGCTTCAATAGATCCTAGAATCATTTGCATCAGCTCCTGCCATTAAATATTTATACACATATCTTTTTACTCTCTTTTATTTTGGTAACCCTAATCTAATCATTGGAGTAATACACTAATTTTACTTTATTATAAAATTACTGTAAATGGATTCTTCCACTGAAAAACTATTCGAAAAAAAGTTGCTACCACAATATATAGAAAATTGATTATAATATACATTTGTATAGGTGTTCGGTAAGATTTAGCACTTTTTCAGTGGACTCGAACGACTTTCACGGACAAGTAGTGAAACAATTAGAGGAAACTGTCCAATAGAGCGACTCTCGCGGACAAAATGAGTGGTCAATCAGCAAAAAATGTCCAATAGAGTGGCTCTCGCGGACAAAATGAGTGGTCAATCTGCAAAAATTGTCCAATAGAACGGTTCTCACGGACAAAATGAGGAGGCAATCTGCAAAAATTGTCCAATAGAACGGCGCTCATGGACAAAATGAGGAGGCAATCTGCAAAAATTGTCCAATAGAACGGCGCTCATGGACAAAATGAGGAGGCAATCTGCAAAAAATGTCCAATAGAACGGTTCTCACGGACAAAATGAGGAGGCAATCAGCAAAAAATGTCCAATAGAACGGCGCTCATGGACAAAATGAGGAGGCAATCTGCAAAAAATGTCCAATAGAACGGTTCTCATGGACAAAATGAGGAGGCAATCTGCAAAAATTGTCCAATAGAACGGTTCTCACGGACAAAATGAGGAGGCAATCTGCAAAAAATGTCCAATAGAGTGGCTCTCGCGGACAAAATGAAGAGGCAATCAGCAAAAAATGTCCAATAGAACAGCGCTCATGGACAAAATGAGTGGTCAATCTGCAAAAATTGTCCAATAGAACGGTTCTCATGGACAAAATGAGGAGTCGATCAGCAAAAATTGTCCAATAGAACGGTTCTCATGGACAAAATGAGTGGTCAATCAGCAAAAAATGTCCAATAGAACGGCGCTCATGGACAAAATGAGGAGTCGATTAGCAAAAAATGTCCAATAGAACGGCGCTCATGGACAAAACCGTGGTTCAATCAACAAATACTGTCTAATAAAGCGGCGCTCACGAACAAATTAATGAGAATGTGCTAAATAATCTTGCTTAACGCCACATTTAGATGTATTTTCGTAGTCTACTCTACTATATTTTTAAAAAGTAAACATATCCGAATTACTTTTCAGTGGTTTCTATTGATTACTTCTAATTTTTTCCATTTCCCCTCATTTAATCATTTCCTTCTTAAGACGGAAATTTTATGTGTTAAGGTGTAAGCGCTTTTCCTGTACGATAAAAGTGTAAAGAAAATCACATAATACTGCTAAGGCAATCAAAATAAATTTAACTTTAATGGAGGTTCTATCATGAAAAGAATATTATTAGCCTGTTCATCCGGTATGTCTACTAGTTTATTGGTGTCAAAAATGAAGGAGGTAGCAGAGGCAAGAGGTATTGAAGCAGAGATTTGGGCTGTTGCTCAAGACAAAGCTCCAACTGAGATGGAACATGCAGATGTTCTTTTAATCGGGCCGCAAATGAGATTCATGAAAAAGAAATTTACCGCAGTTGCCGAAAAAGTCGGGATTCCTATAGAAGTTATCGATCCTGTTGCTTATGGTCGTATTGATGGAGAAGCCGTTCTTAACAAAGCTTTACAATTAATGGATAAATAAATTATAAAGCTCTAAAAAAAATAAAAATATGAGGGAGAGATCTTGTCATGAATAAGTTTATGGAGTTTTTAGAGAACATGCTTTTGCCAATTGCCGATAAGTTAAATAATAACCGTTATTTAACAGCTTTACGGGATGGATTTATGGTTGCTTTGCCGCTAATTATCTTTGGCTCAATCTTTGTTGTAATCGCTAACTTTCCATTCCTTGATAAATTACTTGGGGAAGATGCCTATACTGCCTATCAAAATGCATTGGGACCGGCATCTGCTGCAACACTTAGTATTATGGGGCTCTTTGTTATCATCGGAATCGGGTATAAATTAACGCAAAGTTACGGTGGAGAAGCGATTTACGGTGGTGTTGTTGCTGTCGCTGCATTCCTTATTTTAAATCCACAAGAATTAGACGGCGTAACCGGTGTTATTCCAACAGCTATTCTTGGTGCTCAAGGAATGTTCTTAGGTATATTCACTGCATTTATTGCCGCAGAACTTTATCGGTATTTTGTCAATAAAAATTGGACAATTAAAATGCCCCCTGGAGTTCCGGAAGCAGTATCCCGTTCATTTAGTGCACTTATTCCGATTACATTAACATTATCAGTTTTCCTAGTCATTCGAATTCTATTTAGCTTTACACCATTCGATACGGTGCAAAACTTTATATATACAATTATTCAAGAACCGTTAACCGCTTTAGGATCAAGCTTACCGGCCACGATTTTAGCCGTACTGTTATGTCAAATTTTCTGGTTCTTCGGTTTACACGGACAAATTATTATCAACTCGGTATTTGACCCAATTTGGTATACATTAAATGATGAAAACTTAAAAGCATTCCAAGCAGGAACAGAACTACCCAACGTAATCACAAAACAATTTATTGATACTTTCCTCGTTGGTATGGGTGGAACAGGAATGACGCTAGCAGTTATTCTTCTCATCTTTTTAATTGGTAAGAGCCGCCAAGTAAAAGAACTTGGCAAACTAGGGGGGCCGGCCGGAATCTTTAACGTTAACGAACCAATTATCTTTGGTTTGCCGATTATTATGAATCCGTTAGCCATTTTCCCTTGGTTATTGGCCCCAGTCGTTGTCACTGCAGTCACTTACTTTGCAATGGCTACCGGAATTGTTCCGAAACCGGCAGGAATTATCGTACCATGGACAACACCAATCGGAATTAGCGGATTTTTGGCAACCGGTAACTCGTGGAGAGGGGCCGTTCTACAAATTGTGAACCTGCTCATTGTTATGGCAATTTGGTGGCCATTTCTAAAAATTATGGATAAAAATTACTATGAAAACGAAAAGGCAAAGAAATAATATTTAACAACTATTGAATGGGATCTTGCCTACATTCAGATGGTAGAACGGACAAATTGGATTATAAGCCCTCGGACGGCAGGGCCCTCACCACCATCCGCCGAGCTTATAAGGGTAAGAACCCATTCTCTTTAAAAGATTGACCAATTGAACCTGTTGTTGATTTCCGGTTCAATGAAAAGGGCAAAATTAACTTATTGCTTTTATTTTGGTAAAATATAGAAAGCCGATATGGTGGAGTGAAAGGCATGAAAACAATGGACAAAATCACAGAAATTTCGTTTCAAATCATTTTATATGCCGGAAATGGCCGTTCTTGTGCTATGGAAGCCATTCAAGAAGCAAAGAAAGGCAATTTTAATGAGGCAAACCGTCTTATTGAAGAAGCAGGTAATGAACTCAGTAAAGCCCATGGTTTCCAAACAAAACTTCTTCAAGAGGAAGCAAGTGGAAATGAACAAAGTATAAATATTATTCTCGTTCATTCTCAAGACCATTTGATGACAGCAATGACTGTTCGCGACCTAGCCATTGAAATCATTGAAATCTATCGTAATAAATAATTGACAACAACCGCATCTATTCTAAGCCGGAAGCATTGAAATTTACCGCATCAAATAAGGGAGGTTCACAAATGACGATTCAATACAAGTTTCCAGAAGGTTTTTGGTGGGGAAGTGCCACATCTGCTACACAAATTGAAGGAGCCGCAAATGAAGGCGGAAAAGGAAAAAATATTTGGGATTATTGGTATGAAATTGAGCCTAATCGCTTCTTTGATAATATTGGTCCCGAAACCACGTCCAATTTTTACCACCAATATAAAGAAGATATTAAATTAATGAAAGAAATCGGTCATAATTCCTTCCGTCTTTCCATCTCTTGGTCAAGACTTATTCCGAGTGGCCGTGGGAAAGTGAATCCGGAAGCAGTAAAATTTTATAACAATGTCATCAATGAATTAATCGCAAATGGGATCGAACCATTTGTTAATCTGTATCACTTTGATATGCCGTTGGAGTTGCAAAATAAAGGTGGTTGGGAAAGCCGGGAAGTTGTAGAAGCTTATCGCACTTATGCCATTCAGTGCTTTCAGTTGTTTGGTGACCGCGTGAAAAAATGGTTTACTTTTAACGAACCGATCGTACCTGTTGAAGGTGGTTATTTATACGATTTCCATTATCCAAATATCGTTGATTTTAAACGGGCTGCCCAAGTTGCTTATCATACCATTGTAGCAAATGCAAAAGCGATTGAAGCCTTCCGTACATTCAATTTTGCCGACTCAAAAATCGGGATTATTTTAAATTTAACCCCGTCTTATCCGCGAAGTCAAAATCCGTATGATTTAAAAGCTTCCAGAATCTGTGATTTATTTTTCAATCGAAGCTTCTTGGATCCGGCAGTTTTAGGTGAGTATCCGGAAGAGTTGGTCGAAATTTTAAGGGAACATGGGCAATTACCGGCTATCGGTGAAGAAGACCTCGAGCTCATTAAAAACAATACAGTTGATCTTCTTGGTGTTAATTATTACCAACCACGACGAGTCAAAGCCAAAGAACATTTACCGAATCCGTACAGCCCATTCATGCCGGATTGGTTCTTTGATTACTATGAAATGCCCGGTCGAAAAATGAACCCATATCGGGGCTGGGAAATTTATGAAAAAGGGATTTACGATATTATGATCAACTTAAAAGAAAACTACGGCAATATCGAATCCTTTATTTCCGAAAACGGAATGGGTGTCCAAAACGAAGAACGATACTTAAAAGACGGCCAAATTCAGGATGACTACCGTATTGAATTTATTAAAGGTCACTTACAATGGTTGCATAAATCTATACAAGAAGGTTGTAACGTTAAAGGTTATCACCTCTGGACATTCATGGACAATTGGTCCTGGTCAAATGCCTACAAGAATCGGTACGGGTTTATCTCCGTTGATATAGAAACGCAAAAAAGGACACCGAAGAAAAGTGCTTACTGGTTTAAATCAGTGGCAGAAAACAACGGATTCTAGTTTTCTGTCTATAATAATAGGCGGGACAAAATATATTGTATAGAAATATCGCTGCTTAGTTTGGTTCCGGTTACCATAAGACTGGAACCTTTTTGAATAACAGAAAATTAGAGGGGGACTTTTCATTGTTAAATTCCCGGATGAAAAACATTTTACGAGAACTGTACGCAGTTGATCAACCGATTACCGGCAATTATCTCGCAAATCTGAACCAAGTGACAACCCGGACGACAAGAGAAGATATAAAAAATTTGGATGCAATTTTAAATAACCACGGGGCAAAAATTGTTCCGATAATCGCAAAAGGCTACAAGTTGGAAATTTCAGATGAAAAAGCTTTTCGTAAATTTTTGCAATCCATTTCAGTTGAACAAATTGGACAAGAGTATATTCCCTCTACACCGGAAGAACGAGTTGCCTATCTTATTAGAAGGCTTTTATTAAGTAACCGGTATGAAAAATTAGATGATTTAGCTGATGAATTATATATTAGTAAATCGACCATTCAACTTGATTTGAAAACGGTTAAGCAAATTTTTGATGAATACGGCATTGTTTTAAAATCTAAGCCTAATTTTGGTATTAAAGCGAGCGGCAGTGAAATTAAATTACGATTTTGCCTGTCAGAATACTTATTTGACCGAAACGATGACCATACAAATACACTTGTCGATACACCTTTTTCATCCATTTCCAAAGAAGATATCGACCAAATTCATAAAATTATTCTGAAGCAAATACAAAAACATCAAATCTCAATGTCAGATATTGCCATAAATAATTTATGTATTCACATTGCAATTGCTTATAAGCGAATCGTTAGCGGTCATCATGTAGTACTGGTGCATTCAGAAATCGAGGAAATCAAGCAACAGAAAGAATACCAAGTAGCAACAGAAATCGCGGCCGACGTTGAAAATTACTACCATGTAAAATTTCCACAGCAAGAAATCGCCTATATTGCCATGCACTTGCTCGGGACTAAATTACTTTCCCAAACAAAAAGTCAGGTCGATCATGTTATTAACGATGAGATTCTACATCTTGTGCATTTTGTTTTAGAAAAAATTGAAGAACAATTAGAGCTGGGTATTCAGAACGACCAGGAGCTTATCTTGGGGCTAAGTTTACATTTAAAACCGGCTGTCAATCGAATTAAATTCGGAATGAACATTCGTAATCCCATGCTGCAGGATATTAAAAACAATTACCCACTTGCCTATGAAGCCGGCATTATTGCAGGAATTGCCGTCAAAGAATATACCGGAATTGAGATGGATGAGAATGAAATCGGCTATCTTGCCTTACATTTTGGTGCAGCGATTGAAAGGAAAAAATTGCAATCCGGTCCAAAGCGGTGTCTTGTTGTCTGTGCTTCCGGTTTAGGTACAGCCCAACTCATTTTTTATCGACTGAAATCATATTTTGGTCACAATCTAGAAGTTGTCGGAACAACGGAATACTATAAACTGAAGCAAATGAATTTAAATGGTATTGATTTTATTGTCAGTTCAATCCCTATTCAAGAATCTTTTCACATCCCGGTCATTGAAGTCAATGCCGTTTTAAAAGAGCAGGATTTAAAATCGATAGAAAAATTTATTGTCAACCAAAATACAAGACAACCTATTTTGTCATATTTTCATAAGGACTTAACTTTTTTAAAAGAAAAATTGGATACCCAAGAAAGAGCGCTTGAATTTTTAAGTGATTTTTTATTGGATAAAGGGTTAGTCGATGATACTTTTCTCGAGGCGATTTACGAAAGAGAGAAAGTTGCGCCGACTGCATTTGGGAATTTAGTGGCGATTCCACACCCGATCACCCCAAAAACAAAGAAAACCTTTGTGGTTGTCTGTACGTTGGTAAAACCGATTATCTGGAGCGAAACACCTGTTCAAATCATCTTTTTGTTATGTGTAAAAAAAGACAGCCAGGAGGATTTGCAGGAAATGTATGACCTGTTGGGGAAATTCATTGAAAACAAAGCAATGGTACAAAATATTTTAAAGGCAAAAACATATGAGGACTTTATTCATGTGATTAGGGAATAGTGAAACACCTGTAATGAGGTAGAAAAGAAGGAATTGGGAAAGGAAAAAGGACAGGCAATTTCTAGAGCGGAGAAAGATGACACAAAAAATGGCGAATGCAGGTTTAGATTTTTCGGAGGATGTTTTAAAAGAAGGCTGAACCGTGTCGATCATGGAATCTCTTCTTAGTCCGTACCCAAAGATCGTTATGGGTTATGCAAGTAGCGACCCCACCTTAGCAATTTTCTATTCCTCTAAATCTTTGAAGTGGGGTCTTGTATCTGACAATTTGCTTTTAACACCGTTCCGCTTTCGGTTTAGAAAAATTACCCGTTCAATCCATATTTCTTCATTTTATTATATAATGTCACCCGCGATATCCCTAATTTTTTTGCTGCTTTTGATTTATTGCCGTTGGACCAACTTATAGCTTCTTCAATCAACCTCCTTTCCATCTCTTCTTTCCCCGGAAAGGAATCGGTAATTTCGATTTGGGGCGGATTGGTTTCTTGAACCATATTTTGAAAATAACTTGAAAGATCTTCTTTATCCACCGTCTGTTTCTCTGATAAAATCACAATTCGCTCACATAAATTACGTAATTCACGGATATTTCCCGGCCATTGGTACTGATGAAGCATTTGGAGGGCATCGTGTTTGACAATCGGGACCGGCACTTGATATTTATTTGCAAATTGCTTCAAAAAAAATTCTATCAACTCCGGGATATCCCCAGCCCTGTTACGCAGGGGAGGCATCGTAAGCTGGATGACATTTAGCCGGTAAAATAAATCTTCTCGGAATTTTTTCTCTTGGATAAGGCGCTCCAAATTTTGATTCGTTGCGGCAATAAAGCGGACATTCACTTTTTTTCCTTTTGAATCACCAATACGGTAGATCCAGTTTTCTTGCAGAACACGAAGAAGTTTTACTTGCATGTCCAATGGAAGTTCCCCTACTTCATCAAGGAAAAGTGTCCCCCCATCGGCCATTTCAATCTTTCCTGCCTTGCCATTTTTTTCCGCTCCAGTAAAGGCCCCTCCTTCATATCCGAATAATTCACTTTCAAATAAAGAGTTTGGGATGGCTCCACAATTAACCGGTATAAAGGGACCGTTTTTTCTGGAACTGGATTCGTGAATGGCCCGGGCACAAATTTCTTTTCCCGTTCCGCTTTCCCCAAGGATTAAGGTCGTGGCATCGGTTTTTGCCGCTTTGCTGGCAATTTGGATCGTATCTTGCAGGGCCTTGCTTTTTCCAACCATTTTTGAGAAAGGGTTTTCATCTCTGTCTGTAATAACCTTTTGCCTTAACTCATTCAGCTCGGCTGTTGTCATGACAAGATTATCGTTCAGTTTTACAATTTGGGTAATGTCCCGTTCCACAGACACCGCACCAATCAACTCGTTTTGATTATTGAATATAGGTGAGGCATTAATAACGACATGCTTACCTTTACGCGGACGGTGGTAAGTGTTTCTTACAGGTTTCTTTGTTATTAAAACTTTTAACACCATTAAATCCTCATCATGAAAAAAATTGGTAATATCCTTGTTTAAGATTTGGTCTTTTTCAATGTTGTATGTGTGCACAGCCGACTCATTCCAGAAAATGACTTTCTTGTCCTTGTTAATAATTGTGATGGCATCTTCCTCGGTTGACAATAAAGTTTCTAATATATTTCTTTCATTCGACATTTTTCCCCCCCTCCCCCTTTACATTGTAAATTAATTTTACACTTTCCTTTACACCTTTGTAAAGAAAGTTTACAGTTTACCTCTTTTTGTCTGCAAATCTATTTTCTAAAAATCTCATTTTATAGCAGTTTTGTGACAAATACATAGAGATATAAAAGTTGGCATACCTCTTGCATAATTAAATTAGGAGTTGACGATTTGTGTCGACTTTTCACAGTGGTGGCGGTATTGTGTCTTGATATTTGCCGCCCATAAGTACAGGTGGCCACTGTTAAGAATGGCAGACTGAAGGAAAAGTTCTGCTGTTGAATGCTTTCTTCACGAAAATAAATAAGGGGAGGAATGATTTTTATGGTTTTACCTTTCAAACATGAACCTTTAACGGATTTTACAGACGTGGCAAATATAAAAGAATTCGAAGCTGCCTTGAAAAAAGTTGAAGGAGAACTGGGAAAAGAATACCCTTTAGTAATTAATGGTGAACGAATTTATACAGATGACAAACTCGTTTCCGTAAATCCAGGCAATAAAGCACAAGTTATTGGAAAAGTATCCAAAGCAACGAAAGAACATATTGATCAAGCAATGAATGCCGCTCTCGAAGCGTTTCAAACTTGGAGAAAAATGACACCGTTTGCCCGGGCGAATGTACTGTTTAAAGCGGCTGCCATTACCCGGAGAAGAAAACACGAAATCTCCGCATGGCTTGTTTACGATGCAGGCAAACCATGGGATCAAGCCGATGCCGACACTGCGGAAGGAATTGACTTTTTAGAATATTACGCCCGGCAGATGCTTGAGCTGGCAAAAGGGAAGCCGATGAATCACCGGCAAAACGAGCATAACGATTTCTTCTATCAACCGATGGGCCCTGGTGTTGTTATTCCGCCTTGGAATTTCGCCTTTGCGATTGTTTGCGGAACGACGGCTGCACCGATTGTAGCCGGTAACCCAGTATTATTGAAGCCTTCAGAAAATACTCCTGTTATTGCTTACAAGCTCGTAGAAATTTTGGAAGAAGCCGGTCTTCCTAAAGGAGTGCTCAATTTTGTTCCCGGTGATCCTTTAGAAATAGGCGATTACTTAGTCGATCATAAGGAAACAAGATTCATTAACTTTACGGGATCCCGTGCAACCGGAGTCCGAATTTTTGAGCGGGCAGCTGTAGTCCAAGAAGGGCAAAAACATTTAAAACGAGTGATTGCTGAAATGGGAGGCAAAGATACGATTATTGTTGACGATGATAGCGATCTTGACCTGGCTGTGGATGCCATTGTTTACTCGGCTTTTGCCTTCTCCGGTCAAAAATGCTCAGCCTGCTCAAGAGTCGTAGCCCACGAAAATGTATATGAAGAATTGTTGGAAAAAGTTGTCGCTCTTACGAAACAACTTTCCATTGGCAGTCCATCTGAAGGTAATATATACGTTGGCCCGGTTATCAATCAAAAACAATTTGACAAAATTAAAGATTATATTGAAACAGGAAAATCGGAAGGAAAACTTGTTTATGGCGGAGAAGCAGATGATTCAAAAGGTTATTTTGTTCATCCAACGATTTTCAAAGACCTGGATCCAAATGCACGAATCATGCAAGAGGAAATTTTCGGACCGGTTGTGGCCTTTACAAAAGCGAAAAACTTTGATGAAATGCTTGAAATTGCCAATAACACCGACTACGGTTTAACAGGAGCCGTCATTTCCAGAAATCGGGAACATTTAGAACGTGCCCGTTATGAATTCCACGTTGGCAATCTTTATTTTAACCGTGGATGTACTGCGGCGATCGTTGGTTACCAACCTTTTGGCGGTTTTAAAATGTCCGGAACCGATTCAAAAGCAGGAGGTCCTGATTATTTACAACATTTTATGGAAGCAAAAGTTGTTTCTGAAATGTTTTAATCTACTATTTGGAAAGGGACTGTCTAAATCAAGATGAGCCTCATAGCTAAAGCTTATGTTGAATAGCAACTTTTAAAAAACAGCCCCTTTCCGAAACCTGTTTGTTAGAAAGAGGGAAAACAAAATGACGAATTTGACAAAAGACTTTTTTTACAGTTTATCCCAAAACAAATTATTAAATGAATCCGCTAAAAAGTGGGGATTTAAATTCGGTGCCGATAAGTTTGTGGCAGGAACCGACTTAAATAGCGTGACAAGAACAATTAAAAAATTAAATCGTTACGGTATTAGCGGAACCGTTGACAATCTTGGGGAATTTGTATCAGACCGGGAAGAAGCAATGAGAACAACAAACAATATCATCCGTCTTCTTAATCGAATTAACGAAGAAAATTTAGATTGTCACGTTTCCGTAAAATTAACGCAGCTAGGCCTTGATATAGATGAGCAATTTTGCATCGACAATATGAGGAAAATTATGGAAGCAGCTTCAAAGTTTGGGATTTTCGTGAATATTGACATGGAAGATTATTCCCGTTATGAGCAGACACTTCGCATTCTTCAAACATTACGGGAAGAGTTTGAAAATGTGGGAACGGTTATGCAAGCTTATTTATATCGAGCAGAAGAAGACCTCGAACAGTTGAAAGACGTTCGAATTCGTCTTGTAAAAGGGGCATACAAAGAAAGTGAAGCGGTCGCATACCAGTCAAAAGCTGAAATTGACCGAAACTATCTTAAACTGGCAAAAAAACGTCTTTTAGGGGATGCATTTACCTCAATTGCAACCCATGATCACAATATTATCAATGAATTGAAAGCGTTTATTAAAGAAAATAATATTAGCCATGATAAATTCGAATTCCAAATGTTATACGGTTTTCGCACAGAATTACAATATAATTTAGCTGCGGAGGGTTATCGATTTTGTACGTATATCCCTTTTGGAACGGACTGGTTCGGCTATTATATGCGCCGCTTGGCTGAACGTCCGCAAAACATAAACCTGATTGTCAAGGATGTATTTTATGATAGCAATAACAAGCTGAAGAAAAAACCGCTTGTCATTGCGGCAGGGGCTGCTACATTCCTTTGCCTATTAAGAAAAAGAAAAAACAGCGGAAAGTAGTAAGACATTGATATATTTTTATAAAAGAATAGTGATTGAGTATTTCATATTCGTAGTTAACAATAAAAACAGATCCTGCAAGGCTTTTTTTCGGGTCTTGCAGTGATCTATTCCTTTTTGAAAAGGAAAAAATGAAACGAACAAAGGGCTTCTTTGAAAACACCTCATAGTTTGGAAATATTATTCAGAAAAAACAAAAATATTCTAATGTTTATGTGATTATATATCATATAATAAACGACACTCAAAAAGCACATATTTTAAAAACTTTTGCCTCTACTTAATACAACACCTTTTGTTGTACAAATGATAATTAATACTATATCTAGTGTATTTTTTGTGCACAACCTTTTTGGGTGACCATCAGCAAATCATTCATCAAAGGAGAGATAATATGACGGATACTATGTATCAACTATTGGCGGTTATCATTTATTTCCTCGGAATGATCGGAATTGGCTTTTATGCGTACCGCCGTATTTTCAATTTAAATGATTATATGTTAGGGGGAAGAAGTCTCGGTCCCGCAGTTTCAGCACTGAGCGCCGGGGCGGCTGATATGTCCCAATGGTTATTGATGGGCCTTCCCGGAGCGATTTATGTTTCCGGTCTCGTTGAAGGCTGGATTGCCATTGGACTTACGATCGGGGCTTGGTTTAACTGGAGGCTTGTTGCTCCACGCCTACGCGTATACACCCATGTATCAAATGATTCTATTACAATTCCAAGTTTTTTTGATAACCGCTTTAAGGAAAATGCAAAAATATTACGCATAGTAACAGGAATTATCATTTTAGTCTATTTTACATTCTATGTATCTTCCGGACTTGTCGCAGGGGGCGTATTTTTTGAAAGCTCTTTCGGTTATGATTACCATTTAGGTCTTCTTGTCGTTGGTGGAGTTATCGTACTTTATACGTTATTTGGAGGCTTCCTTGCTGTAAGTTACACTGACTTTGTTCAAGGTACGATTATGTTCCTTGCCCTTGTTTCGGTACCTATTATCGGAGTATTTGTCACAGGTGGAATCGGTGAAACGATTGAAACAATTAAATCTTTTGATCCGAACTTATTAAGTTTAACCGCAACAGCTACGGCAACAGGGGTTATCTCATCTCTGGCATGGGGACTGGGTTATTTTGGACAGCCTCATATTATTGTACGTTTCATGGCCATCAAGTCTGCAAAAGAAATTAAGCAAGCTCGTAGAATCGGGATAGGCTGGATGATTTTAACGTTGGCAGGTGCAGCAGCAACAGCGTTAGTAGGTGTTGCTTATTTCCAAAAACATGCCGATGTGAAATTAATAGATTCTGAGGCGGTCTTTATACAAATGGGACAAATTTTATTCCACCCATTCATCGCCGGGATTCTACTATCCGCCGTCCTTGCAGCTATTATGAGTACTGTTTCTTCACAGTTAATCGTGACCTCTTCCGCTTTGGTGGAAGATATTTATAAAGCGATCTTTAAATCAGATGCAGATCAAAAAACCTATATTTTCCTAGGGAGAATCGCGGTTCTCGTGATCGCAATTATTGCCGGAATTTTCGCTTGGGAGAAATCTGACACGATTTTGAACTTGGTTGCTTTTGCATGGGCCGGATTTGGTGCAGCATTTGGACCAACTGTGCTTCTTTCCCTATATTGGAGGAAATTCACAAGTCAAGGTGCCCTCTCAGGAATGATCACCGGAGCAATTACTGTTTTCGTATGGGGCAATTCATTCCTTTCAGATTACCTCTATGAAATCGTACCGGGATTTATCTTGAATCTGATTGTTGCCGTCCTTGTCAGTAAAATGACGTATAAATCAATTCCGGAAGTGGAAAAAGAGTTTGATGAGACATTGCGGTTATTAAAGGAAGAGCACGAATAAAGGTTAAATTCAATCAGTAGGAGAATCGACTTTCCCCTACTGATTTCATTTTAAGGTTATAATAATAAGAAAAGAATTTAATTTCCTTATTCAGGTGGTATAAAATGTATAAATTAACCGCAAATTTAGCTCAAATGATAGTTAACAAAATGATGAAGGATATTCCTTATAATATCAATATTATGGATAAAAATGGGGTAATTATCGGAAGTGGGAATAAAGAACGGATTGGTATCTTGCACCATGGGGCTGTCGATGCGATTAGGTATAGAAAAGCAGTCGAGATTAAGAAAGATGAGGAGTTTGTCAAAAAAGGGATTAATTTACCGATTGAAATGAATGGGGACATTATTGGGGTGGTCGGAATTAGCGGAGAAATTGGAGAGACGCGGCCGTTCGGAAATCTTGTTAGGTCAACTGTGATTTTATTAATTGAACAAAGTGTAGCTTTGGAGAAAGCCAATCAAGAAGAAAAGCGGAAATACGACCTTTTTAATCGAATTATGGATACGGATACACTCTATACAAAGGAACTGGCGGAACAAGCGAAAGTTTATGGCCTTGAGTTAAACAAGCCATCGCAAATTGTCTACGTGGAATCCCAATCAAACATCGATGAAATAAATCTAAATGACCTACCTACTTTTAAAATTACCAATGATTCGATTTGTATTGTCGTACAAGAAATAGAACTGGTGGATCCACTCATCACTAGGATACAAAAACAGAATCAGGACGTGCGGATATCAATTAGCGGAGTCAATGATCGACCTTCCAACGGTTATATTCAGGCAAAATCAGCCATGCGTGTTTTGAGAGGACTATTTTCTGACAAAAAAATAATTTTCTATACCGATTGTGAAGTCATTGCAGATATTTCGGAATGGCTTAAGCAAAACAGGAGTATTGAAAAAATAACCACATTGCTCGAAAAAAATGAGGAGCTGTGCAAAACACTGCAAGTTTACCTGAATTCAAACTTAAATTCCAATGAAGCTGCCGGTCTCCTAAACATACACAGAAACACGCTAAATTACCGATTGGAAAAAATCCAAAAAATCACTGGCAAAGATCCGAAAAATATATTAGAACTTGTTGAACTGCTTTTTATTTTAATCAACCGGATAAAGTAGAGAAACATTTGCAAGGTTAAGCAAATTAAGGGTATTCCGACCTGCCGGTATCTGAAAAAAGCCGGGTTCAATACGTTACCGGCTCTTTTTTAATGGTTGTTCTGTTCTTTATCGCAACAATCGTGCCACACTTTCCGCTGTCCGAGCAACGTTCTCTGAACCTTGTTTTAATAATGTACTAAGTTCGGCAGCGCCCGGAACGATTCCAAAAATTGCGTCAAAACCTTCTTCATACAGTACCTCAACATCTTTGCCAATATAACCCGCTAAGGCAATCACTTTCATATTTGGGTTCACACTTTTTGCAACTTTTGCAACTCCATAGGGGGTTTTCCCAAATTTTGTTTGAAAATCGATGCCGCCCTCACCTGTAAAACAATAATCTGCATGTCGAAGCTTTTCTTTTAAGTTTGTATATTCGATAACAATTTCAATTCCTTTTTTCATCGTGGCATTTGTAAAAGCAAGTAATCCTGCACCGAGACCCCCGGCAGCACCGGCACCGGGTACATTAAGCACGTCAATACCAAGCTGATCTTTCACCACTTGTGCATAGTGTCGTAAATTATTATCGAGAATTTCCACCATCTCAGGTGTGGCTCCTTTTTGCGGACCGAAAACTCTGGATGCACCATGTTCGCCACATAATGGGTTCGTTACATCTGATGCGACCAAAATATGAACATCTCTCAATCCGGGAATCACATTAGACGTGTCGATGGTGGCGAGCCTATCTAAAAAGCCACCGCCAAGTTTCAACTCTTTTCCATCTTCATCCAAAAATTTATAACCAAGAGCGGCTGCCATACCCGTACCGCCATCATTTGTCGCACTTCCGCCAATTCCTAAAATAATATCAGTAATGCCTTGCTCGATACAATCCTTAATCAATTCACCGGTTCCATAAGTCGTAGTAATTAACGGGTTTTTCGTTTCTTTCGTAACAAAATGAATCCCACTTGCAGCCGCCATCTCAATGACAGCTGTTTTGCCATCACCAAGAATACCGTACCCGGCAACCACTTTTGTACCGAGCGGTCCGGTCACTTCTTTTTTCTCTAAAGTTCCACCCGTTGCATCAATAAGCGATTGAACGGTCCCTTCACCGCCGTCTGCCATTGGAACATGAATACATTCAGCATCAGGAATCGCTCTTTTAATTCCAATTTCCATTGCTTCACATACTTCTTTTGCCGTCATACTTTCTTTAAATGAATCCGGAGCTAATACAAATACTTTCCCCATCTACCGTCACCCCTAGAATAAAATTGTTTTGTCAAAGAATGATTTTGATTTTGACTGATTGTTGTTTGGAGTAGAAGGCATAGATACCTGTGGGACTAGCTGGACAGTAAAGACACCATTAAGCTATTGCCCCACAAGGCTTACCACATGCCCCACTGAATGTGAGTACTTGAGCGGTGATCAACAACCAAATTTAATAGCGCCTATAAAATAAATCCGTAAAGAATTGTTGCAACGATTGTCATTGTTAAACCGACAATGCTTTCATATAAAGCCACAGTCATTCTATCTTTCATACTTATGTTCATTGCATTTCGAGTAACGTGGAAGTAGGTTCCATGCGGCAAGTGGTCAATTACTGTAGCCCCGGCATGTGTCATAACTGCTGCTGATAGCGGTGCCACACCTGTATTTAATATTGCTTGTGAGAATGATCCGGTTGCCAAAATTACACCTGTTGATGTAGAAGCTGTAGCGGCCGCCATTAATGTCCCTGCAATTGGTGCTAAGAACACTCCGGAAATACCGGAAGCCTCGACAAGGGATACTACTTTTTCAGGTAAATTAGAGGCTGTAATTAACCCACCAATCGCACCTGCACCAATAATAATTAAGATTGTTGGTGTCATTCGGTCTAAGCCGGCTGAGCAGTAGTCCAAGATTTGCTTTTTCTTTCCTAAGGCAATTGATCCAACAACAGCCGCAAATGGTAAAATAAATAAGGAATCAATTTTCAAATTTGCTAGGAAATCAACACCGAGTATCGAACCAACCGGACTGATCATTAAAAGAACAATCGCAATAATTGGGGTAATCAATGCTTTTGAAAAAGATGGCAAATTTGTCGTATTAGCTTTTTCCAATTCAGCTACCTCAAGATCCGTTACTTTTGTACCTTTAAATTTAATTCTTGATGCAAGAAGTACAGTAACAATGACACCAAAAACTGCAGGGACGAAACCAGCGAGCATTACTTGGTTTACATCAAGGTTAAAACCGCCCGCAGCTGCAATCGTATTCGGGTTTGGTGAAATAATATTTCCTGCTTTTCCTCCACCGGATAATGCAACAAGTAATGCCACTTTAGAGTAACCCATTTTGTTTCCGACAGATAAAGCGATTGGAGCGACAATCAAAACCGCAACCGGTATAAAGACACCCACCGCTGTAATAATCATCGTTGCTAATGCTAAGGAGAGCATCGCTTTCGTTCCACCAAGTTTATCAACAATTACCTTAGCAATTGTTTCAGCAGCGCCTGATTCCATCATCACACCGGCAAAAACACCGGCAGCAATAATCCGGACAACGGTACCCATGACGCTTTGTGTTCCTGAAATCAATATCGAAACTGAATCCGAAAAACCCGCGCCACCAATGAAAGCGCCCGCAATTGCTCCCAATATTAATGAATAGGTAGGTGATAATTTAAATAATATGAAAATAATTGCCAACAATAAACCGCTTAAAGCGCCAATCCAGCTAATATGAATTGCTTCCATATGAAAACCTCCTCATTTCAATACAACTTTATTTAAGAATTTTTATGAGATTGCACAAAATGTAAAATTCTACTAAAAAACCCAAGTAAGCTAAATTTTGTTAATCCTTTCACAAATACCTTGTCATAAAAGCGCTTTTATTGAATACGTTTAAATTATATTAAAATATAAAACCGTTAACAATTGATAAAACAACGAACTTTTTTGGGCATTTGCACAATGAAATTTTGCATTGGTGCCAGTATATTTACAATTATCTCTTGAATATAGACGTTGATAGGATAGTTACTTAAAGGTATTGTTTCTCTTCTATCATTGCGTTTTCACTTATCCCTATCAAAATATCCCACCATTGGTTTACTTATCCAATACACAAAAAACCTGCGACAGTTTCCCATCGCAGGTTTTATTGTTCATTATTTCCAATGAATAAAATTAATTAAATACCATACCGCCATCGATAATTAATGCTTGACCGGTCATATAATCGGAGTCCGGACCAGCTAAATAAGATACACAAGCGGCTACGTCTTCCGGTTCAGAAAGACGTTTCAATGTAATATTTTGCGCAAATTGATTCAAACCCCATTCAAATGGTTTGCCGGCAGCATCAGCGACTTCTTTTGCAATCCCCATCATCATTGGTGTTTTTACAATTCCCGGACAATAAGCATTTACTGTTATTCCAAGATGGGCTAAATCACGTGCTGCTGTTTGTGTAATTCCACGAATAGCAAATTTTGTTCCACCATAAACTGCTAGATCCGGATTTCCCACTTGACCGGCTTGAGAGGATGCATTTATGATTTTACCGCCATGCCCTAATTTTTTGAAGGCGGCAACTGCAGCTTGGATTCCCCAAAGTGTTCCACCGACATTGATATCAAAAACTTTTCGGTAAATTTCTGGGGTGATTTCTTCAATTGGTGTTGACGGTCCAATACCTGCATTGTTTACAACAACATCCAATCCGCCTAATTTTTCAACGGTTTCTTTAACTGTATTGAAAACTTGATCACGATCAGAAACATCCACTTTTACAGCAATGGCTTTTCCACCGTTTTTATTTATTCCATCAGCAACTTGGTTTGCTGCATCTATGTTAAAGTCTGCACATGAAACTGCAAAACCATCCTTTGCCAGCCGTTCTGCTATTGCCTTTCCAATCCCTTGACCAGCACCTGTTACGTAAGCTACTTTTCCTAAAACTCTACTATCAGACATTTTATTATTCCCCTTTCACATGAAAAATTACTACTCTTTCACTTTAGACCTCTGGGGCAATTTTTTCAATAATAAGTTATATAATTCACAAAATCGAAATAAATTGGGGAAAATTGTTTAGATTGTTTTCTATGAGACAAATTGCTTTAAAAAAAGAGGGAAAATGGCTCATAGAAGCGAGCAGTACCTTCCCTATGGGACAAAACGACAGCTAAAACAGGGAAAACTGTCCCATTGAATGCTGCTATGGGACAAATTGCTTTGAAAAAATGAAAAAAATGGCTCATAGAAGCTAGACGTGCCTTCCCTATGGGACAAAACCGCAGCTAAAACAGGGAAAACTGTCCCATTGAACGACGCTATGGGACAAATTGCTTTGAAAAAATGAAAAAAATGTCTCATAGAAGCGAGCGGTACCTTCCCTATGAGACAAAATTTCAGCTAAAACATGAAAAACTGTCCCATAGAATGCCGCTATGGGACAAATTGCTTTGAAAGAATGGAAAAAATGTCTCATAGAAGCTAGACGTGCCTTCCCTATGGGACAAAACGACAGCTAAGAGAGG
>NZ_CCRF01000094.1 GCF_000751775.1 Caldibacillus thermoamylovorans
AAAACCGTCCCATAGAACGCCGCTATGGGACAAATTGCTTTGAAATAATGAAAAAAATGGCTCATAGAAGCTAGACGTGCCTTCTCTATGAGACAAAATTTCAGCTAAAACATGAAAAACTGTCCCATAGAACGACGCTATGGGACAAATTGCTTTAAAATAATGAAAAAAATGGCTCATAGAAGCTAGACGTGCCTTGCCTATGGGACAAAACTGCAGAAAAAACATGGAAAACCGTCCCATAGAACGCCGCTATGGGACAAAACGACAGCTAAAATAGGGAAAACTGTCTCATAGAAGCAAGCCGTGCCTAGTCTATAGGACAAGATAAACTGTAATACTACGCCGAATTCCATCCTTACTGAAGATTTATCCTTTAATGAAAAAACCGAGGTCCACCAAAACCCCGGTCTCTCTTTTATCCGATTCTTTCTTTCAATTTTCCAGCCCGTTGTGATAACCAATTTTTCCCTTCAATAAGGCGGCTCACCATCATACTACAAACCGTATTTCCGGTTGAATTCAGCAATGTCGCCGGAATATCGATAATCGTACTGATGACAGCAATTATTGGTAATACTTCAGGAGGAAAACCAAATACACTTAGTATTAACATTTCCCCAATCATGCCGCCACTTGGAATGGCTCCCATGACAGCACCGACTAAAAATGCAACACCAATAATGCTGAGAACACTAGTGAAACTCGTCATATCCTTATCAAATAATAGAAAAAGAAATACAATTTTACATACGCCGCCAAAAACCGAACCATCTTTATGGGTGTTGGCTCCAAGTGGAATCACTGTTTCAGCAATGTCTTGTGGAACGCCCATTTTTTTAACTGCTGCCAGATTCACCGGAATACAGGCGGCACTTGAACACGTCGCAATAGCTGTAATTGATGGGGTAATGGCATTTTTCCAGAATACACGAACGCCCTCTTTTCCACCGGCAAAAAAGGCATATAAAGTAAAAAATCCAAAGTAATAAAAAACAGATAATGCTAAATATAGTACAAAGACACGTACATATCCGTTTAAAATTTGCGGACCAAGTTCACCGACTATTGTTGCAAAATAACATCCCAAACCAATAGGTGCATAGTACATGACGACTTTTACAACATTCATCATAATGGCAGAACCCGACGCTAATAAGCTTGCAACAGGTTTACCCTTTTCTCCTGCCATCGCTGTCGCTAATCCAAAGAGAATGGAAAAAACAATTAATTGGAGCATATTGCTTTTTGAAAATAACATTGGAAAGTCGGAAACAGTGAAAGTTTTCACTAATTGATCAAGAAAAGAAAGTGCTTCTGTCGATTGATCGGAATCTGTATCTGCCATTATATTCATGATAGCTGACGTATCCACACCTTTTAAGGGATTATAGATACGGATTCCAATATAACCTAAGACAGCTGAAATAATTGCTGTCACCGAAAATACGAGAACAATCGCTCCAAGAATTTTCCCCAACCGTTTCATTTCGCCAATATTGGCTATAGCCGACGAGACACTGAAAAAAACGAGCGGCACAATAATCATGAACATTAAGTTTAAAAATAAATCCCCAAAAGGCTTAACAACACTCGAATCTTGTCCAAAAATGACCCCGGCAATACCGCCAATAACAATGGCAAGAAGCAGAGTTATCGTTTCCTTATAATTTTTTAACAACTGCACAAGTTGTACACCTCTTCTGTTAAGGGTTTTTAATAAGGCTAATTTCTAAAAGATTGCAATTTGAATCGCTTTAACCATGAATGAATAATCGCCAATTGTTTCAAATCATAACCTCAGTTAATATTAGTAAATTTCGGTACTGAAGCCATGTTTTTAGAATCAAAATTCCAAAAACAACCCGTATTTGAAATCACAGCTCAATTATATAATAATTATCATAAACTGTCTCTTTTTTTGGAAAGTAAGTTTCTATAAACGGTTTCTGGCTTTCGAGCAATTCTCCACTATTATTAAGTTTTAGCGATTTTCACTTTTGTACACATATATCAGCATTTTTCATCAAGTTTGGGACCAATATTTCCAATTATATGGTAAAATTCATATAATCACCTTGAAAAAGGAGGCAACAAAATGGAACAAGTAAAGCTGGTTATTTTTGATATGGATGGTCTGTTATTCGATACTGAGCGGACTTTTTTTCGGGCTTTCCAAAGGTCTGCGAAAAAGTTAGGCTACGATTTTTCTTTTGAAACTTACTTGAAAGTTGTTGGTGTAACTGATGAAACGGGGAAACAAATTTTTGCTGAAATCTATGGAGAAGACTCATCGATCCTACATGCTTTCGACTTATATCATGCGGAATTTGACAAAATTATAGAGGAAGAAGGATTGGCCATTAAACCCGGGGCAGAACGATTGTTGGATGTTCTTGATGACAAAGGAATTAAAAAATGTATCGCTTCATCCAGTCCTATTAAAGTAATTGAGCGAAATTTAAAGCTGAGCGGAATTCAAGATCGTTTTGATTTTTACGTCAGTGGCGACGAGGTAGAAAATGGAAAACCAAGTCCGGATATTTTCCTCGAGGCGTTACGTCGCGCCGGTGAAAAAGCGGGAAATGCTTTAGTACTGGAAGATTCTTTCCATGGATTACAAGCAGCAGTAAGCGCCAATATTCGTTGTATCATTATTCCTGATTTAATTGAACCTTCAGACGAAATGCACCGGCAAGCCTTTCAAATTTATACGAATTTAGGAGAAGTGGCAAGATTAATTAATGAAAAATAATTTCAGCATATTGGACTGACTTTCAGCATCTTCCTCATCTATATGATCACTGAGTTTGCTTATATAATATAGAGTAGGATAAATCTAGTATTCGGCAAATAATCTTATGAATATTTAATACTTTTTCATTCCCCCGTCTTTGTTTGGTAAAAACGGGGGTACCATTTTTACCTCTACCATGTTTTATGTGTTAAGCAAAAACAAACTGAAACACAAAGAATATTATTAAAGTAATCAACACTTGAATCATAATAAACAGAGCGTATCCTTTATTAAAATTCTTTTGGTTGTTTTTTTTATAATATTGAATAACTAAGTATTCATTGGAGAAGCAAGTTAGATTAATAATCAGAAAGAATATTAATGTTATATATAGGCCATTTTCATAGTTTAAAAAAGAACTCCAAAAAGCCATTAGTGAACAAGCAAAAAACAAATAGGAATAGCGGAACTGTTTTAATAATGCCATTATCTAATTCCCCCTATTGAACATAGTAGTTCGCTCAAGAAATACGCGGTAACACTATTCGAGGACAATATAACACTTGGTGGTTCTTTGACACCCGGCAAGTAGGCAGTGGCATAAGCACCGGAGTGAATGCTGTACAAAGCACATTCATCCCTCTATATTATCATATTAAATAATATATTTGTAAAAATCAAAATATGTGTATAATTAGATAGGCCTTTGAAGAAAAAGAAAGACGAAAGATGTCTCCATTCGTCTTTTTGATTTCTTTACCCTTTGGCGAGCGGGGTTATCCTTCTTTTAGGTAAATTAAAATTCAGCTTTTTTACGGCATTTACCTTGGTCCGGTTGACGTTTTTACATTAAGGAATAACAGGGACCCACAGCTCATGTCTCGGTTTATGTTTCGGTCCGTAGTAACATTCAATACAAGGTAAATTGGCAAGTTCATATCCGGAAGTTGGGACCCATTCAACATACAGACGCTTCCATGCCTCCACAATATTCGGAAACACGGCCCATGTACTCGGTGAAATTGTAATTGTTTCCATGTCGGCTGGGACCTCTCCATCATATCGGACACCCATAAAATAGGTAAATTCTTCATCTTTTATTGCCGCTTCACTTCCACAAACGCCCAAAATACCTTCAAGTGTACATTTTGGATTCTCCCATGACATATCAATTAATTGCTGTGTAAAACCGTCTTTTTTAGCAGCGCTCCACAATTTGGGAATCGTTTTAAACGCTTTAGCTGTTTTAACCGATTTCCCATTACCGACAATCCTTAATTCATAATCAATATGTTCAATTCTGTAATCCATTTCTTTTTCCCCCTTTATTGAAATCTGAAAGGTGGTTCTTGGAAAGGCTTTTAACGATGCTCCCTTATTTCGGGCCTCAGACGGTTTTATCCCGTGTATTTTTTGAAATGCCCTAGAAAAAGAATCCGCTGACTCATACCCGTACTTAACGGCTATATCAAGGATGCGCAGATCACTCTTTTGAAGTTCAAATGCTGCACGTGTCAAACGGCGCCTGCGAATATATTCGGATAGCGTCATCCCGACAAGAGATGAAAACATTCTAGAAAAATGATATTCCGAACAACTTGCCACTTGTGCAAGTTTTTTATACTCGATTTCTTCATCCAAATTTTCCTCAATATAATCCAAAGCACGATTCATTCTCTCCAACCAATCCATAGAAGTACTCCTTTCAAATCTAAATATACAGTAGGAAAAAAAGTTAGACCCGACTTTTTCTGCACAAAAAAGTAGGCTGTAATTCATAGGAAACTAGTTCTCTTTTATTCAAAAAAAATCTTTTTTCTAATAAAGTGAAATATCGTGCACTACGAACATGTCAGATGCAGGGCACCTATCTTCCTCAATTACTTGAAATTTGAGGTGGGAATACAAATCTTACTGTAAAGTGTGGGAAAAATTTTTTACAAGAAATGCTGGTATTATCAACTGGAAGGAAAATTCCAAAAATTAAAAGCAGCCCTCCTCCCTTATGAGAAAAGGGCATGTAAAAAGCACAATTTTTCAATGCATCTAAAAAGACCACCGTTTTTACAAAGGCGCCGGATATTTCCAATTCGATTTTTTCACTTACACATGCGATACGATAAATTCTGCTTGTCCTTTCAATTCATACTCATTTATGCTATTTGGTAGAATAAAATGCATACCTTTTTTCAGCTCAAATGTTTTGTCGCCAATCGTCAGAACAGCTTTCCCCTCTACAACACTCACTTGTAAAAAGTCGTGGTGGCAGTTGCGTTTTGTTTTTCCATTTAAATTCCAATGATAAACGGTAAAATATTGTTCTTCTACCAGTTTTTTTTCGGTAAGATCCCCAAAAGTTTCCACTGTTTGCTCAACTTTTGCATCTATGTGTGGTACATTCGTTACTTGTTTTGACCGTTCTAAATGCAGTTCACGCTTGTTTCCGTTCGCATCCGTACGATCATAATCATACACGCGATAGGTAATATCAGAACTTTGCTGGGTTTCCAAAATAACAATTCCTTTTCCAATGGCATGAATGGTTCCGCTTGGTACGTAAACAAAGTCACCTGTCTTTACGTTCACCCGCCGGAGAAGCTTGTCCCACTCGCCGGCATCGACCATCTTCTCAAATTCCTTCCGCGTCTTCGCATGGTGCCCTAAAACAAGTTCCGCATTTTCCTCGGCACTTAAAATGTACCAGCATTCCGTTTTACCATAAGGAACACCCTCCACTGATCGGGCAAAATCATCGTTTGGATGGACTTGTACAGAAAGGTCGTCATTGGCATCTAAAATTTTTACAAGCAAAGGATATTCCTCGTCTTCTCCTGCCTTTTTATTAAAAAGTTCACCGTGTTCATTCCATGCGTCCAGCAATGTTTTTCCTTTTAATTCACCATTGGCAATAATACTCGGACCATGCGGATGGGCGGAAATAACCCATGCTTCCCCTGTATGATCAGAAGGAATCGGATAACCATAATCGGTTTTTAATTTTTGCCCGCCCCAAATGCGTTCGTGTAAAGTCGGTTGTAGAAAAATAGGTTCATTTTTATACATACTAGTCACCTGTCTTTTATGTATTTTTGCAAAAATGTTCAGTATTCACTGACAAACTTCAATATCGATCAGACTTTGTAGTAATCCCATATGTTTAAGTAAATTGCAACCGTGATCTCCAAAATTCAAAAAGAACTGGTTTACCTTCTACAGTTTTTTAATTTTATAAAACAAAGGACCAAGCTGATTTTTTCGTTTCCCTTTTTATTATAAAACAAAAGAGAGCAGATTTTGGAGGCCACTGAAAAACAATTAGAATAAGTTCACTTACTCAATATATAGTAAGATGGACCACAAAAATACATCTAAATATGGTGTTAAGCAAGTGATTATTTTGTACTTTTTCAGTAGCCTCCAGATTTTGCTCCCTTCCTAAAAAAAGACGCATTGAAATATAAACTACTCAATGCTTAAAAAATTTTTTAACCTCATCCAAACTTTGGTATTTGAATATATTTTGAAGGATGGTTTCTAATGTTGCAAGATCTGCTTGCCTTATGTTTTCCCTTAGGTCTTCCGGCAATGCACCAAATTTTTCTGTCAACAGTTGCAGGGCGGTTTTTGCTAAAGCTTGGGATGCTCCTTCTTGTCTTCCTTTTTCCAACCCTTCCTGCATGCCTTCCTCTCTCAAGATATCCGCCAATGTCATGGCTACTTCACTCCCTTCTGGAAATGTCGTCTCAATTTGCCGCGCGATTTGTTCCATGTCCTTCTTTGTTAAGTCTCGAACAGCATTGAATACATATCGCAACGTTATCTCAAAAAATTCAATTCCTTTTTGTTTATCCTCTATCTCGAGCAATGCGTGACTGGCCTCATAAAAAGACCGTAGAAATTCTTCAGTACTTTTTGTAGCTACATCACGGAGTAGTTTCAACATAATTCGTAGTTGGGCATTTCCCTTTATTTCCTCATCCGAATAATCAGAGAGGTCATACAATAGGTAGTGAAAGTTTGGCAAGTATTCTTTCACATGTTGTGGCATTTCCTCAAAACCATTTAAAAACCCTCCTAAATGGAGCGGAAATCTCCATTTACTCTCGCCATGATAGACAACAAGGGGAATTACGATTGGCAGCTCGCTTACTTCTTCCTTTTTCATTTTCGTTTCCCATATTTCCGCCATGTATTTCAGCAGTTGTATGGCAATAGCTTTATCCGGATAGCTTTTATGTTCGAATAGGAAAGAGATGTAACCTTCTTTTCCGGAAATCACCACCCGAAACACCAAGTCTGAAAAATAATCCTTGAACTCCTGATTGACAGAATTAAGATAGATTAAAATACAGAAAAAAACTTTGGACTAGTTTTTTTGTCTAGCTCCGGTCCCCAGCGACTAGCAAACTTCGCTCCCCTCCACTACGATAAGTCAACATCGGCTCGTGCCTCCCCGTGTTTCCTTTTCCTCGAAAAAGCTAATCGCTTTTTCTTCGTGCGATGCCTATTCGAGGAAGCAAATCTGCTCTCATTGCGGGGGGCTCCAGTTTGTACGTCGCTAAGCGGGCCCCTCCGCTTTTCTTTTAAAACTATCCTTTTGTACTTCTATTGTGTCCAAATCAATTACTTGCAAGATGTTTTTAGGGAGGTAATGGTGTAGGAATTCTTTTGCTGTCGGAACATTCCCCATCGTTTCTCTAAAAAATTTGTCATGAGGGTTTTGTACTTTCATGAAAAGATCCCCCTTTTCATCCCTTTCCATGTAAAAATTCTTATCATTATTATACAATCTGGCAACGGTTTTCACTAGTATTCGAATGAATAGATTTTCTTCTTTTTGTATTCGTGATAACATAGATAAAAACTGAGCATTTCCGGATAACTGAGGTGGTATTGTGTTAAAGTATACAATTGCTTTTTTGAAACGAGGAGACGAAATCTTGTTGTTAAATCGGGAAAAACCGTACTGGATGGGCTGTTGGAACGGCGTGGGCGGAAAATTGCTGCCGAATGAGACGCCCCTTGATTGCGTGCTGCGTGAGATTAAAGAAGAGACCGGGATTAAGCTCGAAACAATTCATTATAAGGGAACCGTCACCTGGAATGTAGGAAGTTTTGACGGTGGTGGCATGTACTTATATCTAGCCGATCTCCCAGCTAATTTTAGCTATTCGACCCCAACCAAAACCGATGAAGGCATTTTGGATTGGAAAAAAATTGATTGGATTCTTGACACCGAAAACCAAGGTATTGCCAATCTTCATTACTTTTTTCCTGCTATGCTTCATGATAATCAAACTTATGAGCATCGGTTTATTTATGAAGGGGATTTGGTTAAGGCATTTACCTCGATTCCCCAGAATTTGGAGGTTTGCCATTCCAATCAGGTGCCGGTAAAATAGATAATATGATTGGTTTCCAAAAAACTTTTTGGCAAATTGAACAAGGATTTATTCTACAATTTATGTAGTAATATAGTGATTTTGGTAAAAGTTTAAAATATTAACCGTATAGGGCAAAAGTCTTTATACGGTCAATATTTTTACAAAAAAAGAAAGTTTAGAACGATCCGAGTTCTTGGATTGGCGTCTGAATGATGACCGGATTTTTACTTGGATCTAGCCATTTTAAAATGGAAATGACATTACTTTCAGATGTAGCGGTACAGCCAAGTGTATAACTGGTTCCAATATGGAAGAAAATGGCACTCCCCTTATTTGGGATTCGCTCTGTATTATAATTGATAACAAATCCATATTTGTATAACGGATGTGTCATATTTTCCGCGCTATTCCATTGTCCCTGTGTAGCACTTCTCGATTGCCAAGTATTGTAAAGCGATGAATTCGGATCATCCACCCAAACATCATCAGCCGTTATATTTCGCCATGGCAACCTTGTACCCGGATTTCCGACTTGCCCAAATGCAGTACCAATAGAAAATTTCCCGATAGGCGCCTTCTTTCCACCTTCACTCATTTCTCTTGTCAAACCATACTTTCCAACATAACCGTTCGTGTTTAAAACGAGATTCCATTTTCCACTTGAATCCCTTTCAAATGTCTGAATGGTTGCTTTACTCGTATTGTAGCCATTGGTTGTTACGAGAATCAGCTGACTATTACTGCCTACTGTCTTTAATCCATCCGCCGCATTATTATTGGCAAGCTGGGTAGCGGGCTGAGATGGTGAAGCAGCTGCCACTTTTTGATTACTTGCCGTTGGAGGTGGTGTAGATGCCGCCACCTCGGGTTTCGCATCCGATAAATATTTACTGGAAACCCAACCGGTCTGATTATTAAAGGTTACTTTACTCCAGGCTCCACTTGTTTCAGTAACCGTTAACTCTTGAGCCAATGTCACAACCGTCAGGACTGGAAATTCCGTACCTGCCCCATTCCGTACATTTAAAGAACTAATATTCACGTACTTGGTAACCGGTTCAGAAAGCTTCGTAGTGGTTGAATCCGTGTTTGTCTCAGCCGGAGGAACTTCATCGGCCGGCTCTGTTACCGATTCTTCAGTAGCTTCTTCCGTTTCCTCTTTGGAAGTTTCTTTTACTTTTTGATTGTCCTTCGCCTTTTCAAACGAAGCAGTCGCTGTTTTATTTGGGGCTGATCCTGTGTCCCTCTCTGAATGCCCTTTTGCTAATCCAATCCCTATCAATAGAGAAAAAATAAGAAGAACAGAAATAATGCTTGCGATAACTTTGCTTTTCTTGCTGATTTTTTTAACATCAAATGCCTCCCTTGTAGGGACAAGTTTATCATCCCTATGATAATGTTGGGAAATACAGGAATTTATCATTTGAGATGAAAGCTTTGTCCTATATGCCAGCATGACTAATCACATTAATTATATCGACAATAATTGCTATTTTTTGACATAAAATTTTGGGGTCTCTTTGAGATTGCAGGCTTACGGAGAACTTAGTTTCATTTGCCTAAGAAATAGATAAAGTGGTGCTCCGGTGCAAAAAAGTCCCCTTATCACCACATGTTTTTCCCGGCATAAAATGTAATAAAAGGCTCAGTTTCCGTTTTTTCATTTCATTGAAAGGAGCTTTTGTATGGTTGTTGAGCTTACGTTGGTTCATTGGATTTACTTGTTGTTTATCTTGCTGATTATCGGTTTCATGGTCAGCCGATTGGATACGAGTATACTTTGTATTGTCGGAATTTTTGTTATTGCCATTGTGACAAGTGGTTCGTTAACCAAATCGATCATGAGCATCTTTTCCAGTTTTTTATACGCAATTTCGGAGCTTTTGCCCACGATTCTCATTATTTCGCTCATTGTGGCCATGAGTAAGACATTAACGCAAACCGGGATTAATGATGTCATGATTGCCCCGTTTGCAAAAATCATTCGGACACCGTCACTGGCCTATTGGACAATTGGCATTCTCATGATGTTCATTTCACTCTTTTTCTGGCCATCCCCGGCGGTTGCCCTACTCGGTGCCGTTCTTCTACCGGTTGCTATTCGTGCCGGGCTCCCCGCTTTAGGTGTGGCCATGGCAATAAACTTATTCGGCCACGGGATTGCTTTGTCCGGTGACTTCATCATCCAAGCCGCTCCAAAATTAACCGCAGATGCAGCCGGATTGCCGGTTGGCGATGTTATTTCAGCGAGCATTCCACTTGTAATCGTGATGGGCGTGGTTACTACAGTAACTGCCTTTATTTTGCTAATGAGGGATGTGAAAAAAGGAAGATTACAAGATGTCAAAGCTTTTGATGGAGCTGTTGAAAAAATTGAGAAGGTCGATGCTTTGTCTCATAAGCAGAAAATTGTGTTTGCAATTCTCATTCCATTGCTTTTTGGACTTAATGTCATTGCCATGTTTGCCTTTAATCTTCAAGGAGGCGATGCGACTGCATTAGTCGGAGGAACAGCGATATTAATTTTTCTCCTTATTAATATGATTGGTTTCAAAGTCGGCGGATTGAGAAAAACAACGAAGCGAATGATCGACGGGTTTCAATTTGGCTTTAAAGTGTTTGGACCGGTGATTCCGATTGCTGCGTTCTTTTATTTAGGTGATGCCGGTTTTACCACGATCATTGGCGACTATCTACCGGCCTCCTCGAACGGCATTGTTAATGACCTGGGGGTTGCGCTGGCACATGTCGTTCCGTTAACACCGGAAATTGGTGCCGCGACACTGGCTGTTGTGGGGGCCATTACAGGTCTGGACGGTTCAGGCTTTTCCGGGATTTCGTTGTCCGGATCGATTGCCAATTTATTTTCCCATGCGATTGGCGACGGTACTGCAACATTAACCGCACTAGGGCAAATTTCTGCCATTTGGGTTGGCGGCGGGACCCTTGTACCTTGGGCCTTGATCCCGGCTGCCGCGATTTGTAATGTCGATCCATTTGAATTGGCACGCAGGAACTTGTTGCCTGTTTGTATCGGATTGGTTGTAACGACAATTGTGGCGATGGTGTTGATATAGGGACTAGGTTCATCGTCCCACTGGTAATGTTAATATAGAAAAACAGTACCCCTTAGCAAGTTTTTTCGCTAAGGGGGCAAAATACGACTGTATTATTTTAAAAAAATTTGTAGTTTTTTTAAAATAACGCATGTATAAAGAATAAAATTCACTGATTGATTAGTATACTATCTACTTGGCAAAATAAACCTCATTACATAAGTTTGTTTCCATAAAACACTTGTAGAATTATTACCTAATGTGGAGTCATGGGGAAAATATTTCCATAATCCCTCATGTAGCGCCCAAGCCACACCTCAGAGGATGAAAATGGTTTTTTTAAAGGTAGCCAATGGGATGTATTGGCTTATTTTTCATGGTAGCATGCTTTTACAATATATTAATATATTGTAAAAGCATTTTAATTCATTTGATTTTATATTAAATTTTATCTATTATTTTATTTTCTTTTTTAAAAATATGATATAAATTAATTGTGGCTAGTCCACGTTTTACTGATTTACTAGTTTTTACTGAAAGGAGAGGTGGTATTATCGAGAAGATTCTAACGTATACATGATGTTTATATTGGATATTGGACAGGGGCCTACATAGTATTAAAGGGGGAGAAACTGTGGTTCGTGTGAAAAATCGTTTTCTTATCATTTTTGCAATGATTTTTGCTTTACTAGTAAACTATTGTATACCGCTTGCACAAATAGCAAGTGCGGCTGACGTAAATGCCATATCTGCCCAAGAAGAACCGGTTGAAGAGCAAGTTGTTACCACCAACCAAATTCAAGGTGAAACGGATAACTCACCTTACAAAGACCAATTGGAAAAAGATGTTGAAGGTGTCGTTACCTATGAAGTAGATAACAACAACGTTTACATGCAATCGACAACACCTCACAATAATGCAAATACATCAGAAGACCGCTACACCTATAATTATGAAGGTAATTCTCAAGTTTTAGATCACATTTTAACAACTAAGGATATTGCAGATGATGCTCAAGTTGAAATTCTGCATCTAAACGCATCCTATATGGAAGAACATGGAAGAGTATCGGACCATGATCCCGTTTTGGCTCAACTCAATTTTGATGAAGAACCAGCAGCTGATGAAGATTTTTCATTAACGATTATGCATACAAATGATACGCATGCACGTGTCACACAATTTCCATATTTAGCAACTGCGGTGAATCAAATTCGTGCAGATCACCCAAATAATTTGTTACTGCATGCCGGTGATGTTTTTTCCGGAACTCTGTTCTTCAATGTTCATCTTGGATTAGCCGATCTTTATTTCTTAAATGAATTAAAATACGATGCGATGACTTTTGGGAATCATGAATTTGACAAAGATTCTCAAACATTAGCCAATTTTGTTAATGAAGCGAAATTCCCATTTGTCAGCGCAAATATTGACTTTACGAATGACCCGATTCTTGGAAAATATGCCTTCAATGAACCGGGACAACCGGGCGATGGTGGAAATATCTATCCGGCAATTATCAAAGAAATTAATGGCGAGCAAGTTGGTATTTTTGGCTTAACCACTGAAGATACCCCTAACATTGCAAGTCCAAGTAAAAATATTGTATTTGAAAATGCCGTTGAGGAAGCTGAGAACACAGTATCTCTTCTTGAAGAAAAAGGTATTGACAAAATAATTGCTTTATCACATTTAGGTTACGATGAAGATAAGCAATTAGCTGAAGCCGTTGATGGCATTGATGTAATTGTTGGAGGTCATTCGCATACCGTTCTTCCTGAAGGTGAAGTAATCGAAAAAGATGAACCTACTGTTATTGTTCAGACAGGTGAATATTTAAATAACTTAGGTAAATTAGATGTAACCTTCGATGAAAACGGGGTTATTAAGGACCAATCGGCTGAATTACTTTCCTTAACAGCTGATTCAAACGGAGTCAGACAATTTGCTGCTGACCCGGCGTTCCAAGAAAAAGTTGATGAATTCAATACACCAATTGAAGAATTACTACAAGAAGTTGTTGGAAATACTACGGTTCCTTTAGACGGTGAAAGAGCCAATGTACGAACGAAAGAAACAAATCTCGGTAATTTGATTACAGATGGTATGGTTTGGAAAATGCAACAGTTCTTCCCGGAAACAACAATTGCCTTACAAAACGGTGGAGGAATTCGTGCTTCGATCGATCAGGGAGAAATTACAATGGGTGAAGTTCGTACCGTCCTCCCATTTGACAATGCGCTCGTTGCCATTAAGTTAACCGGTAAAGAAATTTGGGAAGCTCTGGAACATAGTGTCAGTGCCTATCCTAGCCAAAGCGGCGGCTTCCTGCATGTGTCAGGATTAAAATTTAAATTTGATCCGGATAAACCGGCTGGCGAAAAAGTTTGGTCAGTAAAAGTTAAAACAACAGAAGGCAACTTTAAACCTATTGAATTAGATCAAATGTATACAGTTGCAACTAATTCCTTTACTGCACAAGGCGGCGACGGTTTCGATTCGTTAAGACAGGCTTATTTGGACGGTCGTATGATCAACATTGATATTCCTGACTATGAAGTATTTAATGATTATTTAGTCGCCCATAACCCGGTCTCACCAAGTGTAGAGGGTAGAATTGTTGCTGCAAAAGAACCAAGTGGAGAAAATAAAGTGAATCCTACCATCAACAATGGCGTAGCAACAGTAGATGATGCTACTTTTAAAAATGCAATAGAAGCAGCAGTTGTAGCCAACAGTGCCCTTGAAATTAACCTGAATGGTAAGGAAAACATAAAGATCCAATTAACTGCTGATCAGGTGGCTCAGCTAACGGAAAACGGTGTTCCATTAGTACTCGCCAATGGTTCCGTTTCAATACGCATTCCAAGCAGCGTACTGGAAGCTGGTGGAGAATTAGTTGTCATTATAAGCAAATTAGCAGACACCAAAGGAGCAGTCAGCCCGGTTTATGAGCTTATCATTCAACTCGGTGGAAAGAGTGTCACCCAATTTTCCGAACCGGTTACCTTGACATTTACTGTTGATAAAAACAAAGTGACAAAACCAGATAAGCTAAATGTTTACTACTACAATGAGCACACAAAAGCTTGGGTTAAACTTCCGGGAGCAACTTACCAAGATGGTAAAGTAACGGTTACTACCAACCACTTTACTAAATTTACAGTTTTCGAAAATGATGCAGAAATAATTGCATCAGACAGTTCAGACAATAATGGTAACGGAGGATCCAATCCACCCGGTGGAAAGAATCCGGACAATACGAATTCCGGAACAAAAAATACAGTTACCGATCATTCTAATACCGGAAATAACCCAATTAACACGACAAACAAACTACCGGATACATCAACGAATTATCGCAATATCTTGTTAGCCGGTATATTGTTTATATTGTTCGCAACAATAGGGGTCTTTTACAAAAGGTTCAAAAAGGGGACAAAATCAACACATTAATTGTCGACTATTTGCACCAAAAAGTATTTCGGTAAGTTCACACTCAATATAAACAGAAGAAACATGTCCACGAGGTCGGTTCGAGGCCGCTGAAAATGTACTAACTAATCTTGCTAAAAACCATATTTAGCTGTATTCCCTTAGTTTACCCTACTATATATTGTGAAAATGCACTTATTCAAACAGTTTTACAGTGTCCCCGGTCGGTTCTCACAGACAAAATGAGGGATTAATCAGGTGAAACTGTCCAATAGAACGGCTCTCGCGGACAAAATGGAGCCTCAACCAGGTGAAACTGTCCAATAGAACGACTCTCGTGGACAAAATGGAGCCTCAACCAGGTGAAACTGTCCAATAGAACGGCTCTCGCGGACAAAATGGGGCCTCAACCAGGTGAAACTGTCCAATAGAACGACTCTCGTGGACAAAATCGAGCCTCAACCAAGTAAAACTGTCCAATAGAACGATTCTCGTGGACAAAATGGAGGCCCAATCAGGAGAAACTGTCCAATAGAACGACTCTCGTGGACAAAATCGGGAGTCAACCAGCAAAAATTATCCAATAGAACAGGTTCTCAAAGACAAAACCGTAAGTCATTATCAACAACTCTTAAAAAGATACAAAATATTTCTCCATTGAATAGGCTTTTTGGTTAAAAACAGACAATATGCAAAGATCCTTCTATCCTTGCCTGATTTTTTAACAAAAAGCTTTAGTGGAGAAACTTCATGTAATTTTATAAAATTGTATGTGTGTTTATCTGAACTTCATGATTTTTTTACACACCCTTGAAAGCCCTTTAGTTTTTCAATATATTTTTTGTATCTTGACTATCCCGACTGATTTAGATATAATCTTGTTAAAACAACCACATAACTTTTAATCGATGACAGGAAATAGTAACAGGGTGAATTTACTTTAAGAGAGCTGATGGTTGGTGAAAATCAGCAGTAAAGACCTGTGAATCCATCCTTGAGAGTGGTACTGAAAAGAACTTGAGTAGGTACTGCCGGTAAAACCGATATCTTGATCGAGAGGTAAGTATTTTTTACAATACTTGCAATTTGGGTGGCAACGCGGATATTCAAACTTCCGTCCCTCTTTTGGGATGGAAGTTTTTTTATTTATGTAAGTCTATTTTAAACGAGGAGGTAGGAAAATGTTTAATATTAAATTACTTAGGGAGAACTTTGAAGAGGTAAAAGCAAAATTACAACATCGCGGTGAAGACTTAAGTGACTTGGAAAAGTTTGGTGAACTGGACCAAAAGCGCCGGACATTAATCGTTGAAACCGAACAATTAAAGAAAAAGAGAAAAGATGTATCTGCTCAAATTGCCGTTCTAAAAAAAGAGAATAAAGATGCTGAAGATTTAGTTGTTGAAATGCGTGAAGTTGGTGATCAAATAAAGGAACTTGATGAAGAATTACGTGTGATTGAAGAAGAATTAAATGCATTACTTTTATCCATCCCTAATTTGCCGCATGAAACCGTACCCATCGGTGATACAGAGGATGACAATGTTGAAATTCGTAAGTGGGGAGAACTTCCTCAATTTGATTTTGAACCGAAACCCCATTGGGATGTTGCGACTGAATTAGGAATTATTGATTTTGAACGTGCTGCAAAAGTAACAGGAAGTCGCTTTGTTTTTTATAAAGGCCTTGGTGCAAAATTAGAAAGAGCACTAATGTCCTTTATGCTTGATCTTCATACGGAACAACATGGTTATACAGAAATGTTGCCGCCATATTTAGTAAATCGGGCAAGCCTGACCGGGACCGGACAGCTGCCAAAATTTGAAGAAGATGTGTTTTTAGTTGAGAAGAAGGATTATTTCCTCATACCGACAGCAGAAGTACCTGTTACCAATTACTATCGTGATGAAATATTATCTGCAAAAGACCTTCCTGCTAAGTTTGCTGCGTACAGTGCTTGTTTTCGTTCTGAAGCTGGATCGGCAGGAAGAGATACACGTGGTTTAATTCGACAACACCAATTTAATAAAGTTGAATTGGTAAAATTCGTTAAACCGGAAGATTCTTATGATGAATTAGAAAAACTAACCAATGATGCCGAAAAGGTTTTACAATTACTGGGACTTCCTTATCGGGTAGTAGCTATTTGTACAGGCGATCTAGGATTTACTGCTGCGAAAAAATATGACTTAGAAGTATGGCTACCAAGCTACAATACGTATCGTGAAATTTCTTCTTGCAGTAATTTTGAAGATTTCCAAGCAAGAAGGGCAAATATCCGGTTTAGAAGAGAACCAAAAGCGAAACCTGAATTCGTTCATACGTTAAATGGTTCCGGATTGGCAATTGGGCGTACGGTTGCCGCCATTTTAGAAAATTATCAACAAAAGGATGGAAGAGTACGAATACCAGAAGCTTTAAGACCTTATATGGGTGGTAAAGAATATATTGGGTAATATTAATGTATAAACAATTTGTTTCTTAAAAAGTAAATCCCGACAATTAAATTAGGCCGAGAACATTGATTTAATCATGTTTTCGGCCTGTTTCATTTTCTCTAAGTGTAGATAAACAATAGATATGTTGGGAATTGGAGGAAAATTCCTATAATTAGCTTTGGTTTAGTGTATGATTCACACCCAAAAAACTTTTTTTGTGAGAAACTTAACACAAATAACAAGAGTTTCTATTGTACTAGCGTGAAAATTTTCGTAAAAACCTTACTATAATTATTTGAAAATTTATTTATTATTTCTTTTCATTGCGAGATATCATATGAAGATACCGATAAACACTTGATTCCGACATTCCCATTATTTCAGCTACTTCACTTATTGTACCTTTAATATCAAATACACCGTGTTCTTTTAATTTGGAAATGGCAAGTTTCTTTTGTTCAGGTGATAATTGAGCACCAGATTCTAATATATCTTTATCTATTTGTGTATAAATAATGTTCTGAATGTTTTCAGTTAAGTTTTCAACCGGTTGTTCCTGTTCAGTTTTCTTGTCCAAATACTGTATATCCCAGCTTAAATTAGCTAAACTCAATACATCCTTTGCGACCTTTCGATAGACATCCGCATCAAAGTTAATACATAACAGACCTTGTAACTGACCTTCACGATTTTTTATAAACATGGTTGATGAACGAAACTTTTTACCCTTTGGTCCTTCTCCAACATAATTTACAACAAAATCTTTTGTTAAATATACTTTTTCCTCAATTAACTTTTTTGCATAGTCTGTTAAAGGGCTGGTTAATGACCTTCCACTCAACTCTCCATGGACGATGTGACCAATGTGTGAACCTCCATCAGGATCTAACACATGTAATACAAATTCATAATGAGGGCCAAAGACTTCTCCCAGATAATTCATTAAATTTTTATAGTGTCGAAAAAGATAATCATCCAACTTAGTGTTCCTCCTTTATACTCTTCTATTTAAATAGTTGGGGGAAAAATTTTATTTAAATGGTTTTTAATTATATTACTTACAACGATTTGCAATAATAATGATTCAAAAAGTGTTGACTGTCCCTTTTTTAATGTACGAGATGTACGGGAAATTTTACGTTTATACAAGGAAAAGCCTCAAGTAAATGCATCGCAGCCGTAAAAAATTTTTGACGAACTACGGACCTATATGCTCCGACGCCCGAGTCTTCTTTATACAGTTCATTATAACAGATGTTACAGACAATCCAATATATTTTAATAAAAATTTTTTACTAGAATAATTTTTTACTATAAATAATTGACGCTAGATTTTTTGTGTGATATTATTAACGCGTAATAAAAATTTATTACATTGATAATTTTTTATTACGAATTGATAAATAATATAGTTTTCTTTGAAACTTATAAAATCTTATCCTTGAGTCTTTTCAAAAAATAATATAGGAGGTGAACGCAAGGCAAATAAACGGGAATGGTAATGGATTATTTGTCCTTTGAAAGCGATTTTACAAGTGCTGCTAAGTGATGAAAGGAACCTAAAGAAAATGTATCTGCTTTTATTATTGCACACCATATCATTGTCTAGTCTATCAAGATGAAAATAAGGAGTTATTGAAGCTTAAAATTAGTAAGTCCCAATGAAATAGAATTGCTACTCGAATTCTGATTGGTAACGTTGGAAGCACAGTTCTTGTAAGATTTTACCAAGTGTAATTTAATTGTAACTTTTAATTTTTAATAAATGTTATTGCAAGATGATTCTAGTAATAACAACATTAATTTTAAAGGAGGATTAGCCATGAACGCAGTAACGCTTAAAGAAAAAAAGAATATTAGTTACAAAAGTTGTTTTGATGTGATTGGACCAGTTATGATCGGGCCCTCAAGTTCCCATACGGCAGGTGCTTTAGCCATCGGATTAGTTGCAAATAAATTATTTAAAGGTCTTCCAAAAAGAGTTGTGGTAAAGTACTATGAATCATTTGCAGAAACCCATAAGGGACATGGAACTGATTTTGCCATTATTTCCGGTATATTAGGTTTTGCGACTGATGATAGCAGAGTCCCCGATGCTATCAAAATAGCGGAATCTCAAGGTATTGACATCACTTTTTTAGAAGAATCAGGGGATAGTCCTGTTGGTCATCCAAATACTGCTGATATTTATCTTGAGGATGATAGTCGATCTATTCGAACAGTGGGAATTTCAGTCGGTGGCGGATTAATTAAAGTCAAACATATTGAAATCGATGGATTTAGCTTAAATCCTCAAGGTTCATTGCCAATAATGATAGCGATTTCGAGTAGAAATAATCTTGAACTCGAATTACGCAGAATCTTTAAAAAATACGAGGTGGATATTAATAACTCCACTAATTTGGAGAAGGACGGAAAATATTTGTACCAGTTTGATTTGGATTCACAATTAAGTGGTGAGGCCAGGAAAGAATTGGAAAATCTCAGTGATATAGCGAATATCATTATACTTTAATTAAATTTGGGGGTGAAATAAGGTATGTATATGTCTATTAAAGAAATAGTCGAAGCAGCGAACGAAAAACAAGTACCCATTTATGAATTAGCAATTAAACAGGAAATGGAAGTAACGAAATCTACTTTTGATGAAGTTTGGGCGAAAATGGAGAAAAACTTAGAGACGATGGAAAGTGCTGTAAAAAGAAGTGTTGAGGGCGATGGTGTATTTTCCCCTACTGGATTAACTGGAGGAGATGCGGTTAGAATTAAAAAATATCTTGAAAGTGGAAAATCACTTTCTGGCGATGTCATGATGAGAGGCGTTCAAGGTGCAATAGGTACAAATGAAGTGAATGCGGCTATGGGGGTTATTTGTGCAACACCAACAGCCGGAGCAAGTGGAACAATACCCGGTGTACTTTATACCATTAAAGAAACATTACAGTTAAGTCGTGAGGACCAGATTCATTTTCTGTTTACTTCAGCATTATTTGGAATGATTGTAGCGAATAATGCATGTATTGCAGGAGCTTTAGGGGGATGCCAAGCTGAAGTAGGGAGTGCCTCCGCAATGGCGGCTGCAGCGGCAGTAGAAGCTGCGGGAGGAACACCAGAGCAATCAGCCCATGCGTTCTCAACCGCACTACAAAATTTACTCGGTTTAGTTTGTGATCCAGTCGCAGGTTTGGTAGAGATTCCTTGTGTAAAAAGAAATGCTGTTGGAACGGCGAATGCATTAGTGGCAGCAGATCTGGCATTAGCCGGTGTAAACAACCTGATAGATGCTGATGAAGTAATTGATGCAATGTATAGAGTAGGTAGACAAATGCCTCGGGAGTTAAGAGAAACTGGCTTAGGTGGGGTTGCAGAAACACCGACAGGAATTGCGATTAGAAACAAAATTCTAGGAAAGGAATAATAGGATTTTAAACTTTTTTAAAAAATGTTTTTAGTGGATTGTGAATCTATGAACAATATTAAAAATACTACCTCACAAGGAGGAAATGAAAATGAGTCAAAATGCAGCTAAAGTACAGGAATTTGAACATACTACAGAAGAACTTCATCAATATAAAGACCCGAATAAATGGCATATGCAAGATACCACTTGGGCAATGAGTCTTTTTGGAACAGCAATTGGGGCAGGTGTCCTCTTTTTACCAATTAATGCCGGAGCAGGAGGTATATTATCTTTACTTTTAATTACGGTACTGGCATTCCCTGTCATGTACTTTTCACACAGGGCGATGGCTAAAATGATCTACTCTTCTAAATCTGCCGGTGAGGGTATTACAGCAACAGTTAGGGAGTATTTTGGAACTAAAGCAAGTACAGCTTTTGATATCGTCTATTTCTTTTCGATTTATGCAATATTACTGATGTACGCAGTTTCTTTAACCAATACTGCAAGTAGTTTCATTGAGCATCAATTGAACATGCAAGCACCACCTAGAATTATACTATCACTTATTTTGGTGCTCGGTCTTATCTTTATCGTGAATTTTGGTCATGATGTTACGGTAAAAGTCATGAGCTGGCTTGTATATCCATTTATAGCCTGTCTTGTGTTCCTAGCTTTATATTTGATTCCACAATGGGATCTTTCAAATTTAAGTTTAGCTGGTAATTTTGCAAATGCCGATGGAGGAGCAGGCTTTGTTGACATTTTAAAAATATGTTGGTTTATTCTTCCAATTATTGTATTCTCGTTTAACCATTCTCCTATGATATCTACCTTTGTTATTAAACAACGGGAAACCTATGGAATGGAAAATGTTGACCGCAAATGTGCTCAGATTCAAAAGTTTTGTTATATCATGACGATTTTAGTTGTTTTGTTCTTTGTTTATAGTTGTGTTTTGAGTGTGACTTCTGGTGACCTTGCACTAGCAAAAGAAGAAAACTTACCAATCCTTTCATTTCTGGCTAATAAATATAGTATGCCTCTATTTGCAATGGCGGCTCCTATCGTTGCGATCGTTGCCATAACAAAGTCCTTCCTTGGTCACTATGTAGGGGCATATGAAGGTATGGAAGACATTATTAAAGAGTTTGCTAAATCTCGCGGAAAAAAATTAAATAATAAAACAGTAAAGAATATCATCATTGGCTTTATGATTGTGACTTGTTGGCTAGTTGCTTATGCAAACCCAAGTATTCTTGATCTCATTGATATGATTAATGCGCCACTAATTGCGCTAATTTTATTCCTATTACCAATGTATGCAATCTATAAAGTGCCTGCACTGGCTAAATACAGAAAAAATTATTTGAGCAACGCATTTGTTATTATTCTTGGCATACTAGTCGTTCTATCAAGTATTAAAGCATTCTTCTAATCGTGGTCCAGAGAGGCAAGTTCACTATTCCTGGTCCGCGGGGACAGTTTTGTGGTCCAGTGGTGGTCCAAAAAGAATATCACTACTGAAGTTTTGTGATGGTTTTCACTGAATGGGCTGAACGTAACCGGAGTGGTCCTTAAGCACGGATTCACTGTTCATAGTCAATGTTTGTAAAGGTATTCCACTTAATCGGGGTAGTTTTAAGCACGCGCCCACTACTCATACTCAATCTTTATGAAGGTGTTAGGCTAAAAGGATGTACTTAACCGAGATGTTTTTAAGCACAGGTTCACTGTTCATACTTAATGTTTGTGATAGTATTCACTAAATGTGGTTTATTTTAAACCGGACAAACAATAAATAAGATGTAAGTTGACTTAAAGCTACAATACTAAAAGACATAAATGACTCAACGTTCCAGTAAAATTGCCGTTAATTAAGATTCTAATAAATTAAACCCTGCAGACATACTTACCTGCAGGGTTTTTCTTCTTTCTTATTTTAGGATTTTTATTCTTGAATCGTAATATTGACGTTACGTACGCCCCAGTTTATCGCTTGCTCTCTGGTTGGGAAGTAAATGTCGATCTTATTCCCTTTAATCGCGCCGCCCGTATCTGCTGCAATGGCTTCCCCGTAGCCTTCTACATAAACTTTACTGCCAAGCGGTATTACTTTTGGATCAACGGAAATGACTTTCGCATTCGGGTTTTTATTTAAGTCAATTCCTGTTGCGGTAATTCCAGATCCACCCGCACTTTCAACTGTATACCCGGTCGAAGTGACAGTTATCGTTTTACCGGGTTGTGCTTCTTGTTGAGTTGTTACTTCTTCAGTTGCTGGCTCTTCACTTACTTCTGCAGGCTGTGCTGGTGTCGTTTGTTGTTCGGTTTGTTTTTGTGCAGGAGCGGGAACTTCCCCCTCACTTGGTTCCTCTGATGCCGGTTGTTCTGCAGCTGCCGGTTGCTCAGTAAGTTCTGTAGCCGGATTTTCTGCCGATTCATTCGAATTTTCTTTCGCCTGTTCATCCCCTGTTATAATTTGTCGTGCAGGCTGACTACTAGATTGTCCATTTGCACCTGACAAAGCTACTTCATCTGCATTTACCCCGGGGATCGTTAAAACTTGACCAATCAAGATTAAGTCGGATGTTAAGTGATTGGATTCTTTTAATTCATCTACGGTAATGCCATAGTGTTGTGCAATCGCCCAAAGTGATTCACCTTTGACGACAGTATGTACGAATTCCGTTTGCAACACTTGGCCAGGATGGATAGTGTAAGATTGTAAATTATTAAATTTTATTAGATTATTTACGGTTGTCTGATGTTCTCTTGCAAGATTCCAGAGATTGTCACCATTCTGCACGACAATTTCTTCTGCAGAAACAGCCGATGTCCATAGACCCGCACTAGCAATCGCTGCAGCAACGGTAACGACTAATTTTTTCATTTTGTAATTCCCTCCTTGTAGGCTACATATGAACTTTAACATAGAAATAGAGGGATTACAGTTACACATAAATTAAAAATGCGTTTCAAAGATTTAACATTTCATTAAAATGGATATAAGGTCCTTAAGAACGTACTACATAAATACTACTTTTGGATAGACATGCCCTTTTCAGCATTATTCAAAACCTTCCCGCTTAATTCTCCTGAAATACATAAGATAAGAAACGCCGGCTATGGTAATCGTGAACATACCAATTAGCAGGAATAGGCCATTATTTGTTGCTGTGTTTGGTAGTTTCAATCTCTGGTTATTTCCAGCCGTTTTTACGGTGTTCGTTGTATTTGCTTTGTTGTTCATTTGTTCAAGTTTCTCCCCTGTTGTGCCGCTATTACCGGAATTCAAATTTTCTCCTTGATTGCTGCCAGTGTTTTGACTGCCGTCCTTTTCATTATTTTGAGGTCCTGTTTGGTCGCCACCACTTCCTGTACCCGAATCACCCGGCTGTTCACCATTTTGACCGCCACCATTATCATCAATAGGATCAGATTTACCTATTTCCAGCCAAAACAGTTCATCGACTTTCACGTAAAGAATATTGGTGTTTTGATCAAAATAGAAATCACCTACCTTTCCATAATCGACTTTTGGGGATCCTTGTCCGACAAGTTGTTCCCCTTCGTATTCTTTAAGATCATAGCTTTTTTGCCAAACTAGATCTACTTTTTCATATACAACCCAGTTTTTGATATCTAGGTATTTATCTCTTGGGTGTCCTTTTTCATCGCTCGGTGTTCCCTCTCCAAATATCCAAACAATCGGTAAATTAGGGATGATAAAATTAGCAAACTGTCCTGCAATTGCTTGATAGCCTGCTTCTGTAGGATGAATGTCCGGATTTGGTAAGTATTCTTGGTATTTACCATTGAAAATCTCAAAAGTTGGTACAAAGGTCGCTCCGTTATAAAAAGCCACTGTGTCTATAACTTTATTTAATTCACCGATTAAATAGAGGACAGCATCCTGTATATTTGGTAAAAAGTGTAAGGCGTTGTAGTAACCCATTATATAAACTTGTGCATCCGGATTAATTTTTCTAATTTCTTTCAACGTTACATCAATATTGTCTCCAACTGTAATCATTGCAGCTTGAATCTGTTTCATTAATTCCGAGTCATTCGGGTTGAATTTCGTTACATCCCCAATTACCCCTAAAACATCATTTGCCCCTGCATCATAGGTAATAATGTCTGCTTGTTTTATAGCCTCTCTTACTTGCTGATATTTTGGGCTTTGTGGATTTATCAGGTCATCCAGCACATGAGTTGTTCTATATCCGCCAATCCCGAAGTTCTGCAAGTCAACTAAATAAGAGGAACCGCTTTCAATTCTCTCCTTAATGAATTCAGGATAACCCCTTCCTCTTGATTTGTCATTTAAATATCCCGCTGCCAAGGAATCCCCTAAAGCAACATAATTTAATATTGGCTTTTCAAAATTAGCAGCTAATGTTTGATGTGGTAAGACAAATGAAATAACCAAAAGAACAGACAAAATTGTAGTAATGAATTGTTTTATTCTTTTTTTCATGAACATATCCCCCAATGCCCTATTAAAAAATTAATCTTCTATATATGCAAATCAAAGTTGTTATAAAACAGTGGTCTTATGTTGAAAGCATCATCTACTGAGATAACGATTCTGGTGCTCTCCTTAATTATTGATTTGCCTTAAAAAAGATAAACAATACTTTCCATTCACTCCTTCTGTTTTTAGTTACACTATTTAATTTATTCTATGTTTTTCGTTAAAATCCTTTAGAAAAATAGGTTTTTTTGGGTGATTATTTCCGATAATTTCATCTAAAAATCTAATATACATAGGAATCAAAATTACTTAAAACTCCCCTTATAAATTAAAGTAACTCTTTACCTATTTCTAATTGCAATGTTTTCTGATAAAAATTTTAGCATTTTCAAAATAAAGTGTGTACAAGTGCCCAGTCATATGCAAGAAGCGGACAAGTTTCTGCATATAGGCAACTGTCAGCTTTGCAAATAATTGGGATTTTTGCATACATGCCTGTCTTTGTTGACAACATCGTCATTGTAGCTTTTTTTGCTTCGAGGCCGATCTCCGAATACCCCCATAAATTTTGATCCCGGCTTCAAATTCTCTCGATTCATAACAGCTTGCGATATTTCTTCTGCCGCAATATCCACCAGTTCTTCTAAAGAATCTAGTTCGCTCCGTTCATCGCTCATGCTCTCGCCTCCTTTTACGGTTAAATTAATAGGCTTTCGGCTCGAAATGCATAACTAATATCCTTTTCTTCTGACCCAAAAGATTCTTGAATGACTTGGACGCCCAGTACAGTAAAGTTCCGTTTGTATATCTTCAATTTCTTCAATATAAGCTTCTGTTTTTAATACGCCTTCTACAACAATTGCGTGTTGGTCTTCTGCTTCAACGAGCGTACGAGTAACGGTTAGCATTCCATTAATCGACATTGAACCATTAACAATGATCTCACCCATTTATTATCCTCCCTTCGCATTCTTTCCCTCTCTAATCTATTACTCATGAATAATTCGCTATTCTATACAAGCGTAAACAAACAAAAAACAGCCAAAATGCGGCTACTTTTAATAAAAATAGTTTGTGTATTATTTTCTATGTAAATTTGGTTGTAAAAATCACTTTTTAGTATATAATGAAAATAGAGATAAATATTAAAAAGGACGCTAATAAAACATTAGCGCCCAGGGTATACAACCACACTGCTAGAAGTACAGTGACCGTGTGTCGTTGGATCAGGAAAAAGCCCTACCCTTTAACACTGGCCGTGCAGGGGTGGTGTTATTTCTTTTTGTTGGAAAAAATAGCCACTAAAACCGATAAAAATGTTAGAACAAACATTCCGAAAGCTAACATCAAGTTTAGTGCTTCGTATGTTACCACCAGTGGCCACCTCCCCTCGAAGGAAGTTTTTAAAACACCACCTCCGTTCAAAGAAAGATCGCGGCCACTGCCCACCCTGCTATGTAGTTGTATGTCATTTATTTGTATGTCATTTATTTTAGACTTTTCATTATGCACGTCTATTTACTTTTTTATGATAACCTATTCGTTCTAATCTTCCTCGAATACCTAAGCGCTTTTCCCGATTCGTTCAGCAATGGCTTCTATGCCGTAGCCTTTGTGATAAAGATCAACTATCGTTTTTCAATTTCTTCCTCTGTGTACTTGATATTATTATTTAACCATACTGGCCTTGCTTTAATGCCAAGCACATTTAATCTTCGTTTTACGACCCCTTCTGTTTGGTTCAATGATTTAGCAATTTCCGGATACATAAATTGATAAGAGCAGACCATTCTAATTAATTCTAATCATCTTCTTTTGTCCACGGTTTGATTTTGTGACAGCTGATTTGATCGGCTCTTCGTTTTTCTTCTGCCCACTCCCAAAAATCCTCATATGCAATTACATATACTTTTTCTTTTACCGCAAACAGCTTCTGTTTGACTGGAAACCTATACCTTTGAATCCACAGTCGAATAGTAGACAAGACTTAATTGGCGAACAGTGATTCCGTCATAATATGTACGTGGATCGCCAAGTCCCAGCCCTGAAGAGTAAATATTTTTCGAGATAATTCCACCCAAACTTTGCCAAATATGTGATAATAAGGGTATGTAAAAAACCTAATATATTGGCATTTGGGGGGATTTTTTTATGGTAACGAGGAAAGAATAGCGAAAAAGGAAAAAGAGGTAAATTATTTATTCGAGTTGCTAAAAACGCAAAATCACTTTTTTTAAAATTTAAACAAATTGCTCAAAACTATTGATGATCCAAGGCACCAAAGCTATATTACCTATGACACGGAAGTCCTTTTGATGATGGTTATTTTGAAAAATGCATGCAACTTAAAAAGTATGCGCGAAATGACAAACGAATTTAATAAGGAAGAGTGCATTAAAAATTTGGGGAAATTGTTGGGGAATGAAGATTTGGAAGAACTGCCCCATTATGACACAATCAATGATTTTTTGGCACGAGT
>NZ_CCRF01000095.1 GCF_000751775.1 Caldibacillus thermoamylovorans
TAATCTAGCAATTATTGATATAATATCCATAGGAAGACCTCTTTCTAAATGTATTCGCCTACTAGCGTACATTTAAATGATAGAGCGTCTTCCCATTTTTTTCCACTCATCTGCCCTTCGAGTGAAATTTTACACATACAGGTAAGGAGGCAATTTTCATGGCAAAACAAATTAAATTTGGTGAAGAAGCCCGCCGTGCAATGCTTGCTGGTGTAGATAAATTGGCGAATGCAGTAAAAGTTACATTAGGACCTAAAGGTCGTAATGTTGTTTTAGAGAAAAAATTTGGTTCTCCTTTAATTACCAATGACGGTGTAACCATTGCAAAGGAAATCGAATTGGAAGATCCCTATGAAAATATGGGTGCTAAACTTGTAGCGGAAGTTGCAAGTAAAACGAACGATGTTGCTGGTGACGGTACAACAACCGCAACAGTTCTTGCTCAAGCCATGATTCGTGAAGGATTGAAAAACGTAACAGCTGGCGCAAACCCGATGGGCATCCGTAAAGGAATTGAAAAAGCTGTTCAAGTTGCTGTTGAAGAATTGAAAGCAATCTCCAAACCGATCGAAGGTAAAGAAGCTATCGCTCAAGTAGGTACCATTTCTTCCGGTGAAGAAGAAGTAGGTAATCTCATTGCTGAGGCAATGGAGCGAGTCGGTAAAGACGGAGTTATCACGATAGAAGAATCTAAAGGATTCAACACCGAGTTGGATGTTGTTGAAGGTATGCAATTTGACCGCGGCTATGTTTCCGCTTATATGGTTACAGATTCCGAGAAAATGGAAGCTGTCTTGGAGAACCCGTATATTTTAATTACAGATAAGAAGATTTCCAGCATTCAAGATCTACTTCCATTGTTAGAACAAGTTGTCCAACAAAGCAAACCGCTCTTGATTATTGCCGAAGATATTGAAGGCGAAGCATTGGCAACATTGGTACTCAACAAGTTGCGTGGAACCTTCAATGTAGCTGCTGTAAAAGCACCTGGATTTGGCGATCGTCGTAAAGCTATGTTAGAAGATATCGCCATTTTAACCGGTGGTACGGTCATTACAGAAGATCTTGGCTTAGAATTGAAATCTGCAAACATCACCCATCTTGGCCGCGCTGGCAAAGTCGTTGTAACGAAAGAAAATACAACGATCGTTGAAGGTGCTGGTGACTCCAGCAAGATTGAAGCTCGCGTCAACCAAATTAAAGCACAAATCGAAGAAACAACCTCTGAGTTTGATAAAGAAAAACTACAAGAACGTTTGGCTAAATTGGCTGGCGGTGTAGCTGTCATCAAAGTCGGTGCTGCTACAGAAACAGAATTGAAAGAACGTAAACTTCGCATTGAAGACGCATTGAACGCAACCCGTGCTGCCGTTGAAGAAGGAATTGTATCCGGCGGTGGTACAGCATTAATCAATGTTTACAATAAAGTTGCCGCAATCGAAACTGATGGCGATGTCCTAATCGGTGTTCGCATTGTGCTCCGTGCACTAGAAGAGCCGGTACGTCAAATCGCTCAAAACGCAGGTCTCGAAGGCAGCGTTGTTGTTGAGCGCATGAAGAAAGAAGAACTTGGCATCGGCTTTAATGCTGCAACAAATGAATGGGTAAACATGGTAGAAGCCGGTATCGTTGACCCGACGAAAGTAACCCGTTCTGCCCTTCAAAATGCAGCTAGTGTTGCAGCTATGTTCCTCACCACCGAAGCTGTTGTTTCCGACATTCCGGAAGAAAACAAAGGCGGAAACGGCATGCCTGGTGACATGGGCGGCATGATGTAATCGACATTGCCCTAACTTAAAAACTATTTTACATATACATAAACATGCTGTCATATCGATACTAGTTTACATTTTTTTGAATAGCTTTACCTAAATAAAATTGGACATGATATACTTACTACTCATTCTTTCCATTATTGTTAAATGATTCTCATATAGTTTTGTTGTTTTTGTATCAATTAAATAGCTTAGTATCAACAATTATAACTTGAGCAACCTTAACGAAAGAAAATGGCTATTATAAAAAATGACCATTGCAACGGTCAAAATCCAGAGATTTACTTTATTATTTATCGGTTATCATAAAGCCAAGGGGGTAATTGAAATGAGTTCCAAAAGAAAGCGCGAACAAGAATTACTAATGTACCTTTCGAAGAAACAAGATTTTGTGACTTCGGAGGAACTCATGGAAGTACTTGATGTTTCGCAAAAAACAGTCTACCGCTTAATAAACAAAATAAATAACGAATATGTAGACGGCCCACTAATCTTATCAGAACGAGGGAGAGGGTACAAACTAGATTACGAGAAGTTTATTAATTATCAAAAAGGTCTTAATCAATATAAAGATGGACAATATACGCCTCATGAAAGACGCATTCGAATTATGGAAGAGCTATTATTGTCCTCGCCTAAACCCATTAGTGTTTATCAATTATTCAGTCACTTTCATGTAGGAGAGTCCGTTATTTTTAACGATGAACAAATCATGAGTGAAGTACTGAAAAAGTACAACTTAGTTCTCGAGAGAAAAAATAGGACACTTGCCATCTTAGGCGAAGAAGCAAATATTCGTAAGGCCATTAAAGATATTAATGAAATTTTCAATGTAATCGATATCGACGATTTAAAAAGAAATAAGGAACTTAATTTCAATCGGTACGATGTTTTCTTTATTCTCGATCAACTGAAAAAAATTGAAGAAGATTTGGATATAACAATCCCCTACCCTTATAATGTAAACATTTTCTCGCATTTATATATTCTGCTTAGCCGAACAAGAAAAGTTCCTACAAGACTGTATCCGGATAAAATTTCCGAACAAGTATTGGAAAATATGAAAAATGATATTTTGTATCCCGTTGCAAAAGAAGTTATTCAAAACATTGAAAAATACTTGAACAGTCCTTTGCCGGAGATTGAAATCTATTTTCTTTACCAATACTTGGTCTCTTCCAGAATGCAAGGTTCAATTGCAAAAACCTCCACGTTTTCAGCAGACGTTGTCAACGTAACGAAAACATATATTGAAGGAATGAGTTCTTGTTTAGGAATTGAATTAGACAGCCAGTCACTATTTGTTGAATTAGCGAACCATATAAAACCGATGCTTAATCGTTTGCAGCATAATATTCGTGTGAAAAATAGCTTGTTAAGTCAGATAAAGGTCACGTACGAAAATGTATTTAATGCGGTGAAAAAAGTGTCGGAGATGGTAAGTGAAAGGTTTAACTTACCGGAAATAAATGACGATGAAAATGGATTTATCACCCTATATTTTGCAAAAGCCATTGAAACGGGGCAGCATTTACGCCCGATTAAAACGTTAATCATGTGTACAACGGGCATTGGAACTTCAGAGCTATTACAAGCAAAGGTGTCTAAAAAGTTCCCAGAAATCGAAATAGTAGACGTGATTTCAACTAGCAATACACAAAAATCAAAGGATAAATATCCAGAAGCTGAATTGATTTTGAGTACGGTTCACATGAAAGAAGATGTTCCAATTCCTTATTTATTAGTCAGTGCTATGTTTACGAACGATGATCAAGATAGACTCAGGAAAAAAATAGAGGAGATCTATCATGGAAACTAATTCACTATTTCAAGTTTATTTTAATAGTGTGTTCAAAACGAAAGAGGAAGTTTTCTCGTTTTTATCAGAAATTGAGGGTAATGATTTTTATAAAAAGAGAGAAATTATCAATCTATTAAAAGAGAGAGAAAAAGTAGGTAGCACATTAATTGCGGAACACGTCGTCATGCCACATGTGCAAAGTAGTCTCATAAACAAGAGTCAAATTGTATTCATCCATTTAAAAAAACCTATAAAAGATTGGGATTATCATTCTAAAAATGTACGTTTAGTGATTGGAATTTTATTAAAAGAAAATGAAAACGTTCAAATAAAGAAAAGTATAGCATCTTTCATTCGAGCGTTAGCTAGTGAAGATTTTGTAAGCAGATTATTGAACAGTAGAGAGAAAGAAGATTTTACAAAAAAAATTTTAAAACCATTGGAGGAGTAATGATGAAAATCGTTGGAGTTGCAGCATGTACAGTAGGAATTGCACACACATATATTGCCCAAGAAAAATTAGAAACAGCCGGTAAAAAAAGAGGTCACGAAATTCAAATTGAAACCCAAGGAACCATTGGTGTTGAGAATGAATTGACCCAAAAACAAATCGATGAGGCCGATATCGTGATCTTAGCGGTTGACGTAAAAATCGCAGGGAGAGAACGTTTCGAAGGTAAAAGAATCATTCAAGTTTCCACAGAAATCGCTGTTAAATCTCCGAACAAGTTGATTGAAAAAGCTGAGCAAGTTGTAAATGCACAAAAATAATCAAAAGAACAGGAGCTTGAATCATGGAAGTAAAAGACATCGTTGATATAGACACGATAAAAACCAATATGAATGTAAAAAGTAAGGAAGAAGCAATTCAAAAGTTAGCTGAAGTATTGCTTGCAAATGAGTATATTACCGACGTTGAAGCCTTCTTGAAAGATATTTATGCAAGGGAAGCCGTTGGTCAGACAGGAATCGGCAATTATATTGCCATTCCCCATGGTAATAGCGATGCTGTCCAAAAAGTTGGGGTTGCCATTGGAATTACTGAACAAGAAATTCCTTGGGAAACCCTCGATGGTAAAGGTGTGAAAGGAATCATTTTGTTTGTTGTGCCAAAACAGAATGATGGGTCTAAACAACATTTGAAATTGTTATCCCTTTTTGCAAGGAAATTAGGAAATGATGAAGTTGTTGAAAAAATGTTAATGGCGAAAAACGCTGAAGATGTAAAAGCAGCATTAATCTAACTTAGAAAATTTAACAATAGGAGAGAAAGAGTCATGAGTGCAATTAAAAAATTGAATCTAAAAGGCCATTTATTGACAGCTATTTCTTATTTGATTCCCATCGTCTGTGGCGCAGGTTTTGTCATTGCTATCGGTATGGCATTTGGCGGTAATAGTGGCGCAGATTTAACCCAAGAATTTACTTTCTGGGATGCACTAGCAAAAATGGGTGCAGGGGCTTTAGGTTTACTACCCGCTGTTATCTCAACCGGAATTGCTTATTCCATTGCAAGTAAACCAGGGATTGCCCCAGGTTTCATTATCGGTTTAACTGCTAATGCCGTTGGAGCAGGATTTATCGGCGGTATTATTGGCGGATTTGTCGCAGGTTATCTAGCAGTAGCAATTATCAAATATCTTAAAGTTCCTAGCTGGGCTAAAGGCTTAATGCCTACTTTAATTGTCCCGTTTTTAACTTCTCTTATCGGTGGACTATTCATGGTATATGTAATCGGGCTTCCGGTTGCTGCCTTTACAAGCTGGTTGACAAATGCTTTAAATAGCTTAGGTACTTCTTCCTTATTAATCTTCGGTGCCGTTATCGGTTTATTAAGTGGTGTTGACTTTGGTGGTCCGATCAACAAAACCGTATTTGCCTTCGTATTAACCATGCAAACAGAAGGGATCAATGAACCAATTACTGCATTGCAATTAGTAAATACTGCTACACCAATTGGATTTGGACTTGCTTACTTTATCGCAAAAATGTTTGGTAAAAACATTTACACTCGTTCCGAGGTTGAAACATTGAAATCCGCTGTTCCGATGGGTGTTGTGAACATTGTTGAAGGTGTCATTCCGATCGTTATGAATGATATTGTCCGCTGTGTAACAGCTGTCGCCATTGGTGGTGCCGCTGGTGGTGCGGTAACTATGGTATTAGGAGCAGATGCAACAGTTCCTTTCGGCGGTGTCTTGATGCTTCCGACCATGTCTAAACCTCTAGCAGGTGCTTTAGCCATTATCGTAAACGTCGTAGTAACTGGGTTGGCTCTCGCACTTCTTAAGAAGAATGTAAAAGAAGATGAGCAAGTAGAAGTTGAAGAAGAAGATATTGATTTAGACGATATCCAAATTATATAAGCGGAGGTCAACTAACGAATGAGCAACAAAATTGAATTTTCACCGTCTTTAATGACAATGGATTTAGACAAGTTTAAAGAACAGATTACTTTTTTAAATAATCATGTCGGTTCTTACCATATCGATATTATGGACGGACATTATGTACCTAATATAACTCTATCCCCTTGGTTTGTCCAAGAGGTACGGAAAATTAGTGATGTTCCGATGTCTGCCCACTTGATGGTCACAAACCCAAGTTTTTGGGTACAACAACTCATTGATATTAAGTGTGAATGGATTTGCATGCACGTAGAAACCCTTGATGGGTTAGCTTTCCGCTTAATTGATCAAATCCACGATGCGGGATTAAAAGCAGGGGTCGTATTAAATCCTGAAACAAGTGTTGATGCGATTCGCCCGTACATTGATTTAGTGGATAAAGTCACCATTATGACTGTCGACCCAGGTTTTGCAGGTCAACGCTTTATTGATAGTACATTGGAGAAAATCGTGGAATTAAGAAAATTACGGGAAGAACACGGTTATAAATATGTGATTGAAATGGATGGATCTTCGAATCGGAAATCCTTCAAGAAAATTTATGAAGCCGGTCCTGACATTTATATTATAGGTCGCAGCGGTTTGTTTGGATTACACGAAGATATCGAAAAAGCATGGGAAATCATGTGCAAAGATTTTGAGGAAATGACTGGCGAAAAAGTATTATAAAATGAACCGCTTGAAACAGGGTATCGGGACAAGCTTACTCCCTATACCCTGTTTTTTCTAAGTTAATTGTGATAAATTAAACTTGTAATTTTGTTTGTGGAAAGAAAAAGAATGCAACAATTTTTTGATTCTGATTTTAAATAGAATCATAGAAGCCCGACAAAAATTACGTATAGCTTTTTCTGACCGGGTTTCCCCGGAAAAACCTACAAGAAAGGATCGTTTTTAATGACTACTACAGTGAATTCAGTAGAACAATTGTCGATTAATGCAATCCGTACACTTTCCATCGATGCCATTCAAAAGGCAAACTCTGGTCATCCAGGACTTCCGATGGGAGCAGCACCAATGGCCTATACATTATGGACCGAATTTATGACCCATAACCCGAAAAACTCGAAATGGTTTAACCGTGACCGTTTTGTTCTTTCTGCAGGACACGGATCGATGTTGTTATACAGTTTATTGCACTTATCAGGTTATAAAGTATCGATGGATGATTTGAAAAACTTCCGTCAATGGGGGTCAAATACCCCTGGGCATCCGGAAGTTCTCGATACCGATGGTGTTGAAATGACTACTGGACCTTTGGGTCAAGGAATTTCTTCCGCCGTTGGAATGGCAATGGCCGAAGCCCATTTAGCATCCGTCTATAATAAAACGGATTTTCCGATTGTCGATCACTATACCTATGCCCTCGTTGGTGATGGTTGTTTAATGGAAGGTGTCTCCCATGAAGCAGCTTCCCTCGCCGGTCATTTAGGGTTAGGAAAATTAATTGTTCTTTATGATTCGAACGATATTTCCTTGGATGGAGATTTAGACAAATCCTTCTCAGAAAATGTTGCTCAAAGATTTGCCGCTTATGGATGGCAAGTTCTTCGTGTCGACGATGGAAATGATGTCAATGAGATCCGGAGTGCATTGAAAAAAGCGAAAGAAAATACGACCCAACCGACATTAATTGAAGTTAAAACAGTCATCGGCTACGGTTCTCCGAATAAAGCAGGATCTTCTGCTTCCCATGGTTCTCCCCTTGGTGAAGAAGAAATCAAATTAACGAAGCAAAACTACAACTGGGATTATGAACCGTTCTATGTCCCGGAAGTAGTTTACGAAGATTTCCGTGAAAAAATCGGTAAAAAAGGTGAACAGGCAGAAAAAGCTTGGGAAGAACTGTTTAATAAATATAAAGAAGCATACCCGGAAGAAGCTAAATCATTTAAACGTGCCATTAACGGAGAACTTCCGGAGAACTGGGTTGAAGCATTGCCTACATATGAACCGGGTACATCTTTTGCAACAAGAGATTCTTCTGGCCAAGTGTTGAATGCTATTGCCAAAGCTGTGCCGAACTTTATTGGTGGTAGTGCGGACTTAGCAAGCTCCAATAAAACGATGATTAATGGAGCCGCTGATCTATCGAAAGAAAATTTTGCTGGGAGAAATATTTGGTTTGGTGTCCGGGAATTTGCTATGGCCGCTGCCTTAAACGGAATGGCCTTACATGGCGGGTTAAAAGTTTATGGCGGAACATTCTTTGTCTTTAGTGACTATTTGCGTCCGGCTGTTCGTTTATCTGCCTTAATGAAAACACCGGTTATTTACGTATGGACTCACGATTCCATTGCCGTCGGTGAAGATGGTCCAACTCATGAACCGATTGAGCATTTAGCATCCTATCGGGCAATGCCTGGACTATCATTGATTCGTCCTGCGGATGCCAATGAAACACAAGCCGCTTGGAGATTAGCTCTAGAATCGAACGACAAGCCAACCGCATTAGTGTTATCCCGTCAAAGCCTTCCGACACTAGAAGGAACGAAGGAAAAAGCTTATGAAGGGGTTAAACGCGGCGCTTATGTAGTAAGCGACAGTGAAAAAGAAACACCGGATGCAATTATTATTGCTACCGGTTCTGAAGTGCAATTGGCCGTTCGTGCTCAACAAGTGCTTAAAGAAAAAGGAATCGACGTTCGTGTCGTCAGCATGCCTTCATGGGATCGTTTTGAAGAACAACCCCAATCCTACAAGGATTCTGTATTACTACCGCAAGTTAAAAAACGCCTTGCTGTAGAAATGGCTTCCCCCTTCGGTTGGGAACGTTACGTCGGAAGCGAAGGAGATATTCTTGGCATTTCAACCTTTGGCGCCTCCGCTAATGGCGAAAAACTAATGGAAGAATTCGGCTTCACAGTTGAGAATGTGGTAAAACGTGTAGAGGGATTACTATAAGTCCGTCTCAAAGGAAATAAATGAGTAACAGAGGCTATTCATCTATTATTAGATGGAAGCCTCTTTTTTGTTGTGTTAGAGTTATTTGTTTGGATATGTTTTGAATAGATTCCAATAGACGCTGGAAAATAAAAATGAATCTGTTAATTGTTTTTCATGTTTTGAAAAAAATAATAAGTTACTTAAGAAATTAAGTTTTCGATAACTTTGCGTTTGCGAGGAAAATCACATATGATATAATTTTCTTAATAATGCAGTCCAACAAGGGCGTAAAGGAGGGCTGGTTATAAGTTCTTTAATTAATCATTGGAAACGACCGTCAATGGCCACTTGGCTTATTACGTTGGTATTTACTTTTATTTTATTGGCACTTATGTGGGGGATTATTTATATTACCGGCGGAACGAAATATGCTTATGTACATCTCATGTATATTCCTGTTATGTTCGCTGGCTATATTTTAGGCCCAATTGGCGGGATTTTTATCGCGATTGTTGCAGGGATTTTAGTTGGACCCCTTATGCCTATGGATGTAGAGACAAATATCCCGCAACCTTTTGATACGCAATTGACAAGGACCCTTTTTTTTATACTTATTGGGGGAATAATTGGTTTTGCCTCCAATTCTTTGAAAAAGCATTTGATTAAAATACATGATACTCTTGCTGAAATTTCTTATGTTTATGGAAATACATTGAAAACCTATGCAAGGATGATATCCGCCCGGGATGAACAAACTTCCTTCCACTGCGAACGGGTAGCTTACAATGCCGTATTATTAGGAAAAGCCTACGGATTAACGGGTCCCGATTTGGATGCCCTTTACTGGTCAGGACTGCTTCATGATGTTGGAAAAATTGGGGTGAAGGAAAAGATTCTTTTAAAAGAAGGAAAGCTTACCCCAGAAGAATTTGAACAGGTAAAAAAGCATTCTGAAATAGGATACGAATTAATAAAGTCTTTGTCGCCACAACTTCTTCCGGTAGCTGAAGGAATTCACTCCCACCATGAGAAGTGGAATGGGAGCGGTTACCCGAAAGGTTTAAAAGGGAAAAACATACCCCTTTTTGGGCGAATTTTAGCCATTGTCGATGTATTCGAAGCATTGACTTCTGAACGCCCCTATAAGGAACCGTGGAGAGCGGAGGAAGCAATTCAATATTTATTAGAGAATAAAGGGGTTCTCTTCGACCCAGAGCTTACAACTTTATTTGAACAATTATATAACGATGGGAAAGTTTGGATTTACCAAAAGTCTATACAGTTAGTTCATTCGCTGATTCCAACTTCCTTTAATAAAGAGATTCTGAAACGAACTTAACCTTTTAAGTAATTTGTACACATAATTGATATTTCATCTAAGGTTGAGAGGAGATCTTGATTTGGCAACAACTCTTTTATTAATCCTTATTTATTTTGCTTTCATTAGCTTAGGTTTGCCTGATTCAATGTTAGGGGCTGCATGGCCGACAATCCAGTTGGAAATGGATATGCCGATGTCTGCTGGAGGATTTATTGCGATGATTGTCTCAACCGGGACCATTATCTCCAGCTTTTTAAGTGGAAAATTAATAGAGAAGTTTGGAACCGGAAAGTTGACTGTAATTAGCGTGTTTTTCACAGCCTTTGCGTTATTTGGTTTTTCCTTTAGTAATCATTACGCCTGGCTTTGTATTATGGCCATTCCACTAGGACTTGGTGCCGGTGCGGTAGACTCAGCTCTTAATAACTTTGTTGCTCTCCATTTTGCGGCAAAGCATATGAACTGGCTTCATTCCTTCTGGGGAATTGGCGCAACTGCTGGACCTATCATCATGAGTTTGCAAATTACTCGAAATGATTCTTGGCAATTAGGTTATTTAACAGTCGCAATTATTCAAATAATTTTAGTGGGAATTTTACTATTTTCTCTTCCCCTCTGGAAAAAATATAGTGATAACGGAAGTAAGGCACAGGAAAGCGTTGAGAAAAAACGTCAATCTGTATTTAAACTCCCAGGGATTACTCCAGCTTTGACCGGATTTTTTGCCTACTGTGCTTTGGAGGCAACAGCAGGTTTATGGGGAGCTAGTTTCCTTGTTCACACAAAAGGGGTGGCAGCGGATGTTGCGGCCGGCTGGATCTCTATGTATTACATGGGAATTACGATTGGAAGGGTCTTTAGTGGCTTTTTCACCGCCAAGTTTAGTAACCAAACATTAATCCGCGGTGGAATGGGAATCATTGCTCTTGGTGCTATTTTAATATTAAGCACCAGCACTGCTTTTTTAAATCTCACTGGTATAATATTAATCGGACTTGGTTGTGCACCAATTTACCCGTCGATGCTTCATGAAACACCGGTCCGCTTTGGCAAGGAAAATTCTAGCTCTCTCATGGGTATTCAAATGGCTTTTGCTTATATTGGAACGACTCTAGTACCTCCTGCCTTTGGAGTATTTTCCGATTTTGCAGGAATTCAGTATTATCCAATCTTTTTGCTTTTGTTACTTGTATTGATGTTTTTCGGAAACGAGAAAATCCATCAAGTGGCTATGAAACGATTACAAACACAAAAGGTTAAAATATAATTCTCAAGGTACTCCACTGGTTAAGAAAAACAATTGGAGTACCTTTTTCATTAGTGTTAAGTTTTGTATTGTTGCACGTATCTAATATGTACGGTCAAAACCCTTTTGCAGTTAAAAAGTAGATTCCCAACGTTTCCCTCATTGTAAAAAGCGATCTTTTCCTTCATGATAGATGTAAGGATTAACATTTTGCTTTGAACGTAAAATGCTTAAGAACAGGAATAAAAGTGAATTTTTTAAAGAAATTTTTTAGAGAGTGAAACTTTTTGCTTGAAAAACAGTATATAATAGTACCAATTTTGTTAAGGGAGTGGATCGTATTGAGCATTTTAGCAAGATTTAAAGATATTATGGCCAGCAATATTAACGCCCTTTTGGATAAGGCAGAAAACCCGGAAAAAATGATTGACCAATATTTGCGGAATTTAAATCGGGACCTCGGAAAAGTGAAGGCTGAAACCGCGTCCGTCATGGCTGAAGAAAAACGGGCAAAACGCATGCTTGATGAATGCACCGAGGACATTGAAAAAATGGAAAGATACGCGATTAAAGCGTTGGAAGCCGGCAACGAAGACGATGCCCGGAAGTTTTTAGAGCGGAAAGCCGAATTAACCTCCCGCCAAGCCGAATTGCAAAAAGCGTATGATCTTGCACTTTCCAACGCTACCCAAATGCGGCAAATGCATGACAAATTAGTTGCCGATATCAATGAATTGGAATCTAGAAGAAGTATGCTTAAGGCAAAATGGGCAGTAGCCAAAACCCAGGAGCGGATGAATAAAATTGGTGCATCTGTAACTGATACGACAAACACGATGTCTGCCTTTGGTCGAATGGAAGATAAAATTAATCGCGCTCTCGACCAGGCAAACGCGATGGCAGAATTGAATGCCAGCCCGAAAGATGACTTAGAAGATCTTGCCGCAAAATATGACACGAAGGTAAGTGTAGATGATGAACTTGCGGCTTTAAAAGAGAAATTAAAAAATTTAGAGCAGGAATAAATGACGAAAAGCTGTGGCTTCAGGGCTACAGCTTTTATAAAATAAAATTAAGGAATCTTGTACAAAACAACCTAGAAATAACGGGTTATTTTTTTGAGATGACAGAGAAAAGGGGGTACAGGCATGGTTGTCCATTACAAATGTCCCGGATGCGGGGATGATATGATTTTTAATAGTGAAACCGGCACGCTAACCTGCCTGTGGAAGACAAGAAGACATAGAAACCTTTTCGGAGGATTTAATAACAACCACCTTTGAAGATCATGAAGCAAAGGAGTACAATTGTGAAAACTGTGGTGCTGTTTTAATTACTGACCATGATACGGTAGCGACAAGATGTAGCTTCTGTGGTGCCGGAGTCGTTCTAGCAGATCGCGTATCTGGAACTTATGCACCATCATTAGTCATTCCTTTTACCGTCAGTAAGGAAGAAGCCATTCAAGGTTTTAAAAAATGGTGCCGAAATGGCCTTTTAACTCCGAATGATTTTATGACGGCGGACCGGATAAAAAATATTACTGGGATGTATGTCCCTTTTTGGATGTACGATCTTAACAGTCGTGTCCAGGTCAGTGCAGAAGGGAAAGTTATCCGGACGTATACGAGGGGAGACTATATTTATACGGAGACGAAATATTATGATGTTTTTCGGGATATCAATTTAGATTACATTAAGGTCCCGGTCGATGCCTCAAAAAAAATGAATGATGAATTAATGGATAAACTTGAACCTTACCCCTATGATCAGCTGAAGGAGTTTAAGACACCGTACCTTGCAGGTTATATTGCGGAAAAGTATAACTATACCGACGATGAACTGCTTCCAAGGGTAAAATCAAAAATTCAAAGTTTTATAGATTCCTATATTAGTTCGACGATGCATGGTTATACAACGGTTACCTACAGAATGAAAGATATCGATACGAAAAAGGTAAAAAGTTACTACGTCCTTTTGCCGGTATGGATGGTTACCTATAATTACAAAAATAAAGACTATATTTTTGCGATGAATGGACAAACCGGAAAAATCGTCGGCAACCCTCCTCTATCGTATTGGAAGATGCTCGGCTGGTTTAGCGGCATTTCCGCTGGAACCTTTGTAATTATGAATATACTGGAAGCGATTGTGACGGGAGGGTGGTCATTATGGTAAGAAAAACAGTAATGGCCTGTATCCTAGGATTCTTTGGACTTTTTCTATTACTACTTGTAGGAGCAAAAGAAATAGCTGCCATTGAACAAAAAATTTATGATGATGCGAACCTTTTGGACGAAGCAGAAATTGAAGAACTTGAAGAATTGGCCAAAGAACTTGCGGAAGAAATTGGAACAGATCTTATTGTGCTGACCACTACATCAAGTATGGATGTTGATCCTTATACGAAAAAGTTCTATGAAGAAATGGCTCCAGGTTATGATAAGCCCCATGGGAGCACAGTAATTTTAACGATAAATATGGAATATAGGGACGTATATTTGGAAAGTTTTGGGAGGGCTTATGATTACTTAACCAGTAGCAGATTGACCGATATACGCGAATCTATTACGCCGTACCTTTCCAATGGGGATAAGAAATACTCCAAGGTAAATCAGGGTACTGAGAAGGAGTAATAATTAGATAACTACCTTCAACTAAATTAGAAAACTGCATATTTAATATTCCCTTTTGATTATAAACAAAAAAGAATTTCAAAATTCCTTGAGGAAAATATTGATATATTATAGGTTCAAAAAAACTGATTAGAAACAAAGCAACAATACTTAATAATAGATTACGAGTAATTAATGAAAGAATAAAAGCGACTTCTCCCCATAAAAAGCCAATAATACTAATTGTTATTACTTGGGTGAATAATTGAAAGCTGATAAGTTGGCCAGATGATCCAAGAAACATATGTATTAAAATCCCGAATATACATGCAATTACACTAAGGACAAAACTAATTATAAAGATAGTAATTGACTTATAATAAAAAATTTTAATTCGACTGTTCGAATTCACTAACATATGAAAAGTATTCCATGAGTATTCTTTGTAACCTAAAAGTGCACCCACTACAATATACAAGATTGATCCGATGACATTAAAGGATAATAGATAAACCGAACTAAAATATGTTGGAATCTTTAAGTTTATATATGGAAAAGGATCAAAAATAATATATATCATAAATAAAAACAAAATACTAAGGATTATCCATATTAACAAATTATTTTTAATCTTCATAATCTCGGCTTTAATAAAATAGATCATTTGTATTCATTCCTCATTAATATTAATCAATATTTTGTGGGTTCCCTGATATAAAACAAATTGAATCGATCCCTCCCCGGCGGTGGACTGGAAAGAAAACGTTTGGCTATCACTTATTTGCTTTTCCACTAATTTTTCTCCCTTTGAATTTCTTATGATAATTCCTAATTTACCACCCTCTTGGCTCCTATTTATTGAAATTTTATTATTCTCATTTAGCATTGTCTTAATCTCAACTGTTTGTTTTTTCTTAAGTTTTCCAGAAATCTCCAGATTGGAAACTAATTCACTAGAATCTCCAATATATGTTGTATTAATTTCTAAACCATCAGATATTAGAGAATCCCCTGAGTCATTTAACACACTAAAAGCAATTATAATAATTGCCACTAAAGATAAAAATATTAATAAAAATTTTTTCAAAAAAGCCACCCCTATGCACGGAATTCACGTTTCATAACAATCATCATTTGAATTAGCATAATTGAAATAACTATAAGTAAGCACACAATTAAACTTACTCCAAAAGGAAACTGATCCAATACAGCTAATTGAATTTGTGGATCCTTAGACAAGTTTTTGAATGATACATTAACTAGGCTCAAAGA
>NZ_CCRF01000096.1 GCF_000751775.1 Caldibacillus thermoamylovorans
ACTCAAAGAGTAATAGTCAAATGTAAAGTATTGAAAATATGGTACATAAAAAGAGATTCTTTCAATTATTAAAGGTAATATGACTGCAAAGATGATGCCACCATATATCTTTTTAGTAAGTACTGTACATAAAAATCCAAGAAATGCAGATCCCAGTAAATCTAGAAAGGTGGTTAATAACTGTGGAATTAAGATAGACCATTCTATATAAATATTTTTTTTTGGGATGATTAGTAGACTTTCAATTATTCCAAGCAGAACCATTGATAAAACTAATAAAAGAATAGTAAAAATTAATGTTATAATTTTTACTAATACAGAATAAATTCTTCCAGTTGAGGTAATAGTAAATACATTAGTATTATTTTTATATTCAATTCCCGAAATAAAAGAGCCTATAACGACAACCGGTATAAAACCCACTAAACAAATTAGTAATAAATTAAACGAACTTAAATATTGTGCGTTAAGTAGTTCAGGTGAATAGAACCCGGATTGTCTATTCATACCTTTTTGAAAAAAAATAAACAAAATAAATAACAAAAATACAGATAATACAATTCTTAATTCTGGTTGCCGCTTAATTTTCAGAAACTCAGCTAATATTCTATTTATCATCATTATTATCACCTGCAAATTGATGAAATTTGTCAACAAGTGATTTCTTATTAATATAATAAGAAATTGGAAAAATCCCCTCCTCATATAAAACTTTTAAAAGTGATTTATAATTATCTTGTATTGTTATTGACATTGTACTGCCATCCACCCTAAATAAAAATCCATTTTTTTCAAGAAAGGCTCTTGCCCTATCTATATCATTTGCCAATATTTCTATATGAAGTACTTTACCGTTTATTTTATCTAATCTCCCCTTGTCACTTATTCTCCCTTTGTTAAAAATCAAATAATCCGTTAATATATCTTCTAATTCAAGTATCGAATGACTAGAGAGCAAAATAGTCTTCCCTTGATATTTCAAGTTATTGATTAATTCTTTTAACCAAAATACACCATCGACATCTAATCCATTTGTCGGCTCATCAAATATAAAAAGTTCACGTTCATTTGCTAACACCGTCATTGCTATTTGGAGTCTTCTTTTCATACCTAAAGAAAAATCTCTAACTTTTTTTTTCGTATCTTTAATGGATACCGTCTTTAAAATTTGTGAAATTTGCTCTCGTTTCGGTAAGACCCCTTCTTGTAAGAAAACGATTTCTAAATTTTCCCTTGCAGTTAAATTTGGATACAAAGCAATATTTTCTGATAAAAACCCTAATCTTTTTTCCCCACCTTTTGGAATTGTATCAAATACTTTAATAGAACCATGTGTGGGGAAAATTAGTCCGGTTATTAACTTATTTAGTGTTGTTTTTCCTGCTCCGTTTTTTCCCAATAGACCGACCACTGTACCCCTTGTTACCGACAAAGAAATGTTATTTATTGCAATCGTATTCTTATATGCTTTGGTTAAAGCATTCGTTTCTATTACTACATTATCCATTAAATCACACCCCAATATATTTAAATTAATAGAACAATCTATGACTATATATTGCTAGTAAAACTAGAAATAGACATAGAGTTGTTCTATTATATAATAATGGCTCTTCGCTAATTAAAGTGATTATATAGAAATTTGGTTCTCGTAATCTTATATACTGGAAACCCTGTTAAAGGCGGACAAGGGAATGAGGTCAGTTTGCTCGCTCAGACATTCTCCTCCTGATAATCAGGTTGGGAGAGGTTTAAACCCGTAAATTTCTGTCCATAATGTTTACTGGACAAGGGAATGAGGTCAGTTGCGAGCGATGCATGGCTCCATACTGATACTCATTTTTTTATTGGTTTAGGGCAAAATCTAATTTACCCTGTAGTAAATAGACCATGGCAATAATATTCTTGTCCGAGCGATATCCTCTTGCTTTCCGTTTAGCGGCTTGAAAGACACTATTAATTCCTTCTAATAAGCCATTATTAAGTTTTGACGAGAACCATTGAATAATCCCGTTATAGTGAGCTTTTATCATTTTTGCAACATCTACCATTGGTTCCAGTCGACAACGAAGACCCCATTGGATCCAATCCTGTAATACCATTGGTGCGATTTCACAAGGATATTGATAAATTTCTTGCATGGTTAGACGCATACGGTAAGCCTTAGCTGTGTCAAGGTTGCAATCTTTTAACCGAACCAGCATTTCCTTTTGATTTTTTTGTTAAGTTGTTTTCATTTTTAAGCCACAACTTTTTTGTTCATCTCTGCGGACTTTATCGACAGCTTCATTTACAGCTTTAATGACATGGAATTTATCAAAGGTAATGGCCGCATTTGGAAATTGTTCCTGTGCTCCTTTCATGAATGCCGGGGACATATCCATGCATAATTCAGTAATTTTACTGGCATCTCCGCCTTTGGATTCTAAACGTTCTTTACATTCTTTCCATGTGGTGGAATCCTTTCCTTTAGCCACATGGATCACATTCTTTTTTTCTGGATCCATGAAAATGGAGATGTAATTGTGTCCCTTTTTGGATGAGGTTTCATCCACACTAATCATGGTTACATTTGATAAATCTTGAGCTTCAATAGCATGGTCAACATAATAGTGCAAAATACGCCATAACCTTGTATCATGTTCACCAGTAAGCCGACTGATTGCATTCATGGGCATGTCTTTCGCTAATGTAATAATCCATGCATCAAAAAGAGTTGTAAAGTTAGCACGATCTTTAATGGCCCATGACACCCTAACTCGGTGGATCTTTCCACATTGGTCACAATGGGTACGAGGCAATTCAGCATGAATATAACAAGGATATTCCATAAAGTTTAGATGACGCCATGTTCGGTTATAATCAGCAATATCATATACAGGTTGAGATTTCGCACCACAGTTTGAGCAAGTAAACGTAGAACCTTCATGGAATGTTACGTAAACATCCAATTGTTCTCTTATCTCATCAAATATACAGCTTTCAATAAACCAAGGTTCTTGAATGTGAAACACTTTATTGATATCTTTAATTTCAATGCCCATAATAGATCACCTGAATTCTATTAGTTTAGAATTCAGTATTAACACTAATTTCTCATTTTAAACAGCGAAGAAGCATAATAATTTAAAATAATTATGGTTTACCAGTAGCTGTTATTCCTTTAGTCACACTTTGTAATCCAATTGAAAATTGACTTGTCGCAATACCTAACACAAACTTTGCTTGAGAATATGCTTTTGCTTGACTTGTATTCTTTTTAGATGTCCATGCAGCTGTTTCATTAGTAGATGACCAAGCTAAACCAGTACTGTGTTTAGGGTAAACCTTTCCAAAACTAGTTACCTTTTTCCCATTTGTATCGTACCAACCTAATACACCCGTTTTAAAGATTTTCAAACCAGCCCAAGAATAATATTGCTTATAATTACTAGTAGACTTTGTTGCGGCCGATACTTGATTGTATGCAGTTGGTATTACTGCAGTTGAAAGAAGAAATCCAATAACGAGAATACTTACACTAATTTGTTTTGATACAATTCTAATCATATTTCTCACCTCCTTTTTTGTATTTTACAATAAAACGTGAATAATCGCAATACTATATATTTTCCCGTTATTAGTAGTAATTTATAATTTTCAATTTTATTTAAAGGACAACTTATATAAAATAAAGATAATCCAGATATTTTTGCCATTCTAAAATTAGTACAGTCTAAATTGATTGGTTATTAACTTTTACTTTCAGATCTCGGATAACTTTGGAGAAGTCCATTTTACATGTTGATGAGACTGATGGACAAATTATCAATCGGTCAGGTGGAAAGCCTGGCCAATCTAATGCTTATAACTGGGTTTATCGAAGTGTACCCAGTCAGGGGCCTACTATCGTTCTGTGCCTAAGTATCGCAGAAACAGCTAAAGCGAATTGTAGATTTCTATCGATATCTAGTGAAGGTATTGAGAGACTTACCAAATTTAGATATTCATAGAGATCCAGATATTATAAACAACTATTTGTGGTCAAAAACGATCCAGGCGGAATGTAGCAAATAAGGTGAAATAACCGTAAATCCGATTAAACAATCATGGTTTTACGGTTATTTGTCGCGCGTACCGTGAAGGTATGTTTTTTTTTATTTCAGGCTTACATTATTCTTAATCCCATTTCATCTCAAGTAATTGTTGTATTTTTGTAACTTCAGTTTTTCCCGTTTCTTTGTTTATTAAAGAAGTATACAGATGGGGAATAACCAGTTCTGCCCCATTATCTAAACATATTTTTACAATGTTATATACATTGTCTACCGTAATACCACCAGTTGGTTCAAAAATTTTTATTCCCGCCCTAACAGCTGCTTTGACCATAGCCGCAACTTCATCAAGATGTTTCTCACCTTGGATTGGATAAAATTTTATTGATTGTATGCCAACTTCAGCTAACATTTTTGCAGCCAAATCACATGAAACCTTTTCTTTATTTGCTGAACTTGCAGGACCAGTCGAAATATATACTTCACCCGGAGTTCCGGAAGGCTCAATAACCCCATTAATAATTGGAGTTTCTCCCAATTCTTCCATTCTTCCAAGGGTATAACCTGCTGCGCTAAACACTTGGTTGATGTGAACTGGTCTTGTCTTTGCAGAAACATTTGCAACCCTTTGCCACATATTTGGATCAGCTGCACCTAGTCCAACTGACACTGGTACGCCAATATTTTTCAAATATTGTACATGTTGAATTGCATCTTCTTCAGTAGCAAAATTTTTCACCATAACACCTACGAATATACGATCTCCTGCAACTTCAATAAGTTCTTTTGCATTTTCTGCATCTTTAGCTAATACATTAAATATCACTTTTTGTTTTCCATCCATTATTTATTTCCTCCCTGTAAAATGTCAATAATCTTATCAGCAATAATATCTTCTTGTCCTTCTAACAGCGGCCGTGGATCAACAGATAAGATACCAACATTTACATAGTGATGCCTTAAATAAATTGCTGGATTGCCAGCTTCAAGTTTGTGTAAAAGTTCTTCTGCTGAAATTCCTGTTATATCTTCGTTAATATGAATTTGTGCTCGATAAATTTCCCTTCCAGCTTCGTCCTGTTTAATGGAACAAGTGAGACCCTGTAGTTTTCCAAGTTTATTGCATAAGTTAGTCATTCTCTCAATTTGCTTTTCTGGTTTACTTGATTTATTTTCAATTAATTTGAGAGCAGTTATAAGACCAGCCATTCCTTCCTTGCCTATTTTCATTGGGCGACCAACACCTTTATACTGCTTACGACAAGCCTCCATTAACTCTTTTTTACCACAAATAAATCCAGAAGTTGGACCTTCAAGTGCTTTTCCTCCACTGTATATAACAATATCCGCACCCATTTTTATATATTTTTGGAAATCTTCTTCAGCTGCAGCATCAATAATAAATGGCAAACCATGCTTATGTGCAACTTCCATCATAGCAGTAATCGACTGCATTCCCTTTTGAACTGTGTGATGTGACTTAACATATAATAATGCAGCAGTGTGATCGTTAATTGCTTGCTCTATATGATCTTTTTCAACTTTATTGGCTTGGCCAACCTCAACCACTTTTCCTCCACCAATACGAATCATTTGACCGATACTAGCTCCAAAATTAACTAAATGCCCTTTTTGTACTATAACCTCATTTTTTAAACCTTCTGTATCAGGGATTCTTTCAATTAATGATAATTTTGTTCCGGCAATAACAGCTGCTGTAGAAATTGCTATTCCTGCAGAAGCACCACAAGTAGGACAACCATCTTCTGCTCCTGTTACTTTTGCGATGACTTTTCCTGTGTATTCCATCAATTCATCTATATCAACATAGTCTTGTGATGCCTCTTTTAATGCAAGTCCGACTTGCTCTTCAACAGCTGATGCACCTAAAGCAGTCATTTTTCCACTTGCATTTATTATTTCTCGTAAACCCAGTTCTTTAAATATTCCCACTTCAAAACACCTCTTTTATAATTCAATCGGAAAGAAAGCACCTAATATCATTGCACCTAAGATAGCACCACCAGCTATTGGTTTTTTCCATGCATAGAATAATGCAGCTCCTATAATAGAACCAATACCAACCGGAATCGAAGCACTAGCTGCAGAAATAATGATTAATGGTCCAAGAAAACGGCCGGATGAATTCCCTGCACCCATCATAATATCTGCACCGAATGTGGAATTTGACCTTCCAACCGTAAATTTACGAAGACCAATTATGACATAACCTATTATTATACCTAATAGTGCTCCAGTCAGTAATGAAAGTACAAATGATTCTATTGGAGCTGTAATACCTGCACCTAGTAGCAATGCAGGAACGCCAATACCTAATCCTGTCTGAATTGAACCACCAATATCAAGAATCCCTATGAGCGATCCTTCTAATATTCGGGCGAATAGAAAACTTGCACCAAATGCAGCAGCTGCCCCATATCCGGCACCTTCCATCCCTGCCTGTAGCATCGCGACAATTGCTACATCATTAAATGCACCAATATGATATACATAATACATATGAGTCCCAGCAAAGACACCTGCTGACAATAGCGATACAAAGATAGGAAATGACCAATCAGCATACCAAAAGTTTTTCATGTTTATTTCACTATTCGTTATATTAATATTTTCACTCATCTTTATTTCACCTCTTGTCCAAGCATTTCATGAATATTTATCAACCAAGTTGGAACATCTAAATGAAAACTCTTAATTAAATTAATATCAAAGCCACGGAAAAATGCACTCAATGCAAATAATAAAATTACAGCTGTTAATAGGTTTTTGGTAATTTTTGTCCACCCGCCATCATCTACCCCTTTACCAATTAATATACCTAGGACAACGCCGGGGACCGCATTTCCCATAATTATATGAGCTAAACCACCAAAAATTGTTCCCCATATTCCTGAACGTTTACCAGCATCTAATGCGGCAAGCCAGAATATGACAGGCATAACAGGATTAATTAATAGATTTGCTGCAGGTACTAACACTTTAACTGCAATGGCTTGTAATGATTCTGGAATAGCTGAAGCAGTAGAGTTTAGAAAAACTACAATAATTACACCAATGATTCCACCGGCTATTCCCATTTTCTTTGGATCGTGAAGGGTTTCCTCCGGTTTCTTCCCCTTTCTTAGTAGTACTGCCGCAGCCCAGTTCGGTATAATCCGATGATCGACATCTTGTGTAAATGCACCCGCTCCGACAGATGATGCCCATGCATTAAAGAAGAAACCTAAGCCGAATGAAAAGTGCGATGCAGCATCTCCAGCACATGCGTTTAATTCACCAAGCGTACGGAATGCACCCATACCTTGAACGGTTGGAGCATGAAACATTCTAGCTGCACCCGCTCCTGCTCCAACCCCCACTAGCGCCCCAATAATAGCTGACTTTATAAGAATTATCATAAATTCCATATACACACCACCTATTTAATTTCATTTCCTAGAACTGCATTTCGAATATTATCTGGTAATTCTGCTGACTCAAAAGGTATTTCATCAACATTCAACATAAAAATATTTACATCAATATCTAGTACAACTTTGTACTTTTTTCTTTTTCTAGGGAATAAGAAGAATAGAAATCTCTCAGTATAAATTGTTTCATTTGCACTTATTATTCTAATATCTATAGGCTCTATCCTTAGAATTATACCTTTATACTGTTCCATTACCTTTTTTTGAATTGTCCCTAAAGCAGAATTTATTGCCAGTTCCTTTGAAATTCCAAAACCTTCAATCCTTAAAGTGGATTGGAATGTTTTTTTCATAATTTTATCATCCTTTTATTTTTATATACTCTTCTGTAATTTTTCTCCCTAAATCTTCAATATCCATAAACCCAAAACCCAGTACTCGTTTTCCTTGACGAATTGCGGTAATACCTTCGTCAATAGAACGCATACCGTATTGACATGGATATCCATATTTAGTTTGTGCCATAATTGCCCCGGCACCACCACTTCCACAGAAGGAAATACCAATATCTGCATTTTCTTGTTTCATTACATCTCCTAGTTTCATATCAGCCCCAATACCTGGTATAACAATCGCTTTACCACCAGCCGCTTCTACACCTTTTGCTACATTCTGTCCTTTTCCTAAACGATCTCCAATTACAACAACAATTTTACTCATGATATTGCCTCCTTCTTTTAATTTTTTAATCTTGCTGATTCAAAATGTATCGACAAAAGATATTTTTCATCCTCATGTAGATCATTAAATAAGTTGCAAACCTTTTCTGCTAATTTTATGGAATCAGAAGAAACTTCATTAAATAATTCCTTATCAATTGGATCAATTAATTTTTTATGGGTAGATCGATAAACCATTCCTGATAAATGAGAAACTAAAGATAACCATTGGGCATCTGTCATCTGAATGTTGGCTTGTTTTAATAATTCTTTTACTTCTAAAATTATCTTTTCGCATGTACTGGAATCACTGCTATTCTCTATTACTTTCCTAATTTCTTCCGCAATCATTCTGAATAAACAACCTCTCCATCTTTTACTGTCATTCTAGGTTGAAGAACTCTTCTAACTTTCATTATTTCTCCTTCAGAATCAACTAAATCCTCTTCTCTTTCAGCAATGGTAAAAATAGTTAAATCAGCTCGAGTACCCAGCTTTAATGTACCTTGTTCAGCCAAGCCAATCGCTTTTGCCGCTCTACTTGTTACTGATTTCACAACATCATTTAATGAATAACCGATAGAAAGGAGTTTAGACATAGTTTTCATTAAACTGCCTACGGGTTTAACATAATTATCAATATATATATCGGTACTAATTGTAAAAGGGCACGAATACCTTTCTTTAAACCTTGTAATCGTCCGATAACTGAAACTGGCCGTACCATGACCTACATCAAAAAGTACTCCACGTTCAAGCGCTTCTAAGGCTTCTGGTATCATCGTATTGTCTTCTTTTAAAATCCCATGTTTTTTCCCATGAAATGCATGTGTAACGATGTCACCTTTTTGCAATAAAGGGAATACTTCATTTAAATATGGAGGAGGGTTCCCAATATGTACCATAATCGGTACCTCAAGTTGGTCAGCTAATTTTCGAGCATATTGAAGAGGAGCAATACCTTGTTCCTTAACAACTGAGCTACTCATTCTTGCTTTTAGTCCGACAATATTTTTTTCACTTGTAAATATTTTTTCTGCTTCTTCAAAAGTCATTAAGTTATTTGGATTTTCAAGTTCGGATATGCCCTCACATAATCCTTTCCGAGATATATTTAAAAATGATAAAATTTCCGTTTTACTATTTTTAACAATCAACTCTTTAAACTGCTTATAGTTCTCATAGCCAGAACTACCTGCATCAACAATTGTCGTCACACCTTGTTCAACGCCCACTAAATCAGCCTCTATTCCTAAGCTTGTCCTATCTTTAAAAACGTGAACATGTAAATCGATAAAACCTGGTGCTACATAACAACCTTCTGCATTGATACGTTCATAGTTATCTGCACTTTCTTGAATGATAGTTTGAGGATCAACAAGTTTTCCGTTGATGATCCCTATATTTTTTTTCTCAATCACCTCTCTTTCAGGATCTATAACATAGCCATTTTCAATAATCTTATAATTGTTCATTCCATGCACCTTCCACTAATTTAAGTATTGTAATAAGGCAATTAACTCAGAATCGTTTACATGTAAATCTTTACTTTCTAGGATATTCTTAAATAACTGTAAATCCTGTTTATTCTTCTCAGTCACCTGATGTGACGTATATAAGAAATCATCATATTGCTTTTCAAAAAAATAACGATGAACCATTAAAAAAATGTGAAGGTGAAGTGCTTGTAATCTATCATCTTTAATTCGATGTGCAAAATTTGATTGAACTTCTTGTATCACTTCAAAACCTTTGAGAATGATTTCAAGACTTATACTTTCACTATCTTCATCATTTTTTTCTTCTTCTTTCCAGGCTATTCTTTGTATACTTTTTGGTCTGTTTTCCAATATTTCATAAACTTTTTCTTTAATTGTATCTATATCCTTTTTTGTGGGAATGGCCTCCATTACAATAACAGGTATTCTTGACTTAATTGGAAATACACTAATAATCAGATCTACTTCTCTCTTTTTACATATTTCTTCAACTTCCATGATGGAACAATATGCGACAATATCGATATCATGTATTTCCTTTTCAACTCGACTTTTTATAAGTCTCGCAACTCCTTTACCTGTTGCACAAACATAAACAGCTCTTACCCTTTCTTTCTTATTAAAGGTGTTCTCTAAAGAAGTTAGAAAATGTAAAGTAATAAAGGATATAAACTCATTTTTGTTTACAATTTTGTCCATACCAAGATACTTCTCACATGCTAAGGATACACTTTCAAACAAATCCGCGTAATTTTGTTTTATTTCTTCAGCAAATGGATTCGACTCTGTCATGTTAAATAATCCTCTTTGAAACCGTAAAGATAAATGGGCGTATAAATTACTAAAAAGCTTTGTATCCCGTTTAAAGTCAATCCCTGCTTTATGACTTACTTCTTCAATAATTTTTTGCGTAGCATTCAAAAGATCAATTCTTCTTCCATTGGCAAATTCGCCTGAAAGATATAAGAACTCATCCTCCAATATTGGAAGGTCAACAGTTTTAAAAACACTTTTCATAAAATTTAAAATAAATCTAGATACATCATCTGTATATTGATTATCTTTTAAAACACGGTAACTTTTAATCGTTTTTCCTTGGTTTAAACGAGTAACAGAAATAGTGATTCTAATTAATAGAGTTAATATGTCTGACTGATGGAGAATTTTTATTACACTAGGATGGTATAATTCACTAAGTTTCTCCTCGGCTATTCGGAATACTGAAAGCAAAGTCCCATCTATAGAATAAATCGTGTAATTCCTTTCCTCCTTATTGGAAATACTGCTCATGATCTGATATATTTCGTAGTTTGACATATTTGACAAAATTAGATTTTCTATCAATAAACGTAAATGAAGCTCTTCTCCAAATAGTCTATATCCAATCCGTTTCTTTCTCTCTAACCGAATTTCCCAGGGAGAAACGAACTCTTCTACCAAATTCATATCACTTAAAATAGTATTCCTGCTAACTTCAAGGATTTCAGATAAACTTGCAGCTGTAGTATAATCATCCTTTTGGAGCATCGTCATTACAATTTTCTTTATTCGGAAATTTTGATCTGGAATGCGATTCCAAGATTCATTTCCGATTAATTCTTTAATAACGATCTTTTTCTTGTCCTCATCCGGTTCTATCCATAATCCCTTATTTGTTTGTGATAATATTTGTAGTTCATACTTTGCAAGCCAATCTTTAATATGGTCAAGATCATATTTGATCATTCTAGGACTAACATTAAATTCCTTAGATAAATCTTTTATTCTTATAGGTTGATTAAATTTAAGAAGCTTCATTAAAATTTTATACTCTCTTTCAGTTAACATAAAACTTTCTCCACTCTACATGTAGTTTCCGAAGAAATCGTTTACAACTATATTATAGAATCCTCATATTCCTTCTTAAAGACCAAAAAATTTCACCAAAATTGGTGAAGTTATTTATTTTAGTTTTTTAGAGTAACCAGTCTTTATCAAACAATGTTAGTATAATTATAAATAAATGACTGAAAATATAAAAAAGTTTTGTGAAAAAATCATTTCTAATTAGTTAAAAATAGGTATTTTGATTCACCACCACTTTTAGTGAATAATGCATAAGTAAGAAAAGCACTCGAGAAATCCTAGCAATAATGTTAGCAACGAAACAAGCATTAAATAGGATTCCCAAGTGCTTTCTATCAGATTTAATAAAATTCAAGGCAATTATTCGAGAAAATTACAAAAATTATTATATTATGATGTCATCCTAATGTTCAAAGTACAATGTAAACTATCACCTACCCGCTAAAATTTTATAAGGGACTGATCTCAACAATTTAAAAGTTCTTCATTGCAAGGTCAGTCCCATTTTTTACTTCGGTATACTTACATTTTATTATAATATAGAAAATCCGAGATCTTTACTATCTTTACTGAACATCTGGACAGTTTCTAATGAAAGTTGTGTTAAATCTTTTCCAACATTAGATAGTTTCCTTAGTATATCGGGTGTACATGTAATAATATCACAATTACATTCTTCTGCTTGAAAGATGTTCAGTAATTCTCTAGAACTTGCCCAAAGTAATTCTGTGTTTGGTTTTTGATGACAGATTTCTGCTGCCTTTTTCATTGTAGGAATTGGATCTATTCCAGTGTCGGCAATCCTTCCAGCGAAAACTGAGACTATATTATGAGTTCCTGGCGCAAAGGCATCGACTACTTGTTGTACTTGTTCTAACGTTAGTATTGCAGTTACGTTTAATTTTACTGCTTTTTTCGATAGGTCTTTTATTAATGGTATCGACAATTCCCCATATGAGTTCGTAATGGGAATCTTAACATAGACGTTATCTCCCCAGCTGGCTATTTCTTCTGCTTCCCTTATCATTTGGTCAAAATTATCTGTGAACACCTCAAAAGATATCGGTAAATCAGGAATATGAGTAATTACCTCTTTTGCAAAACTAACATAATCGGTTATACCGGCTTTTTTCATCAAACTAGGATTTGTTGTAAATCCCTTAACAACCCCCTCTTTATAAGCAGAAATCATTTCCTCAAGTACTGCGCCGTCTGCAAAAAGTTTTATTTTTAAATCTTTCAACCTTCACACCTCTTTAACTTGAATGATTTTGAGAATCATAATTATTCAATGCAGCAGATTTGGTTTTAAAGAAACTAGGAACAATCAATGCTATTAAAACTGCAATTACAATAGCGATAATACCAGTCATATTCAAAACATTTCCTGTTTGCCCTAAGATAATACCAAGTAAGGCAAAGTCAAAATCTCCAAATGTCGTATTTGCAAAACCTAGCTCTCCTAATACTGGTAGAAGTAATGCAGGTAAGAAGGTAATTGCTAAACCGTTTACAAATGATCCAAATATAGCCCCACGTCTTCCACCAGTTGCATTTCCATAAATTCCAGCTGTTGCCCCACAGAAAAAATGAGGTACCAATCCTGGGATAATAAGTACGCCACCAACTAATCCTAAAATAACCATTCCTATTACTCCACCAATGAAACTAAAGACGAAACCAATAATTACAGCTGTTTGAGCATAAGGAAAAAATACAGCACAATCGACTGCAGGTACAGCATTTGGAATTATTTTTGTTGCGATACCTTGGAAAGCTGGAATAAGATCTGCTAAAATCATACGAACCCCAGCATAAACGACTGCAACACCAACCGCGAACTGTAAACCTGCTAGAATAGCAAACACCCATGGGGACTTTCCACCAGATAGTGTTGATACAAAATCAGGCCCTGCGACGATTGCTGATAATAGATAGAAGAAAATCATAGTAATTGCTGTTGCTATCGTTGTATTTCTTAGAAAACCCCATTTTTCAGCTATTTTGATATTTTCAGTTGAGTCTTTTGGATTGCCAACTTTTGAGCCTACCCAAGCAGACAAGTAATATCCTAAACTACCAAAATGACCCATTGCTATTTCATCGCCATCAGTAACTTTTAGTGTATATTTTTGCCCAATTGCTGGGGAAATTGCACTCCAGGCACCTAACAGAAAGCCACCAATAATAACAAGTAATGTCCCTTTTAAACCGGATGCGCCTAAAACTGCTGATAATAAACATGCCATAAAGAAACTATGATGCCCTGTTAAAAATACATATTTATATTTTGTAAAGCGAGCAATAATAATATTTATTACCAGTCCCAGAACTAAAATAGACATCGTTTCTACACCTAAAATATCCTGAGCAACTGCAACAACCGCTTCGTTATTTGGAATAACACCTTTAATATTGAAGCCATGTTCAATCATTTTCCCTAATGGATCTAGGTTTGTAGTGATAACGTTAGCCCCGGCACTAAGCATTAAATAACCGAGTATTGGGCCAAGAGTTCCAGTTAAAATTTTATGACCGGGACTTTTAAGAGCAATTAAGCCAACGAATGCAACTAAACCCATCAGCAAAGCAGGTTCGGAAAATACATCACGTAAAAATCCCAAAATTGATGTTAAAATTTCCATATCATATGACCTCCTTTATTTTTCTTGATTATTCAATTCTTTTAGTATCTCTAGAATGTCTTCTTGAATTTTTTTCTTATTAATATAGCTACGGATAACTGCAACTTTTCGATCTGCCGGGAATTGATCTGCAAGTTCTTTAACAGTTACAAATAAATCACATTTTTGACTTAATGCTGCATTAAAATCACAGGATTGGACTGTAGCTGGGATTCCATTTTCTTTACAAATTTCTTCAATTTTCATTTTTAGCATAAGGCTGCTTCCAATCCCGTTTCCACAAACAGTAATAATGTCTAACATGCGTTATTCACCTCCTTTTTCATTACTATACTTGTAAATGTATTGAAGGATGCCATCCACTGTACTCTCTTGTATTAATTGTTCAACTGTGGATTCATCTTCTAACATTGCAGATAACTGACTAAGTGCTTTCAAATGAAGGTCATTATCGATAGCAGCAATAATAACAATAAGACTGACATCTTTTGTAGGATCTCCATTGGAAAAAGAAACCGGTTTATTTAGTTTAAGTAAGCTCATCCCAATGTCAATAACACCCTCTTCAGGCCTTGCATGAGGAATGGCAACCTTTGGAGTCAAAACAATATAAGGACCGATTTTTTTAATATTATTAATCATGGCATCGATATATCTTTTTTCAATCTTTTTCTGCTTTAGTAATGGAACAGAAGCTATTCGAATTGCTTCTTCCCATGTATCTACATAATTCCGAATCTGTATTGTTTCTTTTGTGATTAGTTGGCTTAACACAGGTTTTACCCTCCCTAATTCTTTAACTGTGCTTACTGTAAGTAAATTGGTTAGTTCAACGAGTAGCTGCTGCTCGTCATTAACAGTTGAATATTTTTTTATTACTTTCAATAAATCCGTTGCTTTCGGTAGGATTGTGCCTTTGTTATAAAGTAGATAATTAACTTCTTTAATGATCCTTGCTTTATCAATAGATGTGAGGATAGGCGATACAATAATATTTGGCTTTCTTGTTTTGATAGGTTTTGTAGTAATTACAAGGTCAACATCCATTTCTTCTTTAAATTGTCTTGGCGAAAGTACTTTGACTACCTCAATTTCCGGTATAATTTGGTCAATTTGTTTTTTTAGCATATTTGATGTAGCAACCCCATTCGGGCAAATGATAACGCATCGTTTTCTTCTAAATGTTAGATTTTCTTTTTTTAAATAACCTCCAAAATGTAATGTAATATAACCAATCTCATCTTCAGGCAGTGAGGTTCCTAGATATTTTTCAAGGGGAGATATTGCTTTTTTCACTAGAATATATAATTCATGATATTCCTGCTTAATTTTGTCCAAAAACGGATTTGTGAGATTAATATTAAAAAGGTTTCTATAATAAACCGGTCTGATATGCATGTATAAGGAGTTTACTAAATTATCTCTATCATTAAATGTAATACATGCATATTTTTCAAACTTATCTAAAATCATGTGAATGACAGTTAATAACTCTTTATTTTCCAATGAATTAAATTGATTTGGGTCATAGTAAGTATTAAGACCAAGAAAATGCATTGATATATATACGGATTCATCTTCATAAGCAGGAATTCTCAGTGTATTAATGATTTCCTTAGAATAATCGAAAATATTGCTATCTTTAATAATTGACTTAATTTCATCATCAATACTGCATGTAAATCCTGATTTTACTCGTAATTTTAGGAATAAGAAAAATAAAGCTAACTCCTTTATTTGATCTTCAACAAAAGAAATTTCTAGTTGTTTTTCAATTATATGGATTTTCTTAAAAATAACTTGATAAGAAACTTGAAAGTCATTTTTCTGTCGTTGAACTTTATAAATTTCCTCTAACAATTTCAGACCATTTGGTAGTTTCAACAGATTTGATATATATTTATAAGCCAATGATCTAATTGTTAATTCTTTACCAATTAAGTTATATCCTTGACTTCTGTTATAAGTAAGTTTTACCTGATTGCTTGCCAATACTTCCTTCAACGATTGAATATCAGTTATAACAGTATTTCTACTCACTTTTATTTGGCTTGTTATATGATTTACTGATATAAATTCTTGTTTTATAAATAATTGCAAATATATTAACTTTAGTCTGTCTTCTTGAGATGGAATGAAAGTATTCATATTAATTTCGGGTAATGATTCCAAAATTTGGTTCCGGTAGGTGTCAACCACCTCAAGTCCTAAATTTGTTGATTTTTGTATTGGCGGTAATTGTTGCTCCTTAAGCCATTCATTAATTTTTTGAAGATCGTAGCTTATTTGTCTATTGGTATAACCCAATTTCGCCACTAATTGTTCCAATGTAATTAACCGATTCGACATAATGGTTTGCAAAACAACAGCAGCCCTGTCAGTTAACACCAAATTTCTCAGCCTCCTTATTTGTAGTTTATTATATTTTTACGTAGAAAACGTTTTCATTTAAACCAAAATTTGTTTAGTTATAAAACAAAATTGGGTTGAAAGCAATAATTCATTTGAATTTTAAGTAAGGAATAGACTATCGTCCTCTGCCATCACTTATAGAAAGGGAGGAATAAATTAGTAAAAACATTATGCCAATAGTTGTTTCGTGTCTTAGTTAGGCAATTTGCAACTGAGGTTTCATGTTGTAGCCACTTTTGTTTTCCTTACAATCTAGCTTATGAAAATAATGGCTTATTTTAAACTTATCTGATCTTGACAAACTAAAATTGTAAGAACAATTCAATAGTCAGTTGTTTTTATCAGTAGCAATGGACAAATCAATCGATACTAAAGGAATCATTATATGGCAGATCCATAATAGAACACTCAAATTGATTAGGATAGTAACTTAGAAAAAACGACAGAGACCTACTCGAGTTAACTCGAGTAGGTCAAGTTTCTTATCTTTCACTTAATAAGAAAAGTCTTAACTTGATTACGTTTTAGGTTAATTTGGAAATTTTGGATAAGCGTACAATCGTATTTGGAACCGTATACAACCTGCTTGCCAATGTTTGAATCGAAATATTTGTAATTTCTTGTTTGTGATTTATTATATATTCAATAATTTGGTCATCTGTATCATTTAACTTATATTCGTATTTCTGGATCCGTTCCTGAAACTGCATATTTTCCACCTCAAATTAATTATAGCAAAATCGGATAAATTCCATACTATTTTTCTGGGGAAGTATGGACTAGGTTCATCGTCCGTTTATTTAATAATTAATCGGAAGTCCTAGGTTGTACCTCTTAAGATTATAATTAGTTTTGACTACCACAGGTGCTAACCCTCCGATAAATGCTATGGCGAATAATTTTAGCCAATATTCTTAAAGTGTATATACAAATCTCTTTAAAAGTTGTTCATAATGGCTTATAATGAATTAAAGGTTTTGATGTTCAAATTTAATTAAGAAACTAGATGTCTTTTTAATTAGGTTATACTGACTTCTATTATAATATGAATAAGGATGTATAAAATGGTTGTAAAGCTAGATGGATATCATGGGACCTTTGCAAATTTAGTTAATGACATTCTTAGAAACGGATTTAATCCACAAAAGCGAGATAATCACTGGTTAGGACAGGGGAGTTATTTTTATACTAATAAAAAACTTGCATTCTGGTTCATAAGTAAAAATGCTGCTACCGACTACCTAAAAAAGGAAATAGGGAATAAACTTGCAATAATCCATGTAAATATTGGAGAAAACAGGGAAAATATTCTTGACTTAGATGATCCTGAAGATATTAATGATTTTTATAAATGTATTAATGAAATGTACGATTATTTTAAACCATTAACCTTTACTGATGACAAACATAAAAACTTATGTTTAATCATAGATGTATTAGCTGAAATTTATAATTGGAATATTATAATAAAGACCTTTGAGCATGCACACAAGCCAAGTTATGGTGCTGTAAACCCTGTTCAATTTGATAAAAAAATATTCCCTATTGATGTTAAATATAAAGAAAAACAAATATGTGTACGAAACAATAAATGTATTAAAATTATGGAAGTTGAATATCCTGATAATGAATATATATATCCTAGTACAATTTATTTTTAAGGTTAAATAATCCAAAAGGAGTAATAAAAATGGAAAAAGATATAAAGGAAATTGTTAAAGCTGCTGCTGAAAGATATGGTATAGAGTATAATGAGAATCAACTTTATCCCCGTATCCGTCATTCAAATGGAGAAATAATTGAACTTTCAAAAGAAAAATTTATTGAAACAATTGGTATTTCCTTTATAAATAATCAAAATTGGTCTAAAAACCCTGAAATTGAAAAAATGGTTTGGGAAAATACGGAAATTGGTTTTTACTTAACCGATAATATTGAAAGCGATTATGTTATTGACAAAAATATAGGTACGAATACAGCTGCTTAACTAGAGGTGTTCAAAATGGAAATTGTCCAAGGTATTATATCTTTTAACGGTTTTCAAGTAGATCGAATGCAGTATGAGAGGAATATTAATAATGAGCATTCAAACAACTACTCAGAAATTACTCCAAAATTTTTCATTAAATTAGTTGAAAAAAAGGAGGACAATTCTTTCTTTAATATTATTTTTGGCGTTAGAATTGATGGTGACAAGGAAAATCCCTTACCTTTTAAAGCAGAGGTAATTATAAGAGGTTTTTATGCATTTAAAGAAGATGAAGCTGGAAAATACGGTATAGAGGACTTACAAAAATTTAAGCTAATTAATGGAAGTGCTATTTTATTCCCTTACTTAAGGTCTGTATTAACTGACTTGACCAGTAAAAGCAAACACCAACCAGTTATACTTCCTACTGTTAATTTTTCAAAATATATTACTAGTAAAAAATTAGCTGATCTTTTATTAGATAGTGATTTTTATGAAGAAAGTTAAAAGTTACATATCAAAAATTTCTCAAGTTCAAGAAACAATCAGTCATATGGAATAATTTGCAAACAAACATAACAGCTGACTTGCCTTGTTGAAGATTTAAGTAACCCCTGATTATTTTCAAATTGTAAACGTCCACCAATAACAGGGGCTTTCATAGCAAAGTCCCTGTTTTATTGTGCTTGAATTATTAAATCAGCTTACACTTTAACAAAAATTTTTCAGCAACCAGCATACAATGCTGAAATTTCTTCCATTTTTTATTTAATGATTAGCACCCAAAAAGGTTTTATAGAAATATTTCCACCAAATATAGTGTTATTGTTCTTTATTAAGACACAATATATTGTTATTTGAGCGTGTGTTCTTGAAAAATGGGCTTTTTGGGTGGTAACCATTTAATAACCTCTGCTTTATTTTTTCATAACAACAGCAATAATCGGTGGACCAAAATCTCTGATAAAAACATTTTTTATAGAAAAGCAATTTCCTTAGTGAAAAATTTCCTTCCATTCTTATAAAATCGCAAACTGTTCATTTTTCAAGTCTGTGATAAACATATGCCCGGGTGCATGTGTAATCATGATTTCCGGCTTTACATGCATAGCAACTGCTTGAGGGGTAACTCCGCATGCCCAAAACACCGGAACTTCTCTCTCTTTAATTGTGACTGAATCACCGAAATCCGGGTTGTGAATATCTTTAATACCGATTACTTCCGGATTACCAATATGTACAGGTGCACCATGTACAGACGGGAAGCGGCTTGTCAGTTGCACTGCACGAATTGCTTGTTTTTCTGTCATCGGCCGCATACTGACAACCATTGGTCCTTCGAAAATTCCTGCCTTAACGCATGGAATATTGGTAATATACATAGGAACATTACAATTTTCCTCAATATGACGAATGGGCACTTCATTTTTCAAAAGCGCTTCTTCAAAAGTGAAACTACAACCAATTAAAAACCCAACCATGTTCTCATCCCAAATTTCTGTTACATCCGTCGTTTCTTCAACAAATTCCCCTTTTTTATAGACTCGATATTTAGGTATATCTGTTTTAACATTGGCCGATGGAGCTGCAACCTGTGGAGCAACATCTCCTGGCTCAATCACATCAATGATAGGACAAGGCTTCGGATTTCTTTGACAAAACAATAAAAAGTCAAATGCTAATTCTTTCGGCAATACGGCCAGATTTGCCTGAATATAGCCATTTGCGACACCTGAAGTCGGTTTTACCCAATTTTTTTCACGTATTAATTTACGAGCCTCAGCCGGACTGAAGTGTGCTGGATTTGACACATTCATCTCTCCTTTATTTAAATAATTGCGGAATTCCATTTAATAATGAATAAATACCCATAGCAGCCATGGTGATAACGATGATAATGCCAAAAATTGTCATCCATAACGGATGTTTATAATCACCAACAATTTTCTTTCTATATGCCGCAATAAGCATAACACCCAATGCGATTGGTAAGATTAATCCATTTAACGAACCAACAAGAACTAAAATTTTGGCCGGTTGACCTATGGAAACAAATACGATTGTGGATATTGCAATAAAACCAACAATAAACCATTGGTAATTTTTATCAATAAAAGGATTAAAAGTTCGAATAAATGAAACAGATGTATAAGCAGCACCGACAACAGATGTAACAGCAGCTGCCCACATAATGATTCCAAATATTTTATATCCAACCGTACCTGCAGCAATTTGGAATACCGAAGCAGCGGGATTACTAGGATCAAGGGCAAAACCTTGTGCAACAACACCAAAGGCAGCCAAGAATAAGAAAATTCTCATAATAGATGCGATTCCAATGGCACTTACTGCACTTTTCGTCACTTGTGGAATCGCCTCTTTCCCTTTAATCCCTGCATCAATTAATCGATGTCCCCCGGCAAAAGTAATATAACCGCCAACAGTACCACCTACTAAAGTAACAATAGCAAGATAACTTATGTCATCCGGAATAAAGGTTTTCATTACCGCTTCACCATATGGCGGCTTAGCTGTAAACATGACATAAATCGTGAGTCCAATCATAACGAAACCGGCAATTTGTGCGAAACGATCCATCGCTTTTCCTGCTTCTTTAATTAGAAAAATTCCTATCGCAAAAATTCCGCTTAAAAGTGCACCTAATTCCGGTGAAATGCCAAATAGAACATTTAACCCTAAGCCTGCACCACCAACGTTCCCAATATTAAAGGCTAGACCGCCCATTACAATTAACAGCGCCAGAAAATAACCCACCCCCGGCAAGACATCGTTCGCAATATCTTGTGCGCGTTTTTCGGATACTGCAATAATCCGCCAAATATTCATTTGCGCACCAATATCAATGATAATGGAAACTAAAATAACAAAACCGAAACTTGCTGCGAGTTGTTCTGTAAATGTAGTTGTTTGTGTTAAAAATCCCGGCCCGATTGCAGAAGTAGCCATTAAAAAGGCTGCACCTAAAAGTATTGACCTATTAGACTCTTGTTTTCCCATCTTTATTCCCGCCTTCATCTTTTATCCCACATCGAACAGTAAGACCCCACCTCAGGTTTCTGAGTTTACATAGAAGGTAGGTGGGGATCGGGCTGCCCGCTGCGTCCGTTTTGTTCAACTAATCATCAGTGGGAGAATAATCCCCCCACTGATGGAAGTTTCATTTTATCCCGCACAAACGGTCACTAAATCCTCCGTCTGAGGCTTAAGAAAAATCAAAGATGTAAAAAAGGAAGAAAAGTGCCCGATTGGTTCAACTAATCATCAGCGGGGGACAATTCCCCCACTAATGGAAGTTTCACTTTATCTTAAAAAGTCACCAATTTTGGCAATTGTAATTCCAGCTTCACGTAAAGCATTTGAGATATATTGGGCAAATTCAAGGGCATGTAAACCATCACCGTGAATACAGATGGTATCTGCCTGAATGACAACATCTTCGCCTTGCACCGACTTGACTTTTCCCTCTTTTACCATGCGAATTACTTGATTTACGGCAATCTTATGATCCTTGATAAGTGCATTTTCTTCTCGTCTTGATGTTAACGAACCATCTTTTTGATACGTACGATCGGAAAATACTTCACTTGCTGTCCGAAGCCCAATTTTTTTACCGGCTTTTACCAACTCGCTTCCTGCCAACCCGAACAAAATGCATTCAGGATCCACTTTATAAACAGCTTCAGCAATTGCTTCTGATAATGGTGCACTTTTCGCTGCCATATTAAAAAGTGCTCCATGTGGTTTCACATGCTGAATTTTTCCCCCTTCCGATCTCACAAACCCATATAAAGCACCCATTTGATAGATAACCAAATCATAAGCTTCTTGGGGAGATATATTTATTTCTCTTCGCCCGAAACCAACTAAATCCGGCATACCGGGATGGGCCCCAATGCCGACATTTTTTTCAAGTGCCATTTGAACAGTTTTTCTCATCGTCGCCGGATCGCCTGCATGGTAACCACAAGCAATATTTGCGCTTGTCACATAATCAAGAATTTCTTCATCTTTTCCCATTCGATATGCACCGAAACTTTCTCCCATATCGCAATTTAAATCAACCAAATGCATAACGCATCCTCCTAACTGTATTTCAAATAGATTCCTAGTTTTAATTCATGAATTTTCCTTTCCCTTTTTAAGTAAAGAAATTGGGCCTTTTCAAAAGAAATTTCAGTGAATCGAATTCGATCGCCCGGTTTTGCTTGTGCTAAAATACTTAAATCCACACTTGCTACTTGCCCGATTTTTGGATAGCCGCCGGTTGTTTGTCGGTCTGCCAAAAGAATAATTGGGTTCCCATCTGCCGGTACTTGAATCGTTCCAAAATTAACCGCTTCTGAAATCATTTCTTCTTTTTCGGATAATATTAATTCTTTACCTTTTAACCGGTATCCCATCCGGTCTGATTGATTGGAAATGGTATAATCATTTTGAAAAAAAGTATCTTGACTTTCTTTTGAAAATAGATGGAAATGACGACCTTTGATGACTCGTACGGCTTGCCCCCTTTTCATTTCAAAGAATCGCATAGGGTTAACCTGCCATTTTTCCTCAACAATATCTTCTGTAAAAAATCGACTTAATTGATTCATTATCCGATTTGATAACTCTCCTGTTTTTCCAACAGACAATTGATCACCCGTTCGTAAAGGCCGACCCTCATAGCCGCCAATTCCCGCACGTAAATAAGTCGATTTACTATTCATAACAGTCGGCACAGTAAAACCACCTGCCACTGCAAGATAGACCCTGCATCCTGTTTTACATGCCCCAAATTTCAATTCACTATTTGCTTTGACTAAAATCGGTCTCCATAACCCGATTGGTTTCCCATTTATTGTTGCGGAAAGATCCCCACCACAAATTGCAATTAGGGAATCTTGTTGAAATTCGATGGTCGGACCAAGTAAGGTGATTTCAATCGTTGGAAGGTCTTCCTCATTACCGACCAGCAAATTTGCTACCCGATGTGCTAATCTGTCCATTGCCCCACTAACGATGACACCGTATTTCTGAAACCCTCGCCTTCCTAAATCTTGAATACTAGTAAGAAGTCCGGCTTTTTTTACAATAATCATCCGATTCTTTTCTCCAATGCTTGATATTCTTCAAAACTAATTGCTGTAAACTTAATTTTGTCACCGGCCCTGAGTAAACTGGGCGGGTTGGCTTCAGGCGTAAATAACCGTATTGGTGTCCGACCAATCAATTGCCATCCGCCAGGGGTTTCAATCGGATAAATACCCGTTTGCATGCCGGCAATTCCAACTGACCGTTCAGGAATCTTTAATCGGGGCGATTCTTTCCTTGGTGCTGCAATTTTCTCAGACATCCCTCCGATATATGGAAAACCCGGTGCAAAGCCGATCATATAAACAATGTAGTCTCCCGATGTATGGATTTGAATCACTTCTTCCGGTGTCAACTGATTTACACTAGCCACTATATCCAAATCCGGTCCCAATTCGCCACCGTAACATACCGGAATCTCAACAAGTCTCTGTTGTGTAGATTTATCAAAATTGAACTGTTCAAAAAGAAAGTTAATCTGCTGGCAAACATATGTATATGGTAATTGATTGGTTTTAAAAGCTTTTATTATTTTAAAAGGATCATAGAAAATAGTGATAGTCGTAAATGCAGGAATAAATTCAATCATCCATTCCGGGGGATTATCCTCAAGCAAACCGGTTATCATCTGAACCCAATGATGTGTCTCTAAATTAATTTCCTTTCCCAGTTCAATCAAAACCGCATCTTCCCCAAGTGGATATAATTCATATTCCATTCTTTACCCCCCTTGCAATAATATCTATATAAACGCAATTTTATTTTAAAAATTTATATGATATGAATAAACATTTAATTAATCAAAGCAAATTTATTTTTTTATTTTTGAATACTATTATAATATAAAATCTTATTTATTCAAGGGGGATGTTTTAAAATCTGACAAAAATATGTAATATAATATAACATAAATAGACTTCTTCGCGTTTTAAGTGAGAAAATGTTATCAATACTGAATTCTAAACTACGATCAAGTATAGGATTTATACTCAATGTAAGCATATATTTTTTATATTTATTAAATATTATTTTATACGACAAAATTCCCTTTATTATTTATTTTGAAAATTTGTATTGACTATTTATGTAAGTTCTTATATAAAAGGAGTAAGTAATGTATAAAATTTTATATTTTTTAGAGCAGTGTGAAGGCAGTAACAATTAACAGGGACAGAGGGACAGCTTCATTTTCCCAAATAATAACGAGTGGCAAGGGGCTAGTTTATTGTCCAGAATGAATAAACTGAAGTGGGTCGAGGAACCTGTCCCAGTGGCCTTTATGGCTATGGAACCTGTCCCCATGTCTCAAAAGGAGGTTTTTATGAAGAGAATTGGATTACTTTCGCAAATTTTAATTGCTTTTGTACTTGCTATTATTGTTGGTGCTATCGTCGGGCCAAAGATTGAGGTTGTAAAACCATTTGGCGATTTATTCTTACGTATGATCAAATTTATTATCGTTCCTTTAGTTCTGGCTTCCCTTGTTGTGGGCGTTGCAGGTACTGGGGACATTAAAAAAATTGGACGAATGGGTGGAATCACACTTGTTTATTATTTGTTAACCACGGCCATTGCAGTAACAATCGGATTAATTCTTGCCAATATTTTCTCCCCAGGTAAAGGTGTCAATATTGATGCATCTGTGGAGAAAGTTGAACCAACCGAGGCCCCCAGTATAATCGACACCTTATTAAATATCGTCCCTACGAATCCAATTGCCTCATTAGTAAATGGGGATATGTTGCAAATCATTTTCTTTGCCATTTTTCTCGGTGCAGCCATTACGATATTAGGAGATAAGGCAAAGACGGTTTATAACTTTTTTAATGAATTTGCTGAAATCATGTATAAAATTACAGCCATTGTAATGAAACTGGCTCCAATTGGGGTTTTCGGTTTAATCGCACCAACTGTTGGAGAGTATGGTCTTTCTGTACTTCTTCCACTTATGAAGGTGATATTAGTCGTTTATTTCGGTTGTATCCTTCACGCCGTATTAGTCTATTCAACATCAGTTAAACTATTTGCGAATATGAATCCACTTAAATTTTTTACAGGAATTGCACCTGCTAGCTTAGTCGCATTCAGCACATCAAGCAGCTCGGGAACTTTGCCAATAACAATTAAAAACACAGAAGAGAACCTCGGTGTTTCTAGAAAAGTAAGCAGCTTTGTTCTTCCATTGGGAGCCACCGTCAATATGGACGGAACCGCATTGTATCAGGGTGTATGTGTTTTATTTATTGCACAATTTTTCGGATATGATCTCTCTTTGGTACAACAGTTAACAATTGTATTAACTGCCACTCTTGCTTCAATCGGTACTGCAGGGGTTCCTGGCGCTGGCTTGATTATGCTTACGATGGTCGTTACTTCCGTAGGGCTTCCGGTAGAAGGTATTGCTCTCATTGCTGGAATTGATAGATTATTGGATATGATCCGGACATCTGTAAATATCACGGGTGATGCCTCCGCTGCAGTTGTAGTGAATGCTATAGAGGAAAATCGAGAATTAAAAATATCGAATGACGTTAGTGTATAGTGGGACATGGGGACAGGTTCATCGTCCCATCTTTTTGTGTTTGGGGGAAGGTACCTTGTCACCAAGCCCCTTCCCGTTATTCCAAATTAAAAGTAAAATTAGGTCAAGGTATCTGTCCTTGTGTCTTTGTTCACTTTTGCACATTAACGTACAGTGACAAACAAAGTCACCCCCCTTAACTGGACCAAGGTACCTGTCTATGTGATCCACTGGAGCATTTCATCCAAAGTATATGCAATTATTCCTGTTCCACCGTCAAATAATATCAGCAGAACATTCTAACCTGTATATTAAAGACAGATTCTCACATTAGGGATGTATTTGTTTTAACTATGACAAAAACAAGAAGATAAAAAAATGAAGGTTTTATCGCCGGACCACGTGCGGTATCCCCAACATATCTACGGAGAACATGGAACAGTTAGAACCTTTTTAAAATTATTTGTATCTATATTGGATAATTTAAACTGTAAACATCCACCAATAACAGGGGCATGTAATTGCATTTGGACTAGCGTTATCAGACCATGCCCTGTAACTTGTTTAATTTCCCCCTACTTAGTAACCTTCCGTCTTCTAAAATTTTTACTGCATTATCAATGTTTGTAAAATGGTAAACAAATTTTGGCCACCATCTTCTTGATTGTCCTAACCAAGGTTCTTTTATAAGTTGATCTATATAATTAACAAAAAGATGAGCGTCAGGTTTAATTTGTTGATTCATCAAGATAAACCTCTTCTACATTGAGATTTTTTGTATGATTAACTGGAATATACTGTAAACCAATTGATTCTTTGTTCATTTCTTGATATTGAGTTGAAATAATTACCGGTTTTAAATATGGTAAATGATGAAGGATAGCAATAATGAATGGAGTATATTTTTCCATCCCACTAGGCATACTACTAGGAATTACAAAACCAAAGCTGCGGATATGTTGCCAAAGAGCCACTAGTTGTGATTTATAGATATGAACTATTCGGCCTTGTGTTTTGATACCTAATCCTTCCTCAGGGTGACTAATTATAGAAACAGTAAAACCAATTTTATTATTCAATGTAAAATAAGAATCATTTTGTCGGACAAGGTTCTGAATATCCTCCCAAACCTCTACAAATGCCAATGATTCGGGTTCACTTCTTAGCCAATTCTTTATCTTATTAATATTTCTATACTCTGGTTCAAACGGGTCTTTTCTATACAAATGAATATAAATATCGATAGGCAAATTTTTAAGATATTTTTCCATTAAAGGTCTTACCTCATTTTCCCAATCGAGACCTCCATTCCCACAACCCAACATGGGAAACGCAATGGATGTAATACCTTTCTCCATATAAGTATGAACAAATTTTTCTAGCCCCGCTTCAATATATTCAATTTCGATTTAGACCTCCAATGTTTTTTTGTAGGAAAGTTTAGAATCCACTTCTGCGGCGTTTTATATAACCAAAGCTGACCTACATGAAACAATTCTTTCTCACAAAGATTTTGGTATTGGCTAAACATTTCGGGATAAATAACCTTAAAATCTTTAGCAATCCCTTTTCCCATAACTCCGACAGTATTAACAGTATTAACAAGAACACGAGCCGGGCTTTTCAACAAATCTCCAACAACATAGGTAATCAACTTTTTTCACCCCTTTACCCCAGATAAGATTCATAAGATATTTATAAACATTATATACGAACTTATGTTTCTAATCAAATTTTTGATTTCACCTCAGCCGATTAAAATACCAATATTATCTATATTATGCCATAAAAGAATAATTTTTGAAGCTGTTTTAATTGCAAATGTCGAGGCTATGTACTAATCATTCCGCATTATGAACAATTTGGGGATTTATATAACGATATATTAATTAATTGTTAAAATTCTTATATATGTTTAAAATAGTATGAGATATCATTAGTAATAAAATCTCCCTGGATATAGTCAAAATATTGTTTAGTAGAATAAATTTTGTTCGATAAAAACATTTAATTTGAAGTTGGTAAAACAAATTAGTTAAAGAATAAAGTCAAATCAACTTCGGGAAAATCCATATGTAATTCCAAATGTCAAACGTTAAAGGGATCCAATCATGATGATTATCGAATTCATATTGGAGGTTCGCCTGCAAGCTGTACCGTCCCGCCAACATTGATCCAATCATGACGAATATCGAATTCATATTGGAGGCCACTGAAAAAGTGCTAAATAATTATAAGAATACTTGCTAAACACCCACCATATTTAGATGTATTCTCGTGATTTATCCTACCATATATTGTTTAAGTGAGCTTATTCGAATTGTTTTTCAGTGGCCTCTTCACATTGGACTAAAATGTTGCATGCCTTAGGTTGTAGTCCTCGTCACATGATGATTATCGAATTCATATTGGATTAAATGTCGCATACTTAGACTGTAGTCCTCACCACATAACGACTATCTCCTTCACATTGGATCCCTACATCTGATTTCAATTGCTACAACGCATTCAGTATGGCCTCTGCGGTTGTTTTTGCATCACCAAAGCACATATAGGAATTTTCCTTGAAAAATAACGGGTTTTGTACACCGGCATATCCCGCGCTCATGGAACGTTTCATAACAATAACATTTTTTGCCTTCCAAACTTCGAGTACCGGCATCCCGCCAATTGGGCCGCTCGGATTTTCGATTGCAGCCGGATTGACCGTATCATTGGCCCCGATAACAAGCACAGTATCTGTCTCCGGAAAATCATCATTAATTTCTTCCATATCTAGAACAATATCATAAGGTACTTTTGCTTCCGCTAACAATACATTCATATGACCCGGAAGCCGCCCTGCCACCGGATGAATACCAAAACGGACGTTAACCCCTTGATCGCAGAGTTTTTTCGTAATTTCCGCCACCGGATATTGCGCTTGAGCTACAGCCATCCCATAACCAGGTGTAATAATAACAGAACTTGACCCCTTTAACATTTCTGCTGCATCTTCCGGGCTGATTTCCCGGTAATCACCCATTTCTTCCGCTTCCCCGCTTGCTCCTTCATTTCCAAAGCCACCGGTAATAACAGAGAAAAAGTTCCGGTTCATGCCTTGACACATAATATAGGACAAAATTGCTCCCGACGACCCCACCAATGCTCCGGTAATAATTAACAAATCATTTGACAGCATAAATCCCGATGCCGCAGCCGCCCAACCGGACAATGAGTTCAACATGGAAATAACAACCGGCATGTCTGCACCGCCGATTGCCATGACCATATGCCAGCCTAAAAATAACGCAATCGCCGTCATAATGGCAAGGTAGACAATCCCGGATTGTGAAGCTCCTGCAGAAATAAATAAAAATATAAGAACCGCAGACACAAGCACCAACCCAATATTCAACAAATCTTTATATGGTAAAATAAGTGGATTGGAACGAATTTTGCCATGAAGTTTTCCAAAAGCGACAATCGAACCGGTAAAGGTAACAGCACCAATAAAAATGCCGAGAAAAATTTCCGTTAAATGAATGTTTAGCATAGATCCAACAAAAGAATGATCTGAAAGTAACTCGATAAAGCTGTTATAGCCTACAAATACGGCTGCCAAACCGACAAAACTATGTAAAGCTGCGATTAATTCCGGCATTTCCGTCATATCGACTCGTTTTGCTAAAAGAATACCGATGATCGCACCGATTAAGACAGCCACCAAAATATATGCCATACTTTCAACATCAAGTTCAATACTTACAATCGTTGTAACCAAGGCAATCGCCATACCCAAAATACCAAAATAGTTGCCACGTTTTGCTGTTTCCTGCTTCGATAGACCGGCTAAGCTCATAATAATCAATATCCCTGCAATCATATACGCTGCAGTAACTAAACCTTGCGACATTGATTACACCTCCTTGCTCTTCGTAAACATCTTTAACATGCGTTTAGTAACGGTGAACCCGCCAAATATATTGATCGTAGCAATTAATATACCAAGAAAAGACAAGATTTTAACCGACGTTAGGGAACTGTTCATCTGTAATAAGGCACCTACGATAATAATACCGGAGATGGCATTCGTAACCGACATAAGCGGTGTATGTAAAGCATGGGTTACATTCCAAACAACATAATAGCCAACTACAATGGCAAGGGCAAAAACCGTTACATGTGATAAAAATTCAGGAGGTGAAACTTGACCTAACCATAGGAAGAACACAATTGCCAGCCCACCAAATACCACTTTTAACAAGGAGCGGTGTTTCTTTTCTTTAACCGGTGTCTCGCTTGGTTCTGCTTGCTTCGTCTCTTTCTTCGAGGTTTGCGTCGCCGATACACGAATTGGCGGCGGTGGGAAGGTAATTTGCCCTTCTTTTACGACACTCATATGGCGTAAAATCACATCTTCAAAGTTGATATCGATCTCGCCGTTTTTTTCCTTGCAAAGTAATTTTGTTAAATTGACGAGATTGGTTGCATACATTTCAGACGATTGAGCAGGCAGTCGACCGGGCAAATCTGTGTAACCAATCACTTTCACCCCGGAAGCAGTCACAATCATTTCCCCCGGTACCGTATATTCACAGTTACCTCCACTTGAAGCGGCCATATCAACAATCACCGAGCCCGGCTTCATACTGTCAACCATCGCTTTCGTAATTAACTTAGGTGCCGGTTTTCCTTGAACAAGTGCGGTGGTTATAATAATATCAACCTCTTTCGCCTGTTCAGCAAAAAGAGCCATTTCTGCTTGAATGAATTCGTCGGACATGACTTTGGCATATCCTGTAGAAGTAGAACCATCTTCTTCACCGGCAAAGTTTAATTTCAAAAATTCTCCGCCCATTGATTCGATTTGTTCCGCCACTTCCAGACGCGTATCAAAGGCCCGAACAATCGCACCAAGGGATTTACTCATTCCAATCGCGGCCAACCCGGCTACCCCTGCACCAATGACCAATACTTTTGCCGGTGGTACTTTCCCGGCAGCGGTAATTTGCCCGTTAAAAAATCGTCCAAATGCATGAAGTGCTTCTGTAACCGCCCTGTATCCTCCAATATTAGCCATTGAAGATAAAGCGTCCATTGATTGGGCACGTGAAATGCGCGGAACCATGTCCATTGCCAGTACATTGATGTTTTTTTGGGAAAGCTCTTTAACAAGTGCGCCGTTTTGTGCCGGATACAAGAAACTGACGAAAGTTGCCCCTTCCTTAATCTTTGAAACTTCCTCCTCGGTAGGCGGATTCACTTTATAAATTAAATCACATTGAAACACATCATCAGCTTCGACAATTTCTGCTCCGGAGCTGATATACTGTTCATCGGTAAAACTTGCCGCCTCACCTGCACCTGTCTCAACCGCAACTTGAAACCCAAGTTTTTTCAGTTGAATGGCGGATTTTGGAGTTGCTGCAACACGTCTTTCACCGGCAACTCGTTCTTTAGGTATTCCTATTCTCATTCCCGATACTCCTTTCAGCAAAAGGATTTTTCTAGTTATCATAGATAAAGTGAAACTTCCGGCTGGGGGCTCTTCATCCCCCACTAATGTCGTCTCCTCTTTGCAATCTCTAAAATCTTGATGTGGGGCCATTCCGCCGGTTAAGGTGAACTAAAATGGAAAACTTTTCACTTGCTCCCTCCAATTTTCCAAAAAATTACTAATCTCTTTCATTATATTAAATTCTTCTATATATTTAGTCGAAAAAAGTGACAAAAGTTTGTAAAAGGTCAATTTGCATAAAAAATGGGAACGAGATTACAAAATCCCTGTTCCTATTTTATCTTTTTAGAGAATATAAAAAATTTAAGGTGCTTAATGGAAGTTTATTCCCATTGCATTTTTCATGAATTTTGGGTAACTCTCTTCAGCTTTACGAATTAACATTAACAGCATATCAATTATATAACAGGATTTAATTGATTATCATCAACACCGTAAGAATATTGGGCAGATACTACAAGTTAAGAATTTCTTTAATAAAAGTTTTTGAACTTAATAGGATATTAGTTTAGATCGTCTAGAGAGATAAAAAAACTTGGAGAGAAATTGAAGACGGAAAAACAGCTGCCACAAATAAACCAAAGGTGTGAATGCTTTTCAAATTTTGTTACATTTACATTCAGTGGGGCAGTTTCTTTATGTTCACTTTATCACATTAACAGGCTAGAGGTTAGGCCAAATTAGGCCATTATATTTAGTCATGATGGCGAGGAAATCATCCCCGTTCATTTTCCAATTTTTCAATGAAAATAAAATAATAGTTATAGATATTATAAATCATATTGTTCTACAATGGTGCAATTCTTGGCAAGGAATCTTGCTTGACCTTTTGTAAGCTCAACTTTACCATTCCCATTGTGTATTTCTGCATGAAAAGGATTGTCATCCAAAGGTCTATATAGTATGCTACAATCCTTTTCATAACAATGACCTGCTCTAATATTTACAATTGCCTTTAACTCAGTAAGTCCAAACCTTTCTAAAAAGCTAGTAACAATTTCCCTTTTATTGCGATTTCCGTCTCTATCGACTGAAACACCTTTTGAATCTTTAAAAAGTGCAGAAGAAGGTCTATTTTTCTCAATATCCCACTGATTTGGAATTGATTTTTTTATCGCTCGATACAAAAATTCATTTTCATCTATTTTAGGATTCAAAAAACTCATTTATAACCTCGTTTACCTTTTTTACAACATTTATCAATGGGATGGTTATTTCTTTCTCTTCTTCTGATACTTCCATATACACTTCAATTCGATCATGGAAAATTTCAAATTCTAAATAATCTCCATTATTCTTTTCATACTCAAATTGTATACTTTTTCTACCAGTTGGAAAAATTTTGGGTTCTCTAATTATATTATGATATATATAGTTTGCGTTGTTCAAAACCTCCGTTGTAAACGGTTCTGCCCCATTGCCGTTCCAATTGTACTCAAGTTTTTCTAGATCCTTTAATTTCTGCAGATTAATCGATTTCCTTTTTTCTTCAACAATGTATTTTTGGGGTATACTAGTAAATGTTGATGAGTAATTATAGGCAATCCGATTCTTCACCCGCATTTGCCATAAACTACTCACTTTGCTTGATGTATTTGCTTTAACTATAAATGGATTAAATATCGGTTCTGAAGGCGTAAAATATGATTTTTCAATCATTGGTTTTCCTCCCTCATTTGCTCCAATATTTGTATCTTTTGTCCTAACCAATTATGGATTGCTTTTGCTGAGTCTAAATTCATTATAACGCCCGAAGAGACAAAACGAATGACATTATAGTCAAAATCATTAGGGTCAATAACAGTTGGTGGTGTTACAGCTTGGCCTTCTTCACCTAATTCGAGGTTTTCTACATAAGGTAGTGGTGGTCGTTCAAAAAAGAAATTCATAACAATTTCACCCTGCGGAGCAATACCCCCATATACACCATTTGTGTAAGTGGGATTAAAGTTTTCAGGGAACTTATATTTAAACTTTAGAGTTGTTTTCATTTGTTTCACCCCTAAGAACACCTTTGTATATCTTATTATAAAATTTTCGAATTTTAATTTCAATATATCACATTCACCTAAAATATTTCAACCTAACGGGGTAGTCCAGCTATAAGGTGTAAATTTATTAATTTTTGGTAGTGTTGTGGAAATACGACTTTTCCACAATTGGTAAAATTTTACGTTTGAATTTATCCACATTAAAGGCCAAACAAAACCAACTTTGCCTAATTTTTAAAAAATGTGGATAACTTATTTTTTATGTTGTAGATAACTACATAACAATGAATTTTTTTAAGGGGATTACTTTCTATTGTGCAGTTTCGCAACTTTCGCAAAAATTTTATTGGTAAATTTATCTCATGACTTGTTGAACGTAGCTTCTATCAACACAACCATCATAAGAAAAGATTTATGCAATGTAATCATAGACATAATCAATGGGACGAGCTTCAAAATTACTCCTTAGTACTCGGAAAATTTCTTCAATTTTCCAAAGTTCATGGTAGGCATTTAAAACTTGTTCTGGATCACTTTGTTATATGTTATCTGGCTTTGGTCATTCAACGATTATTTGAATATTATCTTCATCAGAAGGGAAAAAATTATTCCACGGAGAAAATACAGGGCGCCATCCGAAGTGCAACAATCACTAAGCTAAACGTTGATGAGAGAGAAATTTTTATAAAGAATAAAGCCGATGATGTCTTTTCTGATATTTTATCACCACTTGATTTAAAGGATATCCCGGCTTATGGTCAAAAAGACAAAAGAACAAATGCATATCTACAAAAAAATAAAAAACCCCTCAAAAACACGATTATACAGCTGTTTTAGGGGAGTTTTTGTTCTTTTGACCGTCAATGTCGGAAGTTAGCGCTTGAGTAATATTTTCGAGTGTGTAAACTTTTTCAAGTACCCTGGTAAAAAACTTTTTTAGGACAACCCCTAAACTAAAAATATTGAAATTCATTTGGAAAATCTTTCTAAAAAATTGTACATAAATCGATTATCTGACAAAAACTATTCCCCTATTAAAATTAAATTCGATAAAAGACTAAAAAACCCTTCCCCTTCTTAGACTTTACAGCAGCCCCTAATTAATCTAAAGCTCGTTTAATCTCCTATGTTATTTATCCTATCTCACATTCTAACAATTGGTCCCCACAATTCACAGTGCCACTAGCATAAGAATTAATTTTCACCTTTTTTTCAGAGATATTAGTAATTACTAACAGGGTAACAGTGTCTAGGTTTTTTTCTTTTAATAACTTCAAATCAACATGTATTAAGTTATCTCCTGGTTTTACATGTTTCCCCACTTCTATACACGTTTCAAAACCCTCACCATTCAATCCTACTGTGTTTAATCCAATATGAATTAATATTTCGATTCCTTCAACTGATTTTATTCCAATAGCATGTTTTGTTGGATAAAGTTGTATAACTTCACCTTCTACAGGAGAAACAATTGAACCATTAGATGGAATAATTGCAATTCCATCACCAATCATTTTCTCTGAAAAAACTGGATCTGGAACTTCCGACAATGGAATTATGTTTCCGGTAATAGGAGCATAGATTTTTTCCAACTTTGTATTTGATTTTGAAAATAATTTTTTTAACATGTTCTTACATCCTTTTATTTTATACAAGTATTTAATAGTATTTAAAATAATAGACTACAAAAACTTTACACAAACTGGTTCAGGCACTTTAATACTCGATTGAAGTAGAGTTAATCTTCCTGTTTCTTTGTTTCTACTAAACAAAGTCATATTGTCTGTTTTTTCATTTGTTGCGACTAAAAATTCTTCAGTTGGATCTAGAACAAAATCTCGCGGCCAGTTTCCCATTGTTGGAGTCCACTCCAAAAAAGTTAATTCACCATTATTTTCATCAATTTTATAAATCGCAATACTGCTATGTCTACGATTTCCAACATAAAGATACTTACCATCCGAGCTAATTACAACTGCACTAGCGTCATTGCCCTCCCTGAATTCTTCCGGAACTGTTGATATATATTGTATATCTTTAAAGCTGCCATCTTCTGCATCATAATACAGCATTATTACTTCCGAACTTAATTCTGTAACTGCATATGCAAACTTTCCATTTGGATGAAAAGTAATATGTCTTGGTCCACTTCCTGGTTTAGCTGAAAAACTATTCACTTCATTTAACTCATCATCCGTATTCGTATAAGTGATTATACGATCACTCCCTAAATCAACCACAATGATATATTTTCCATCAGGAGTAAAATCAGCAAAATGCAAATGTGACTTTTCCTGTCTTTCATGAGGTCCTGAACCTTCATGATTTACAATGGATATTTCATTATTAAAAGAACCATCTTGGTTTAATTTATAGGATACTAGCTTTTTTGTGTGGTAATTTGCCGATAATACCTTACTGTTTATGTTGTTTACAGAAACATAACAAGGTGGTGCACCATCTAATAATATACTATTTAATTTTGTTAACGTTCTTGTTTCAGTCCCTACTGAAAAGGAAGTAATTCCCCCTTGTTCACCATTCTTTGTTACTGCAAATAAGTTTCTTTTATCCTTACTTACTGCAATATAGGTGGGATTTTCCAATTTAGCGGCAAGCTGTACATCTGTAATCATTTTTTTCTCGGTATCAAGAGTAAATTGATATATCCCCTTACTTTCCTTTTTTGTGTATGTTCCTATATATCCAATGTAACTAGTCATGTCGAACCCCTTCATATTATTTATTTCAAACATTAATCTATATAACTTCGAATTCGTATCTTTCTGCCAAATTTATAATGTTAATAGGAAAGAGACAAACTCTTTCCTATTTAGATTTATCACTTTTCCGTTTTTTCTTCTTTTACCCCTAACAAATAAGTAACTACAAATGACACAACAACTGAAACAATTAATACTACAATTGAAAACCAGAAATTACTAGTTAAACCAGCTCCATCTGTTGGAATAAATGTTGGAAGAGCAGCAATACCCGGTGACACAATTGCATACTGTTTTAATTGAACAATACCTGCTAATAAGCCACCAATACCACCACCTGCCATCGCACCAATTAATGGCCGTTTAAATCTTAGCAATATACCGAATATTGCAGGTTCTGTAATACCCATAACACCTGTAATTCCGGAAGACAATGCTAACGCTTTAGCATCTTTATCTTTGACCTTGAAATATACAGCAAGAGCTGCTGCACCAACTGCCACATTTGCTGCCAACATACCCGGCATAACAAATGCATCATATCCGTTGTCTGCTAAAGCTGCAAAAACAAGAGGGAACAACGCTTGGTTTGTACCAGTCATAACAAGTAATGGAGTCAATGCCCCGATTAATCCAACAGATAACCACCCAAGCTTCGTATTTATAAAGTTCAAACCATCTGCTATATAACCACCCAGGAAATTTCCTAAAGGACCTAAAAATAAAAGTGTAATTGGTGTGACAATTAAAATAGTTATTAATGGATGAGCAAAAAATTTAATTTCTTTCGGTGTAATTTTATCAACTGCTTTACTTACATAGTACATAAATAACACACCAAGAATAACTGGAATAACTGAAGTATTATAGGATACTTGCGGGATTGATAGCCCTAAAAAATCAAGGCCTTCCGCATTATCGATTGATGAATGAACCAATATCGCTCCTAAATAAGCACCCATCATCGGATTAATACCTATTTTTCTAGCAGCACTATAACCTAAAAAGATAGGCAAGAAATAGAACCCCGCATTATTAATAGCCGTTAGTACTACATACGTTCCGCCCTCTGAAGGTAAACCAAAGAACGTTACAGCAATATTTAAAACAGCTGATACAAGACCGGCAGCTACTAATATAGGAAGTACGGGAACGAACGTCCCACTAATAAAGTCCACAATGGTAGCTAAAACTTTTTTCACAGTGTTTTCCTGTTTCCCTTCGTTCCCAGCTTCTAAATTACTTGTACTGTCAAGTTTTTCGTTTATTTTTCCACCTTCATTAAAATTTCCATACTTGATAAACTCGTTATAGACGTTACCTACCTCAGTTCCGATAATTAGCTGAATTTCTTTTTCCCGTTTTACAACTCCCATTATTCCCGGAATAGATTTTAATTGTTCCTCATTTGCCAAAGATGGGTTATTAAGTGTAAGACGTAAACGTGTAGCACAATGATTTACTACTGCAATATTATCTTTTCCACCAAGGAGTTTTATAGACTTTTCAATCAGTTTTGTGTATTTGTCCATAACTCTATCCCCAATTTCTACCATTAGATTTTATTAAATTTGAATACCAGTAGTAAGAATCTTTAGGAATGCGTTTTAAATCTAGTAATTCTTCATCTGTTGTATTTATATAAACTAAACCATAGCGTTTTGCCATTCCATTGCCTGTACTTAAAAGATCCGTAAATGACCAAAGATTATAAGATATTACTTCACATCCATCCATAATTGCAAGACCCATTTGATAAATTTGATCCCGTAAAAATTTAATTCTTTCAGGGTCATGTACTTTACCGTCCGGAGAAACTTTGTCATACGCACCATAGCCGTTTTCAGTTATCATCATTGGAAGCTGATAGTGATCCCAAACATAACGTAACATGTAACGTATGGCAACCGGATCAATTTCCCAATCCCAATCAGTATATTCAACAAAAGGATTGTACGTAAGCTGATAGAGTCCAGGAACTTTAGGAAATATAAGATTACCTTTAACACCTGACTTATTTAATAAATACTCTTGTGGCTCTTCATTAATATCACAAGCTTTTGCCGTATTTGAACGGTAGCAATTTAATGCGAAAAAGTCTATTTTAGCTTGTTCAATTAATTCCATATCCCCTTCCTGAATGCCAGGATTAATATTGTTTTCTTTCCAGTAACTTTGGATAAACCCGTTATATTTACGATGTGCATATAAATCGTTCCATACTTTTTCTGTTAATTCTTCTGCATTCATTGCAGCAATTTGATCTTCCGGATTAGCTGAATAAGGATAAATCGGTACATATCCCGGAACCGGACCAATTTTTCCGCCTTCCACTAACTCATGACAGGCTATAACCGCTTTTGCATGGCAAAGATTCATAATATGGTTTACTTTCCATTTATCTTCAAACCAAGTGTCCTTATTCTTACATACTCCTAACCATTCTCCATAGCAAATTTGCATGTTTTGTTCATTAATAGACAGCCAATATTTTACTCGGTCACCAAACTCCCTAAAACAAGTTCTAACATATTCATCAAATTTTTCAATAATTCCTCTGTCATACCATCCATTGAACATTTCATCTACCCAAACCGGCATATCATAATGATATAAGGTTACAATTGGTTCAATATTATATTTTTTCAATTCATTTATTAGATTATTATAAAATTCTATCCCTTTTTGATTTGGTACTCCGCTTGCGTCCGGATAAATTCTTGGCCAAGAAATTGAGAAACGATAGGATGAAAACCCTGCCTCGGCCATTAATTTTACATCTTCTTTGTAACGATGATAATGGTCAGCTGTAATAGAATTATCTGTATATGGTTTTTTCTTTTTACTATTTATATCAATAATTGCAGATGTTCTGCCATCTTCATTTACGGCTCCTTCTACTTGCCAAGCAGAGCTCGATGCCCCCCACATAAAATTTTTCGGAAATAGCGGATCATTTTTGTAATACATAGTTATCTTCTCCTATCAATTATTAAAATTCTTAGTATATTCACTATAAATGACATCCAACATGTAACTTACACCATATTTTCCATACACATTTATGTCACTTTTTGATTTGTCCTCAGCACTCAGATGATAGACTTTATCGTACCACTCATTAAATATTGGATCTCTCCGTAATGTAATAAGTGTTTTTTGTGATTTGCTTTCAGAAATTAATGGAAATGAAGCATATGCAAAAGTTCCAGTATTTGATATCGTGATTAGAAAATCATCCTCCGATAAATTTAAAAGCAATTCATTGTCTGAATATAGTTCAGATACTAAATAAATCATTTTTTTATTAAAAATCATTGACTGTTGAAATTCCTTTACAAATCCTGCTGACGTTCCTGTTGTAAGAAAAACGGTATGTCTGCTGTCTTTAATTTGCTTTGCGATGTTATACACTTCTCGCGTATTCATTCTTCTGTCCAACTCTTTAATCATTTCATTTATTTCATTCGTCAATGATTGTCTAAAATTATCTTTCTTCGCATGCTTCATATATGATTGATAACGATCATCATAAGTAGAAAATTCATGCTTTAAGCCTAGAAAGTTTTCATAGCCAATTGATTTACAAAACCTTCGAATACTTGCCCTTGAGACAAAGCACTCATCGGCTACGTCGTAAATATTCAATTGATCTAACTCATGATAATGATTCAAAAAATAATGGGCCAAAACATAATTCGAATCGCTTTCATCATTTTCATTAATAATGGAGAACAAAGAATGTAATAAACTAATACGATTTGCTTTCAATCCATTATCCCTCCCCGGGGAGTGAAATTTGTGTGTTTGCAAACACTTACATTTCATATTCCTATTGTAACAATTACATTTTTAAAGTGGGGTGCAAAATTTGAAACCTATTTCATGATTTAAAGGAAAATGATATGAAATAAGTATCCCTTCAAAAAACAAATATAAATAAACATCACCTCTTGATAAGAGGTACATATGAATCAAAGGATGCCTTTCATTTGCCTAAAAAAGTTCAAGGTGCCCCATTCGCAAACTACAAACTGAAGCCAAGTAGCAGGACTTTGAGTTACTTCCTTGAATCTGTATCGACTAGGAAAATGTAATTACCATTTTCGAGGAGATAGCGAGGGAACCAACCTTGCCCATTTTGTCATGAGGCTTGACCAGTTTCTCAGTAGTTGCACCCGGAGCTAGACAATAAAACTTGTCTAATGTTTTTGACCAGTTATTTTTATACTTTGCAACACCATCAATCCTGTCCAATAATCTAATCATAGGTTTAGCTTTTTGGAGGCCACTTATTTTTCGTTTTCCAACAAAAATAAAAAACCGCCCTTTCTAGTAAAATGTAAGTGACCAAACAAACATTTTAAGAAAGGGCGATTTTTATGAGCAATTAAATGAACGCGATAAAAATGATTTCTTGCAAATTCCCCACTTTACCCGTGATTTAAAGCCAGCAGCATTTACTCCGACATTTAAACCACTAATTAACGATATCCCCGAAACAAGGAACCCTTCCGAAGCCTACTGAAAAATTTCAATGTAGTTACCGATATCTAGTCGGTTAAGAGCAGACTAATCCATTACGTAACGTGCAAATGAATTGATTTGAACAGTTTTTAAGTGGTCTCAACCTGTCCCTAGTTTCGTTTCAAAATTTCCTCAATGAAATCTGCCAGATGGCTCCGTTCTTCTTCTGTTAGTTTTTTCATGTTTTCCAATAGCCGCATTAAATCCGGTGTTAGCTCCGATTCATAACCAAAGAACTCTGCCAGTGTAATCCCTAAAGCATCACAAATGGTCGTCAGTTTATCCAAAGAAGGCGTAGTCCTGCCGTTTTCAATATCGCTTAAATAGGACTGTGAAATAAATGCCTTCTTTGCCAGTACATTTGCCTGCATATTTTTTCCTTTTCTGATGTTTTTAATTCTTTTACCGATATCCACAAATCATCACCTAATGCAATTATATATTGAACTAATAGGCAATACAGAAACATAGCAGACATGCCACAAACAGAAATGCACTTGGAAAATCGATATATTAAATGTTTTCAAAACAAAACTTCGGACCTGAAATCAATTTCTGGGGAGAAACCCTAAGCGTTTTTTACTAAAATCAGGTAAAAATAGAAGTAAAACAATAACTTAAAATTGCGGATAAAAATGCTATAATTGCCACTAACTTAACTAAATTACTACTATACGCACCATAAATCCAGTTAAACATAGTAAAAATCAGGTAAAACTGATTTAAAATCTCTTTGTCAGAATCGTCTTTTTTCATTACGTTATAGGTACCCGGGAATACATTGGAAAGGCGCGTCTTTCGGAAAGGGTACTTGATGAAGGACAAAGATTATGAGTTTGAAAAATTAGTAGCGAGCATGCAACCGATTATCCGCTCCATCTTACGCGGCTTGCATATTTACAAAAACCATGAGGAGTATTATCAAATTGCCTTAATCAGCTTGTGGCGGGCCTATCAATCCTATGATCCGGACAAGGCATCCTTGACAACCTACGCTTATCACTATATTCGCGGCTCAATCCTTACCGAACTCCGGAAGCAAATCCAAAAAGACGAACACGAACACCAACCGGATGATGTCGGCTGGAACCAGATTGCAAACGAAACAGCCGATAACGAAAGCGACGAAACTTGGATCCTGCAAGACATAATCAAACAACTACCGCCAAAACAGCAACAATTCATTGACTTGCATTTTATGAAAGGTCACAAACTAACTGAAATCGCAGAAAATTTGGGTGTGGGTTACTCAACCGTGAAACTGTGGAAGCGGGAAGTACTGGCCGCATTGAAAGAGCAGTTGGGGAAGGAATAAGCGGTTTGTTTACCTGTGTTTGGCCAGGAAAAGGACGAGCAATGAATAATGGTAGAAAACGATAATAAACTGGAATAAATTACTCATGGATAAGCGTAAATGCCCCTTTACGACAAGCAAAATGGATTGAAAAAAATCGGATGGCAAGCTTAAATAAGTTTGCCATTCCGTTATTAAAAGAGAATCTCATCTTTTCACTTATCTTTGAATGCTAGCAGAAATACTATTGATTTTTAAACATATCAAAAAGGTAATCTTTCAATTCTAATGAAGAAAATACTGTTTTTGTTTTCAATAAATTTGTTTTTTCATTCTTTATTTTGTAATTACGGTTAAACCATATTGTATTCCAACCAGCGTTAGCCGCCCCAACAATATCATTAACGTAGCTATCACCTATAAACCATGTTTTGGTTCTATCAAGTTTAAACCTACTTTCAGCCAATCTAAAAATTCCAATATCCGGTTTAGCAATATTCTCTTCCTCAGAAACAATAATCTGTTCTGGAGAAAAATATTTATTTAATCTCAGATTATTAACCTTGTTTCTTTGGCTAGTTGAAGGACCGTTTGTAATGATTATCGTTTGTATATTTTTTGTCTGAAGAAAGTCTAAAATTTCTAAGATACATGGAAAGGGCTCAATTTGTTGTTGATTTTTTTTATATTGGTCTTGGAAATTTTGTGCCTTACTTAAGCTTATATCAATTCCCAATTGATGAAGCGTATTTCTAATTCTGAAAATGTGTGATTCTTCTAGTGTCCAAATATGATCTTTCACTTTTTCAAAGGCAATATCACTATTTTGTTGAAAAACGTTAAGAAATTTATGAAAAGGGAGAGATTTCGCTTCATCAATTTCTAAAAGGGCTTGTCTTAAAGGTTGCGTTCTGTCATACAATGTATCATCAAGATCAAATGCGATTGTTGTCATATTAAAACATCTCCTTGCTTTATATAAAACGATACAAATAAACGCTATCAAATTCTAATGATTCATCTCAGTTTAAAATGGGAAAAAACGATCAACAATGATACGACCAATAAAATTGACAAGGTGGTAGTTTGAAAATGACAGAGAATGAATTATTACAAAGGTAAGATATAAACGAAATGGTCAACGACGGTCTTTGGCGGACTCTTCGTAAGTTTCAATTCCTCATAGGTAAGATATAAACGGAATACATTCGAATGAACTAGCAAAAAAATACAACCGTTTCAATTCCTCATAGGTAAGATATAAACTTTGTATGCACATTTAAAACGTTATGCTTATGGAGAGGTTTCAATTCCTCATAGGTAAGATATAAACTGACACCTGGTGGAAAGTCAACATTCCAAAAATCCGGTTTCAATTCCTCATAGGTAAGATATAAACGGATTATTTGATTTTGCTTTTTTTATTTCTCTTTCGTTTCAATTCCTCATAGGTAAGATATAAACGGAGGAAAAACAAATGTTTGAAATACCATATAAGCAAATGTTTCAATTCCTCATAGGTAAGATATAAACGTCTCAACGTCCCTGCGATATTAGCTTTGTTTGCCTGTTTCAATTCCTCATAGGTAAGATATAAACTCAGCATCAAATTGACGAGTATATTCGCCAATGTCGTTTCAATTCCTCATAGGTAAGATATAAACGTTTTTAAAGTTGCGATTGAAAGGGAAGATGACTATTGTTTCAATTCCTCATAGGTAAGATATAAACTGCTAACCTGTCCTCGCCATCTTGTACAGGATGTTCTGTTTCAATTCCTCATAGGTAAGATATAAACGACAGCCCGAACGGGAAAAGGTACTTAGGGCTGGCGTAGTTTCAATTCCTCATAGGTAAGATATAAACGTTGGATTTATTATTGAAAGATTAGAAGATTTGGAAAAGTTTCAATTCCTCATAGGTAAGATATAAACAAAAAGGATGAGAAAAATGAATTAAGAATAGTTAAGGTTTCAATTCCTCATAGGTAAGATATAAACGAGCAGAAGGAATTTGAGCGAATTGCTCGATTAGAAGCAGTTTCAATTCCTCATAGGTAAGATATAAACAAGATTAAGAATTTACAGCACTACAACCGCATTTTCTGTTTCAATTCCTCATAGGTAAGATATAAACGCGCGGCGGAGCTCCGGGGCTTTTATAGAATAAACGGTTTCAATTCCTCATAGGTAAGATATAAACCACCAAGCGGTTACAACGGCGCAGCGAGCGAACAATGTTTCAATTCCTCATAGGTAAGATATAAACGCTTGCGTTTGCGATGGCTTGGGATACATTTGCCGCGTTTCAATTCCTCATAGGTAAGATATAAACGGTTATTGGAGGAGTTTGAAAATGGCGAGTCAGTCTGTTTCAATTCCTCATAGGTAAGATATAAACCTATTTTTTTTTTTCTAATCTCCTAATATTATTAATATGTTTCAATTCCTCATAGGTAAGATATAAACGTAGCTGAATCAGGTATCTCGGAAGAAGAAAACGAGTTTCAATTCCTCATAGGTAAGATATAAACCCCAAACAATCCTTGATTTAATAAGGTTTTTTGTATTGGTGGTCTTGTGTTAATTATAATAAAAATTTGGTTTTCTAGCAATTATATTTTTCATAAATACACGTAATTTAAGCATTTTCTATTGATTTTTTTACAAAATAACTTGTCGTCGATCCCCCGGGGTTTTTACGCTATTGGAGGTCGACGACAAAAATATGTATTGTCTCTGGGTGACCAAATCCTTCTAATATCCTGTTATTAATAATTGCCCCACCCCCGATTCCGATACCAAAACACTCGTTCTAACTTTTCCATTTCCTTTTTTATATTCTCCATATGTCGCAGCATTTACATCAGTCGTCCATGCGATAGGTACACTGTATCGTTCTTTCATTACACCTAAAAAATTAAAATTATTCCACCCCTTTTTAGGTGTAGTTGTTATAAAACCATATTTCTTTGAATTTTTATTAATATCAATAGGACCAAAAGAGCCAATTCCTATAAAACTCAAATTATGCTTGTCAAAAAATTCAAATACATTGGTTAATGTTTGTTCTGGGGTTGTAGTTCGAATATTAATTTTATCAATTACATCCCCTTTATCATTTCCAACTGCACATACAAATTTAGTCCCCCCTGCTTCAATTGCTCCTAGCATTTTTATACTCCTCCTGTTGATCGAAAAATTATTTGGAATTAAATAAAATAAACAGTTTACTCCTTCAAGAAATAAAAACGTTCATTTAGTAAATAGCCAATCATAAACCTGTATGATTGGCTATTTTGTCATATATCTAACGGAATTGTTGCGCAATATCCCATTATTAATTAAATTCACTTCTCCATGAAGGAATATTTTCTGACTTATAAATTTCAGCCTTACCAATAGATCCAAAGAGTTGCATTTTTTTACGAACTACATCTTTGGCCGCATCGATACATTCTGGATAAATAGCATTTGGATCCCAAAGTTCTGTTTCTGAAAGAATTTGCCGACATTTCTTGTAAAACGCAAATTTATAATCTGAAGAAATATTAACTTTTTGAATACCTATTTTAACTGCTTCTGCAATTTCACTATCAGGATTTGATGATCCACCATGTAAAACTAGTGGAATATCAACGACTTCTTTAATACTTTTTAGAACATCCATACGTAATTTTGGTTTTACATCTTTAGGGTAAATACCATGACATGTACCTATTGCAACAGCTAGTGTATCAACGCCTGTTTTTTCAACAAATTCTCTAGCATCCTCTGGTTTTGTATAAATAACTTCTGTAACTCCACCTTCAATTGTAGTACCTGTATTTCCAATAGTTCCTAGCTCACCTTCTACTGAAACATTCACTAAGTGACTTATATCTACAACTTGCTTAGTCAGTTTGATGTTTTCCTCAAAAGGTAACAACGAACCGTCAATCATAACAGAACTAAATCCTGCATGAATTGCACGCATTACGCTTGCTAAACTATCTCCATGGTCGAGATGTAATACAAAAGGAACCGGACTACCCTTCATTCGATTTAATACATAAGTGAAAAATTCATCTTTTACAAATTTTAATTCATCTGGATGTACTGCAATAATTGCAGGAGAATTATTTTCTTCAGCTTCTTCAACAACAACTCTTAAAAAATTACTATCAGCCACATTAAATGCGCCTACTGCAAATTTATGTTCTTTTGCTACTTTAAGTAATTGTTTCATATTTAATAACATGATTATCCCCAGCTTTCTATATATTTTTATAGTGATTTGCCAGTTGATCTTGATAATTTAATATAACGTTTAACTTCTTTTCTACCTGCATCCATCGATTGATGGATCAAGTCAAAATAATTGATTGTTGGATCACGTTTTAATCGTTCATAAATGTACTCAACGTGAGCTTTCATAAAATCAGAACCTACATTTATTTTATTAATCCCTCGTTCAACCGATTTTCTAATATTATCCTCACCACAACCAGAGCCACCGTGTAGGACTAGAGGCATGTTAGTGCCCTTTTTTATCTTATCCAAAATCTCAAAATGGAATTTTGGTACATGACCTTCAGGATAGCTTCCATGACTCGAACCATATGAAATCGCTAAAGCATCTATTCCTGTTTTTTGAGCGAAGTCTATAGCAAGATCAGGATCAGTATACATGGCGTCATTTGACATATTATTTGCTACAGACCCTATATGACCTATTTCACCCTCTACACTAGCACCAAATATTTTCGCAAATTCAACCATATTCTTTGTTATTTCGATATTTTCTTCAATAGGATATCCCGAGGCATCCATCATTACACTTGAAAATCCATCCTTCAGACATCTTTTAACAAAGCCAACATCACTTCCATGATCAAGATTAATTGCTACCTCAACACGAGCCTCATTTGCCATTCGTATAATTGGCTCTGTCAATAGATGACTTCCAAGGTGTTCTTTTAAGTGATCTTGTAATAGATTAATAATAATAGGGGCTCTTAATTCTTGCGCAGCTTCAATTACAGCTTTTGCTGTCTCTAAATTAAAGCAATTAATAGCCATTATTGCATAGTTACCACGATTTGCTCGATCTAGCATCCCTTTCATAGAAACATACATTTGTCATCCCTACTATCCTTTTATTAAGAAATCTTTATACTAGATAAATCAAATTCCTCTTCATCATCAAAATAACTATCTTCATCATCAGTTGGTTCCTTCTTCCATAAAAATAGCATTATTCCTGTTACCAACGATCCAATAGATAATGCTAATAGGAATAATAATGGATGGTTCATAGCTGGGACAATAAACATCCCGCCAGATGGAACCGGAGAACCGATATCCCACATCATTGATAGACCACCACCAACAGCAGCACCTAATGTACATGAAGTAACCACACGAACTATATCAACAGCCGCAATTGGAATTACACCTTCAGTAATCATACAGATCCCCATTGGAAAAGCAATTTTAATATTTTCCTCTTCCTTTGGTGAATATTTTCTCTTTTTGAATACCTTAGATAAAACCCATGAAATTGTAACACCAAATGGTGGAACCATTGATGCTAATATTTTTACTGCCTCAGGTTCATAAATTCCCTCTAGTAATAATCCATCAGCGAATAATGAAGCAACTTTATTTACTGGGCCACCGAAATCAAACGCTGCCATTCCACCCATAATTGCACCAAACACAAATTTCGTAGATCCCTGCATACTTGTTAGGAATGAAGTTAACCCTTCAGTTGCCCAAACTATGGGAACACCTAAAACAAAGAATATTAATAACCCAATAACTAAACTAGAAATTAGAGGTATAATCATCATAGGCAATAGTCCCTCTGCCCACTTCGGTACTTTTATATGATTTTTCAAAAATACAATAAAATACCCAACCAAATAACCACCTAGCATGCCACCTAGAAAACCAGCACCAATTGCATTCGCAATCAAGCCCATTAACAAACCTGGTGCAATACCTGGACGATCTGCTATAGAATATGCAATACCTGCAGAAATAACTGGAGCTAACAGTCCCATACCCAATACACCTAGCGAAGTAAGAGCTGAAGCAACCGTAAAGCTTTCTTTGTAGTTTTCAATGACTTGGCCACCCGCGAGATTTCCAATTGCAATAAGAAGTCCAGATGCAACAACTAACGGCAACATATATGAAATAGCAGTTAACGCATGTTTTTTTAGTTGTAATTTCTTCAACATCCTATCACCACCTATTTATTAGTATGTAATTCTGCCTCAATTTTTTTATATAATTGTTTCGGTGCTTTAATAGCAAGCTCTGTTGGTATTTCAACTACTCTCTTATCTTTAAATCTTTCTTTCCCACTAACCTTAATATCTGCAGCAATAATGACTAAATCTGCATTTTTAATTTCTTCTGCAGTTAACTCATCCTCAACCCCTATTGTCCCTTGTGTTTCAATTCGCACATTATGACCTAATTCTTGCCCCACTTTAACCAATTTTTCCTTTGCAATATAAGTGTGGGCAATACCTGACGTACATGCAGAAATTCCAACGATATTCATAATACAACCTCCTAAGTATTTTTTAACAACAAACTAATAATCTCTTGCTTTGTCTTTACCTGATGAAAACGATTTAAAATATCTTCATGCGCCAACAAGGTTGCAACTTTTTGTAATAATTTAATGTGCAAGGTATTTGAATCAGATTTTCTTACTGCAAATAGGAAGATAACTTCAATCGGTTTTCCATCCATAGATTCCCATTCTATGGGCTTTTTAGTTCGTCCGATAGCAAGTGTGGTTTTGATTACGCTTTCAGATTTTCCATGAGGAATTGCAATTCCTTTTTCAAGTCCTGTAACACCCTGATCTTCACGATACAAAACATCTTGGATAAAATTTTCCTCACTGTTAATACAGTGATTTTTATATAATAAGTGTGTCAATTCCTGAATAACGCCTAGTTTTGTAGTAGACTTTAATTCCAAATCTATTAAATCGTCATTTATAACTTTTCCAATATCTAAATCTTCAAATTTAACTTCCATTTTAATATCTCCCGTTCGTTTACTAGATTATTCCTAGTATTTACTAGTAAGTTGTTCAATTTGCTGTTTTTTCATCATATAATATTTGACTCACCACCAAGATAATTGGTTTTTCTAACACAGTACTACTTTCTTTCATTGTTTAGTACGTTCAACAATTATTTTCAATGTTAGGAAAAAGTTTCTAGCTTTTCGCTAATTAAAGTGATTATGCAGAAAGTTGGTTCTCCTAATCTTATATACTGGAAACCCTTGTTATTGTTAAAGGCGGACAAGGGCATAAAGCTCAGTTGCGAAAAATGAGACTTACTACTGATTCTCATTTTTTTATTGGTTTAGCGCAAAATCTTGTGATAAATAGACCCTAGCAATAATATTCTTGTTTGGGTGGTATCTCTTGCCTGATTGAAAGACACTATATCTTCTAATAATAAGACGTAAGCTTTAATGAGAACCTTTTAATAATCCCGTTATAGTGAGCTTTTATGATGTTTGTAACATCAATCATTGGTTCGAGTCGACAACGAAGTACCCATTAGATTCAATTCTTTAATACTATTGGTGTGTTTTCACGAGGATAATGATAAATTTCTTGCTTGGTTAGACAAATACGACAAGCTTTTGCTGTGTCTAAATTACAGGCTATTGACCGATCTAGCATTACCTTTTAGTTTTTTGATAAGTTTTTTCATTTTTTCAGCTAAATATATCGAGTGATTTTTAGGTTTTTACGACTTTTTTGTTCATTTCTGCGGACTTTGTAACATCTCCTCTCTAGAAAATATCTCCAATAAGTCTTACTGCATAGGTATTGAAGTGACTGAATAATAAGTAGTTATCACCCCCATAACACACACATATCGTGTGTTTTTATTTATTTTAGTTTAAAAAAATAAAGTTGTCAACTCATTTTGTGTGTTTTTATGACCAAAAAACACGATTTGTGTTATTTGTTGTAGAAAAAGGGAATGTGGTGATTTTATGATTGATCCTTTTTGTTTACGTTTAGAAAATTTACGTGAAACCTCCGGATATACAAAAAAGGAGTTAAGCACAAAACTTGGATTTTCAGCAAATGTTTATGGAGCATATGAACGAGGAGAACGTCGTCCCAGTTTAGAAACCTGTTGTAAACTTGCCAACCTTTTTAATGTCTCTTTAGATTACCTTTTATGTGGGAAAGAGTATAGTCAGGAAAATCTTGAAATTGAGGAAACAAAATTGAAAGAAGTAATAGAATTGTTTAAAGAAAAAGGTCTCGAGGACCCGTTCATTTTACAATTGGAAAAATGGGAAGAGTTATCACAAGAGGACTTACAAGAGTTAACAAACCACTTTAATTGGGTCGTTCATAAAGCAAGGCTAAGAAAGAAAGCGTAACCAACTGACATCAGAATAAACCGTGTGATGTGTTGCACAAAATAAAGGTGAAGAGGATAGTAGAAATTTGATAAAAGACAACTTTACATGGAAAGGCGAGATATAGCCTCGACTGGCACTTCCAGCCATTATTGATCTGGCTGACCTCCTGACAGTAGTATCTTGCCTTTAAAATCTGTCAATAATAATCCTGAATTAACGTTTATTTTTTTATTTCGGGCTTACATCCTTTCTGCGTGGTTTTGTTGGTTACTTAAACTTTAAACCAGAAATGGATTCTTTTTTCATTTTTTTCGTGCAATAATTGGAAGCC
>NZ_CCRF01000097.1 GCF_000751775.1 Caldibacillus thermoamylovorans
ACTTGATTTAATAAGGTTTTTTTGTATTGGTGGTTTTGTGTTAATTATAATAAAAATTTGGCTTTCTAGCAATTATATTTTCCATAAATACACGTAATCTAGGCATTTTCTATTGATTATTTTTCAAAATAACTTGTCGTCGATCCCCCGGGGTTTGTACACTACTGCAGGTCGACGACAAAAATTTTCCACTAGTCCAATTACATTTTGTCAAGAATACAACGTGATGTTTTTCTCAATGAAAGAACTGGTCCATTCCATAAAAACAGAGGGAACTTCCTCGAATAGGCTTTGGCGCCGGAGCACATTAAAGAGGAGCTAGTTTCTCAGTCGCTGGCGGTCGGAGGTAGACACGAAACTCGTCCGAAGTTTTTTACTTGTATTTTTATACTTTCTTATCCTATAAAGGTGCCTATTCCGAAGAAAAATAACGGATAGCACCATTTCTATGTTCTTTATACTTATTTTTTTACTTCACGCAAACATAATTTATATATGCCTACATTTCCTTTTTTATATAAGTTAGTGATGGAGGTAGAATATTCCTCAATGGTTCCTCTGAACGATAAGGATTTTGCTGGTATTCTAACATCAAATGTTCCTTCATATAAAAGGGTCGCAATGTCATGATAATCTTCATTGGTCACTCGAAACTCAATCCAAATTTTACGTAAATCATTTACAGTATCTTCTTTAAATTTATCTACTTGTATTAATTGATCATTTAGGTATAATTCCATCATACAGCCACCTTTCTATGTAATTTTAATTTGACTAAAAGAGGTTAGACCTAAAATTAGAACCGTGAATAAACATATTTTAAATAATTTTCTGTTTCAAAGCTAATTTCAACTCCATGAACTTCAAGTTGATTTCAAATTTTTTGTTCTAGTGCCTAAGGAGATTGGAATGTCAACACTAAATTGTGTAATTTTTTTAAGGGACATAAACGGTAAATTGCAATATTAGAGGCAACACTTTCTGAAGAACTTGTTAAACCGTGTTAGATTAAGGGATCTAAGCTTTGATTAGTGTTATTGGACGATTAAATGGGCTACTTTACATGGAATGGTGGCGCAATTTCACTTGGATATTACTTGACGGTTACATGAGTCTGAGGACCTTTTCCGAATACCGAAGAATCATGAAATTTTTTTAAAGGAATTTTAGATGTTTGTGGTTGCTTTTTTCCTTTACAACGTACAAAGCGCTGCACCTTATTTTGCCACCTCAAGAAGCTTTTTCTTTTGAGACCACAATTCCTTATCAAAACTCATAATTGAAGATCCGTTTCCAGAGTTACTTAAACTTAAGATATTGTTTTCTCTGTCAAATCTTGGCATACTAGTAATTAGATGATTATTAATTCTAGTAGATTGTGCTGTATTATAAAAATAAAAATATATTTAAGGGAAGGCCAATATCAATATGAGATATAAGAAAAAAAGAAGTAAAAAGAAAATAATAGGTTATAGTATTCTTGTGGTATTTCTACTTTTGATAGGCGGAACTGTTTTTGCCTACTATCAATTAAAGCCGGAAAATCACTTTTCGAAAGTACCCTTGGTGTCATCGGGTGACAAGGATTCCAGTAAAACAATAGAAAAAAAGGTCAAAATTGATGATCCAATCTTTAATGTTTTGTTAATCGGTTCTGACCAACGGAAAGGCCAGAAAATCGGGCATTCCGATACGATGATGGTTGTGAGTGTGGATTTAAAAAACTATAAATACCATATGCTCAGCATTCCGCGAGATAGCCGCGTTTATTTAGATGGGTATGGGTATACGAAGCTAACGAGTGCACAATATATTTTACAAAACGATTTAGGTGCTAAGAAAGGAATCGAGGTCGCAGTTGGCGTCATTAGTGACTTTACGGGGATTCCGATTAACTACTATGTGGAAACGAACTATACCGGACTAGAGGAAATTGTCGATGCGCTGGATGGCATCAACATGAATGTACCCTTTGATGTCAAATTGACCCATTCCTGGTACCCAGAAAATAAGAATAAAGTGATTGCCGCTGGTGAACATTCTCTCACTGGAAAAATGGTCACCGAGCTGGTTCACGAAAGATATTCATTGAGCAACGGAGAATACGGACGCCAGCAGCTACAAAAAGAGGCACTAGTCGGTATTGCCAAAAAGGCCCTAAGTCCAAAAACTGTAACAAAATTACCAGAGCTAGTTGATTCCATCTCAGAATTTATTGTAGAGACCAATATGTCCAATTCCGACATTATCAGTATTGCCTACGCTGTTCAAAACTTTGACCCGGATAAACAAATCCAATACCACCAATTAACCGGTCAAGGACAAACGCTATATGATGATATTCTTAAGAATAATAACTCACAAATTGTTATTAATGAAGATGAAATGAAGAAGATTGTTGAGGAGTACTATATACATTAAAAAATATACTTGTTTGAAGCTGTCCCAAGTCTTTTGTGGGGCAGCTTTTCTTTTTTCTCTTTCCACCCGACTATATATTTATTTTTACTCCACCAGCACCTATTCTGTAGATTCTATGTAAGCCCCCATTCAAACAACGCATATAAATCAACAGCACCTCTTGTTAAAATTGACATATCAATCAAAGGAGGTGCTTTTCATATGCCAGAACAAAAATTAACAATTGTCCCCGTAACATTACATTCCGATACAAAAAATATTTCGAACATAAAACCAACTGTTTCCTCTTCAAATTCAACTTGTACGATTAAGTTTGGAAAAGTTGAAATCTCCTTTTTCAACGGTATAGATGAGCACATCATTCAAACT
>NZ_CCRF01000098.1 GCF_000751775.1 Caldibacillus thermoamylovorans
GAAAGCGAATGGAGTAGATTTCTACCAGTATCTAGTGAAGTTACTGAGAGACCTACCAAATTTAGATATTCATAGAAACCCAGAAAATATAAACAACTATTTGCCTTGGTCAAAAACGATCCAAGCAGAATGTGTAAAATAACCGTAAATCTGATTAAAAAATCATGGTTTTACGGTTATTTGTAGTACGTACCGTGAAGGTACGTTTTTTTTTTATTTCAGGCTTACCAAGCACCAAAGAAAATCTCGAATTTACTTATGTAGAAAATCGGATCCTCAAAGTAAAGGGAAAGTGGAAATGGTAGTAAAATTTGTAGTAATGATTTTGCCAAACATAGAGTCTTTTGAAATTTGGAGGAATGGAGTGAAAAATGCTTAGCTTGGTTAGAAAGGACTGGAAACGATAATGTTCATAATACAACGAAAAAAAGACCAGTCGAATTGCTTGCCCTTGAAAAACAACACTTAGAACCAGCCTTACTTTTCTCTCTTTCGAGAATAAACTTATGATTAGTATAACACTAATCGTGCGTGGTCACTGAAAAACTGTTCGAATGAGTTCACTTTCACAATATATAGTAGGATAAACCACGGGATTATGGCTAAATATCGCGTTTAGCAAGATTAGTTAGTACTTTTTCAGTGTCCTCGACTTTTGCATAAGGACAATATGCTACACTTCTTCCTTTTGTTAATACAATATGAGAGAAAGACAAGTTTTGTTATAGACATGTGTTTCAAAAAATTAGTAGAGAACATAATTGTTTATCAAGTTAGTAATTTTTCAAGACTAGTAAACTGTCCTATCTTTATTAAAGAGTTGCGGTCTCTTCAAACATAATTAGGGAATCACTTACCTCATTTTCTAAAAAATAATGAAAATTGGAGTTATCTAATGTTCCGGATTCACCTTTATAGTTTAAGTCTGAAAGAACTTTAAAATTGAAAGAAAAGGTCATCTCATAGATTTTAATATTTATCTAAAAAGACGACCTACTTTAGCTATTATTGCAGTTCCAACTCCGGCTCTAATTCAGCCTCAAACGTCCGTGGCCATGGAAGTTGCACATGGACATTTACCAAATGACCGATGGTTGCGTAAAAGTCCTTATTCCCACGCGAGCCCACATAGACCTTTTTCCCAGCAAAGTAGTTATGATACCACGCTTCCGTTTCCCTAGTTAAATGCTCCTGTACAAACCCGTTAACTTCATCATAACTTTCCCCGAGATCCCATTGATTGGCTCCAATTTGAGCAACATATTGGTTTGCGGCTGGTTGAACAACGTTTTTATAACCTTGGTCTTTTGCAAAACGATGAAGCAGAAATTCATAATGGGCTTTTGCTGTTTTTTTATAATATGGGACGCCAAATCCTGACTGCTGTGAAAGAAATGCATCTCTAGAAATAGCATGACCAACAGTAATTCCAAGAGCGTTCCCCGCGGTATTCCAGCCACTGTAAGATAAAATTCTAGTTAAATCTACTTGATTAGAAAGAGTTTTAACAAATGCCTCATCCGCCTTATTCACCAGTAGAACGTCACCGATGGCTACTTGTTCTTGATCAGAGACTAACCCTCCAATTCGTTCCACCATTATTCGGATATCGAGTTCTCTTTCGTTTTGATTAGCAGAAGGTGTATTTAAAATAAGATGGATATCCGCTTCGAACTCATTGATAGCCATTTTGCCTCCTGATGCAACAATATGCTTTTCAACATTTTCAGAGAATGGAATATCTTCTAAAGGAGCAATCCACTCGGATCCATGGATTCCACCATATTCCACGTAAACGTTTGGGTGCTCTCGATAAACATCTGTAACAAATCGAGAAACGAGAACTAGACCTACTTCATCAGCACCTGGGAAAACCGTCACCTTATCGTTTAAATCTTGCCCATTTATCTTTCCAACAAGGATATCTCGTTCCGCACGATGAAGTCCGTATTGACTAGCGTCATCCTGCGCTAAGACGAGGTAATCAATATACCCTTCATTAACCCAATCAATTAATAACTTGTTTATTTCATGATTTCTTGCCCTTGCAGCCAAATAATCTTGTAGGACTTCCTCGGGAATAGACTCCTCTAATTCCTCTAATCTGGCACGATCTTCTTCAAACCCAAGGTTATGGACTTTGTCGTACAATATGGCCCATTCTCGGATTAAATCGTAATAATCTCTTGACTCCTCACTTGTCACTGTTACCGCAAGACGTTGGATGGTATCAAATATATAAACTTTCTTTTCTGGATACATTTCTTTTAATTTCTTTATTACCTGAATGGTAGCCATTGCCTCATCGATTGGCTTATCTCCTGTTCTAGAGGCAATAAGGCCACCGTAGGCAAGCATACTAGTAGAAATAGCAAATCCATCTGCTTTATCAGCATGTTCTAAGATCCATTTTGCGACAGCTTCCGTATCACCCGGTGTGTTAAAATAACCAATAATTTCCTCAGGTGGGGTAAAAACATTTATCCCTGCTGCCTTTCCAACTTGTGTTGGGAAATAGGTGTTAGCAGGTCTGTCATCCAAAGGTACTAATAACAAATTTGCGACTGCACCTTCACTTATCTGAGAGGCCGAAACACTATTAAACATTGAAAAAAATAATGTAAATACTAATGTAACAAAAAAAGTAATTTTTAACTTTTTCATTTATTGTTCCACCCTTCGGAAATTACTCTTTTTTACCAAAGGTCGCTTTCATTCGAGCAACCGGGTCATCTTGAATGGAATCGTCCCAAACTAGAATTTGACCGGCCTTGAGCAACTCTCTCTTTAATTCTTCGTAATCGACTTCCTGAACCGTAGACTGGTTTCGATAAGCGATAGCTGCAGCGGTCCCAGCTGATTGGCCTAACACCATAAAGACTGGTTCCATTCGAATTGAACCATACGCAATATGTGAGCTAGATAAACATACAGGGACAAGTAAATTTGTGCACTCCTCTGATTTAGGACGTATGGAACGATACGAAATCGGATAAGGAGATATAGGAATTTCTACATCACCTTCATTGTATACACGGCCATCGATAACAAGCCTTCGAACATTATGGGAGTCCATTTGATAGGATGCAAGCCCAATAGAATCTTCAATTACTGTATTCCCTAAGCAATTATTATCCGTCATCACATAATCAGATATCATTCTTCGCGCTTCCCGAATGTAAAGTTGATGTGGCCAGTTTCCAGTTTGTGTAAACTCGTCTTTTGCAAGCCCCCATTCAGATACCTCATCACGAATATTTTGTGGGACTCTTTTGTCATTAGTTAGAAAATAAAGCATACCAAGTTGGTAATTGAAGTGATCTTGATAAATGGCTTCCCTTGTTTCGTAACTCCCATCTGGCCATTGATAATTCATACCGATATTATCACTTGAAAATCCACCATAATTGTTTAGATCCGTCTTTGCATTCGGTAATACCGTATTTAAGTTCATCGCATCCCAAACACCTGCATTAATATAGCGTAATAATAATATGTAACGGTCTGCGTTATAAGCAGGTGGTTTGGGGAATGGGACTCTGTTTGTAGGTTCTTTTGTTATACAAAGTCGGAAGTTATAAGCTTGAATCCGTTTATCGCCCTGGCCTTGGATTCCAATTAGGTTGGGGTCAGATTCATTAATACCTAATAGGACACCACTTTCTGGATTTCCTTCAATGACATAGGGATCAACCCATTTTTCAAATTGATGATAGGGATGTCCAAATTGTATACCATTATACGTTTCCTTGTATGTAGCATTGGATTCCCTACCAACATAGTAAGTTACCCCAGCCCTCGCCATTAAGTCCCCTTCATAGCTCGCATCGATAAAATAAGAACCCTTAAAGGAGGTACCATTTTCCATGATGATTTCCTTAATTTCTCCATTTTCCGAGTGTACAGATTCAATATGCTGGTTGAAGAATATATCAATGTCGTGGTCCTGTAACCAACTTTCAAAAACAAATTGGGCTGCCTTTGGCTCAAATGTCCATTGTTCATCTTCACCATAGTAGGCTCCTAAATGTTTAAAGAATTCCCGCGACAAACCACCGATGGCCTCCTTGGCTCCAATATCTGCAGCACCTAGACCGCTCGCGGTAATACCACCAACATAAGAGCTAAATTCAGCAATAGCTACAGTTAACCCCATTCGCTTTGCCTGGATGGCCGCCGTGATTCCAGCAGGTGTAGCTCCATATACAACAAGATTTCTCTCAATGACCTTTCCATTTCTATCCTTTGGTGTTGGAACATAATAGTGGATTTGACTAAAGTCCATTCTTCATAACCTCCTTAAGGTTAAATTCTAAGTACGATTCTATGGGTCCCACACACTCCCTGGCGAATGTGTGGGCACCGATTTCACTTAATGCTTGAATACCTGTTGATATCTTAATAATGCCGAAAGTTATTACTGGAACTTTCACTAATTTTGAAGCACTCCCATATTTCGTTGCTTCCAAATGATGAAATAACTCATGAAAAAGGATAATATTTGTTACTTTATTTAACAAAACCTCTTGGTGTTGTATTTGAGTATAAACAATCAATTGTTCTACTAATTTTTCAACAACTGCAACATACAAAATGATACGATTATTTTTTTCCCTATATACACTAAATGGTATGAAAGGGCCATTTGAATGATAGTCCGTTATAATGTCAACGCCCATTTGTTCTAGAATCACACGAGCGTCACGATTTGTGTAAGAGCTTTGAAGCCACGCTGAAGCTTCCCTACCAAGATTATCCGCCTTATTTATCGCTTCTATTTTTTGATATTCTGTGAGTCTATGAAATAAAGGATCTGATTTTAACAAGGTTTGATTTCTTTCCTCATCATCCAATAAAATAACTGAGAAACTCATAAATTACGCACTCCGCTTCCCGATGATTACCACAATCTTATCGTCTGGGTTTAAACCTTGCGTTTCAACCTTAACTAAAGCCATAACTTGGCTTAAATCAATGACACCGGAACAATCAATAATTCGTTTACCATGTAGTAGATAGATATCAGGAACCATCATCCCACCGTCCCCGTATCCAACTACTTCCTCCAAAATTGGCATCAGTTTATTACTGACATTTTTTACATGTAATGTTTTGACTGCGGCTTCGTTTTTTCTAAGTTTAATTACACCCTCTTTGTCAACAACATGAATAGTACTTTTTGTTTTATTCATAAGTCCAAATAGTCTTTTTTCAGATTTCATGGTTTGAATGACATGAAGCTCATTTGTCTTTTCAACCTCTTCTATTTTCTCTGGTTTTGGATTATAGAGTTCAGCTACTTTTTCTTCAATTTCCTTAGTAGATAAGCTTCTGCCAAGTTCTTTCGTACGGAGTTCAGTAGCTCCTGTACCGATTGCACGTACTACATTCCGCTGCGCGTCAACTTCAACTTGTACTTCGACGGTAGATGGTTCGGCTCCAGCTCTTATGACTGCTTCCTCCGCCTCTTTTCGAATCCGTAAGATGTCATCTTCTGTAGGGCTTGAAATCGAACGTTCCACGACTTCCTGCACCATGGCCAAAGCAACACCAATAGGTGAAATAACTTCTGAGTTTTTACTAATAGTTAAATTAACTCCAAGCTTCTCCGCTAAATAAGGAACAACTGCTGCAGAACCGCCCCCACCCCCAACCATCACCAAGCCATCTTTGTCTATTTGATAATCCTTTAACATTTGTTCAATGACCTGAAGATTTTTCTCGGCGGCTTTATCTAATATTTCAATTGCTAATTTATGTGGATCCTTTTCTAATGCCCTCGCTAAGATTTCAAGAGCGATTTTTGCAGACTCTTGGTTACCGTAGGCATAGTGATCCTCTTTGACATAACCAAGATAGTTTGCAACACAGGCAAGTGTGATGGCAAACCGATTCCCTTCTCCATTTTCAAGTGCCACATAAGTATTTGTATCATTATTCGTTTTCACATAAACTATTTTTGAGTTTTTCAAATCATTTGAGTCCGAGTAAACAGCATAAGGAAGATTGGCAATATGGGCACTTCGGGGGCCAACCTCTACTACCTTTCCGTCCTCAACCTTAATCATGCTACCACCAGCAATACCAACTGTACGGACATCAAGTGAGTTAACATAGGTTTTATGCCCACCTATCTCTGCATAGTTAATCATGACTTTCCCATTTTTAATTACAGAAATGTCTGTACTCGTTCCACCAACTTCCAAAAAGATACCATTTGAAACCTTTTCATACATTAATGCTCCCGCGACACCAGCTGCAGGGCCAGAAAGCATTGTAAGGATGGGACGAGAACGTACCTCATCAACACTCATAACGCCGCCATCACAGCGCATAATCATTAATTTGGCTTTAATTCCGGCTTTCTTCACACTACTTTCCGTCATGTTTATGGTTTGGATCATTTTTGGTAGAATGCTAGCATTTAAAACTCCTGTACGGGTACGTTTCTTTAGCCCGTATAATTTAGAAACTTCATGGGTTGCTGTTGCTAGTATATTTAGACCTTGAGCCAATTCCATAATAATTTTTTCTCTACGTGGATCATCAACACTGTACGGTTCACTTGCAACCAAAACCTCTGCCCCATCATTCTGTAGTTCTCTAATAACATTTATAATATTTTCATTGTTAAAATCAGTATTATCAATATAACGGTGTGACGTTGTCAAGAAACGTCCCTTAGCTAGTTCGATGTCTTCTATATTACTATCGACTTTTGCCTTATTTCCTTCTAAACCTGTTCCTGTTGCAAAAATCCCCACCTTTGCTACATCACCTTCCAGAAAAGCGTTCGTAGCTTGTGTTGTCCCATGGGCTAAAAAGATTACATCAGATACATCAATCTTACATTCCTTTAGTAGCTTCTCTAAAGCTTGAATGATTCCAGCAGCTACACCCTCTTTAGCATAGTGAGTTGTAGGCACTTTTACTTTACCAACTAATTCGTATGTGTTATTATCTATGGCTACTGCATCGGTAAAGGTTCCGCCAACATCAATTCCTACTCTAACTTTCATTCCAAATCCCCTCATATCCATAGTAGTAATATATATAAGAGTAACTTTATTTTATTTTAATATTCTGTAAATTAATCATAAACCTCTATTCATTTTTTATGGAAAAATTCACTCAATCACTAAATACTCAATTATAGGGTGAGATATTATGTCAAATCTTCGTTTTATAGGAACATGAAGTATGCAATAATAACACCAATCGCACTTAATACCCAAACATATGGCAGTACTTTCCGTAATACTTGGTTAACGTCTACTCCGGCATAGTTCGCAAGCCAAACGTTATGTGTATTGGTTGGATCAGCAATCACTTGCACCCTTTCTGTTGAAAGCAAAGCTCCCATTACTGCTGGTGCGGGTAAAATTCCTAGACTAATAATTAAACTTCCAATACCACTCCCAAGTCCCCACATGTTTAACGGTCCACGATAGAGTGCTAGTGGAGAAAGTATAGCAAAGAATAAAATAAAACCAATACCATCAGAAGGAATTATGGACTCAAGTAATGGTGACATAATAGCGCTCACCTTTGGATGCATGACCGCATTTAAGAGCATTCCAATCCCCATCATTAAGATAATAACAGGAGCAACATTCGTAACACCATCGTAAGCCGTTTTAGATAATATATTTATAAATGCTCGAACCGACTTTTGTGTAACTAATAAACTAAAAAGGATTGCTACAATAAAGGCTGGAATAATTGGCCAATCAAAAACAATGACCATAATAATTGGAATCAATGGAGTAATTAATGAAATAGCAGGCACCTTTTGATTGCCCGAATCTTCATCAGCTAAACTATTATTACCTTGTGGCCATGCCGCTCCGAAGCCATTTCGCTTATACTCAATAAACAAGAAAATGATGGCCATAACAACTGTTAAAGATAACAAGATTAAAGAGAAAGTTTGTACTGTATCTTTATCAATTTGTAGGACACTTAAATAAAAATTCCAGTTGGCAACATTAAGCGTAAGCCCCATACCCATAGAGAAGAGGAATAAACAGACAGCTGTTAATCCAGTTACTCCGATACTTGTCATAATTGGTAATACGATGCTCCCAATCATAATGGTTGCTCCCAGTCCGCCAACCGTTGTAAAGAGGATTGCTGTGGCAATCATAAGTAAAATTGTGACAACCAATGGACGATCGCCGCCCAGTTCAGCAGCCATCTTGACTGTTCGTTTGGTGATCCCGGTACTCATCATAATTTCTCCAAGCCAAGCGCCAAAGATAACAGCGGCATATGAGCTAGCTAACCGAATGGTTCCACTTTCAATTACACCTGTTAAAATACCGGTATCTCCAGTTTCTCCAGGTTCAAAGAACGGAATTCTAGCCACCAGTGCAATACCAATAGCAAGAACGGGCATCGCTAAAACGGTTGGTAATTTTCTTGATATCATTAAAGCTACAACAAGCAAAAATATTAGAACAATAATAATCGCTTGGACCATCTGAAATCACCTCATTTTAGTTTTTAAAAGCAAATCTATAAATCTCCTTATCTATTTATCATTTTTCTCATTTCACGAGTTTCTCTTTCAATCGATTGTCTATCCTTCCCTGTTACAACGGCTCCAATCATGATTCCTTTAATTCCTACCTCTGCCAAGTGTGGAATATCATTTGGAGTTAATTTTCTTTGGCTTGGAACAATTACTGGCATTTCTAACGTATCCACTATGGACTTGTAGTTTAATAAATCTTGAAAGTTTAATGGTGTTCCATATTCATCTCCATTAATAATGGAAGCTTCAAAAGCATTAATTGCCGTTCCATTCAAACTCCGAAGTGTATCTAAATGAAAATCAGAATGCCCAGCAACGGTTTTGTCCATACTGGTATTTAGCATAAAACTGGGCATATGCTCCATATAAATTGAATAGTAGCTAATTCCTAATTCCTCTAACTCTTTTATCTCCGCTTCTTGAACACGATCTATGCTCCCACCTGGAACAACACCAATGGGTCCGGAAAACTCTCGGGTAAGAGCTTCAAAAAACTTCCGATTCTCGGCTAAAGAACCAAAGGTATTACCACTAGCACGGTGGCTGACATTGATGTGAACTTTAATAGCATCAGCTCCACCAGCAATCGCAGCTTTAGCTAACTCCAGGTCATTACTTGGTAGGCTTACAATGAGGGACATGTTATAATCTTGTAGCATTGACGTTAATTTTCCCATCTAAATCACTCCTCGTATAATATGTTTAGAATCCTTTTCAAGGTAATTTCCAATTCTAATAATACTCTTTGATAACTTCATAAAGCGTGGCTGTTCATATGATTAAAATAAAAACCAATTTTTGCTTCCTTGATATAGTTTTCCATGGTCCCTCTTTTTTGATAAGCTCGGACGATAGCTTGAGGAGAAACGACTTCAAAATTTGTGACGAAAATGGAATGCGTAAAGAACAGTTCACCTGCCGGACGGATCAATTGAATAATGATCCTTCTCGGTTTTAACCATGATTTTGCTTGGTAAATCGTATCTTCAAAATAGGTTTTCGTCTCGATTCCATTCCCTTTTCTATAAATCGATTAATGGTAAACTCACCTCCCATTATTTCCACTATTCTGTCAAACAGGATTCTAGTTGTTCAACCAATTAACTTTTTGTTACTATTTTTTGCTAGGCTGTCTAAAAAGTGATTGCAATAGTATTTTTAGTTAATTATGAGGAATCCTATTAATTAGTATTTTATTACATATAGTTCTAAAAATCAATACATTTTATGACTATTTGTTCTAAAAGGAAAATGTATATAGGAATTATAAAAAACCACGGTAAACTAGAAATATATGATCGTCAAAGGGGTTCTGTGTGATGGATAAAAATAAAGTTGGCAATCAATTAAAAGCGCTTAGAAAGGCAAAAAATATGACTACTCAAGAGTTAGCGGATAAGGTAAACATTTCACAATCTTACATCAGCCGGTTTGAAAATGGACGTGCAATTCCCGATATAGAAATGTTGGAAAGTATATTAACTGCTCTAGATACAGATCTTGCTACTTTTTTCTCTTCAGAACTAGAAGAAATGCCTGACGATTTAATCCAACTTTTGAATACTGTAAAAACTTTAAGTCCGGAAGCGCGAAGAAAACTAAATGAGTTCTTACTATTAGTGAAAAAAGAGTAGAAATAAATATTTTAGAACGTTGATAGACTAAAACAGCCATTAAAATGAATGATGGCTGTTTTTTAAACTCAAGTTGGGTCTGACCCTATGTTTAGTTGAGCATATGTATAAGGAAAATATTGTTAGGCAGAAAGTAAATTATTAACTCCTTCAATTAGTGAACGAATCACAGTGAATGGGGAAGCAAGCGAGAGCACGGTGGGAAAGTAAGTAAATTCATTATTTCTTGCTGTGTTTTGTATGAATTTTCTTACCCGATTCTTCTTTTTGAACGAAACAAGGGTCAATGACTGTTAAAGGATGGCGGTTGGAATGGCAATGAATTATGGAGTTAACATAATGAATCCATGAATTACGATCAGTAAATGTATAGTACTAATGGATACTCCTTTTACGACTGCAAGCGAATCGACTGAAAAAAAATCAGATGGCATGCTGGAATAAGTTTACCATTCATTTTCTACCAACAGAATCTGAACGTTTGCCATTCTTTATGCAAAAACCTTTGTATGATCAGAAGTCATACACACAAAACTTGTCAAATAGGAAGAATGCTGCGGTTGCATTTTTGCAGACTACCCTTGTAACGAAGCTTTACACCAAATTTAATCAAACATTTGTTTAAATATTTTGATGAACATTACCAATCATTTAGTCTATAAATATATTTTCACTAGTGTTGCATAAATAATATCATGATTTTCAGATTAATTCTTTTCCCAACTCAGGGCCAAAAAAGTAAATACCCAACTAAAGGTGGCCCTATCCATTCGGAATTTATATACAATTAAGACTTGTGCAACAACGACATTTTAATGATTAAGGGACAGTTTTTCCTTCGATTTTTCGAATCCAAATATGCGCTGGTTTCCACAATGCAGCCCTTAAATAACGACTAATTTGCAAGATTTTACGCTTACTTTTTGTTTCGATTTGTGCGAGGATATGTAAGCAATAAACAATCAGTGCAATAAACACTTAATCTTGAATCGCCCATTCGCTTTGACCATAAAATTTTTTGATATTGAGATGTTGTTTGATCCATTTAAAAAATAGTTCGATAGCCCAACGTGATTTATCCATCTCTGAAATTTCTTCGGCACTCAAATCAAAACGATTCGTGATCAAATGGAGTACATTTCCTTTTGAATCCATTACTTTTAGAAGGCGAAAGTAGTTTTCAGCTCAGTTTTGTGTCGTTCCAATCAAGACCATTTGATCCGATAAAACAGATGAACCCTCGGGTAGTTTAAAATCATAAACCTCCCGTACAACTGCGTTTTTTCGTAGCCTTGAAAGAAAAAAGTAACCATCGTCTGTCAAACGGTCAAATCTTTCGTAGTCTAGATAACCTCGGTCAAACACATACATGCATTCCTTGTCGTCCACCATAATCTCAAGCTGACCACGATCGTGTTCGTTTGCCGTTGTTATCACGGCCTTTTCAGGGTAAGAAGTTCCTTTTTCCATAAATACAAGGCGTAAATGTAACTTTACCCCCGCCTTTGTCTTACGGAACTTTGCCCACCTATGATTGGTCAAATTGAGTGGTAATGTGCTTGAATCAATAATTTTTAACGGCATGATTCGTTTTGTGTAGTGTGTTTTAGCGTGAATTTGTCCGACTAGATCAAGGAAAAGCGACTGAAACAGATCTGGATTCATGCCATTTAATCGGCGAGATAGCTGAGAAATACTTATAGAATCAAGGTTTACTGCCTTTTGAAGTTGGTCATCGAAAAGGCAATCGCCCAATGCATGAAGACTTTCAACTTCCTTAAGTTGTGCAAAAAGTAATAATTTAAGAAATGACTCTGTCGTTAATTTTTTTGTATAGAAATCTAATTTCATTGTTTTCACGTTTTCATCTAAAACTTTCAGATTTATCGGTGAAAACCATTGTCCAAATGAATTTTTTCGTGCAATCTTGTCCATGAGTTTGGTCCTTTTTAATGGATTTGGACGGATTACCACCAACGATTTCCATTATAAAGAACTTTTTCTTTGTTCTAAATAATAAAATTGAAGATTTTGCGTATTTTTAATAGTTAATTTAAATTAATGCAACACTAGTGCCGAAGTATATAAAGTTAATTAACATATGAAAGCTTATAAAACAATGGAAGAAATAGCGAGACTATTTAGAGATACCGGATTTACTACAGTAGAGTTTTATGAAAATCCAGATAAAAAATGGATAAGTGTGAATGGGAAAAGATAGCGAGGCTTCTTTATATTGAAGTGTATTTGTATATAGAATCATACGTACGGTGGTTTGAGAAGAGGCTAGCCAAATAATAGCTGGCCTCTTACTGGATTTTTTTAATTATTCAAGATATCGTCTAGCCCCAGCGTATTCCTCACCATATCCGGGCGCACGGTAATTATCAATGCGTACTGTAGAAGCTGTGTTTGGTGAATGGATCATTTTTCCACCCCCAATGTACATACCTACATGATGGACTCGTCCTTTTCCTTCATCATATGCAAAGAAAATCAAATCGCCAGGTTGCAAGTCTTCTTCCGCGACAGGTGTGCCTTGAACAGCTTGAACAGATGAATCGCGTGGAATTGTGATTCCATGGACTTTATAAATAGTATGGGTAAATCCAGAACAATCAAAGCCAAAGCCAGATGTACCAGCCCAAAGATAGGGGAGACCTAAAAATTGGTATGCTGTATCGAGTAAATCATCTGCTGTTGGTTTCGGAATATCCTTAACAGAATGATAAACTTGTACGTCTTCCTTTTTCAGCCATTTTTGGCCGTCACTTGGCGTTGCAACTTTAACGGCATTTTTTGTTTCAGCGATGACAGGAAGTCTCGTACTGATACTAATTTCCATGAAAGCCTGTTCGAAATTTGGATCATCATATAACAATGCTGTTGGTGAAGAAATGTGGGCAAAAGGTCTTTTCTCTAAAAACTTTTCAAATTGCTCATTTTTTGTTAATTGGTTTGCTGGCATCCAACCAGGATACCCAGCCTCTTCTCGTGGAGTTGGTTGACCATGTACAGCCACCTTTACCCAATCTCCTTGTTTTTCAAGGATGGTCACTTCTGTACCAAGTAATCCTTGAGTTTCCAAATTACCAACAAGCCAAAGCTTTTCATCATAAGTCATCGATGTTGTCCATTTCCACATGTCTACAGGATTCGTAATGGAAGGTTCATCAACAGGCCGAGTAATACCAGGTTCGGTCCATAAAGTAGCTACTGATACATCAATATAGGCATTTTCACCAACTTTACGTTCTTCCTGCAAAGTATTCGCGCTGACTGAGGTCCAAGAAGTCAATAGAAAGCAGGTTACAATAACAATAGAAAGTAGCCATTTTCTCATCATTAACACACCTCTCATCTTTTATTTTTATAAAGAAACGGGGTTCAAACCAATTCCCGCAACTTCCGGCAACTGAATTTTCGAATTTTGAAAATATAAGTTGGCTTGGTTGTCATTGAGCCATAACGGTGGGTCCAGATCAATTTTTGTAATATTTGGATGAGCAGCTGCTAGATGGGCTGCTGCTAAAACAGACAATGTTGATTCCATCATGGCACCAAGCATACACTCAATTCCAGCGGTTTCTGCTATACTAGCAATCTTATACGCTTCAGAGAGACTGCCGGCTTTCATTAGTTTAATATTAATGAGATCCGCTGCCTGCAGCTTGACAATTTCAATTGCATCCTTAGCGGAGTAAACACTTTCATCGGCCATAATCGGAATGTTAACCCTGTCACGAACAAACTTTAACCCTTGGATATCATGTTGGGGTACAGGCTGTTCGATGAATTCAATCGGGAAGTTTCGCTTTTCAAACTCGCCAATAATTTTTACAGCTTCCTTTGCATTCCAACCTTGATTGGCATCAATCCGTAATATAATGTCGTTACCTAATTCATCATAGATGGACTGAATTCGTTCTATATCCTTCTGTCCATTGATGCCCACTTTAATCTTTAACGTTGTGAAGCCTTGTGCGACGGCTTTTTTTGCATCTTGGACCATTTCTGATGGTTCGTTAATACTAATGGTCATGTCATTCACAAGTGTATTCACTTTACCACCAAATATTTGATAGAGTGGGACATTTAGCTGTTTTGCGTAGGCATCATATAGAGCCATACTTAAAGCTGCCTTTGCACTTGTATTTCCTACGCAACTAGTTTGAATGATTTTTTCATTAACTCCAATATTTTCTATGTCATTACCAATAATGCTTGGAAAGAGTATATTGTCTAAAATACTATTGATTCCTTGAAGGGAGTCGCCAGTAACCGCTTCAGTTGCGACAGCGGTACCGTATCCAGTCGTCCCATTTTCAAGCGTAATTTTTACTGTAATACTATTAATTTTTGTTGCTGTACGAACAGCAGTTTTAAATGGTTTTTTTAAAGGCGTATGTTCAGTAAAAAAATGTGCTTCACGAATTTTCACTTAAAAACCTTCTTTCTGTTATAGTCCTGATAATAAGTAAGCTGTTAGTATTCCATAATAGGTTCCGAGTAAGTTTCCTAATAACGCCATCAATACGCCAACAGGTACTAGTGACTGATGATAAGCCCCTGCTAAAACTGGTGCAGATGCCATACCACCAACATTGGCTAAGGAAGCTACACCCATCGTGAATAAGTCAAGTTTAAATAGTTTCGCAACTAGTAGCATAGCTAAAGCATGGATGAGTAAAATCATAAATCCAGATAGAATATAAATTGGCGCTTGGAAAATTTGTGAGAAATCGGCATGGGATGCGATTAAAGCAATAATGACATAAAGCATAACTCTTGATATTTCACTCGATCCAGGAATTTTAGCAACTGGTGTTACAGCTAAAACTAAACCAATAATCGATGCAATAATAACTGCCCAAGTTGTTGTATTAAAAACAGCACCGATTGCTGGCAGATTTCCACCAATTTCCCAACAAACTGCGGATAAAAAGATACTCCCACCAACGAGTACCATCATCTCATTGAAACCAATTTTCCCCTTCTCTTTTTCATCTGCTACAGCTACTTCTATCTCACTTGGAACATCTACACCTTTAGCATCTGTCCAACGATTAAAACGTGCCGCATGGGGAACAAGCCAAAACATAAACATTACCCAGATCGAATAGTTAATCGTATCCATTATTAAGGCGTAACCAAAAATGTTTTCTGGCACGTCTAAAATGTCCTGTAAGGCAACCATATTAGCTGAGCCACCTGTCCAGCTCCCACTAAGAGCAGCGAATGCTTTCCATGTATCTTCGGCATAAAAGCCTTTTAGCAATGAATACGTGATTACAAAACCAACAATAATGGTTAAGGATGCAAAAAAGAAGGTTAAAAGAATTTTAGGCCCCATTTTAATGATTTTTCGTAAGTCACAATGCAATAGCATGAGAATTAGCATAGCAGGTAGTAATAAATCTTTGACACCTGTATATACGGCATCATTCGAAGCACTATCTGCAAAGACACCAGCCGTTTGTAAAACAGCACCGAAAATGTAAATCAGGACAATACCAGGTATATATTTAAAAAGCTTGGAGTCCTTCCATTTCTTTTCGGCATAGGCTACAATGGCTGTTAAAAAAAGTAATACTCCTAAATAAAGCACACCATTTTGAATCAATTTTCTCTACCCCCTTATAATTTATAAATATAAAAAACCCAGCAAATAGGTAAGTGTGTGACCTATTTGCTGGGTTTCATCTGCGTATTATTTAACAGAAGAAGCAGCATTAACGAATTTTAAATATTTTAAATGAGCATTTCGAAAAGCAACAATAAATGCCTTTTGTGACGAACCAAAATAACGTTTTTCGAAGTCTGATGTTATTATTTCGATATCGAGAATAGATTTGCCAATTAGTAAACTTTTAATAAATTGCTTTGTCAAATCAAGTGTTGCAGAACAATCAGCATCAATGATTTCCCCACTATCCCGATCAACAACCAATCCGATATAAAAGGCATTATATTTTTGCGTAATCGGATTATTAGCCGCAGCCTTTGCATCACCGATAATAAAAATGGTTTCATTATTAAACATCGTATCACCAGCCTTTTACCCATCTACGCTAAGGGACATTTATGATGAAGTCACAAATGATTCTTACCGTATGCACTAGGCTATAACTCCATTTTTATAAAAATTTGAATAAATGTCAATATATAAATTTAAATTCTTTTAAAAACTAATATATTTATCGAAAGGATTGATAAATAGTTTATAGTATTAATCAACAATATTAAAGCGTAGGAAGACAAGTACTTAAACTTTGTTTTCTAAAACTTCCGTTTAAATAGATAAAGTCCCGCCCAAATCATGTTTGTGAGCCCCAGTGTTTTTTTAATTGGAGTATGCAAATTTTATTTTTATTTGTCAGACAAAATAACAAATATAGTTAACAGAATATTATTTAGTGTAATATAATTTTGTTAAATCGTACAATTACTGCAAGGATGTGGGAGAAATAGATATATGGAATATCCACTAAAGCTTAAATCAATTAAAAGGAAAACGTTATCAGATATGGTTGTGGATGAAATTATTACTCTCTTAACGACAGGTAAACTTAAACCTGGAGATAAATTACCATCTGAGCTTGAACTGGTGGAGATGCTTAATGTTAGTCGCTCCGTTTTGAGGGAAGCGCTAATTTCACTCGAAACATTAGGAGTGATTGAAAGAAGAACAAAAGAAGGGACCTTTATATCTCATAAAATAGGTACGCGCCCATATCATTTGATGCTATTACTGCAACGGATATAAATATTCTAATGGAAACACGAATGGCACAGGAACTCGGATTTGTCACATTAGCAGCAGAAAAAATAACAAAAACTGAACTGAAAAGTTTAAAAAAGTCGCTAAATTGTAAAGTCAAATGCATAAAATTTTTTTAAAATCTTGTTAGATTACGGTTGCCTGTAAAAAGCTAATCCTATCAAGGGTTCATTAGGTTGGATTTATATATTGAACATTCAAAAAATATACAGATAGAGTACAAGACTATGCCGTTCTAAATGGCATTCGAATCCCGCTTTCAGAAGACCGGAGAATATTTACGCCAATTGACCGTGCCAGCTACAAGTGGAAAAGAGAATACAACAAAAGAACGGCTGTTGAAAGAGTAAATAGCCGTATTGATAAGGTGTTTGGTTTCGAAATTCATACGATACGGGGGATAAAGAAAATGACCGTACGATGCGGATTAGCTCTTTGTGTGATGTTAGCCATGGCTCTAGGTAGAATAAAAGAAAAACAAGCACAAAATATGAGGAGTCTTGTTTGTGCTGTATAAAAAAATTATCCACATGTGAATAAGTAAAAGTAAAAAAGATATCCACAAGCAAAAAATGTGGATAAGACAATAGGATTCGTATGCCCTTTTTTGTAAAAAAATAGACACACAAACCATTAAAGGCAGGAAAAGCATAGAAAATCATACCTAAAAATGAAAATGTGGTAAATTTTTAGAGTAAATTTTTTTTAATCTAATCTAGAAAATCAGTACATCGCAAAAAGCTCCCATTATAAAGGACTTTTTCTTTGTTTGAATAATAAAATTGGAGATTTTGGGTATTTTTAATAGTTAATTTAAATTAATGCAATACTAGTGATGTAATTTCTATAAATTATCACTACTAATCGTTCATCTAACCAAAGAATGTGGAATCTTGCCATTGTGTCAATTCCTTCACCCATATATTATGTCTTTTTTGAGCTAGGAGATTTTTCCATTAACGAGCACACAATGTGCAAACTTTAACAAGAATCGAAAGATCCTTAAACTGCATATATGAAAGGGGGATCATTTTATCTAAATAATGTTATAACTCGTCAAAAATTTAGATGAAGTATTATTGAATTTAATTTTATATTCAAGATTAAGGCATGCTTTTCTATTCTAAAACTTTTTGAAATGCTAATTCAGAAAATATAATTAATCTTGATTCGTTTGAATATGGTGGATGACAGGTAATTAAAGTTACCATTGACTTCCCTTTCACTGGTTTAACGACATCCACATCTGTCGGTTTAACAATTTTTTTATCAAATACTTTATAGGTCAGCTCCTCATTTCTTACCTTTATAATAATTTTGTTTCCCTTTTCCAATTCATCCAATCTGTTAAAGAATTTCCCATACGTATACGAGCGATGGCCCGCTATGGCGAAGTTCTCATTTTTCTTTCCTATGTTTCCAACAGAACTGCTCGATGGTAAATGTCCAACTGCATATTTTATATTTTCTTCTCCTGCTCCTTCAACAATCGGTGTTTTTAAATCAATCTTTGGGATTTCCAAGATACCGATCACAGAACCATTTTTTGCCTCTTCTAAATCATCCCCTTCTAGTGTTTCTTCATTTTCTTCTTCAATAAAATTCAATGAAGTATATTCTTTAAATAATTTTTGTTGTTCTAAATATGTCTTCAATTTTGTATAGGCCACAAAGACAATTAACACAACCCCCACAATAACAAAAATATTTCCAATTCTCTTCATTTTTAACACACCTCTTAAAAAAAAGGAGGGTGGCCGCCCTCCAAATTATGCATGCATATATATTTTTTCAAAATTACAAAATTGTTTAGTTAATATTTTTAAATACGTTCTACTTTTAATTTTCTAAGTGCCATACCTAGACCAATCATGATTAAGGAAGTAATTACTAATAATGTAGAATCCATCATTGATCCAGTTGTTGGCAAAACTTCAACAGCAGGATACTGTTTAGCTTTATCTTGTACACTGTTTTTCAAATCATTTGTATTGTTTACCGGTTTTGTTGTAACTGGTGTTTTTCCTTGATTATTTCCGTTATTGTTATGAACTGGTTGTTCATTATAACACGGATTATCATTATCACCTGGTTGTTCGGTGTCACCTGGTTCTTCGTTATCACCTGGTTGTTCGGTGTCACTTGGTTCTTCGTTATCACCTGGTTGTTCGGTGTCACCCGGTTGTTCGTTATCACCTGGTTCTTCGGTGTCACCTGGTTCTTCGTTATCACCTGGTTCTTCGTTATCACCTGGTTCTTCGGTGTCACCCGGTTGTTCGTTATCACCTGGTTGTTCGGTGTCACCCGGTTGTTCGTTATCACCTGGTTCTTCGTTATCACCTGGTTCTTCGGTGTCACCCGGTTGTTCGGTGTCACCCGGTTGTTCGTTATTTCCATCTGAGTTTTTAACTTTAAATTTTTCATTTTCCAAAATTCCTGTATCTATGTTTCCAAGAATAGGTGTATTTTCCGTTTCAACAATTACTAAACCACCATGACTCCATTCGTACTCATCGGTTTCAACTTTTTCCTTTTCAATGACACCTACATGAGCGTCACCAACAATGGAATCATCAATATCAGCAACAACTAAACCACCGTGCGTATAGTTATAATCATCTGTTTCGATTTTTGTTCCTTCAGCAACGCCGAGATGTGTATCGCCAAGTATGGGAGAATTTGTGATATCTCCTTGAACTAAGCCACCAGTTGTTTTCTTTCCTTCATCAGTTTCTACTTTACTTCCACCAATGATATTTAGATCAACTTTACCAACTATTGACTCAACTAAACCTCCACCAATGCCGATGCTAATAAGGGAACCACTATTTTCTTTATTAACATTTCCTACCTTTTCATCTGGTTTACCGGTCATTACCGGTGGATTTTTCGGAATAATCGATTTTTGTTGTGCCGCTCCTACTGTAGTATCAGTTTCTACATTCGTCTTAACTGCTTGTTCATTGAAAGCAGCAGGCAATGCCTCTGCACTTAATGTTGTCACTTCTTCATTTACAGTAGCATTTGACTCAACTTCCTCACTAGTAGTTATCACATTTTCGCTTGTTGGATCAGTTGATTTAATTTCCGTACTTGCACTTGCTAGGTTATCCATGGTGAAAATACCAAACATAAGTGTTCCGGTAAATGCAATCGCTTTTAATGATTGAATAACAGTTTTTTTATTCACCTTTTTTCTCTCCTTCTTCTTAATTTTATTTGTTGATTAAGAAGAAGGATACTGCGGGTGGTTTCCCTAATAAATCTCCTATCCACTGATCCTTATACACATAAGACGAGTCTAAAACTTCAGCTTTTGACAAAACTTCAGGTATTATACCATTTTGTAAAAATGCATAAAACCCAGCTTGTCCACCACCACTATTACCATTAGATGATCCCGATGTACTCGAACTAGAAGAACCGGAATTTGTCGGAACTGACTGATTGAAAACTGTCATTATATCTGAACCTGATCTTCCATTTTCTTTCGTATTATCTGGTTCATTCCCCATTGGATGAACCTGGTCATTCATGACAACTTTGTTTCCAGCATCAACCAATTCATGCAAATATTTGTAAACCGAGTCTTCACTGTCTAAATTCATTAGTGTTACTAAACTTTCAGGTTCTTTATCTATTTTTATCTGTTGTTCATCTAGATCAGAAGGCTCTGATTCCGAGTAGCCAATATTCGGATTCACTAGTCCAGGACCTTTTATGTCGTTATTCTTATCAGTATTATTTTGTTTTGGTTGTCCATCGGTATCTACAACATTAGGCGATTGATTGTTATTGTTTTCTCCTAGATTTCCATTTTGTCCACCAGGTATTGGACTATTGTTGTTTCCAGGATTTGGATTATTATTACCAGGCTTTGGATTGTTGTTGTTTCCAGGATTTGTGTTATTGTCTTCAGGTTTTGTACTGTTGCCCCCAGGATTTGTGTTGTTGTCTCCAGGATTTGGATTGTTTGGCTTTTGTTTATTTTCCATTGAATCAAATTTGCCAAGTCCAACATTCAAATCGCCCACAATTGGTATATTTTCTGTTTCCACAGTGACGAGACTGCCTGAAGTAATGATTTCATCTTCTGTTTCCTTCTGATGGAACTCTCCAACCCCAAGATGGGCTTCTCCTAAATGATTACTTTTAAGATCGGCGTTCAACAAACCCACATTTGTCTCTATATAAGTTGGCCTTTCAGATTGCCTAAATTCTACAACACCAACATGGGTTTGACCAATCTTATTGTTTAAATCAATGGAAGCTAAACTGCCTGAAACATCTTTTTGATCATCTTTCTCTTCTTTCTGACCAGAAGCAAGACCAATATTAACATCGCCCAACAGTTTCGACTCTGTAAGTCCTAATCCAAGTAGACCCCCTGATGTTTTTGTTGAACCGGACTCTGTCTTATTCTTATTGAATGACAAGACATCCAAGTTAAGATTACCAACTGCAGGTAGACCAAGACCAAGACCCAATAAGCCCCATTTTGATCCGACATTTATATTAAGTAGATTTGGTATGATATGCCCATCTTCCCGTACCTCGTAACCTAGTAAGTTTATATTTAAACCTAGCAATTTTAAACTAAGGAGTGGTCTGAACAATGCCCTATTTTTTGGCACACCAACAGGGGCGGGTTCTTCCTCAACAGAGGTATTAGTCGAAGAAACTTCTTGAACGTCTTCCCCCTCAGAAACGTCTTCAATTGTTTCATTTTGGATTTCTTCATTTTCTACATTAGATACTACAATTGCTTCATTTTCTACATCAGCTACTACAACGTCCTCTTCATCATCTACCGGTAATTCCGTTTCATTTGTTTCTACAGCGTCCTCTTCTATTGATGAAGATTGAATATCTGTAGATTCAGGATCCTCTAATAATTGCGATTCATCTTCCGCATCAATTTCTCCTGAGGTATCCATATGTAATTCGCCTTCTTCGGTATTAGCCTGATCCTCTAAAGTATCAAAAACTTTAGTGGATTCTTCATTTTCTTCAGGATTAGGAGTTTGATGGAGGAAATCTCCTTTTGGTTCGATTGCTTCTGTGTTTGGATCATTCACGAATGAATCCGTTTCCAATATAGAAGTATCAGAAACAATTCCATCTATTACTTCAGCTTGTACCGTATACTCGTCATTTTCCGATATAATGGATTGCTTTGTTAACTCCTCCGCTTTAGTATAAGAAGGTGTACTAAATACGATTGTAGCAGATAGTAAAAAGATAAACGCATTTTTCAATGTGTCACCTCCTTTCTATAATTCATATAAATAGTATGGCATAATATAGCACTAATTTCAATATAAACCTTTTCAAATATATCCTTTTTACTATTTTTTTGGTTTTATTTGATTTTTTTAATTAATCTTTATTTGAAAGTTTCCTTGTCGAGCAATGAAGAATAAACTAGGTGGACAAGCCAAAAAATCTTTAAGGCAAGGTTATATAATGAGATACAGCGAAAAAAATCACCATTGAATCCCAATGATGATTAACTAATGGCCACTTACAAAGAGGGTATCTATGGTTCCAACTAAGGTTACCACATATAAATACACACATAAACTTCTCCTTTTCCATATTAAAGGAATTAGGAGAAAATCCAACAATTAACAGATGCGATTACACAGGTCATAAGAAATGGGTTTTTATACCTATTTCGGTAGAATCTTAGTGCTGTCAATCCACTTAGAGTGAGACAAAAATTACAGCGTATCAAAAGCAGTTTTTTTGTACACTTTTTTTCCTTAAATTGAAATATTAAATGCAACGCTTTTTGAAATACTTGTTAAACCGTGTTAGATTAAGGATCTAAGCTTTATTTAGTGTTACTGGACTATTAAATGGGCAACTTTACATGGAGGGGCAGGCATGATAGCCTTGTAGGCACAGTCAGCTCCCTATTAGCTGGCTTCCTGGCTGGGAATCATGCCTGCTGGAGGCTCCATGTCAAGTTGCTAAAGCCGTTATTCAGATTATGAAGAAGCCAAACGGGAAAGTTCTTCCTGGAAACATTCTTCTGGAGTCTTATAACCCAGAATCCTCCGAGGTAGGCTGTTACACCAGTTTTCTGCATAGGTAATGGTCACATCGGATACAGAAGAAATCAGAAGAAATGGCTTTTCCTTTTGGAATAAAACGTCGAATGAGACCGTTATGTCTCTCGTTTGTCCCTCTTTCACTAGAGCAATAGGGATGTGTGAAATAAACGGTTGTCTTCTCATCTTGGACGGATAGGCTTAGCTCCGCAAATTCAGAACCATTATCTGAGGTAATGGTTTTCAAAATTTGATGAAATGAAGTGCCATATTTATGGCGCAGTTGTTTGATGATGGTATTGATAGCTTGGCTGTTCTTACCGTCAGCTCTGAATATGAGTTCTTTACGAGTTTTACTTTCTGTTAGCGTAAGGAACCAGCAGAAGTTGAACAACGGCAAGAATTTGGACACTGGGAAATCGATACCGTCGTTGGCAAAAAAGACAAAAAGGATCAAGTTCGGGTGGAGTGTTTTGGAATGAAAAACAAGAACAAGTTGTAAATTATGCCGAGGCCGGTGTTATTGGGCATGGAGGCAAGTCAGGTGGCACCGTGAAAAAGTCTGACGCTCGGCGAACAGAAATTGAATCGATGACGGCAAATTTACCTAAAGGCGTTCAAAAAGCTTTTCTTGCAGCCTATGATGACGGTAAAAAATTGGAGATTGCCTTTGTCGGTACGTCAGCTTTAGGAAAAGGGGCCGGTGGATGGAGTGATATGGTCGAGAAACAATTGGAGACCGCTTACGGAACTTCATTCGTGGATGTTGTCACTTATCAATATGATGGCGGATCTTCAGGTTTCCTTACCAGTAGTTTAGCTGAGGAAGTTGCGAGTGCGGGTTATGATATCGTCTTTTTGGAAGGTTTCACATTAGAAGATAATGGGGAGATCAGCATTGACCAATCTCTTGCAAATGTCGGAGCGATTGTTGATTTGTTGGTTAGTGGGAATCCTGATGTGCAAATTATTTTGCAGCCGCCACACCCAATTTATGCGGCCGTCAATTACCCGCGGCAAGTTGAGCAATTAAAAGCATTTGCCGAAGAGAAGGGTCTGCCTTATTTTGATCACTGGACAAATTGGCCGGATTATACGAGTGACGAGATTTTACAATACTTAACAGATGACAACATGCCGAGTGGGACCGGACATCAATTGTGGGCCGAGGCGATTATGAATTATTTTGTAGCGAAATAAGATTGTTATGGATTCGGCGATGTTTATTGACGGCATCGGCAGGGATCTAGCGGCAGTGAGAGGCAGCAAGAGGCAGCAAGAGGCAGTGAACTCGAACTAACTTTATAAGCACAATAGAGGGGAGAATCTGTTGTGCTTATTTTTGTTTCTGCTGTAAAGCTTTGAGTGCCTGCTTGTGTTTATTTGTGGTCATTCGACAGTTTTTTCAAACAATTGTTTGTTTGAAAACGTGTTGAAGTCTTGGCTTTTCTAGGGTTGGGGAAATTGGGCGTGCGTGATTCGACATTTTTTGGTTTCTATTTGTTCAACTACTAATTTTTGTTCAATTGCAAATTATGGATAGCCAATTCCGAAGTCATAGCTGGCTTACTTATCTTGGGTATGGGTTGGTCTTGTGATTGTTTGTTTTTGAGTGTATTCATTCGGGGGAGATATTTTCATGTTTTGTGTACGATTGTGAGGTGGTAAACAATTTCAATTGAGTTAAGACATATTCAGTCCATGAGGCTCTGGCTTGGTTCGATTCTATTGGACAGTTTTTACTGGTGGACGTCTATTTTGTCCAATAGCGCCCGGCTATTGGACAATTTTTGCTGGTCGGCAGCCCATTTTGTCCATGAGAGCCGTTCTATTGGACAATTTTTACTGGTTGGCTCCTCATTTTGTCCACGAGAACCGTTCTATTGGACAGTTTTTACTAATTGACCCCTGATTTTGTCCACGAGAGCCGTTCTATTGGACAGTTTTTCCTGATTGAGCCTCCATTTTGTCCGCGAGAGCCGCTCTATTGGACAGTTTCACCTAGTTGAGGCTCCATTTTGTCCGCGAGAGCCGCTCTATTGGACAGTTTCACCTGATTGAGCCTCCATTTTGTCCGCGAGAGCCGTTCTATTGGACAGTTTCCACTGGTCGACTCCTTATTTTGTCCATGAGCGCCGCCCGGATCCTTTTTTATTGGACAGCTTATTTTCCTATCACTCAATTAGTGTTTTCTATTAAATTTCCCTAAAAGTCTTACTACGGAGCAACACGTACTTCCCGTTCGCACCTTACAAGAAAAACCTTTTTAAAAGTTTCGTATGGATTATTTTATAGTTTTGTTCTATAATAATTCTGAAAAAACAATTAAAAGGAAGTGGAACATGGAGTATAAGGTACGAACTGAGCCATTGGAATTGCAAGTAATGAGAATTCTTATTGCTCGTGCTGATCTAGCAGAAAGTGACAGACAATATTACAGGAATTTAGAAAAGGGGTATGAGGGGGAACTTTTTTTTGATTCTATTACTAGGCAACTCCAGAGCAACTGCCTCATTTTAAATGATTTGCTACTTGAAGCAAACCATTCTACGTTTCAGATTGATTCCTTAATTATTTTCCCTAATTCATTGCAGGTTTTTGATATTAAAAACAATGAGGGTGACCATTATTTTGAGGAGGAAAAATTATTTATAAAACCAAATCTTGAAATTTCTAATCCCGTTGATCAAATAAAGAGGACAGAAAATCGTTTTCGCAGATGGGTGAAGGATCACGGATTTAGTTTCCCTATCGTTGTAAATATTGTGTTTGTTAATCCAAGGTTCACACTGTATCAAGCACCGATGAACATGCCATTTATTTTTCACTCTCAACTTGATCGATATTTTGAACAACTTGATAGCCATACAGGCAAGTTGACAAGTAAACACAAATTGTTGGCCGATCAATTAATTAACTCACAAGTTAGTAAAGAACCTTTCATAAAGCTCCCTACCTATGATTATGGGAATTTGAGGAAAGGTATAATCTGTGAAAAATGTAATAAGATTGCAGTCGCAGTGGATAGGGGAAAACATTGTCTTTGTCTCGATTGTGGGCATAAAGAATTAGTTGAAACTGCTGTCTTACGAAGTGTAGAAGAGATCAAGCTACTATTTCCGGATCGAAAAATCACGACAAATTTAGTACATGAGTGGTGTAAGGTAGTTCCGAGCAAAAAAAGAATCAACCGGATACTTGAGAAAAATCTTAAAAAATCCGGAAAGAATAAATGGGTTTATTTTGAATAACTATGATTGAGTCTTTAATCAAATTATTCACAGAAAATCAAAAACTTAGTTTAACTTTTGGTCTGCCAAGCTTTTCGGGCTTTATCATGATGTACTAAAAAAGTGAGAAAAGAATCCTTTTCTGTGATCATTCATGATTGTGAGCCGTGATCATGATTTTTTTTAAAAGTTAAATTTGCTACTTTAACGCAAAAAGCACTAGATTTCAATTGGAAAATTAATTTGGGTTGAGTCAAGCTATTCGTAATAAGTCCATGCCAACAATTATAGTATTATTGACCGTGAATAACATCTTGGTATGGTATTTAGTTAGATTATTTTGCACTTTTTCAATGGCCTCTCCATTTGCTTAAGCAGTTTTAAATTTAGGTATTCTGTGATATTCTGTTACATAGGGGTACTCTTTTCTTGGTTTTGATTCTTATCATTCTACCAAGGAGTATCCTTTTTTTAGTGAAATTTGCTTTCTATCTTAGCGTGCTACCTCTTAGTTCTCGTATTTGGAGTTGACAGAAAATGAAAGACAAAATTTCAATCTGGTCAATACCGTTGAACCCGATTGGATACGTTATACGAGGTGGATTGGTTGGAATTTTGGCAGGATACGTTGTTAGTATTTTTCGCCTGTCCATTCAACAATCAATTAATTATGTCAAGACTTTTTTTGAACGTACCCATGAACATCCTGCTTTGTTCTTTTATGCAATCATCTGTATCATTTTGGCAACCCTTTTCCTCAGCTGGTTATTGAGGAGCGAGCCGAATATTAAAGGCAGCGGTATTCCTCAAGTGAAAGGACAAATTCAAGGAGTCATTGAACTAAACTGGAAATCAGTTCTATGGAAAAAGTTTGTTGGTGGGATCCTCTCCATCGGTTCCGGTGCATTTCTTGGTCGGGAAGGTCCTTCGATTCAATTAGGGGCTACAGTCGGACAAGGTGTCAATGAATATACACATGGAAATAAAACGGATGAAAAAATTTTGATTACAAGTGGTGCCAGTGCCGGTCTTTCTGCTGCATTTAACGCTCCGGTAGCCGGACTGTTATTCGGATTAGAAGAGATTCATCATCATTTCAGCTCGACGTTACTGGTCACATGTTTTGCCGCTTCGATTACGTCAAACTTTGTCTCCTTAAATATTTTTGGCATGACGCCTGTTCTCTATTTAGGGGAACTACCAACTTTCCCACTACAAAGTTATCTCTGGCTCATTGCCTTAGGGGGACTCTTGGCGGTTTTCGGCTATCTATATCAAAAAGTGTTGTTCCATATATCGGAATGGTATCAACATATTCGATTTCTTCCAAACCATATGTACGGACTTATCCCGTTTCTATTAATCATCCCAATTGGGTACTTTGTTCCTGATCTTTTAGGCGGCGGTGCTGAAGTCATTATAGGGCTCAGTCATACGTATTTTTCTTTAGGAATGTTGGTGCTAATCTTGGTTTTGCGCTTTGTTTTTTCCATGATTTCCTATGGAAGTGGTCTGCCAGGGGGAATTTTTCTTCCTTTACTAACGATTGGTGCTTCCTTGGGTGCATTATTTGGTCAATTGATTCACATATATTTCGGAGTGGACGATGAACTAATCCGTTGTTTTATCGTCTATGCAATGGCCGGCTATTTTACTGCAATCTGCAAAGCTCCATTAACCGGAATCATATTAGTTTCGGAAATGGTAGGAAATTTAGAAGTATTAATGCCTATTGCAATCGTTTCTCTCTCTGCCTATGTGTTTGCCGATATGATGGGCGTCATCCCTGTTTATGATGGCCTTCTCCAAAAATTATTAGGCGGACAGATTGGTCATAAGAAAGGTCGCTATACAACTTTTGTTTACCCGGTCGCAGTGACGAATACTTCGCTAGTCGGTAAAAGAGTAAAAGATTGCCCTTGGCCAAGTGAAACCCTTTTAGTTCTGATTAAACGAGGTGAAAAAGAAATTGTTCCACATGGTGATACCGTGATTTATGCCGGAGACCTTTTATTTATTTCAGCAGATGTCGGTCTGGAAAGTACCTACCGAAAACAACTAGATGGAAGATAACGCAGAATGGATAAGCAACTTTAGGTTTTGCGAGCGAATGTATAAACAAACAAAAAAATACGTAATGAATTTGACGTCGCAGCCGGACACAAAAAGGGGAGAGTGTACAAATTTACAAATTTCGACATTCTTTTAATCTAATGGCTAAAATGAATTGTCATCCTATCTTGAAAGATGAGGCTATTTCTACCCACTTATCATTTAATTAATTGCTTACGGACACACAGGATTCAAGTGTTCAAATATTAACATCTAATTAGATTATGATTTAACCAACCGTGAGAGGCGTTCTCGTGGACAGTTCTCGATGGTTGACTCACGGTTTTGTCCATGAGAGCCGCTTTATTGGACAGTTTTTGCTGATAGACTCCCCATTTTGTCCACGAGAACCGTTCTATTGGACAGTTTTTACTAATTGACCCCTGATTTTGTCCACGAGAGCCGTTCTATTGGACAGTTCTTACTAATTGACCCCTGATTTTGTCCACGAGAGCCGCTTTATTGGACAGTTCTTACTAATTGACCCCTGATTTTGTCCACGAGAACCGTTCTATTGGACAGTTTTTCCTGATTGAGCCTCCATTTTGTCCTCGAGAGGCGCTCTATTGGACAATTTTTCCTGATTGCCTCCTCATTTTGTCCATGAGAACCGTTCTATTGGACAGTTTTTGCTGATTGACTTCTTATTTTGTCCACGAGAACCGTTCTATTGGACAGTTTTTACTAATTGACCCCTGATTTTGTCCACGAGAGCCGTTCTATTGGACAGTTTTTCCTGATTGAGCCTCCATTTTGTCCTCGAGAGGCGCTCTATTGGACAATTTTTCCTGATTGCCTCCTCATTTTGTCCATGAGAACTCTTCTATTGGACAATTTTTCCTGATTGCCTCCTCATTTTGTCCATGAGAACCCTTCTATTGGACAATTTTCCTGATTGCCTCCTCATTTTGTCCACGAGAACCCTTCTATTGGACAATTTTCCTGATTGCCTCCTCATTTTGTCCATGAGCGCCGTTCTATTGGACAGTTCCTGCTGCTTGGTCGCCGTTTTGTCCGCGAAACCTAACTTTTATGTGAGGATTTTTTATTTTCAATGTACATGAATGCAATGAGTTTAATTCTTACTCGATTGTTCAAATAATCGTTTGTTTGAATTTGGCTTAGGCGCTTGTGGTTGCTGGTTTTGGAAAAAAAGGGGTCGCATATTTTGACAATTTTTGTAGGAGTTCAGGTGGCCCCACCCATAAATTAGTGAGAAGGTTGTATCATGTCGGAAATGGGTGGGCCAATCGTTTATTGCCCCATCGATAATCTTGGGGTGGACCACCTAAACATTTATGGTCCGCTTCCGCATAATCCTAGGGGGGTTATGGTCCGCTTCCATAAATTTAGTGTGGCCCACCTTCTCAATATTACTTTTGCCCGGCTACATCCACAATCCGCCCTTCAATTGCAGTAGGAATTTTTTTAAGTCCCACCAGATAATCGCGAAAATTTTGCCATTCAAGGATGCCTAGATCGGTAACCTTCCCCGCTGCATACGATTTTTCGAACATCTGATAGCCTTCTGCACCCTTTGCGAGGAAGGTATTTGTGACAATCGAGTAGGTCTGTTCATCTTTTACTTGGTCATAGCTACCGTTTGAATTTTTAACGAATACATTCACAATCCGCTCCCCGGCATTTTTTGTAGAATCAAATTCAATTTTCCCGCCGGCAATGTGCAAAAATCGACTGCTTTCCCTCGGGTATTTTTTTAAGCTAATTTCTAGCGCTTGTTTTAAATCCGCTCCGGTCACTTCCAGAATAGTCAATGTATTACTAAATGGAAGTACCTTGATGACCTCGCCGACTGTGACCGGACCGGACGGGATACCAGCGCGGATTCCACCACCGTTTTGAATAGCCATAACGACATTTTTGTTGTACTTTTTAGCTGTTGCTAGCATACCGTCTGTAATCAGGTTGCCGAGAACGGTCTCGCTGTTACGGACGCTGATTTTTGAACCGGTGCCATCACCAAGTCGTGGGTTTTCAAGGTCATTTTCAAGCGTGACCCCAATTTCTTTTTCAGCCACTTCTTTTATTATTTCAGTATATTTTTTTAATTGTTTAGCCGCTTCGGGATCCGGTTGGAAGTCGGAAACGGATAGTAATTTTCCATCCGCTTCTGTAACCACACCTTTTTTATCAAACTGTACATCAAGGGTGCCAATGTTCATGTTGTTGGCCCCTGCTTGTACAATGACAGTCGGATCTTTTTCAGCACCATGATCATCCCGTTCGACAATCACCGGTTTCGATAACTTAGTATGGCTGTGTCCGCCAACGATCACATCAATTCCGTTTACTTTTGCGGCAAGCATGAGGTCATTGTCGATAGAGGCTTTGTCATCATAACCAAGGTGGGAAAGGGCAATGATTTTGTTAACACCCATTTTTTCAAACGCCTTTACTGTTTTTTTGGCAACAGTAATATAATTTTTAAAGGTAATTGACCCTGGACTTGAAATATCCTTTGTTTCTTCAGTAGTAAGGCCGAAAATCCCTATTTTTTCTCCGTTGATTTCTTTGACGATGCCATTGTAAATTTGCCCGGCTTTCGGTTCGTTTGATATAAGGTCGCTGTAAATGCTGGTAAACTTTTTGTCAGCGGAAAAATTGACATTGGCACTGACGAACGGGAATTTTGCCGCTTTAATGAAGTCGACCAATGCTAGATGACCTTCTTTTGTAGAACCAAGATCAAATTCATGATTGCCAAATGTCATCGCGTCATACCCCATCAGGTTCATGAATTCTAAATCTGCTTGCCCCTTGAAGGCATTGAAGTAGAGGGTCCCTTGGAATACATCCCCGGCATCGAGCAGGAGGGCATCCGGATTTTTTTCTCTAAGCATTTTGACTCCAGTTACGCGGTTAGCAATTTTATCAAGATTAGCATGTGTGTCGTTGGTATGGATGATGGAGAGTTGAAAAGGATCAAATCTTGCTTTTACTGAAGAGGTTGTTAAACTAGTAATAGGCTCTAATACCAAGAGTATTGCAAGTATTGCTGTTAAAGTTATAAAACGTTTAATATGCATAATATTCCCTCCTTGTTTTCATTGTGCCTAAAAATAGTTTTTTTATCTAACCGAAAAATAAACGCTCAATAATTTTAACTTGCTGATTTATATTAAAAGAATCGGATGGTAAAATCTTCCTTTTTAGTAAAAAAAATTTGACCAATAACTGTATTTATATCAAAAAAATGCTATAATGAATGGTGTTTTGATATAGGAGGTTAAAAAGAATGGAGTCAAAGTTGAATCAGTTTCTTGTAAAAACTATATTTATCATCTTTAGTGGAATATCCATTTTCCTGGTAATTCTAAATATGTTTAATTATGCAGGGTTTGAACCAGTGAACCAGTATCCACCAAAAGGTTTTATAACAATCACATTATTAATGAGTATAGTTTTTATCTATCTTTTTTACAGATACCGATCCTTGATTTTAAATATAATTAGCAAATTTGATAAGACCTATTTAGTGTTATCATTACTACTTATAAGTATCATTATTCAACTTATCATTATTATATTATTCAGTACAAGTCCATACACATGGGACTTTGGAAATATTATTATTGAGGCTGAAACCCTTCTTTCAACCGGTCATCTTGGTAGATATTCTACCCTTTTTCCGAATAACTGGCTTTTAATCTTAATTATTTACGCAATAGGTAAAATTCTTTTCCCTTCTCTTATGTTGTATGAATTTTTTAATGTGGCTATCATTACAGTCAGCCAATTTTTCATTTATCGGATTGCTACGAAACTTTTAGGGAGGAAAGTTGGCATTTTTAGTTTACTTCTTAGCATATTCTTTTTCCCATATATGTTTTATTCGCCTATCGTTTATTCAGATACGATATCACTAATTTTTTTAGTCTTACCTCTAAATATACTAATTAATAGAGATGGTAACATGAAAAAGGAATGGCTGCCGATTGTCAGTGCATCTATTTTGTTTGCCTTTGGATATTTAATAAAAGGGTCACTAATTGTTTTTTCCATTGCACTAAGTGTTGTACTCCTGCTTTTTTTAAAAAAATGGAAGAGAGTGTTCTTTTTGATTCCTCTTGTGATTGTCTTTCTGATTAATTCTGGGTTTCATTTTACAGTTTTTCAATCAGGTATTATTGATAAAGAAGTTGTAGAAAAGAATAGTTATCCATTTACCCATTGGATTATGATGGGACAAAATAGAACAAATTTTGGGAAATGGACATATGAAGATGTAGACTTAACTGAAGATCTCCTTAGTAAACATCCTAAAGATGAGGTGAAAAAATACCATTTGAAGGAGATAGAAGCACGCTTTAAAGAACGTGGTGTATTAGGAAGCATCAACTATAATATAAAGAAAATTAGACACACTTGGGCTGACGGGACATATTTTTCCTTAAATAAATTGATGAGAACACCCTTCAATCCTGATAATTTCACAAGACTGACAACTGGATTTAAACACCTTGTTGTTCAGGGCTATGCTCGAATCCAGCATCTATTCATATTAATTGGATTAGTTATTTTTTCAATAAAAACATTTAAAGATAGAAATGAATTTTATACTTTTGGCATGTTATCAGTTATTGGTTTTTTCCTATTCTTTATTCTTTGGGAAGCACGTTCTCGCTATATCGTTAGTGTAACACCAATTCTTATTTTATTAAGCTGTATAGGTTATTTTAACAATTCTAAGGATAAGTCTGGATATGATGAGTCCAACATTTAATTACTAAGCAGAAACAATTTTATACGTATTCTACTGTTTTGTTCTCTCCAAATTTACTACTAGATTTTCAAATCACCCTTGAATTAAACAAGGGTTTTTTTGTTATTAACTAACATCTTTTCTTTAAACTTGATAAATATGAATTTCCACTTACATCTCTTGTCGTATGGTTACTGTGCTAACCAAAGCCAAAGTGAGGAGTGTCTTGACTCTATGATAGCACATAAATCAGAAAAACTAGACCACAAATTGTGTAGTTAGTGCCAAAACGAATATCTGGGGAACATTGGCGAAAACTAAAGGAAAACCGATTGTTCAAGCTTTAGGCAACAGCAGCTTCGTAGTTGCGCTCATACTTAATTTAATCCTTAAAATTTCTCACTATGTCGAATTCGCATCCTTACTAGAAATTTATACCTTCTTAATAAAAAAAAAGATTTCCAAAAAGCTGCACCCTATTACATTTGATAATCATTCGGTCACGGAAGAAGTGAACTTCCAATTTCTTGAGGAGTTCAAGCAATCCATCTATCTGCCTGGGTTGATTCAATCCCATCTAAACGTGGAACGGGATAACAATAGTTCTATCAGAGGCATGAATTAGTGGATTTTCTGATTGACAATACCCTTCTAGGCATTATCGGCTTCTCATATGAATGCCCTACAAACTGATCAGATATCTCATTATGAAGGAAACCTCTAGTCTCACTGTCTCCTAGGAATAATAATGGTATGAAGGAACTTTCCTTTGTTAAAAAATAGAAGGTATGTTACCACCAGAATACATCATAGAAGGGATTCAGGCGGTTTTACTAATCCTGCTGTCATACATAGACTGGGAAATACATTTAAGTTCCAGAAAAAAGATCGGTTAAAAAAGGTAGTCAGCTATCTTCAATCAACCTAGTTCTGGGTAATTTTGAGTGAACGGCCTTAGATATTCGGTTTGCGACAGTAGATGGTCATTTGGCCACCGCTAATATTTTCATCCTTTTATTCATCTGAGAAAAAGCCATTGCAGTTATTGTGTGACTATAATCAACGAGCCAATGTCGAAAACCGGATTGACAAGTTAAAGGAGGGGCTAAGCAGTTGTCTAAAATAACTAACACTCGTTTCTCAAAAATGAGCTTACTGGCATTAGTAAAGTGGTGACCTATAACCCTTTTAAACTGGTTCACACAAGCCATCCTTCTAGACGATCCCTATAGGCGTGAAGCCAAGCTATCCGTCTTTTCCAGGTATGTCGTTGGTTCTAGTCTTATCAATATATCCGTTTGGAAACCTCAAAAAGTTGAAGAAATATCGTAGAAATATGCACCCAAATCTTGAAACCTTTACAGCAATTCGATAAGAGGAAAACCAAAAGCAGCTTTATATTCTAAAAAAAGAATGGAATGAATCATCAACCTGTTATAACATAAATGGGGGTTTCTTGGGAAATAGTTGTCCACAATCCAATTTCATCTTAAAACTTATATTCCGGACATAGTTAGGATATTGAAAATTAATAATCATATTTAGACCTAAAAGCTAAGTAGATTGATATATCTTCTTCACAACGTTTAAGTTTTATGCAATTGGAATACATAAAAAGATTTGTTGGCTGTGCTCTAAACAAACATTATTTTGTTGATCATGTTCAAATGCGAAATATGGATTAAAAGACTCTAAAGGTGTTTTGCATGATTACCTCAATATTAATAAGGACCACACAAAAGTGTAGTCCACACTTAAAATCCTTATTTAGTATCATCTACAGTGCTATCAGATAACGCTGCAGTATCTGCCGTATCAACACCAAGCAACATATCATGAACTTTTTCTAATTCTTTATCCGGTATTTCATAATAATAAACACCTTTGATTTTTGCGTTTTCTCCTTGGAGCATATAGCTTTCTATATTTTTCGTTACATCCATATAGCCCAATAAAAGTGATTTCATATCGTTAAAACTCATGTTGGTTTGCAAATTATCACCCAGAACATCAATCACATCATTTAATTTGGTTACAGTTCCCATACTTTTCCCTTTATCAATGATGGCATTAATAACTTTCCGTTGACGCTCTGTCCGACCAAAGTCACCTTGTGGATCAAGATGCCGCATTCGGACGTAACCGAGTGCCTTAGCTCCGTCCAGTTTAATCTCCCCTTCTTTCCAGTGGTATCCCGGTTTATAAAAACCTTCGTCCACCCATTCTAGTTCATTATTTACAGTAACACCGCCTATGGCATCAATTAAATCCGCCAGTCCTTCCATGTTCAATTCAACATAATAGTCAAGATCGATATCAAGAAGGTTTTCAACTGTCGCCACAGACATATCTACTCCACCATATGCATAAGCGTGGTTAATTTTCGTTTCGATCCCTTTTCCGGCAATCTTAGCTAATGTATCCCGGGGAATACTTACAATTGTAGTTTTCTCTTGCTTCGGATTTAATGAAAGGACCATGATGGAATCAGAACGCCCGCCGTCTTCCGCACGTTCATCAACACCAAGCAATAAAATATTTAACAATTCATTACTATCCAGTTTTTCCTTTACTTCAGATGTATCAATCGATTCAATATTCTTTGACATCTTTTTATCGACCGTTTCCTTTGCATGTCCATAAATACTGTATACATAACCTACTACACTTATAATCATTATTAACAGTAGAGTACCTACTATTTTAGGCCATTTCCGTAATTTTCTTTTATGCTTTTTTGTTTTCACTCTAGTTTCTTGTACCATTTATCATCATCCTTTTTTACAGTTTATCTACGAAAGCTGGTTCATCGCACTTATCAATGGGTTTATAGGTTTTGGGGCTTTATATGGAGTAGCGTGTATGGTAGCCTTGTTTGGCGGTGCCGATGTTGTGACATCTGGCTTCTCGGCAGGAGAACCACACCCGCCGAGGCTCCATGTCAAGCCCCCTTAAATAAACTATCTATGTTATACTACCACACAAAATTGAGAATACCCCGAAAGCACTTATATTCTTCAATCCGGCTATCTTCTTTTAATAAGGCAAAAAAATATTTTGACAATTCATCTGTTAAGCTATTATTAATTTATCAAAATTTGGTCTGATTGGATACTATTTTTTTGACAATTTACGATTAATTATACACTTTTTCGCCAAAAATTTTAGGAATTTATTTTTTCCAAATCTGGCAGAGTTGTAATTTCGACTTTTTCAGTTTAAATCCATATTCCCTTACAAATAAGCGTTTTCTTTTTTATGGTTTTTGGTAAAATATGAAGTAAGTCTTAAAATAGAATTTAATATTGTTTAAAATAAGGGGAATTTATATGGATAATAAAGGAAATACACGGTTATACCGAAAAACAAAAAGAAAAAAACGAAAGCGACTAGTTATTTTATTACCTTTCTTAATCATACTTGTATCAATATTATCATACGGAGGGTTTTTATACTGGAAAGCACATTCGGCTATTTCCGACTCCTTTGAGGATATTGGTAGAGATAAATCTGATTTACGGGAAAAAATTGTCGATCCAACAAAAGATAATATTTCTATTCTTATTATCGGTGTAGACTCAAGTGAGGCAAGAAAAGAGAGAGGGAATAATTTATCTGATACATTAATGTTGGCAACTTTAAACAAGCATGAAAATAGTGTAAAGTTATTAAGTATTCCAAGGGATACCTATGTTTATGTGCCTGCAATTGGTGAAAAAACAAAAATTAACCACGCCCATTCAAAGGGTGGAGCCAAAGCAACAATCGAAACGGTAGAAAATTTATTAGAAGTACCGATTGACTATTACGTTAGTATCAATTTCGAGGCATTCATCGAAATTGTCGACGCATTAGGCGGTATAACGGTTGATGTTCCGTATGAATTTGCCGAACTCGATTCCAAAGAAAAATCATTAATTTTTCTTAAACCCGGTGTTCAAAAATTAAATGGTGAAGAGGCACTTGCTCTCGCTCGAACCAGGAAATTGGACAACGATATCGAAAGAGGGAAACGTCAGCAGGAAATTATTAAGGCTATCATTAAAAAGGCTGTTTCTGTAGGTTCAATTACTAAATATGATGATGTCATCGAAGCAGTTGGAAATAATATGAAAACTAATATGACATTTGGGGAAATGCGTGGTTTAGCTTCCTATGGACTTAATGATAAAAATTTGGCGATTGAATCACTGACATTAAAAGGATCCGACTATAAACCAGGAAAAACATATTATTACAAATTGGACGAGGAATCTTTAGAAGAGACGAAACAGCTGCTGGTTAATCATTTGGAATTGGATAACAGTAAAACAGCGATTAATGATGACAGTAATGACAATATTAGTTCCGATCAAAATTAAAATTGGCGGCAAAATTTTTGGGAATCCTGAAGTCGAAAACACGACATTTGGATTCCCATTTTATATTTAACCAAGACGTTTACGATTATTTAGCTCTCTTGGTTAGTCTCCTCAGTTTGTTCTAACAAATACAAATAATCATCCCTTAATATATTACTGTTATAAAAATTGGAATTTTTTGCCAGCTCCTCATTTACAAAATTAAATTTATGTTCTTCTGTCAATGTTTTTTCTCCGGAAAATAGATTGGTTCCTAAACCCAGCCGTTCACCTTCAATTTGCACACCGATACTTGCTAAAATCGTCGGATACACATCAAGAGAAGTAAATGTTCTATTTTTTTCTTGAAGAGGAGTGGCCACAGAATTAATGAACACATTATAGATAGTCCGTTCATATTCATCCGATAAATGTTCCTCAAAAAATTTCGGATCTTTGCATACTTAAATGGTCACCTAATATGACTAAAGTGGTATTATCATAAAACGGCTGTTGTTGTAACCACTCGATAAATTCGGCAACTTGTTTGGATGAATAAGCATACACATTTTCATATTGCGTTCCGTATATTTCTTCTGCCCCTTCTTCTAAATATCCGTCCTGAAAATGCGTATTTGCCGTCAAAAAAGTAAAATTGAAAGGTTCACCTTGCTCTGCCAATTCGATAATTTCCTCTTTTGCCCAAGTAAATAGATGTGTGTCGTCAAAGCCCCACCAAACGCGGTCACTTTCATCCATCTTCCCTTGTTCGATGGCCGTATTTACATCAAAAATTTTATAGTCCCCATGTTTTTTAAAATAATTGCTTCGACCGCCAAAATTTGCATCGGATCCTGCCATAAACTCCAAATTATACCCGGCCTCTTTCAGCACATCACCTAATGCATATGCCCCGGCCAAGAATTGGTCTGAGGATGTATATTCATTTCCATTAATGGGAATTTTTAAAGGCAGTCCGGTAGTCGTCGAAACAATTCCGGCTACTGTCCACCCGGTCCCTTCTACTTGATAGGCTCCACCTATTTTCTCGGTGTTCGAAAAGTTAATATGTTTCAAGGCTAAATTTTCTAATTCCGGAACAACTGAGTACTCCCAACCGCCACCATTTTCTTTTGATATAAATGAGTTTTCCATCGATTCCATATATAAAATGATCAAATTTCTCTTTTGTTCAGGAAAAGTTAAGTTGACATCTGCCCCACCTGCATAGTTTTCTTCTATAAATGTCGAGTAATCTGTTAAACTAGCAACATATTGTTTGACACCAATTAAGTGATAACCGGCAAACAGGGATAATACCAAAACAATAACCGAATAGGAAAAACGATATTTATATAGAGTTTTATTTGGAAAAATTGAAAAATATAACTTTTTACGGTTAACATTCATTTCTATCATGTTGATTCGATCTTTGAACCGACATATTGGAAGTAGTAAAGCCAATAAAATCATGAAAAACGGGAACAAGCTTTTTTTTATGCCTGTTAATATTACATCTTTTGATGTACCTCCCACCCCATTAAAAAGATAAAATACCATTTCATCTACCGTTTGATCAGAAAAATAATTTCTAATATACAAGGAAAAAGATAATATAACTGAAGCGATTACAATGATGACTATGGCTAATATTCCCTTTTTCAAATGACGTTTATTATCCATTTTCCCGCTCCACTTGCAATTTCAGCTTCACATTTAATTCAATAAATCGGTAAGAGACAACAAGTAAAAGGGAAATAACCAAAGCCATCAAAGTATATTTAAATGTAAATAAACTTGTATAAATAAAGGAATCAGTGTTGAAAAAATAAATCAATATTCCATACATTACACAATTGGTAATAAGGGAAAATAATGCAAAATGGGTAACCGCTTCAAACAAATTCAAAGTTTTTCCGGATAATTTCGAATAAAACAGTAATGCAACGAGAGAAGGCATAACCAGTGACATAATTTCATTAAAACTCACCATTTCCACCTACCTGTAAGTCATATTCTGTAATTACCAACGATTCGTGATCAGTTGGTAAAATAAGGCGAATAATTTTAATGAAAGGGCTTTAATTTTTTAAAAATATATTCTTACGTAATCTTTTTTAGACCCGTAAATAGCTTGTTCATAA
>NZ_CCRF01000099.1 GCF_000751775.1 Caldibacillus thermoamylovorans
GTTCATAATACATTTACTCCATTACAAACTATTATCCCATATTCCCATTAAAATCCCAAGAGAAATATTTGTAATATAATATTAATAAAGTTGTAAAAAACACATGTGTCATCATCACTCTATTAAAAAAACCCCAAGAATGACATTGTGACAGCATTCTTGAGATTATCTTTTTCATTGTCGAATGAAAAGCTTCTTTAGCTTCCTTCTTCTTTTGCCTTTTTAAAAATAACAAACTTACTTGCGAAATAATTAAATATAACAACCAACACATTGGCGAGAATTTTCGCCAAAAGGTTGTCTATTTTTAAAAGTTCAACACATACAATCATCGGCGCCAAATCTAAAAGATACGAAAGAAATCTAAAAAACATAAATGATGCTAATTCCTTGAGGACCGCTTGGATCTGCATGTCTTTACTGTTGAAAACATATAATTTATTGGTTATGAAGGCAAACAAAACTGATACGATCCAAGCAATCGTAGTAGCAAGTTTGTAGTCCATTTCAAGTATGTCATCAAACAACCAAAACGTAACGATGTTTACAAGTGTTGTCAAAACTCCAAAGATAAGATAGCTAATTATCCACTTATTTAAACTTCATGGTTTTTCCCTGCTCAATAATGATATATATATTTTTATCTTCTAAATCTGCTTTACTCTAATTTCACAAAATACCTTTGAATATGATTTTTGACTTCTGGAGCATTTCCTAAACTTACTGGAATTTATATAATCCTACAGATAATGACACTGGCCACCACTTATTGGTTTATAATATGCCTTCATTACTTCTCATTCCAACATAATTGGCTCTAGTAACTTTTGATAATACTTAATAGTACCGTTTTCTTCATCCATTACTTATCCGTTACTTCCTTTTCAACACTCTTTCCTTTTACCATATTGTGAACCTTGGTGATTTCTTGATCTGACACTGCATAATAATATATTCCATTAATCCAGTTATCTTTACCCTGAATCATATAGCTTTCTATATTATTTGTTACATTTATATAATTTTTTGCCAGAAGTGCCTTCATATCCTTGAATTTCATATTTGTTTGCATGTTGTCACCAACAACGTCAATTAAATCATTCATTTTTGCTACGGTTGTGAAGCTTATCCCTTTATCAATAATTGCCTTAATTACTTTTCGTTGACGTTCGGTACGGCCAAAATCACCTTTTGGATCTAAATGTCTCATACGGACATAACCAATAGTTTTCGCACCATCCAGTTCAATTTCCCCTTTTTTGAAGTGATAACCCTTTTTGTAAAAGCCTTCATCATACCATTCAATTTCATTATTCACAGTAATACCACCAATTGCATCAACAAGATCAGCCAATCCCTGCATATTCATTTCCACATAGTAGTCAAGATCAATATCAAGAAAATCCTCTACTGTTTTGATGGCCATATCCGCACCACCATAAGAATATGCGGCATTTATTCTATCCTTTGTCCCCTCACCACTAATTGTTACACGTGTATCACGCGGAATACTGACCATCCTTAGTTTTTCATTTTTTGGGTCTAGAGATACAACAATAATCGTATCTGAACGGGATCCATCAACTTCAGCACGTTCATCAACACCAAGGAGCAGCACATTCAAAATTTCTCTATTTTCAATTTTTGACCTTGTTTCAGATTGATCGATTGAATCAAGAACGATATTCATCTCATCGTTTACAGTTGATTTTGCATGATTATATATAGAATGAGCATAGACGATTACGGCTACAACCAGTAGAAGGATTATGGTCAATGTTAACTTAACCCATCTTCTCAATCGCCTTTTTTTACGCCTATTCTGCGACCTGTTTTTATCCCTCATATATTTTGACAATATAATCATCCTTATTTTTATTGATTTCCTATTTTTTAAACTTTACGTAGGTATTAATAAATTTCTTGGTTAAAAATCTATTTCTTTGCCATCTCCATTTGTCTAATGTCTTTCACCTCAACATTGATTGTGTCTTTTACAACATAGATTGGTCGATTCTTACTTTCTTCATAAATTCTTCCGATATACTGTCCAACAATACCTAATCCTAAAAGTTGAATGCCACTGAAAAAAGTAATTGCCACCATAATTGAAGCCCACCCCGGTTCAACTTGTTGACCAAACAATCTAACAATGAAAGCGTAAAGGAGTACAATAATTGAAATTAAAACCGATATAAATCCCATCGACATCACTAGACGTAATGGTTTTGTAGAGAAGGCAATTATTCCATCCGTTGCAAATTTAACCATCTTTCTCAAAGGATATTTTGATTCGCCTGCAAACCGCTCATCTCTTTCATATTCAACGTATGTCTGGCGGAACCCAACCCAAGAAATCATTCCTCTGACAAAGCGATTTCTCTCAGACATCTGCCTAAACACATCTGCAACTTTTTTATCAATTAATCTAAAGTCGCCCGTATCCTTTGGTATATAAATATCAGACATATAATCCAAAAATTTATAAAAGTATTTCGCTGTAGCAAGTTTAAACCAAGTTTCTCCCTTTCTTTTTTTACGCTTTGCATAAACAACATCAAAGCCTTCTAACCACTTATTTACTAATTCCGGGATTACTTCAGGCGGGTCTTGTAAATCAGCATCAATGATAATAATAGCATCTCCTTTTGCGTAATCAACACCAGCGGTCACAGCTACTTGATGTCCGAAGTTGCGTGCAAAGTCAATAATTTTTACCTGTTTATCTCTATCTGCTATTTCTGTCAATATCTCCAATGTCCTATCCGTACTACCGTCGTTTACAAAGATCAATTCATAGTTATATTTTTGTTGATTCATTACCGCCTTTAACCTGTTATAGCACTCCCTAGCTACCTCCTCTTCAAAATACATTGGAACGACAATCGATAATAATAATTCTTTCATTCGTCTTCCTCCTTAAAGTATACGGCACATTCCACTATTATCCAATTTTCTTTCCCTTATAATATTAAAAACAAAGTTAGAGACATAATCAATACTATAAAACATTGTGCTTGATCAAATAGAAAATATTTTTTAGTTAGAGGATAATAAGTTATTGATAAGGATTGTAACTGATAATTAAACGTTTTTAAAATACTTGATTTTATTAATAGTTTAAGCACTTGATGATTCCTTACTTTCAAAGGCCCATTTTTTATTCAAAACAAAATTGATAATCATGCCAATGACTGTAGCAATTAATTGAGAAATAACACTATGAAAATTTAATGTGTCAACTAAAATATATAAAAATAATGTATTGAATCCAAGTGAAATAACATTAACCGCAATAAATTTTAAAAATAATCCATTCCTTTTTGAACCTGATTTAAAAACCCAATTTTTATTCCAATAATAACTATTTAATACACCTAAAGTATAACCTGAAATATTCGAAATAATATAATTCAAACCTATTAATACCAAAATATTATATGCTACAACCGATATAAGTGTATTTAAAATTCCTACAGCACCAAATTTCAGAAATTGTTTCATTTTTAAACTCCTCATTTAACTTGGATGATAAACTTATTAATATCTTTTTTAATATCTTTTTTAGATATTCGGATACAAGAAAATATTTTTTTCCATGATATGAGAATCAAACTCTATATATAGAATTTGGTTCACTAAACCGTGAAAAATACTTCGAAGGTTATCTATCCACTTTCCTTTGAAAGTTCCTCAATAATATTTTGCCACAAAAAACTATTTCAAATAAACATTTTCCTACAAATAAAAAACATACCTCAAATTTAACTTGAAGTACGTTTTTTACTATAAGAGTAGTTTACATAAAAGGTCTAGGAGCTTTGTCTATTTTGTTAAAATGATATAAAATTACATCTACAATACGGGATGATGCTCTCCCGTCTCCATAAGGGTTAGAAGCCATAGACATTCTATCGTATTCTGACTTGTTCGTTAATAATTCTTTACCCAGATTATATATGTTTTGTTCATCAGTTCCCGCCAATTTTAATGTTCCTGCTTCTATTCCTTCAGGTCTTTCTGTTGTATCTCTTAAGACGAGAACTGGTATCCCCAAAGAAGGAGCTTCTTCTTGAATACCGCCAGAATCCGTTAAGATTATGTATGCTCTAGACAAGAAGTTATGAAAATCGATAACCTCTAATGGATTAATTAGATGGATTCTTTCGTCGTTTCCTAATATTTCATCCGCAACTTCCCGGACGGAAGGATTTAAATGAACCGGATAAACTACTTGAAGATTATCAAATTCATCCACTAATCGTTTTATCGCACGAAACATATGTCGCATTGGCTCTCCTAAATTTTCTCTTCTGTGAGCCGTCAATAAAATCATTCTATCCTGTCCTATTTTATCTAATACAGGATGCTGATAATTTTTTGTAACTGTTGTTTTTAATGCATCTATAGCCGTATTCCCTGTTACAAATATCGATTCTGGTTTTTTATTTTCTTGAAGAAGATTTCTTTTTGCTTTTAACGTAGGAGCAAAATGCAAATCGGCAATAACCCCCGTCAATTGTCTGTTCATTTCTTCAGGAAATGGTGAGTACTTATTCCACGTTCTAAGACCTGCTTCTACATGTCCAACTGTAATTTGATTATAGTACGCCGCAAGGCTGGCTACAAAAGTTGTAGATGTATCTCCATGAACAAGGACTAAGTCCGGTTTTTCTTGCTTCATGATTTGATCCAGTCCGTCTAATGCACGTATTATAACATCCTTTAATGTTTGACGCTCTTTCATTATGTTTAAGTCAAAATCCGGTACAATATTAAATACATCTAACACCTGATCAAGCATTTCTCTATGTTGTGCAGTCACTGTTACAATAGATTCAATATTAGAATATTCCTTCTTCAATTCAAGTACCAATGGTGCCATTTTTATTGCTTCGGGTCTGGTTCCAAATATAGTCATGACTTTTATCTTGCTGCGAGTTGTTGACAAAAAATTCACTCCCTAAATTTTTGTACTCTATTCCTTTTCAGTTTGTATATTATCTAATGTATTAAAAATTACCTTCATCCTTTTATCCCAATTATTTTCTAACAGAAAATTTTCCCTATCTTCATTACTATAACTTATTGTATTATCCTTCTGTAACTTCCTAACAATTTCAATATATTCCTCTTTATCATTGTAAAAATGTACAAAATGGCGAAATCTGTCGATTTCAGGATAAAATACCGTAATTATATTTTTATTGAAGTTAATATACTCGTTCAATTTAACTGGATCCACGGATAAGATTAGATTGTTAATTTTAAATGGCATGATTAAACAGTCACAGTCCTTTATTGTCTCATATAATTCGCTGTGCTTTATTGAACCATGGAACAATATTTTTTCATGATTGGGTACCTTACTATCAATTGGACCGTAAAAATGATATTCAATATTGTCTAGTTGGTTTAAACTATACAATATTAAGTCAAAATCAATCCAACTAGATATAGTCCCTATATAGGCAATTTTAAAAGACTCCTTGTTATTCCTTTTTTCATCTCTATATGTTGTAATTAATTCCCCATTATAACCATTTCTTACAATAACTGTTTTAGAATGATCACAACCTCTCTTAATTATTTCCCCGCATAAATGTTCGCTTGATACAAAAACAATCTCGGCCTTTTTAAATAGCAACCTCTCATTTCTTTCCAGCGATTTTTTCATTTCTTGTGAATTCTCAAAACCCAGAATATCATCCATGCAGTCATAAACAATTTTATATTTTGACAGATATTTTCTAGGTATATAATCAATCATAAGTGGGTGAGTTATCCATATTATTTCTGGTCTTTGCAAATTTATTATCAAATAAAATAAACATCTTTGTATTATAAGATTCAGTAAATAGAATAATTTAATTTTTTTAAATGGCAACGTAATTATTGGGAAAGTATCTACGCTTGATTTATTATCAGTCATTACTTTTCTATTTCTTGAGACCATATAGAAAATTTTAACATCATATTTCTTATCGAGTTTTTCTGCTATAAAATGGGGCCTTTGCTTAATCCATCCCCAATCAACATGCATTAAGTACAAAATTTTTTTATTCATTATGAACCCCTCTTGCTTAATAAAAGTTTATCTCTTCTAATAGAAAATAACATAAAAATTGTCAGTGACAATTCACCTATAAGCATGGCAAAAATTATGCCATACATCGAAAATGGTACAGAGAGAACTAAATACAGAAATATTGTGATTGATCCTGCCAGTAAAAATGAGTTAGTATATTTTTTTTCTTGTTCGGAAGCAATTAGGTATTGATAGCCAATAATATTATTTAATACAGATATTATTAACCAAACGACTAGTATTTGCATTACTAAACTATATTCAGCTACTTTTGCACCATATAAAATCTTTAATATAAATTGTGAAAGCAAAATAATCAGTATTCCAATCAGTACAGCAGTCAACATTATAACTTTTCCTGCTTTTTTTACAATAGTTAACCCCAAATTATAACCTTGTGCAAATTTTGCACTTATATATGGGAAAAGTGCTTGAGTTATAGGCGTGAATAATCCAATAACTGCTCTTACTATCTTTTCAATAGAAGAATAAATTCCAACGGCAGAATTGCTGCTTGTTAAACCTAATATAAATGTACCACTGGAAGCAACTATATTTCCCAAAAACGTACTAACAAAAATATTCCAACCTTCATTAATCATTTTTAAGATATCATTTTTATTAACTGAAGTCCATTTTATTTTGTATTTAAAATACAGAATAAAAATAGCCATAATACCGGGTAATAAATAACTAAATGAATTTATAAATAACGCTAATACATAGTCATTTCTATCATTTACCAATATGAAAATTGAGAGTGTTACAATAAGTTTTGCAGTTATGTTTAAAAAGGTAATGTACTTCATATTTTCTATACCCTGAAAAAACCAGACCGGGAATAAAACATTTCCTATTACTAAAATAAATGTTATAAGATAAGCATTAAACTCATGATTAAATTTAGGTACAAAGGTTATCAAAACTAACAGCAATAAAAAACATATAAAAGCCAATAATATTTTAATTGTATAAACAGTAGAAACCACCTTCTGAATATATTCTTTATTACTTCGATTAATAGAAATATCTCTTGTGGCCGTCAAATCAAACCCATAATTGGTAATAACAACAAAATAACTCATGAACGCCGTAGCAAATGAATAAACTCCAAAATTTCCAATACCCAAGGTTCTAACCAGGTATGGAATGGTTAGAAGGGGAAGGGCATATTCAAAAAATTTCAATAAGGTAAGAGAAGATATATTTTCAAATAATGTCTTATTAATCTTTAATGTGCTAAAAATAGTTTTACTCTCCTTTGTAATTCAATTTTATAGATTTCTCACGAGTAATTATAATATAAATGAATATTTCAAGCAATAACAGTTAAAAAAGATCTATCAGTGATTTATTAAGAAGCAAATCTTTTTATCTCCATCTTCTTTTTATACAAGGTACTTTAACACCCTATCTTTCAGTTCATCATGAAGAAGAAGCTGGTTCATAACCATGGCCCAGTTTTGAATCCGACCACCCTCCCATTTGGTTTCAAGTTCCTTCACACGTAGATATAATACTTTCAAAAGGGCGTTCTCATTCGGGAATGCCCCTTTTTTGGTTACTTTTCGAAAGCTGGAGTGGATACTTTCTACGGCATTTGTAGTGTACATAATCTTTCGTAGGGCACTTCCGTAATCATAAAGCTGTTCAACATGGCTAAAGTTCCTCGTCCATACGTCAATGTCTCCTGAATAGGCAGCCCATTGTTGTTTAAAGGATTCAAAGGCACTTATACAGGCTTTTAGACTAGGGACACTATACACTTTCTTTAACGCTTGAGTGAAAGCTTTATAATCTTTACTTGGAATGTATTTAATCGAATTGCGAATCAAATGGACGATGCAGCGTTGAACAATGACTTCGGGGAAAATTGCTCGTGCGCCTTCGTCTAAACCACTCACACCATCCATTGATATAAAGAAAATGTCTTCGACACCTCTAGCTTTTATCTCATCAAAGATCTGCATCCATTTATGCTTACTTTCCGTTTCGTTCAGCCATAAACCAAGAATTTCTTTATTGCCCTCTATGGTATAACCTAAAATGGTGTAGACAGCATATTTTCTTGTCTCATATTGATTACGAATCGTTGTATACATACAATCCACAAAAACAAACGCATAACAGCTACTCAAAGGTCGAGCCTGCCATTCCTCAAGATCCGGAAGGACTTGGTCGGTAATATCTGAAACCATTTCATGAGATACAGAAAATCCATAAATATCCTCAATGGTTGACGAAATATCTCGCTGTGACATCCTACGCGCATACATGGAAATTACTTTATTCTCAATTGCAGAGACGTCCTTTTTTCGCTTTGGAATCAGTTCAGGACGAAAGGAACCGTCACGATCTCTTGGTACCTTGATATCCACTTCACCTAAATTTGTTTTGATGGTTTTCTTCCCATAACCATTCCGTCTGTTTTCTGTTTCTTTTTCATCTTTATCGTTTGTTTCGTATCCTAAATGATGGTTTAATTCACCCTTTAACATTGTTTCAAACATCGGTCCAAATATATCTTTAAGTGCATTCTGCATGTCTTCTGCGGTCTCTGGTTGATAGTTTTCTAGAATCTGTTTCGCTCGTTCAGCTGATTTCTGATCTCTCTTTGACTAAGTCAATAGAATAACCTCCCCATCTTATATGTTTATTCGGTTCTATACTAAATGTTGGGGTTAAGAGACTTTTCAGGCAAAATAAAAGCACTTACGAAGATCTCCCTTTAAAATGATAGTTGGCGACTACATCAAAAAGGAGATTTCGTAAATGCATTCTCATTATATCACAAAACTGCTTGGGTTAGAAGATGTTGAAATCACTCATGTAGAGGATCAAATCACTCACTTTGAAATCCATATTCAAACGCCTGTAAAAGTTCAAAAATGCCCCTGCTGTCAGAAGGAAACTTCCTCTGTCCATGATGATCGAATTCAAAAGTTTCGTGATGTAAAGGTCTTTGAAAAATATTGTTTTCTCATCTTGAGAAAGCGCCGATACAGATGTAAGTCCTGTGGAAAACGGTTCTACGAACCCTATTCTTTTCTAGAGCGTTACCAGCGCCATACGAAACGACTGCTCCAAGCTCTTTTGGTTAAAGTGAGGGAGTATAACTTTAAGCAGGTTGCCAAGGAAACAGGACTTGGGCATTCCACTGTCATTCGGCTCTTTGACAAGTACTATTCCTATGACAATAAGGCCCTCCCGAAAGTTCTGGCCATTGATGAATTTAAAGGGACTTCTGAAACGGGCAAGTACCAATGTATCATTGGCGATCCTGTAAACCGAAGGGTTTACGATATCATTCCTAACAGGAATCTATCCACCCTAAAGGAAAACTTCCGTACACTTCTAAGGGAGAAAATACAGATGGTAGTCATGGATATGTGGCAGCCCTACAAGACGCTCGCTTTGAAAAGTTTTGATAAACCGATTCTGGTGGTCGATCGATTCCATTATGTTCGGCATAATGTCTGGGCATTGGAACGGGTAAGGAAGAGAGTCCAGAAAAACTTTCAAGAGAAGGATCGTAAATCCATGAAGAAGTTGCGTTATCTGCTTCATAAGCCACATGCCCATTTGAATGCAGATGAAATGGAACAGCTGAACTATTTCTTTTCACTGGCCCCTGACTTAAAGAAGGCCTATATCGTAAAAGAGACCTTCCATAAGTGGCTGAAGGAAAGTGACAAAACAAACGCCAAAAGAAACCTTGAGCACCTCTATAAGGTCATAGAGGAATCGGGACTCGAAGAATATCAATACATGAAAAGAACCTTCAAAAACTGGGAAAAGGAGATCTTAAATTCCTTTCTCTTCCCTTACACGAATGGATTTATTGAGGGAATAAACAACAAGATTAAAGTCATCAAACGAATGTCATATGGCATTCGGAATTTTAAGAGACTAAGAAATAAAGCTTTATGTTCACTCATCTAGTCCGCTACAAAAAAAGGGGCACTTCGATAAGTGTACCCCAACAATTGACATAGAGCCGTTTATTCTAACAATAAAAAAATAAACTGCAAAGTAAGAGCCGTACGCTCTCTCACTTACACAGTTTATTTTACACTCCCGCTAATTCTAATTGTTTTACTCTTTTTTGAAGAAAAGCTTTTTAATGCCGGTTCCAACTTACTACAAACAGTCTGTGACCTTACTAATACCTATATAATATCAATTCCATATATAATTTTTTCGTTTTACTAGACGATCTTTTCATTATGTTAGTCAGTACATAACTCTAGCATACAGGGCTTACCTTATCTTCCCGCCACTTTAAGACATTAATATTTTTCCCACTTCTACAATAATGATTGTTAGAATAAATATAGTCACAGAAAACTCCCTATATTATGCTATGATAACTGTCCGTAACAGGGTGAAAACATCAAGATAGCCCGCCATATAAACAGCATCAAGGATGCTTAATCCTGAAGAACGCTATAAAAAACGTTTAGAACGCAGCCAACCTATTTTGGATGCTTTTTCAGCATGGCTTCGTAAACAAACACCACAAGTATTGCCGAAAAGCGCACTTGGGCAAGCCATTAAATATTGTCGTAATCAATGGGGGCGTTTAGTAGTATTTTTAGAGGATGGTCGTTTGGATATCGATAACAACCGTGCGAAGCGATCGATAAAACCGTTTGTGATTGGAAGAAAAAACTGGATGTTTAGCAATACCGCAAAGGGGGCTAAGTCCAGCGCAATTATCTACAGTATCGTAGAGACGGCAAAGGAGAATGGATTGAACCCATTTAATTACCTTAAATATTTATTTAAACAGTTGCCAAGTATGGATCTGGCTGATAAAACGAAATTAGATCAACTCCTGCCTTAGTCTACAACGACAATTCTAGCGGAATGTCGTGTACCGAATAAAACGAAATAAATCATAACAATAGCCCACATCTTAATCTAGGTATGGACTATTTGACGCTTACCTTTTAAAGAAAACTCAGACGTCCGAGCCTTTAGGCGAAAGCAAAGCCATCGCAAGCGAACATTTTCGCTTGCGATGCGACCGAAGTTTCTCTGTTCACCGAAAAAAGATAACCTTTTTCCTCCTGTGTACCCAGTGAAGCTTTCCCTATGTTCTTAAAATTTCCCCTTACGTCGAATTCGTTTCTTTGCTAGAAATTTATCCTTTCTTAATGTAAAAAAAACCAATTGCATAGAAGCAATTGGCTATTAAATAAATGGATTACAAAGACTAGTTTCCAATAAAATTATTAAATTCACGAATAATATTAGCGATCTTTACTGCCCAAGCCTCATCTGTTGAATATTGATGCCAACTATTATCATAACGCATGTTATCTAAAGTCGGCTGATAAAAAGGTACTTTGTCGTCTTTATCCCAAGATCTAATTATATAATTATCACTTATCCAAATGGCTCCCGCTATAATTCCACCTTCTTTAGTATCAAAGGTATATGCACCTTGTGCAGGTTGAGAATCAATTGCTCCTATACCATAATAATTATATTTGGTTCTTGAGATTCCTGAAGTACCCCAACCAGTCTCTAACGCAGAATGAGCTAATAGATAAACTGCATTTAAACCACTTTGTCTCTCAGCTTCTAAATATGCATAGCCCATTCCAGCCATTATACCTTTGCCACCAGTTTTATAATTGATAAAACTATCGATTTGCTGCACAGTAGCACTTGATTTAGATGTTAATGGCGTAAATGGCGTTATATCACTTGTAACTGCGCCATTTTTTGCAGACTCATACCTAATTATATTTCTACCAGAATTTGAAGATCCACTTGCTATTGCTCCCCAAATCCAACCACGCTGTCCAGATTGAGTTTGAATATAATACCACTCTGAAAAATTAGGATCAGCTGTTTTTAAATAGTCTAATACGAATACTATGGATCCTGCAGGAATAAATCCCATTGGCGAACTACTATTGGAAGGACCAGACCTGAAGTTTCTTCCTTCTTTAACCAGCCAAGTGTCATCTAACAAATTGCTATCAAGATAATCTAGGTGGACCCAGCCAACTCTCCCATCGGCAGTTTTAATTTGTGCAGCATATTGATTAGAAGCTAATATTGTAACTAAATCCCCATAATTTAATTCAAAATATCTAGTATAACCAGGATTGTAATAACTTAAATGCTTTCGATAGTCAGCTAACTCTTCGAAACTTCGATAAACAGGCAAAACTGGTGCAGATACATACAGTGAATTAACGCTGGGGGCGTTTACTATATCCACTTTTAACTCAGCTAAATCTGTTGCATCATAGTATTCTACAATAATTTCATGTGTACCTTCTGATAGATGAACAGTTTCTTCTAAATAATCAGCACCACTATTCACCCATGATTTTATTATTGGTTTGCCATCAACATATACTCTTATTCCATCATCTGATATGGTTTTAATTTGGTAATTACCATTACTAAAGTAAGATCTTTTTACATACCTAGCTGAAAAATTATCATTAGGTATTTTATGGTGTGGACTTCCGTAACCCCAATTAAAATCGATATCAGTTATAGGATTCTGAGTACCTATACCACCTATTATAATTGGTGTACCAGATAAATCTGTATTAGGATAAAGGTATCCAATCCATTGATCCGTATTTAATACATCACTATATGGTATTAATTCAACACTTACATCACTATTACCAGTTTCTTCAACATATTGGACTTCCAAGGAATGAATATTTTTTTCTTCTGGATTAGGAGTATTCCTATCCTGTATATCTATTTTTACTGCTGTTTCTTCAGAACTTCCTATTGTCCAACTATCTATTATAGGGACAGGATTTCCATCCAAATAAACACGGATCCCATCATCAGCCTTAACTCTAAGAACATATTCTCCTGAATTTATCCTCTTCACAGTTCGATAAACTGCTGAGAAGTTATCATTACGTACATTTTGAATAGGACTGCCAGTACCACTATTTTCAACAAGAGCCTTGTTTTGTCCGGTTGGATTTATTAATTTGGATGCAACAGGATTTCCAGATAAATCTTTATTATTGTAATAATAAGCTATCCATGTATCAAATGGTACGATATGTGAGTAAATAGCCGCATTGCCCGTTGTTTCGTAATAATTTGTAATAATTTTATACTTTTTTGGTTGCAGATTAGGAAGCAACGCTTGTTCAATTTGTGGTGGTGAATCATACCATTTACTAACTACTTCTTTACCATCAACTGTCACTTTAACTCTATCATCAGCAAGTGATTGAATAAAATAATCACCAGATAAAAATTGAGATTGATCGAACACGGCTTCAAATCCATCTTTCGGTAGATTATTTGGACTACCTTCTCCCCAATTAAATTGAACTTGATCACTTATGCTATAAAAAATATTATTTTGACTGAGAAGTTGATAATCCAAAGATAGAAAAGCGGTTGATCCTCCTTCATAATGTTCAACTTTAATAGTATGTTCCCCGCTATTTAAAAATACCGCATTACTCTTTGTTTCATATACATCTTCATTTTGCCAATTGTCAATGAGTAGATTATTATCAACCCACACCCGGACACCATCATCTGCTCGTACATCAAATAGATATGTTCCTTGATTTAACAAAAGCTTTTTAACAAAGCGAGATGAGAAGTTATCACTTGGAATTTTGACATTTGGTGAACCATCACCCCAATCAAACTTCAACTCATTAATTGAGGTTAGTGAATTTTTTCCGCCAATAACTACCGGATCACCACTAAGTGTTGTATTAGGATAATATTCTGCCAGCCAACTATCGTCAATGGCAGTTTGGAAAGGTTCCATAAAAAATTCTATTTCCCCAATATCAGCACCATTATAATATTCAACATCAATCCAATGTATATTCCGTTCATTTTCCGGAACATTTTCTCTGTCTACTATTTGGATCTTTACTGCATCTTCTGTAAATCCACTGTTTGACCATCGATCGACAACTAGTTTTCCGTCTACATAAACCCGAATTCCATCGTCTGCTCTTGCTCGAATAATGTATTCTCCGGCTTGAATTCTTTTTGCTGTCGTATATCGTGCAGAAAAATCCTCCAATACAACCCCTGTTGGAGGGAGACTTGATTTACTAAACGATTCTTTTAAGCTTTCAAACTCACCAGTTGGATCAATCACTTTTGCATCAGCTGGTAATCCCGACAATTGTTTGTTTGGGTAATAGTATGCTAACCATGAGTCAAACGGAACAACATCGGTAAAAAGCGCAGCAAGTGATCCGTCCTCATAATAGTGGGTTTTTACTGTATGCTGTCCTGCACTTACGTTTGGCCAAACCGCTCGATCAATCTCACCACCAGAATTGCTCCAACGATCTATGAGCCAATTTCCATCCACTTCTACTTTAACACCGTCATCTGCCATCGTCTGTATGAAATAATCATCAGCTATGTAATTACCTGATTGATCGACATCGATAGTAAAGAAATTAGATGGCATTCCATTAGGACTTCCTTCACCCCAATTGTAGTGAACATTCCTACCTTGCGTCGACCAGTTAGGGAATTTATCATAACTTACCGAAATATTAGCTAAATCAGCAGCATCATAATATTCTACTTCTATAATGTGCTCCCCACCAATTAAAAATATTTTTTCTTCACCACGATGACCCTGTCCATTTGTCCAAGAATCTATAATTTTTTGACCATCAACCCAAATACGGACACCATCATCAGAGGAAGCACTAAATAAGTACATTCCTTCTTCAAACCTGGCCTTCTTTGTATATCTGGCAGAAAATTTTTCACTTGGAATTTTAGCATTTGGTGAACCATCACCCCAATCAAACTTCAACTCATTAATTGAGGTTAGTGAATTTTTTCCGCCAATAACTACCGGATCACCACTAAGTGTTGTATTAGGATAATATTCTGCCAGCCAACTATCGTCAATGGCAGTTTGGAAAGGTTCCATAAAAAATTCTATTTCCCCAATATCAGCACCATTATAATATTCAACATCAATCCAATGTATATTCCGTTCATTTTCCGGAACATTTTCTCTGTCTACTATTTGGATCTTTACTGCATCTTCTGTAAATCCACTGTTTGACCATCGATCGACAACTAGTTTTCCGTCTACATAAACCCGAATTCCATCGTCTGCTCTTGCTCGAATAATGTATTCCCCGGCTTGAATTCTTTTTGCTGTCGTATATCGTGCAGAAAAATCCTCCAATACAACCCCTGTTGGAGGGAGACTTGATTTACTAAACGATTCTTTTAAGCTTTCAAACTCACCAGTTGGATCAATCACTTTTGCATCAGCTGGTAATCCCGACAATTGTTTGTTTGGGTAATAGTATGCTAACCATGAGTCAAACGGAACAACATCGGTAAAAAGCGCAGCAAGTGATCCGTCCTCATAATAGTGGGTTTTTACTGTATGCTGTCCTGCACTTACATTTGGCCAAACCGCTCGATCAATCTCACCACCAGAATTGCTCCAACGATCTATGAGCCAATTTCCATCCACTTCTACTTTAACACCGTCATCTGCCATCGTCTGTATGAAATAATCATCAGCTATGTAATTACCTGATTGATCAATTATGGCATTAAAATGATCCACAGGCAAACCTGCAGGACCACCATAACCCCAGTTATAATGGACATGTCTACCAATTTGAGTAAAAGTGTTATCTGCGGCCAAAGTTACTAGACTTTGTAACATTATGACTATAAGAAATAAGGACAAACCCACTACAAAATATTTAAATTTGTTACTCCCCAATAAAAATATCCCTCCTAACAACCGTATATTCATAGTTACACCTACATATAATATCATGTTTATAAAATAACTTAAATCAATTATTCCTAAAGAATCCTTAATTTTTATTAACAATTCTATGAAAACAGTGAAAAAAACCCGAGTCAAAAAATGTCCACTTAATAGAATTTGTATATAATCCAGCACATAATTTCAAATTATTTGCCATGGAACCCACCGAATTCTAGTTATTCTTTTATAAAAAATACAATGAAAGTAATTAGCATTGTATTTTTTATTATTTCATATACGCTGATAACTTGCGTTTTGTTTTCTCACTAAATAGATGATGGCGTCTTCCGAGCTTATATCCAATAAATTTTATTCCTGACTCAACAATACACCGAGGCACTTGAGTTATATAGCCATTTTTAATCAAATAGTTTAATTGTCCCAGCACAAGCTTGATCCCTTCTTTTTCATTGGAAACATTCTCTAGCATAAATTCTGATTCGTTAAAAGCCATCCCAATATCGAAGTTTCGCTTGAACTGTTGCTTAATCGAATAGTTATGTGAGTGATAGACGATAGCTCGGTTATCATATATGACTTTATACCCCTTCATAATTACATAATAAGAAAGAATAATATCTTCATTTAAAATAACATCATTTGGAAATCCGTGAAATTCATCCCCACGAAAAAGAGTTGCCCGGTACATGCTGCATACATTCGAGTTAAAAAAAGTTTTTATTCCCAATTCAGAAATCTTACTTTTATCTTTTATAATTCTTTTATCAGGATAGTTAAAGGATCGAGCATATTTTTCAAGCGGGTTTGCGTCCTCTTTCGGTATTTGACGACCACAAGCTATTAGGACATTTTCATCCTGGAAATTTTCCAGTAAGAACATAATCAGTTTGTCATCAAAAGGAATTGCATCCTGTGTCATATAAAGTAAGAACTCACCAGTAGCCAAATCAGCCAGCATATTCCTTGTCCCACCATGATTAAACTCTTTATTTGGGATTGTATGAAATTGGACATTTGGAAATTGCTCCTTCACAATCCCCTTTGTACGATCAGTTGAGGAAGAATCAACAAGTATTATTTCCATAGCAACCCCTTCAGGGAGCTTTTGATTCTCTAATTTTGATAATAATGGCCTGATAAATTGTTCCGCATTGTATGTTGGAATTAATACTGATACTTTCACTAGCATCAACCTTTGTTTTCATTTTTTATTGTAGCAGCGATCAGTTTAAAACCAAGATTTCGAATGAAACCTTGCTTTTGAAACTTATATTTATTGATAATAGCAATACGCTTAAATGGATTATATGTCATTAAATTAACATATTGAGATACTACTTCCCTATCATGGTTATCTAAGGTAGACCTATATCGATCGAAAAATGTTTTTGCTTGGACAAAGTTATCGGAGACAACATCATACATTTTATCAATTGCCTTTGTTTTTTTAATAATTTGCTCTGTGTATTTTTTTGCCCCGACATCATTGTTACCATGTTGACGATATTTTATTGTTGCCTCATCAACAAATTCAATTCTACCAAAAGCAGCTGCCACAAGTGCCAACCACCAATCATGCATAGTAATTCCTTCTGTTGGAATCGGTTCAGCAAGTTCTTTTAATTTTTTATTAATCATTACTGTACAACCAGTAACATTATTTTGGACTAAAAGTTGATTGATGGATACATAGTGCTTATTTAAGTTTTGAAAATCAAACATGGAATCTGATATAGTATTCAACTCTCTATCAACTATTTCTAAATCTGTATGTACAAGAATAGGCTGATTTAATTTTTTTTCCACTTCCAACATTCTTTTTAAAGTGATTTCTACTTTATTTTCTTTCCAAAGGTCGTCTTGATCACAAAACATAATATATTCTGCCGTTGATGAAGCAAGTAATCTGGAAAAATTGTTCGACGGACCCAAGTTTCGATCCGTATCCTCAATCAATTTAATTTTGTTCGGATAATGTTTTACATATTTTTTAATAATTTCAACCGTATTGTCGGTAGACCCGTCATCCCTTACAATTAATTTCCAATTAGTGTATGTTTGGTTGATAACTGAGTCAATTTGAGTACGTATAAATTTTTCACCATTGTAAGTTGCCAAGAGAATGTCGACAACCGGTAGTTCATAAGTCATTTTTATATCCTCACCTTTTCAGTACAGTTCGCAATAATCGATTATCCGTCGTAACGAGTATTAGTAAAAAGACAAGTCCTAAATAAAATACCCACGATGTATTGGCAAAAAAGTTAATAAAGAAAACAAAAAATAAATTATGTGCAACCATTGCATATAATGTAACTGTATAAATTGATTTTTTTTCTTTCAATTGATTATATAAATAATAACTTAATGCACCAATGATTACCGGAAATATAATTGTCCCCGCTAATCCAAAATCCAAGTAAAAATCGTACATCATGGTACTTGTTGTGAAATTAGGATCTTTATAATATTGTGTTACATCAACTTGAACAAATTGTTTTGTTAACGTAAATGCGAAAAGAGGGAAAAATGAAACTGCCCCGTAATGCATATCCGTAAAATGGTTAATATAATAATTCAGGTTTTCATAATTAATCGCAATATATGAATAAAGCCACCCAACTAGTGGTGAGTCAACCCCTTCAACCATCTTTGCCACAATCAAAATGTATTGCCCGCTATTTGAACGTAAGTTTCCTAATAACGTAAACGCAATTAACCCGACTAATAAAAGAATAGATAATTTTTGGATTTTAATTTTTTTGACTATATAATGATAGGAAATAACGGTCATCAAGACTAATAAAATCAGTAACTGTCTCGATAGAAGCGTAACAATCGCAATAAATGAAATAATGTAAATTGTAATTAGAAGTTTATTGATTTTACGATATTTAAAAAAGTATAATGTAATAAAATAATTTACCAGCGCCAGTGATACCGTTAAATAATGGACAAATTTAATACCAAATTCTTTATATGAACCTTGCTCATTGGAAAATATCGGTAATTGGAAACCACTTTCAAAAACTTCAAGGATGTAAGCAAGAAAACATACTATAAACAAGCCATAGATATATTGTAAAAAACTTTTCTTGTTTTTCACATCAAAAGAAATATTTGGTATCCTCTTTTTTCCTTGTATCCATTTCATTACAAAATAGCCGATTAAAAAGGATACATATGTACAAACAATGGCAAGCCAAGTTTTTCCCGTCCACGGTGACTGAATATAACTTAAATTAAAATTAGCCACTCCAACAGTGAAAATTAATATTAAAGAAAAAATACCGACAGGATGAAATAAGTCTTTTGTTTTATAGTAAACAATTGCGTAAAAAAGTATACTTAGCAAAATCAATGTCCATGAAAGAATATATTTCAAATCAAATAATATAGGCGGAATAATATATAGAATCAGTCCAACAATAAAAACGGCCAGTATAATATTCATCCATGTTTTCCCCTTGATCCCAAGAAACTCCAACCATATAACCTCCTTAAAGGAAATATTTCAAGATTTAATATCAAATTACCCGATATTATTACATTTTTTTCATTGAATTCCGAGTATAATCTAAGCTAAAAAACCAGCGTGCGTTTACACGCTGATTACTAACAGGCTCCTTTTTGAAAAATCACAGCATAAAATGTTTTAAAAATAATCTTTATATCTAACATTAATGAACGGTTCCGTACATAATATAGTTCTAAATCCACTCTTTCCGGGTAATTCACATCACTGCGACCGCTCACTTGCCAATAGCCAGTAATCCCCGGTTTAACAGATAAGAACTCTTCCTTCAAATCCCCGTATTCCTCTAATTCAGTGTCGACAATTGGTCGGGGACCGACAATACTCATTTCCCCTTTTATTACATTTATTAATTGAGGAATTTCATCAATACTTGTTTTGCGGAGAAAGCGACCGAACTTCGTTATCCTCGGATCTTCCTCCTGTTCCAGTTTATACCCATTTTTAAGATATTTTTTATAAAGTAGTGGATCACATTTCAGCTTCTTTTCAGCATCAACAATCATCGTACGAAATTTGTATATTTTAAACAATTTTCCATCTTTACCTAATCGATACTGGGAAAAGAAAATAGGCCCCTTATTTTCACCAAACAAATAAAAAAGACAGACAACCATAATGATAGGTGATAACAAAATCAATCCAACAGTGGATATAATGATATCTATCACTCTTTTTAATGTACCATATATTAATCTGTCTTTATAAATTCCAACATCCGGTTCTTTAGAGACAACAAAAACATCCTGTTGTTCTATTATCTTTTGTTGTTTCATTTCTTCAATCCTTTCAAAAGGTAATCAGGAAAATATAATCGAATTTAAATCTACCATTCAACTTTCGTTTCCATTATAACGTCGATTTATATATAATTAGGGTTGTAATTTTAACCTAAAATTTATATATAACTTTGATTTCAACCTTTCAATTAAATAATTACAAAACAGATTACCCTTGCAATTCAAATTACTATTTCGTATGATCATCCACGAAACGGGAAATCCTGTAAATAAGATATTCACTAGGACCTAAGATATATTTTATTTTGATACTACCTGAAAAATCAAGTGTTTTTTCAGGCAAAGGCATTGTTTCAATCTAACGATATATAAAATTAATGCCACCAATCCGGATTCATTTAAAAATCCTATTAAAATTTGCAGTCGTATGTTAGAATATATGACTAGAAATTAATTATAATTTGGTCCTATAGCTAATTATGAAAGAGTGTGACAAAATGACTTACCCTGTTGTAGCTATAAGCATTGTAACATATAACAGTGAACATGTATTTGAAGTTCTTGACAATTTAAAAAAAGAACTTGGTTCATTTAACGAATATCGAATTTGCATATTCGATAATGATTCAAACGATGATTACAAGGAAAGATTAAATACTTATAAAGATTTTGCAGATATTACTTTCTATCCTGAAAATAAAGGTTTTGGATTTGGACACAACTATAATTTACTGAAATGTAATTCAAAATATTTTCTTATTCTTAATCCAGATATTATTGTTACCAGGGAAAACTTTCTAAACATGTTGGATGTTATGGAAAAAGATGATACAATTTCTCTTTTAGTACCTAAAATTTTAAACTCAGATGGTACTGTCCAGCATTTAATGCGGCATCGGTTAACTGTATTTGATTATGCGCTGAGATTTATACCTTTCCGGTTTATTAAAAAATTATTTGATAAGCGGCTTGCCTCATACGAATGTAGAAATATTCCGAATGACCGGCTCGTTGATATACGTATGGGTTCCGGTTGCTTTATGCTCATTCGTGGAAATGATTATCAGGAAATTGACGGCTTTGACGAGCGTTTTTTTATGTATTTCGAGGATAATGATTTATGTCTAAAATTAGAAAGAAATAACAAGCGGACTGTTTACACCCCTTTTTCGGAAGTAGTCCATTTTTATGAGAGAGGTTCACATAAAAATTGGAAATTGTTTAAAATATTTATTACTTCAATGATTAAGTTCTTTAATAAATGGGGTTGGCAGTTTTTTTAGCTTGAGCTAGGAATTGAAATATAAATTATTGTTCATATGGAGGTTTTATTGTGGAAGAGTCTACACTTTTGTCGGTAACATTGAAAACATTTAAAAAATTTTATTGGTTAATTATCCTAACAATGATCATAGGTGGAATAGCAGGTAGGGCAATTGCCTCAAAAGGTCCTGCACCATCCTACCAAGCTAATGTCTCAATCTTCTTAAAGCAAAAGCAACCTGAAAATATGGAAAAACAATTTGATGATTATCCAAGATTTATGAATACTGCAATACTATTAGCGAAAACACCGGTTGTTTTAGATAATGCGATTAAAGAAGCAAAGCTAAAAGTAACCGCAAACGAAATTCAAAACCAGATTACCGTAACAAATGAGAACGGGTCAGAGATTCTCAATATACAGGTTGACCACGAGGATCAAACAGTAGCGCCAAAACTTGCCAATGCAATTGCTCACTCATTACAGGTCGTTTTACCAAAATATTTAGATGTAGATACCGTTCAAATTGTTGATCCGGCTGAGGAAGATGAAGTATCTGAAATTTTGTTGACAAGAACCAATGAAATGATGGTAATGGGTGTTATTATTGGTATGATTATAGGTACCATTTTGGCATTTATTTTAAATTACATGAAAAAGAAATAGGCAAAGATTCAATTAAAGGAGCCTTTTAAAATGATTAACCCCTATTACATACATGTTATATCATTTGTCCTTGTTTTATTTGCTTATCTTTTCCGGTGGTCAGACCTTTATCCGGAACTTAGCCTATCCTTAATTATTTTCTTATTATGTACAATAATAATTGCATTAATTATAGGAACAGCATTTGTTAAGGACAAAGTGATAGTTTTTGAAAACTTGTCGTACAAAAATAATATGCAATTGATTACTATTCTTATTTTAGCCGGATATGGATTGGAATTTTTATACGCAGGTAATTTCCCTTTACTTTCTATATTTGGTGGTCCTGCTGTTCCTTATCATGAATTTGGGATCCCAACTTTCCATGTCCTTTTGGTTACATTTAACTCCTTTTACGCTGTTTACCTTTTTCAATTATGTCTTACTGAGAAATTGGCTCAGCGAAAGAAAGTTATAATTCTATTTATACTAACATTAATACCATCTGTCTTAATTATGAACAGGGGTATGCTTGTAATGATCATGATGAGTTGTGTGTTTATTTACTTGATTAAATTTCAATACAAGATTACTTTTAAAAAAATTGCCGGACTGGCTGTGTTTTTACTTTTTGCTTTATATCTTTTTGGTGTGTTAGGAAATATGAGACTGAACAGTATGTATCAAACAAATACATCTTTAAATGATAATGAATTGTTTTTGGACATTGGTGGGGCTACCGAAGAATTTAGACAATCTTTTATTCCTAAAGAGTTTTTTTGGACATATATTTACCTAACATCACCATTGGCAAATCTTCAAAAGACAATTAATGAATTTGAATTTACCGAGGATGTAAATATTGACAGTTCTTTTGATTTTACGGTTACCCAGCTTTTTCCTGATTTCATAAGTAAAAGAATTGTGGCAATCTTTAATATAACCAGTCCAAATCCCATCCAGATTACACCGGAACTAAACGTTTCTACAGCATTCGCTCAAGCTTATACTATCCTTGGGTGGGTTGGTATGTCATTCTTTATATTGTTTTTATTTGTTCTTGCATTTTTCTATATTCTATCTTTAAAAAAGATCAAAAGTCCGTATTTTATTGTTGGAGTTGCGATTATGAATTCCATCTTCTTATTTAATTTATTTTCAAATATGTTTGCATTTACAGGTTTAAGTTTCCAACTCATATATCCATTGCTTTTTTCGCTGTTTACAACCAAAATAAAAGTAAATGAACAAGCTGGTTGATTTCCAATTTTAAGCTAGTTATGCCATTCAGAGTTATGTTTAACAATTATATTTAATAAAACCACCAATTAAATACAATTTAAGGGAGCTGATTTTTATGAAAGGTATCATTTTAGCCGGGGGAAGTGGAACAAGGCTTTACCCGCTGACAAAAGTTGTTTCTAAACAGTTATTACCTGTCTATGATAAGCCGATGATTTACTATCCGATGTCTGTTTTAATGCTGGCAGGAATTAAAGAGATTCTTATTATTTCTACGCCGCAAGATATTGGGCGGTTTGAGCAAATTTTTGGAAACGGCTCGGATCTGGGTGTCCATATTACTTATGAAGTGCAACCCGAACCGGGCGGCTTAGCTCAGGCTTTTTTGATTGGTGAACAATTTATTGGTGATGATCATGTTGCTTTAGTGCTGGGCGACAATATATTCTATGGACATGGTTTTACAAATTTATTGAAAAATGCTGCCTCCCGTGAAAAAGGAGCTACGGTTTTCGGCTATTATGTAAATGATCCTGAACGTTTCGGTGTCGTTGAATTTGATGAAAACGGAAAAGCTGTATCGATTGAAGAAAAACCGGCACAACCGAAATCAAATTATGCAGTTACCGGCCTATATTTTTACGATAATCGTGTCATTGATATTGCGAAAAATATTAAACCATCTGCCCGCGGTGAGCTTGAAATTACAGATGTAAATAAAGCATACTTAGAAATGGGCGAGCTGAATGTTGAATTGCTTGGCCGTGGCTTTGCATGGCTTGATACCGGTACCCATGAATCGTTGCTTGAGGCATCGCAATTTATTGAAACGATCGAGAAACGACAAACATTAAAAATTGCTTGTCTTGAAGAAATTGCCTACAAAATGGGGTATATTAATAAAGAGAAATTGTTGGAGTTAGCGGAACCGTTAAAGAAAAATCAATATGGACAATATTTGATTAAGATTGCCAATCAAGGATAATTTCTTACCTGCTTAATGTCGAATTTTTTCAGTAAAATATTGGATTTTTGATAAAGAATCGAGGTAATTTTCAATGAACATAATTGATACAAGTATCCCTGACGTTAAAATTCTTGAACCAAAAGTATTTGGTGACCACCGTGGTTATTTTATGGAAAGTTATAACAAAAAACTTTTTGCTGAACTTGGACTTGATTATCATTTTGTGCAGGATAACCAATCGCTGTCGCGTGAAGTTGGGGTAATCCGTGGTCTGCATTTCCAATTAAATCCGAAAGCCCAGCTGAAATTGGTGCGTGCAGTAAGAGGAGTGATTTATGATGTTGTTGTCGATATTCGTAAAGGTTCTCCTACATACGGAAAATGGACAGGCGTTATTTTGAGCGAGTATAATAATCGTCAATTATTGGTACCAAAAGGGTTTGCCCACGGATTTTGTACATTGGTACCTGATTGTATTGTTGCTTATAAAGTTGACGAATTTTATTCACCGGAACATGATGGCGGTATTTTATGGAATGACCCGGCATTGGGCATTGATTGGCCGACATCTGCACCAATTTTATCAGATAAAGATACGAAACACCCGACCCTTGCTGAAGCAGATTTGAACTTTGTTTATGAAAAATAGGTGCCTTTTAGGATTACATCAAAAACATTGAGAAGCAGATTTTAATTTTTTTACAAGAAATAAGACCTTCCAAAAAACACACAAGAAACGCTGGCATTTGGCCACGTTGAACTTTATTTATAAAAATAGGAGGTACATGATGAAAGTATTAGTAACAGGTGGAGCAGGATTTATTGGCAGTAATTTTGTTCGCTACATGGTGAAGAAATATCCTGAATATCAAATTGTTAACCTGGACCTTTTAACATATGCAGGCAACCTTGAAAATTTAAAAGAGATAGAAAATAAACCGAATTACAAGTTTGTCAAGGGTGATATTGCTGATCATGAGTTTATTAACGGATTTTTTGCAGAAGAAAAGTTTGACTATGTCATTAATTTTGCTGCAGAATCACACGTAGACAGGAGCATCACTGATCCCGGAATTTTTGTTCGCACCAATGTTCAAGGGACTCAAGTTCTGTTAGATGCTGCAAAAAATATCGGTGTGAAGAAATATTTACAAGTTTCCACTGATGAAGTATATGGTACGCTTGGTGAGACCGGTTATTTTACCGAGGAAACTCCGCTCGCACCAAACAGTCCGTACAGTGCAAGTAAAGCCGGCGCTGACTTGCTCGTTCGCGCTTATCATGAAACATACGGAATGCCTGTGAACATCACTCGTTGTTCAAACAATTACGGTCCATTCCATTTTCCGGAAAAATTAATTCCGTTAATGATTATCAACGCTTTGCATGATAAAGATTTACCGGTTTATGGTGACGGGTTAAATGTTCGTGATTGGTTATATGTGGAAGATCATTGTGAAGCTATTGATACCGTACTTCATAAAGGGGTTGTCGGTGAAGTATACAATATTGGCGGAAATAATGAGCATACGAATATTGAAATTGTAAAAACGATTTTAAAACATTTAGGAAAACCGGAGTCCCTTATTAAATTTGTTAAAGATCGTCCGGGCCATGATCGTCGTTATGCAATCGATGCAACGAAAATTCGTACGGAACTTGGCTGGGAACCGAAACATACCTTTGAAACTGGTATTAAAGAAACGATTGATTGGTATTTGGAAAACAAAGACTGGTGGGAAAATATTATTTCCGGTGAATATCAACAATACTTTAAACAACAGTATGGTGATAGATTAGAGGTTGAGTAATTATGAATATTTTAGTAACCGGAGTTAACGGGCAACTTGGTCATGATGTGGTCAAATTATTAGATTCAAAGGAACATATCGTAACCGGTGTCGACCGGAAAGAAATGGATATTACCAATGAAGAGGCTGTAAAGGGGAAAATTAGAGAGGTCAAGCCGGATGTGATTGTTCATTGTGCGGCCTATACAAACGTTGATGGTGCTGAAAATGATGAAGAGGCGGCTTATCAGGTGAATGCATTAGGAACGAAATATTTGGCACAGGCAGCGAAGGAGATTGGTGCCAAAATGCTCTTTGTCAGCACGGACTATGTGTTTGAAGGAAATGCCAGTGAGCCGTATGAGGTCGACCATCCAACTAATCCGATTGGCGCTTATGGTCGGACAAAACTTGCCGGAGAAAATTTTTTGAAGGAAATTTTGGATCGGTTTTATATTGTCCGGACCGCCTGGGTCTTCGGCAAAAACGGGAAAAACTTTGTAAAAACGATGCTTCGACTGGGAAAAGAACGTGGAGAAGTAGGCGTTGTTGCTGACCAGGTTGGCTCCCCTACTTACACGATGGATTTAGCAAAATTTATCATTGAACTGATTCAAACGGAAAAATACGGCACCTACCATGCAACCAATAGTGGTGTTTGCTCGTGGTATGAATTTGCAGTGGAGATTTTTAAACAAGCAGGTTTGTCGGTTAAGGTGAACCCGCTAACAACGGAACAATATCCAACACCTGCAAAACGCCCGAAATATTCTGTTTTAAGCAAGGCTGAATTAGAAAAACAAGGTTTTACCCCACTTCCTGATTGGAAAGAAGCTTTACATGCGTATTTAAAAGAAATTGAGGAAATTTAATTTAATGACATTTTAAGCTGTTTCGCTGTAATTGTGTTGGTTTAAGGAACCACAATTGAAAAAGCGAGCAGCTTTTTTTGGATTAATGTACAAGTATACAGTAAAGGGATAATTTGGTATTATGAGGACTTCTTCTCTGAGACATTTTTTCCTTTCATAAAGTGCATTCTGTCCCATAGAATCCAATCTGGCATCTCCTATGGGACAGTTTTCATTCTTTTGCCCTGCATTTTGTCTCATAGCGTTGTTCTATGAGACTGTTTTTAGCATTTTCCTCTCCATTTTGTCTCATAGAATTTATTTTGGCTGCGCCTATGGGACAATTTTCATTCTTTTACCCTGCATTTTGTCCCATAGCGTGGTTCTATGAGACTGTTTTTCGCTTTTTTCTTGCCATTTTGTCTCATAGAATCTAATTTGACTGTGCCTATGGAACAGTTTTCACTCTCTTGCCCTGCATTTTGTCCCATAGCGTGGTTCTATGAGACTGTTTTTAGCATTTTCCTCTCCATTTTGTCTCATAGAATTTATTTTGGCTGCGCCTATGGGACAATTTTCATTCTTTTGCCCTGCATTTTGTCTCATAGCGCCGGTCAATGAGACAGTTTTTAGCATTTTCCTCTCCATTTTGTCCCATAGAGCGATGTTACTATGATGTATTATTCAACCTGAATTTGGAGAATAGTTTATTAAAAAAGTGTAATATCGGTTTCCTCCCTTTCCCCACAAGACCGACCAATTCAGCTAAGATGTACACTATGATAAATAACAGAAAAGCTACAAACAGTAACAGCCCCATAGATGCTCTTGAAAAAACAATTCCTAAAATCCCAAAAATGAGACTGATTCCATACATCATGAGAACCGTTTGGCGATGACTTAGCCCAATCGAAAGCAGTTGATGATGGATATGCTTTTTATCCGGATTCATTATTTTTTCACCGTTTTTCGCTCTCCTGATAATCGCAAATAATGTATCAAAAATCGGCAGTGCCAAAACAATTACCGGAATGATAAAACCTAATAAAGTTACCTTCTTAAACAAACCGAGGATGGAGATTACCGCAATAGAGTAACCTAAAAACAACGATCCGGTATCCCCCATATAAACTTTCGCCGGATGGAAATTATGAATTAAAAAGCCAAGATTACTTCCAATCAGCGTAATACAAAGGGAAATAACAAATAATCGACCATCCAAGAAAGCCATCACCATAATGCTCGTCAAGGCAATGGTCGATACACCGGAAGCCAACCCATCCAGTCCATCAATCAAATTAATCGCATTAGTTATTCCGATAATCCAAATAGCAGTAATAACAAAACGCAGAGGAACACTTAATTCTACAACTCCAAAAAATGGTAGGGATATCCGCTCAATATCAATGCCGGCAAAAATTAAAATAACGGCAGGAATTAATTGGCCGACCAGTTTTATGAGTGGAGGTAGGGAAAATTTGTCATCCAGTAAACCCGTTATAGCAACAATGATCGCTCCGATTGCAATTTCCAGCAGATGCTCTTGAAACGGTCGTAAATAAAGCAATCCCAAAGTCGTTCCCAATACAATCCCTAGACCACCCATACGTGGAATCGGCACCTTATTTACTTTTCTCTTATTCGGGATATCCATAATATTAAATCGAATCGCTAACTTAATGATTGGATATATGAGTAAGAATGTTGTAAGAAATGAAATAAGGAAAGCTATAATTAATTTTTTCAGTAAAATCGGATCATGAAATACATACATAGTAAACCTCAGCACAATATGATTTTACTTCTATTTTGATTCTAATTAAACAAATTTAAACATTCTTTTGCTTTGTTCATGTGAAATGTTATTTAGAATTTATCGACTGCGTGAAATACAATGGCTGAGGTGGATTTAAGAATCTTTTTCATAGCAACAGTTATCATGCTAACGAATTATACATGATGGATTTTAAGAATCTTTGCTATATGTAATAGTTATTTGTGCCAACAAAAAAAGCTGCTCCCCGTATTCAGGAACAGCTTTATATAAATAGAATTATTATTACTTTTGATGATGATTAGCCTTTTTTCCACCGATAAAGTTTAGTAACGGGCGATACTTCACACTGATTAAACCTGTCACTTCTACAATTAATTCGATAAAGACTAATAACAAGACAATGAGAAACGATGCACCCCATATCGTTGCCCTTGTAAATAAAATCGCTGCTAAACTAAAAATTCCACTTAACAAATAGATTAAAACTACCGATTGACGGTGAGTAAATCCTAAACGAAGCATATTATGATGCAAATGGAACTTATCCGGTGCCATCAATGGTTTCTTCTGTACAAAGCGACGAATAATCGCAAACGCTGTATCGATCAGCGGCACAGCAAGAATAATCATCGGGATAATCAACGAGAAAAATGCTGCACTCTTTGTAAGACCAATGACAGACAAAATACTGATCATATATCCTAAAAATAATGAGCCAGTATCACCCATGAAAATTTTCGCAGGATAGAAATTGAATACTAGAAATCCTAATGTGCTTCCCAATAATACAACCCCTAAAATCGGTGCCAGTGGATTACCCATCATAAAGGAAATTGCACTAATTGTAAAGATTGCAATGGATGATACCCCTGCCGCAAGTCCATCCAAGCCATCTATGAGATTAATAGAATTTGTGATTGCAACGATCCAAAAAATAGTAAGTGGAATAGCAAACCAACCGAAGTAAATAAATTCTCCATTTGGAACTGCAAAAAAGTCAATTTGTACTCCGCCCAAAACTGGGATAGCCGCTGCAAAAATTTGCCCAACAAATTTAATTTTTGCTGATAGCCCAAAAACATCGTCCAAAATCCCGATTAAGGCAATTACTACTCCGCCTGTAATAATCGGCCAAATTTGGAGATCATTTGGTACAAACAAGTAACATCCTATTAAAAAGCTAATAAATATTGCCAATCCGCCTAAACGGGGCATAATTCTCGTATGAACTTTTCTTTCATTTGGTTGATCAGTAGCGCCAATTTTAATTGCAAGTTTTTTTACTAACGGTGTTAATAGGAGTGAAATAATAATGCATGTAATCACTGGTACAATAAAGAACACCATATGCAATTGTCCTCCTAATAGATTCCAGTTATCATAGTTTAATATTACAGGTAGAGTTACTTTCCGTTTAAAATTTAATATAATTTTTTCTATATTTTCCAATCTACATCATCATAATTGATTTTATATAAAAAATCAAGCTAAATTAAAAGTACGATTATATGACTTTTTTTAAAATCTTGTTAAAATTGGCGAACTCTATAATTTGGTAGGTTTATGAATTGACTTTTTTCCTCTAAAGTTATCTGTTAATTAAACATTTTTGCCGGAGCCAATGTGCAATCATTTAATTTATTATGTATAATATAAAGTATAAATTACACACTGTTTAGCATCAAAAAGGTTTTACGGGAAAGTACTCAAGATTTGCATGAGACTATGGTACGATACAAAATATTTTACTTTGTACGTAGGTTTTTTAGAACCCCATATTCCGCATTTGAAGATAAGGAGCTTGTTTGCAACACAATCAATAATTTTTGATTTATTTCACTCGTGTTGGGGAATTCAGGTTAACATTTTTTCCGTATGTTAGCGGTATGCGGAATGATGGTTCGAAATTTTTAGGGGTTAACCACCTACAACTTTTGATTCCGATAATTAGACGAATGAAAATGCTAAGGGTTACAAAATCATTGAAAAAGGTTTTTTGGAGGAACGATCATGAAAAAAGTCAGAAAAGCTATTATCCCTGCAGCAGGTCTTGGAACACGTTTTTTGCCGGCAACGAAGGCAATGCCAAAAGAAATGCTCCCGATTGTGGACCGGCCAACTATTGAATATATTATTGAAGAAGCTGTCGAGTCCGGTATAGAGGATATTATTATTGTTACCGGGAAAGGGAAACGGGCCATTGAGGATCATTTTGACCGGGTTCCGGAACTGGAAAAAAATCTCGCTGATAAAGGTAAATACGATTTGTTGGAAAAAGTGCAATATTCATCTGAATTGGCTAATATTCATTATATCCGGCAAAAAGAACCAAAAGGGTTAGGACATGCGGTTTGGTGTGCCCGGAATTTTATCGGTGATGAACCGTTTGCTGTTTTGCTTGGTGACGATATTGTTCAAAACGATGTCCCTTGCTTAAAACAATTAATCAATCAATATGATGAAACCTTGTCGTCAATCATCGGGGTACAAGAAGTACCGGAGAGTGAAACGCATAGATACGGGATTATCGATCCGTTAACTCATGAGGGAAGATTGTATCAAGTGAAAAACTTTGTTGAAAAGCCGGCACCCGGTACCGCTCCTTCCAATCTTGCCATTATCGGACGTTATATTTTAACTCCGGAAATTTTTATCTTTTTAGATAAGCAAGAGGTTGGTGCTGGCGGAGAAATTCAATTAACGGATGCGATTCAGCAGTTAAACAAAATTCAACGTGTTTTTGCCTACCAGTTTGAAGGAAAACGGTACGATGTCGGGGAAAAAATCGGCTTTGTCAAAACAACCATTGAATTTGCTTTAAAGCATGAGGACTTGCATGATGAAGTAATTGCATTTATGAAGGACTTATTAAATCAAATGGAAATGGATCATTGATTTTTTGAGCGGGGACATAGACAACCCCGCTTTTTTTGCTTATAAAAAGTCCGGGTAGAGGCCGTTTTTGACAATATTTTTTACTTAGACAGACTCAGCCTTTTAAAGTTTGACGAATAACTCTTCACGATTCCCTCCCTCATAAAACTTTGTTAACAACAACCTAAAAAATTTTTAAAATGTGTGCACAAAAAGGATGATTTTGGCCGATTTCAAGTATAATGAAAAGTAGTGTTGTAAGGAGGTTATTTTTTGAAAAAAGTTTATCTTGAGCAATGGAATCTTTTTAAACAATCTTATTGGAAATTATTCGTCGGGCTTCTCATTTTGTTTATCTTAAGCAGTGTTGCGGTATATTTTTTTATGCTGAAAAATGAGGCACTTGTAACAACGCTCATGAAGCAAGTGTCGAAAATGTTTGAGGAAAAAGACTTAATTGATCCGGATACATCTGCAATTGAATTGGCCATCGGTTTGTTTAAAAATAATACAATGGCTTGCTTACTATTGTTTGTAAGCGGGTTTCTGCCCATTTTTTTACCGGCCATCGGCATTATTGTGATGAACAGTGCCATTATGGGGATTATGTTTGCTTATATGACATTGACCGGACAAGCAATTGTGCCTATGTTGTTCGCCGGGATCATCCCACATGGTATTTTTGAAATTCCTGCCATCATCCTCGCCGGAACTCTTGCTTTTTATCTATCAATCGGGATTTTCCGAAAAATTAATGACGCACGATTTTCATTTAAAAATTGTGCCACGAATAGTATAAAGACCTTTGTGTTTGTTTGCGTTCCATTGCTGGTCATTGCGGCGATCGTGGAAGCATTTATTACCCCGATTTTTCTTGGTATGCTCGTTTAATTTTTGAAAATAAGAATGGGTGCCAAAGATAAGTCTTCCCGGCATGCTCGTTTAATTTTTTAAAAAAGACGTGGAAACTTCAACTATTCGCCGGAGAGGTTTGCTTTCCGGCGAAGACTTTAAAATTACCGGCATTGAGAATCATATCCAATCTCTTCATGAATCCTTGATCAAACCAGATACAATTCCCCGAGTTCTACTCTTAACTTCGCCCCCTTCTTTCCTTCACCCTAAAATGCTATAATAAAAGAATATGGATTGTGTTTGATTGTGAAAAACCCCCGGACAATGGAGTGAAAATTCCATCTGGGAAAGGAGCATTTTAATGGGTGATCATTATCATCGTTGGGTTGAATATACAGATGAACTTTTTAACAATGACATACTGAAAAAGAAATCATTACCACCATACTTAGTAAATTTATACGGATTGATGATTTTAAAAAAATTGAATCGGGATGATCTGTTTAAAGTAAACAGAGAACAACGCAGCTTGTATAAAATCGTTGTTCATGTCCGTCTTCTGCAAAATTTACAGAATTGGTTTGAAACAAGCCGCTTCAGCTACCAGGAGATTGAAGATACTTGCAACCAGCTGTTCGAAATTATTTATGTCGATATTCAAAACGCATTGGGATATTTACCGAGTCCGATGCCTTTTTCCTATGACCCGATTTGTGAAAAACTCCGATTGGATGTAAGGGAGTTGCTGTTTTTAGAAGGTGCCTTTAAACATGATATCTTGCAAATATACTGGAATTTATGGAATTATCTGTTTACCCGCCCAAAGTTGCGAAATGAGGAACTAGATTTTGCGGAAAAGACGGCGAAAAAAGGCACAATGGATTCTTCTTGGCAATTTGCTTATATGTTCCAATTATTTTTAGCCGGTCGGGTAGAAGAATCGTTAGCGTTATTAAAAAATATCGGTAACCATTCGATATCTTATATCCTCCTATTCATGGATCATTATTTTGCCAAGGAAAATTGGAATGGCTTTACAAAATTAGCACAATTTCTGATTGAGCATCTCAAAGATTATTTAGATACCATTAGTTATTCGACTAAGAAAACATTTTTCTACTCCATTGATGAAGAGTTTCATCAATTTGCTAAAGAAACGGGCAGATACGATTTATATGAGCAACTGTTAATTGCTATGTATCCTTTTACAACCAGAGAATTATCATCCTTTTATTTTGAACGGAAAGAGTACAGAAAATTGATCGAGTTTGTTCAACTTTCCAACTTCAGTTATTTAAGCAATGATATTTTACGAACGATTCAAAAGGAGGAACCGCAATATCTTCTTCCTTACTATCATCGAAAAATTGAGATGGCGATTCAACAAAAAAACCGACAAAACTATAAAGAGGCTGTACGCTATTTAAAAAAGCTGCGCACAATCTATAAGAAGCTAAAAAAAGAAGAAAAATGGGAAGTCTACTTTGAACAACTTTTGCAAAAAACAAAGCGACTTCGAGCATTTCAAGAAGAGTGTCAAAGGGGTAAGTTAATTAATGTTGAAAACGAAACAGTTTGAAATTCATTGTATTCAATTGAAAGAAGGAAATTTCTTTCTGTACGCTTTTGAAAACGGCGAACCCGGTGTACCGCTTCCTGCCTGGACTTTTCCGCTGTTTCAATGGCATGAAAGCAGTTTTTACGGTTCGAAATTAAACGCGACGACCGTGCACTTTCAAATTGGAAACCGAACCATTGCCATTGATGGTGTGTTGTTGGATCCTTTTGAAACGCTTGAGTTATTCGGAACCGAACCATTTAACCAGTTTATTCAATGGGAGTTTGATGAGCTTGCCAACTCGCTTTTAGCCATTTCTCCAGTTATTTATGAAACGATTGTGGAAAAACGCTTTAAACCGGACTTTGAAAGCTGGAAAAACGGGGAGTTTCGCTGGGAAGTTCCGGATCAAGTTTGGTACGAGTTTTTGCCGGAATTTTGGGAAACACCGATGACTGAGCTTTTTGTTGATCGTGAGGAAGATGTTGGTGGAGAACCGATACGGATGAAGGAGTTTGTACAACATTTATTCCATAATGGGGTGGAATCGTATTTATCACGGCTGCCGAAATTAGGAAAGCAGTGGCACAAGCGGAAAGAATTGTTGCAAAATGCTATTGCCGACGGGCTCGATGTCGCCTCATTTTTTGATGAAAAAAAATTTTTACAATGGATCGGCGCCAGTGAGACAGATTTACCGTTTACAATCGGGCTTCGACTTGAGGAACCGCATGAAGATGGAGAAATGTGGCAGCTGACAACGGTATTGCGAGATATAAAGAAGCCGGAAACAGTCGTTGTCTTCAACCCGGCAAAACGAGGCAAAAAACGACCGCCGAAAAAGTGGGAACCGTATTTTGAGGAAGTTGTTGCCGAACAAAAGCGGATAGCAAGGCTGATTCCATGGCTGGCAAATGAAGATAAAGCAGCCGGCGAGTATGAGAAAATGAACGATGCTAATCTTTCAGCTCCCCCAATTATCAAGGAAGAACTGACGGAGGATGAGGCTTGGGCGTTTTTGACCAATGCCAGTGAAAAACTATTGGTTCTCGGTATTGATATTCTTTTGCCGTCTTGGTGGGAAGCGTTAAAAAACGCCAATATGCGTTTAAAGGCCAGAGTAAAGTCGAGTTCCAACGGACCATCCTTTGTTGGCTTGAATGCTTTACTTGATTATGAATGGCGGGTTTCTATGGCCGGAGTGGATCTGTCTGAAGCTGAATTTCGCAAACTGGTTGAGGAAAACCGCCGCCTGATTAATATTGGCGGACAATGGATGAAGCTTGACCCTGCTTTTATTAAAAAAATGCAAGCAATTATGGAAAAGGCAGAAAAAGAAGGTATGCGGGTTCAAGATTTTATTGAGCAGCAATTGTTGTATGGCGGCGACAATGAAGAGCCGGACTCGCTTGATGAGGACAATGATCAGCGAATTTTTTCCCGTATTCAAATTGAATTGCACCCGAAATTAAGGAATTTTGTTCACTCCTTAACCGATTTAACCGATATTCCGAATTTGGAAGTGCCGACGAGCTTCCAAGGTGAGCTCCGTCCGTATCAGAAAAAAGGGATGAACTGGCTTTATTTTTTACGGCAATATGGTTTCGGGGCCTGTTTAGCCGATGATATGGGGCTTGGTAAGACGATTCAGTTGATTGCTTATTTGTTGCTTGTAAAGGAGAACAATCCGGCGTCCGGTCCAAGCTTAATCATATGTCCGACCTCGGTGCTTGGTAACTGGCAAAAAGAGCTGGAACGATTTTCACCAGATCTTCATGTATACTTACATTACGGAGCAAGTCGGTTAAAAGCTGAACAATTTACCGAAACATTAACCGGTGAGCACTCATATGATGTGGTTCTGACGACTTATGGACTGTCACACTTGGATTTTGAAGAACTTTCTTCACTAAAATGGGAAGCGATCATTTTAGATGAAGCACAAAATATAAAAAATGCCGCAACCAAGCAATCGCGCGCCATTCGCAAATTGAAGGGCAACCATCATATTGCTTTAACCGGCACACCGATGGAAAACCGTTTAACTGAGCTTTGGTCGATTTTTGATTTTATCAATAAAGGTTATCTTGGCAGTCTCACCCGCTTCCAACAACGTTTTGTTCTGCCGATTGAACGACAAGATAATAAGGAAAAAATTCAGGAGTTGCAAAAGCTCATCCGACCGTTTCTGTTGCGACGTACGAAAAATGATGAAGAAGTGGCGCTCAATTTGCCTGATAAAATTGAGCAAAAGGAATATTGCCCACTTACTGTTGAACAAGCAAGCCTATATGAGCAAATCGTCAAAGATACGTTTGACCGTCTAGCTACCCTGTCCGGTTTTGAACGGAAAGGCTATGTGCTGAAATTGCTTAGTATGCTGAAGCAGCTCTGTAATCATCCTGCCCTCTTTTTAAAAGAACACCAGGCACGTGGCGAAGAATTAATCGAACGTTCAACGAAGCTGGAAAAATTAGTTGAACTGTTCGACACGGTCATGGATCAAAACGAAAGCGGCCTGATTTTCACGCAATATATTGGTATGGGGGAAATGATTCAATCTGTTTTGGAAGCCCGTTACGGATTAAAGGTGCCGTTTTTGAACGGTTCAACGAGCAAACAGCAGCGGGACACGTTAATAAACAACTTTCAAAAGGGTGAATTTCCGATTTTGTTGCTATCATTAAAGGCTGGCGGCACTGGACTGAACTTAACGGCGGCAAACCATGTAATTCACTATGATCGCTGGTGGAACCCTGCTGTTGAAAATCAGGCAACCGACCGAGCCTACCGCATTGGGCAGACAAAATTTGTTCATGTCCATAAATTTATTACGACCGGAACGCTTGAGGAAAAAATTGACGCCATGCTGGAGAAAAAGCAAACGTTAAACGACCAGATTATCCAAAGTGATCAATGGCTCGCCGATATGTCCGATGAAGATTTGTATGATATTTTGAAGTTGGAATAAGGAAAAGCGAGAGTCGCGCCCTATTTGCGACGTACAAACTGGCCGGCAAAAAGCGCAACGTCCTTTTGCAACGCATGTCAGACCACGTCCTGTGGCCCGACCTCCCGCAATGAGAACAGAGTTGCTTCCTCGAATAGTCTACTATGGCACAGGAGCACATGAAAGCGGAGCTGGTTTCTCAGTCGCTGGCGCTCGTAGCTAGACAATAAAACT
>NZ_CCRF01000100.1 GCF_000751775.1 Caldibacillus thermoamylovorans
CTTTCTTATACTATAAAAAAGACGAGTAGACAGATAGACATTACTACCCGCTTACTCGTCCAGAATTTCTCTTTTTATCGTTAATTCAACTCACTCTTTAATTCCAAAACCTCAGATTCCGTTAATCCGGTAATTTTAATGATCAAATGAAGGTCTAAACCTTCCATCAACATCATTTTCGCATCTTCCCGTTTGCCTTCTTTTATGCCTTCTTTTCTTCCTTTTTCTATGCCTTTTTTTATGCCCTCTTCTATGCCTTCCTCTTTTCCTTCTCTCATTGCTTCCCCACGAATGGAATTTATATCCTTTAATGCTTTTTCACGGGCTTCCGCCAACATCCGGGCTTCCCTGTCCATACTTACTGTGCGCAACATATCTACCGCATTTTCTATTATCGGGTCTTGATTTGCCATCACTTCCCACCTCGCATCATCTTCATTTGTTAAAAAGCGTATCCATTTTGCCATTCGGTCATTCGGATGAATCAGATTTTCCTTGTCTTGCCTGACAAACTTCGGCATTTCAATAATACGTAACTTAACTCGTTCCTTTCATTTTTATTATACAAAATTTTGGCTTCAATGAATATAGCGGAATTTTCAGTTACTTTGAAAAAAATTAGGATGCTTAGTACAGTAAAAAAACGATGAAGGAAGGAAAATCTTTAGAGGGATTTTATGAAAACTATTCGACAAAAATTTTAAAAATCCTTCAATTTTTTTAAATGTTTTTTGGACACTTTACAAGTTTTTGCATTTTTGTTTCAAAATAATAAATTCTAGCTCACACTAAGAAAGGCGCAAGGAGACCGGAGCTAGACGATAAAACTAATCCCAAGTTATTCACTTGTATTTTTATACTTTCTTATTCTGTAAGAAAAAACCGGTTTTCCCCAAAACCGGTTTTTTGAAAAGAATTGTATGTGGCTTTTTTGTAGCGATAAGTATGTGCTTTTCTTTGATATATACCTGTGGTATGATAGTTTTAACTCTAAGTTTCCTTCTTTTGAGCGGCAAGTGGCTTCATTTGGTCAGAGTAGTGACCGATTGAAGAATTTCCTTGCTGTTTTCTTTTCCATGCAACATTGTCGATAATAAATCTTTACCATCCCCAAAAAGATTTATTATTCAAGAAGTGATGATACCTTTTAACAATCCATATCACTTTTTAGTTTGTCATCCATATCGTTTTTGCTTACATCCGCTTTTTTAACCTTATTCCTTACTTATTTTGTATGTTTCCCTCTCCTGATTCGATTACGATATCTTCCAGTTGTTTTAATTTTTCTTCTAAATTCATAATCTTTTCATTCGATTTTCCTACAATTCGAATCAGAAGCTGAATCATCTCCTCCAGCTGAAAATAATTCTCAAATCTTGTTGACATAGTCACCTCCACAGAATTGTTCACAATACTGTTAAAGATTCTGCCCTGTCAATTTTCTTTACACTATAAAATTCAAACTGCTACGAATATCTCCCTTTTTAAGACAGTATCATACTATCCATTTAGTCTATAGTTTTGTAAGATACAACTTTCTCCAACAAATCGACTCCAATATCATGGCCTTGACGAAAATCATAAGTTTTCATAGGTTTTCATCATAAATCCTTCAAGCAACACATCGGTCTATTTGTCTTTTACTTCCAAAATCTCTCGCTTTACATAATCCTTCTCTCTTGATTCTACATATTCATTTTCGTTCTGTAATTGCATTTTGAAAGCAATTAGATCCCTTTCGTCTATGATTCCTTTTCTTTTTTTCAGCAATCACCTCCTTAATGGAATTTAAAGGAACTTATGCATTTGTTGCGGCGATTTCCTTGTCCTCTGCCGACCTGCCTCCCAAAAAACGGACACTATCAGCAACAACTTCCGTGACATAAACCCTTTTTCCTTCACTATTTTCATAATTTCGCGTCTGGATTCGGCCAATAATTCCAATGATCGAACCCTTTTGGCAATATTGTACGGTGTTCTCTGCTGCTCGCCGCCAGAGTGTGCACTGAACAAAATCTGTTTCGATACTGCCGCTCGTGGACCGATAATTTCGATTCACTGCCAGCGTAATATTTGTTAAGGCAACCCCTTCTTGCGTCAATTTCAATTCCGGGTCCCTCGTCAGTCTTCCTACCAATGTTACCTGGTTAATCAACTTTTCACCTCCAATCAATTTGTTACTATAATCATAGGACAATTTTATTATGTTGTAAAATTTTGATTTGCCAGTTATAGATGTGTTTTACTTATTTTTTACTATGTTTTACTTGAAAAATGGGCTTTATTTTTATAAAAATGGTGTCTATAAGTGGAAAAATGGTATTTATAGCTCTTTCTGCAAGTTAATTTTTTACTAATATAATTAGTAAAATTTTACTCCTTATTCTGACTAGTACTTCAATATTTATCATGGTAAAATGTGAATAACAGAATTTTGCGGGGAGGCTGATGTTTTTGAAGACATTTAAGTTGATTTCTTTTCAACTGGTAGATAAAAACGATGAGACGATCCAAATTCCTTTCATTGATGCTTTGATTATAAACAAAGAAAATGAAAAGAATACATGGCTAATTGAACTTTTTATTGAGCGAGCCTATTTTTCCGTTTTTGAGAATTACCAACCACAGGACAAATTTCCGGTCAATGTAATCATTACAAAAGCCGAAAATGATCCCGCAACTTTTCTTGTCAATGTGATTAATTCAAAAGTAATTGATGAATATGTAAGCATTTTGTTGGAGGGAACTTTAAGCCGCTCAAGAGGCTATGCTGAACAATTATTGGGTCTCCTTTTAGATAAAGGACTAAGTGGCAATGAACTATTACTTGCTTTTAAAGAAGAAATAAGAACAAAGAAAAACAAGGTAGGCAGACCCTCAAAAAAATAAACATAAGACAGGGATGACATATTTGCCCCTGTCTTATTTATTCTACTTACTCATCTTTTGTATCGTTATCTTGGATATCTTTTCTATCTTCTAATAAATCTTCGGTACCATTGTTATTATTGTTATTATCTGTTCGGGTGTTATTTGTCCCGTTATTGTTGGCCCCATTATTACCGTTGTTATCGCCGTCTAAGTTACCACCATTACCTGTGTCATTGTTATCTTCATCAATTACATTGTTATCATCATTTGCGTCATTATTATCCGTTCCATTGTTATTGTCATTTCTGTCCGTTACATCATTATCCGGCGGTGCAGGGTCGTTATCATCATCATTATTAGCACATCCCATTAAAAGGACCGATGCAAGCAATGTACTACCAATTATTTTCAAGAAACGATCTATTTCTTTTCTCCTTTCTACCTTTAGATAATATTGACCTAAAATCAGGTCTGATGTTAGGTTGCCCAAATCACAAAAAAATTTGCATGACAATTAGGCAATTTCATCCAAAGGCAAAAGAAGGCGTATGTGTGTTTGAACCTTTTCATTGCTTGTAATAAGCTGAAATTTTAATCAGTGAGGGGAATCGATATAATCGGACCTTTACGGGTTTTCTCTATCTTCTTTTTCTACACCAACGTTTTTATTGGATGGCAAACATCATTTCAGTTTCACATGCAACCTCACCGTTTACCGTAGCAATTCCCTTCCCTTTGACGATTGGCCCCCGTGACCGCAAAATTTCCACTTCCAAACGCAATTGGTCCCCCGGCTTAACTTGCCTTTTAAACCGGCACTTGTCGATTCCGGCAAACAACCCCAGTTTTCCTTGATTTTCTTCTTTTTTTAACATCGCCACTCCGCCAACTTGAGCTAATGCTTCCACAATTAAGACACCGGGCATGACCGGGTAGTCCGGAAAATGACCTTGGAAAAACGGCTCATTGATCGTAACATTTTTAATACCGACTGCCCGCTTTTCCTCTTCCAGTTCAACAATCTGATCGACCATTAAAAATGGATAGCGGTGAGGAATAATTTTTTTGATTTCATTAATATCAAGCATAATAACACTCCCAATTCCATATATTTCCATTACATGAAAAAAACCCCGTTAATTCATTCATTTTGAACCTGTACCATCATTAACAATTTCGAGAATATGGGTCCATGTTGATTTCTTAAATACATCTGTCGGCTTGCCATCACCGATTACACCATAGCCAATCATGGCGCCAATAAAGAAAAGGAGCAATATTAAAAACAGGACAATGATGAGTCGAAGCCATATCGGGATAAGCCGAGTCCGGAGCCGCTTTTCCTTTTTTTCTGCCTTTTCTTCTTCATTGTCTTTTTTGGTTTTCTTTCCACTTATACGATTTTTAATTCGTCCTTCTCGCGTCTCTCTATGATCATCTAAATTTTCCACAACTGTCCAATCCCCTCGATAAAAGAATTCACTCTGACAGATAGGGTGATTAATTCATTCAATCCGACAGCCCTGTCTTCCCGAATCCCATTGATGTAATCCGAACCTAACGAAACATGTGGGCACTTAGCACTCAAACTTACCGGATCCCATTGATTAATCTTTTTATTTAATCTACACGCTTACCGAATCCAGCGATTAAATTTCTTCATTTAACCGTTTTTGGGCAAGACATGATCATCTTAAATCTACCGAATTCCATTAATCAATCCCTGCATTTGATCGGCAATCGTGATCGCTCTTCCTTGTAATTGATAAGCCCTTTGTGTCTGTAGCAAATTCGTCATTTCTTCACCGATGTCAACATTAGATTGTTCAAGTGCCTGATTTTTTAACCCAATTTGCCCGCGGAGATTTCCTGCAAGATTTTCCAACAAATCAGCTTCTGTTATACCTAATTCCGCCATATTATCCGGCAAAGTCATCAAGTTATCACCAACCCGAGCCATCGTTTGCGGTTTATGTATTTGAGCAATTCCCAGATTAAAAGTCACATTATTACCAGCCTCGTCAGAAAAAACAATCTCTCCATTTGGATTCAAATTCACATTTTGTAAATTATTGTTAAAAATAATTGGATTGTTGTTTTCATCAAGTACTTGATAACCTTCACTGGTGACAAGCCCGACTTCATTTGCATTCACCGGGGACAAATAAAACGATCCGTCTCTGGTATAATGGACGGCCGTTTCGTTCCCTTTTGGAGCCAACACTTTAAAAAATTGATTTGGTTCAGTTAAAGCAAAGTCTAAGGCGCGACCAGTTTGCACGATTGAACCCAAAGTCAAAACAGTTTGTACTTGGGCAACACGTGCACCTGTTCCAATCCGAATACCGTTCGGCGTCAACCGATTTACTTCCTCTTCCAGATTTCGCTGGTTATTATATTGCTGGTACATGAGTTCACCGAATGTCGCTCTTTGTTTTTTGTAACCCGTCGTTTGTGAATTTGCAATATTATTGGCAATCGTATCCATTTGTTTTTGCAATTGGTTCATGGTGTTGCTTGCCGTAATTGAAATCCGATTCAATGATTTCACCTCATTTTTCTCTGATTTAAAGGGGTTAAGTTGGGAAGTTGTCATATATATTTCTATGGAAAAAATTGTTTAACTTAATCGTATAGCCGATAAAACAAACATGGACGGCATGATTTTGACCGCCAGTTTCTTATAATTTTCCGATTTCATTGACGGCTTTGTCCATGCTGCGATCATAAGCTTGCAATACTTTTTGATTAGCCTCAAAAGATCGGTAAGCCGTTAACATGTTAGTCATTGTTTCTGCCGCATCCACATTGGATCGTTCAATATAACCTTGTTTAACCGAAAATGCGACTTGATTATTTGCATAGGCAGATGGAAGTGCCCCACCGTCCATTTGATATAAACCGGTACTCGTTTTCGTTAACAGATTGGGATTTTCAGCATAAGCTATTCCTAAGCGGGCAACATTTTGTCCATTTTGTTGAACCCAGCCATCTTCTGTTACAGTAAAGGAATCATTAACCAAGGCAATGGGATTACCGTATGTATCCAGCACATATTGTCCGGTTGCCGCTGTTAAAAATCCAGCACCGTCAATCGTAAAATTTCCGTTCCGCGTATATTGGACACCGCCATCGGGATTTTGCACGGTAAAAAAGACACTGCCTTGAACCCCATTTTGATTCAGCGGCATCGTTATATGATTTAAGGCCAAATCCGTGTTCAAGCTCGTTTGGGTCAAGTCACCTTGTTTAAAATTTGGTGTAATGTCTTGTATGTAAACACCGGTATTTAACCGACCGACAGGCGTCATAGTCGTTGCTACTGAGTTGCCCGGAACATCAGGTGACTCCATTTTTTGGATTAACATATCAGGGAAAGCACGGACAGATGATTGATCCGCCTTGTATCCGGGCGTATTTATATTCGCCATGTTATTGGTCAACATCTCGGTTCTTCTTTGTTGTGCCAGCATTCCGGAAGCAACCGTGTAAAAGCCTCTAAACAAGTCCCCCACTCCTCTTACCATTTTTAAGAAATATATGAATAAATAGTGTTAGCGCTCCATTTATATTGAAAAAGCAGTTTAGCTAAACAAAATAAAAATCCTTGCTTTTCTTATTATAAACGATTTTCCCACTTTGGACATTATTATTTTTCAATAACACTTGACATTTTTTAACAGGTCCTAAAGAGCTATACATTTATGTTATGAACAGTTTCGGATAATAAAAAACGGAACAAACCCATAGAACGGCTAGCACACCAAAAGCCTATTTTCTAAAAAATTTACGCTTAAATGTCACGTATTAAATATAGTTAATACTAATTTTGCGTAAAATCTTTTTGAGTGCTAATCATTGGATATGTTCCCGTTTTTATTTTATTGCCCAGATTTGGCGCTATTCGGGCCTTTTTTTAAATCAAACTGCGGCGATCAATTTTATCAATATTGTCCAGCATAATGCCCGTACCGACTGCAACACAATCCATCGGGTTGTCTGCAATAAATACCGGTACTTTTAATTCTTCTGCCAATAACGTGTCAATTCCATGAAGTAAAGCCCCGCCACCGGTTAAAATAACCCCGCGATCAATAATGTCTGCCGATAGTTCAGGAGGTGTTTTTTCAAGTACACTTTTTGCCGTTTGAACAATAACTGCAACCGATTCCCTTAAAGCAGATTCGATTTCAGCCGAATTTATCGTTATTGTTCGCGGCAAGCCTGAAACAAGATCACGGCCACGAATGTCCATTTCTTCATTGCGTGAATTTTCAAACACTGTACCCACGTTGATTTTAATACTTTCTGCTGTTCGTTCACCAATTAACAATTTATATTTCTTTTTAATATACTGAAGAATTTCAAAATCAAATTTATCCCCCGCCGTTTTAATTGAGGCGGATGTGACAATATCACCCATAGAAAGAACAGCAATGTCCGATGTACCTCCACCGATATCGATTACCATATTCCCGCTTGGTTGGAAAATGTCCATACCGGCTCCAATTGCTGCCACTTTTGGTTCTTCTTCCAAATAAACTTTTTTTCCGCCGCTTTTTTCAGCTACTTCGCGAATCGCCTTTTGCTCAACACTTGTAATATTCGTTGGACAACAAATTAAAATTCGTGGTTTTGATAAAAATCCTTTTACATTCAACTTGTTGATAAAGTATTTTAACATTTGTTCAGTGACGGCAAAATCTGCAATTACACCATCTTTTAACGGACGAATTGCAACAATATTACCGGGTGTTCTCCCAACCATTCTTCTTGCTTCTTCACCAACAGCTAATACTTTGTTCGTATTCAAATCAATGGCGACAACTGACGGTTCATTCAGTACAATCCCTTTTCCTTTTACATAGATAAGTACATTAGCTGTTCCTAAATCGATTCCAATATCTCTGGCCAACATAAAAATCCTCCTTAATTTTCCCGTTCAAAACGCTTTCTAATTGCATATTCTACCATAAATAAGTTGAAATATGGAGGACCTATGTCATTTTTTTTTACTTTTTGTCGTTTTTTTTATCAATTTGTAAAAAAACTAGGAAAAGATGACTTTATTAGTCATCCTCTTTACCCGGGTATCCACTGGTAATGAGTGTTCCTTAACAGGTTGACTGCTTCAATTTGAAATAAGGATCCAAGTTGGAGACCTATCTTTATATATCATGGTCTTCTAAAGAGAAATGGATCCATCGAGTGAAAAACGAAATTATTTTTCTAAAACCGGCTCTTCAGAGGTTCCTTTTTTATATTTCATTTTTGTTGCTTCTCCTCCCCGTAAGTGACGAATTGACTTATGATAGTCTAATATTTCTTTCACTTCATTCGCTAATTCAGGGTTTATTTCTGGCAATCTTTCTGTTAAGTCTTTATGAACGGTACTTTTGGATACGCCAAACTCCTTCGCTATAACGCGAACCGTTTTTCTCGTCTCCACGATATATTTCCCAATCTTGATCGTCCTTTCTTTGATGTAATCGTGCACACCACTCGCCTCCTTGATTTGGATGTGAGAAGTGTGAAATGAGACACGCGCTTGCTCCATCGAATTACTGCTTCCTCCGCATAAAGAACGGTTCGTTTAGAACTTGATTGGTTATAACGTACTTTTAGCATCATTTATGTATTATTTTTTTAAAACTTTATGCGGCAGAAAGTAGATACTTTCTGCGGATTCATTTTTCATTATGTCTCTAACCCCATCTAAGCTGCTTAAATACGATTCCTCACCTCAAACACTCTCTTTTGAAATGATTTTACTTTAAGTAATGGGAAGGGAATTTGGTTTCGCTTGTCAATGAGGCGGAACCAAAGTGCCCTATAATTTCTTAAATTTTGTAACAGTTTATTATTATAAGGACTAGAATATGCACAAAAAAAGCAATAAGGACAAGTTCTAAAGCATTTTTTTCATTTTAAAGCGTTGGTCAATATTTGCTTTTTACCTGTTGAATATGTATGAGCCGGTTGGCCTTACAGTTGGCGGAACTTTCCTGTTAAAAATATTCGCCCCCGTATTCGATTTGAGCCTCCAAAAAAGCTTAATGAAATAAAGACTTTCCCGGTTCTGATACATAAGTTCAATTAATGGTGGTTACCCTTTATTGATTATAAATGGAACACAAGTTAAATACGTGTGCCAATGCTTGTGTGACCGATATCGAGCACTTCCGGAAGCATGCGACCCCCCGGCTCCCCTATTTTCCTTATTCACTTGAAATTTAAAGTGGAGGCCTTTGACTGGACTTAAATGTGGGATAAAGACAATATTTTCTTTTTCTCAACAGAATTTTTTTGATTTCCGACAAAAAATCCGTTTATTTCCCAAGAAATATGTCGCTTCTCGTCAAGATATTAATGGTTTTTGCGGAAAATTCACGTTTTACATTTACACTAACGAATGAAAAAGCTATTCAACGTATAGAGTTGTTTTCTCTGCCTAGGAGTCTAGGAGTCTGTCCGATGACTTTTGGAGCATAATATGAAATCTATCGCTAATTTTACGGTTTAAACATGCCATACAGCAGCTATACGAGTTGTGGTATTGCGTCGGTCAGACTCCTAGACATTCCAATAAACAATTTTGTTCAAGTTTAAAATCGTTCAAACTTCCCTTTCAGATCCACCAACATTGCAATAAGAAAAGCGCAGAGCGCCCGCTTAGCGACGTACAAACTGGCCGGCTAAAAGCGGCAACGTCCTGTTGCAACGCATGTCTGACCACGTCCTGTGGCCCGACCTCCCCGCAATGAGAACAGATTTGCTTCCTCGAATAGACACCGCACGAAGAAAAAGCGAATGCATTTTCGAGGACTCTGAATAATCTTCCTCGAATAGACACCGCACGAAGAAAATGCGAATGCATTTTCGAGGACTCTGAATAATCTTCCTTGAATAAGCATCGCACGAAGAAAAAGCGAGTAGCTTTTTCTAAGGAAAAGGAAACACGGCGAGGGACGAGCCGATGTTGACTTATCGTAGTGAAGCTACTCCTAGAGTGAACTTCATGAGTAATCTTCCTTGATATACTTCATGAAGCTTTGCGACGAGCTGAACATCCGCTTCCTCGAATAGGCTATGGCGCAGGAGCACATTAAAGGGGAGTTAGTTTCTCAGTCGCTGGCGCTCGGAGCTAGACAATAAAACTGATCCTGAGTTATTTACCTGTATTTTTATACTTTCTTATACTATAAAAAAAGACCGTCCCATTATTCGTTTTGGGACAGCCTTATATATACTAGAAAGGGGATTCAACTACATTTGGAATATTAGTTAGCATCGTTGTTTTGTTCTTTATTTGAGTTTTCTTTATCGCCAGTACCGGAGTCATTGTCCCTTTGACCTGATTCAGAATTACCAGGTTTGGTGTTTTCTGACTCATCTTCGGTTACTTTTGATTCTTTTGCTTCTTCACTTTTCTTTTCATCAGCTACAGTTTCCGATTTTTTTACATCGGTATTTTGCAATGTAGTTAATGATTTTTTGAAGTACTCTAGCGGATTAACCGCTACACCGTCTTTTCTAATTTCGAAATGGGTATGAATTCCTGCTTCTTCATTTAACAAACTTCTGCCTGCCTTACCGATCACCTGACCTTGTTTTACTTGGTCACCCTGTTTGACAGAGACATCTTCAAGGGATTGATAGATCGTTTCGATATTTTCGGCATGTTCAATGGTAACGACATTGCCAAGAAGTGCATCTTCCTTGACAGATTTAACTTTACCACCCATGGCAGCTTGAACATCGAATGTTTTACCGTCTTTTCCGGCAATCGCAATCCCTGTGCTCGGATAAAAACTATTTCCGTCACTGATGATTGCAGATTCTTGTTCTTTTTCTGTAGCAGCCGGATCGTAGAAATTGGTTACCACTTCCACAACATTTTTGTCTGCTACTGGCCATTCAAAATCTTCTACAGGACTGTTAACTTCAAGTGCGTCCTCTCCTGCCAAGTCACGGCCGGAGTTCGACTCATAACCAAATTCGTTCTCTTTGGCACCTTCATTATCTCTTGCTTGGAACCATAGAAATGTAGATAATAGAATTGCACCGGCGCCGATATAAATTGCAGGGTATACCCAACGTTTTTTGAAGAAGCGTTTAATGCCAAGTTTGCGAGAAGATAGTTTCTTTTCTTCCTCTCTCATTTTCATCACCTCATGAATCATTTTGAACAGAAAATGAGAAATATATACTTCAAAAAACACTTTTTTCATATTTTTTGTAAAAATTTATTTTTTATGCAGGAAATTTTAGGAAAAAGTACTGAGAACAGATATTTTATTCAGGATTTTATTTGCTAGGAATTTGGGATAAAGGTGCAGTGGATGTCGGTTATTTAATTTGTTGGAGATTTTGGTAAAGTGCAGAGAACAATGGTTACTAAGAATTATATTTGCTGAGGATTTTATGAAAATGTTCAGTTAGCTGTTTATGCAGGATCTTGTAAATTTTAAGAAAGGTATAAATGACTGATTATGCAGGATTCGATCCGGCGTCATATAGTCAGATATAGAAGGTGAGTTAGGATTTATGAAAATGTTTCGATGGCTAATAAAAGTACTTCCGTTTCTATATATGGGATTAATCTGGGTGTTATCAAGCAATCCGGCTGATGCCTTCGTTAAGTTTTCCTTTGCAGATTCTTTGATTAAGGAGTCATTGCATTTGGTTGAATTTGCAATCTTGTATGTGCTTTTTGTGTTGTTTTTTGCTATTGACGGAAAACTCACGAAAAAAGCAAATTGGGTAGCGGCAGTTGTTGCGGCTTTGTACGGATTGGCCGATGAAATTCACCAGTCTTTTGTTCCTTATCGTTCAGCAACAGTCATTGATTTCATAAAGGATATCACTGGTATTACAATATGTTTTTTTATTGTTTATCGTGGCTATTTTTTAGGAAAAAATCGGGTTGGACACTGGTTGGATCATTTAAAAAGGTAGTATCCAAATAGGGGACAGAAAAAAGTCCAATAAGAACATTTTTATCGGATTTTTTCTGGTGGTTGACCTTGTATTTTTCCATTAGAGCCCGGCTATTAGATAGTTTTTCCTGGTTGGATGCCTTTTTTGTCCATGAGAACCCTTCTATTAGACAATTTTTCCTGGTTGGATCCCTTTTTTGTCCATGAGAGCCCTTCTATTAGACAATTTTTCCTGGTTGGATGCCTTTTTTGTCCATGAGAGCCCTTCTATTGGACAATTTTTGCTGATTGACTCCTCATTTTGTCCATGAAAGCCGTTCTATTGGACAATTTTTGCTGATTGACTCCTCATTTTGTCCATGAAAGCCGTTCTATTGGACAATTTTTACTAATTGGACCCCTTTTTTGTCCATGAAAGCCGTTCTATTGGACAATTTTTGCTGATTGCCTCCTCATTTTGTCCATGAAAGCCGTTCTATTGGACAGTTTTTACTGGTTGACTCCTCTTTTTGTCCATGAGAACCGTTCTATTGGACAATTTTTACTAATTGGACCCCTTTTTTGTCCATGAAAGCCGTTCTATTGGACAATTTTTGCTGATTGCCTCCTCATTTTGTCCATGAAAGCCGTTCTATTGGACAGTTTTTACTGGTTGGATGCCTTTTTTGTCCATGAAAGCCGTTCTATTGGACAATTTTTACTAATTGGACCCCTTTTTTGTCCATGAGAACCGCCTCTATTGGACAGTTTTTCCTGATTGCCTCCTCATTTTGTCCATGAGAGCCGTTCTATTGGACAATTTTTGCTGATTGCCTCCTCATCTTGTCCATGAGCGCCGTTCTATTGGACAGTTTTTCCTGGTTGGATGCCTTTTTTGTCCATGAGAACCCTTCTATTAGACAATTTTTCCTGGTTGGATGCCTTTTTTGTCCATGAGAACCCTTCTATTGGACAGTTTTTACTGATTGAATGCCTTTTTTGTCCATTAAAGCCCGCCTATTGGACAATTC
>NZ_CCRF01000101.1 GCF_000751775.1 Caldibacillus thermoamylovorans
TGAGAACCGCACTCGTCGCCAAAATTGAGCGTTTTTCAACTGAAAATGGTGACGAGAACAGCTCTCGTCGCCAAAATCGGGTGTTTCTGAACTAAAAATGGTGACGAGAACCGCACTCGTCGCCAAATTTGAGCGCTTTTCAACTAAAAATGGTGACGAGAACGAGGCTCGTCGTCAAATATTTGCGTTTTTTAACTGAAAACGGTGACGAGATTGGCTCTCGTCGCCAAAATTGGACGTTTCCTGGCTCAAAATAGCGACGAGAACGGCCCTCGTCGCTAAAATAGAGCATTTTCCGCATCAAAATGGTGACGAGAACCGCACTCGTCGCCTAAATTGAGCATTTCTCAACCAAAAATGGTAACGAGAACAGCTCTCGTCGTCGAAAATGGACGTTTCCTGGCTCAAAACGGCGACGAGATTGGCCCTCGTCGCTAAAATAGAGCATTTTCCGCATCAAAATGGTGACGAGAACCGCACTCGTCGCCTAAATTGAGCATTTCTCAACTAAAAATGGTAACGAGAACAGCTCTCGTCGTCGAAAATGGACGTTTCCTTGCTCAAAACGGTGACGAGATTGGCCCTCGTCGCCAAAATAGATCATTTTCCGCATCAAAATGGTGACGAGATTAGCTCTCGTCGTCAAATTTGGGCGTTTTTCAACTAAAAATGGTGACGAGATTAGCTCTCGTCGTCAAATTCGGGCATTTCCCTGCTCAAAATAGCGACGAGAATGACTGGACTGTTTCGTCGCCAAAATATGCCGTCTCCCACCTCAAAATAACAATAAAAAAGGTTGGCTTTCATTAGAACCAACCTTTTTCATTCCATATGTTATTTAACATTGGCAGCTAGTTTGGCGACCATTGCCTCCTCTTCTTTTTCCACATCATAAATTCGTTCAATGTCCGCTCCTAAGGCGGCCAGTTTACCGTGGAAGTTGACATAACCGCGGTCTAAGTGTTGGAGTTCTGTTACGCGGGTAATTCCATCAGCAGCAAGACCTGCAATAATAAGAGCCGCTCCTGCACGTAAATCAGTAGCTGCGACTTCTGCTCCTTGTAAATCTGAAGGTCCATTAATGATAACCGATCTGCCTTCAATTTTAATATTGGCATTCATACGGCGGAATTCTTCAACATGCATGAAACGATTTTCAAAAACCGTTTCTGTAATCATACTCGTGCCTTCTGATTTCAGTAAGAGGGCCATCACTTGAGCTTGCATATCAGTAGGAAAACCTGGGTATGGCATTGTTTTAATATCGACAGCTTTCAATTTATCCGGTGCGATTACACGGACTCCTTCAGCTTCTTCAATAAACTCTACACCCATTTCCTCTAACTTTGCGACTAAAGAAGATAAATGTTCAGGTACCGCTCCTTTTACATAAACATTTCCCCCGGTAATTGCTGCAGCTGTAATAAATGTGCCTGCTTCAATTCGATCCGGGATTATCGTATGGTCTGCACCATATAGTCGATCTACACCTTCTATACGGATGGTTTCTGTTCCTGCCCCCTTAACAATTGCTCCCATACTTGTTAAATAATTTGCCAAATCGACTATTTCCGGTTCTTTGGCACAGTTTTCAAGAATGGTTGTTCCTTCCGCCAGTGCTGCTGCCATCATGACATTTTCAGTTGCACCAACACTTGGAATATCAAAGTAAATTTTCGCTCCCTTTAGTTTGCCATCCACTCTTGCGTCAATAAAGCCATTACCTACTTTAACAACTGCCCCCATCGCTTCAAAGCCTTTTAAATGTTGGTCAATCGGTCTTGTACCGATTGCACATCCACCGGGTAACGCTACGCGGGCACGACCTAGCCTGGCTAAGAGTGGCCCCATAACCAATACAGAGGCTCGCATTTTTCGAACATATTCAAAAGGAGCTTCCGCGGTTAGCTCTCTTGTTGCATCAATGTGAACCATATTATTTTGAAATTCAACTTCCGCATTTAAATATCTTAAAACTTCATTAATTGTATACACATCCGAGAGAGACGGTACATCCCGAATGATACTTTTTCCATCACTTGCAAGTAGTGAAGCGGCGATTACTGGTAAAACGGCATTTTTGGCTCCTTCTACTTTTACGGTGCCGTTCAATCTCTTCCCGCCGCGGACGATGATTTTATCCAAATGTATTCCCCTCCGCGTCCAATATCTGTTATATTAATATTCAATTGTCAATATCGGTGTTCCAATTACAAAGGTTGTTTTATCTTCATTCGCTGTTTTTCTCAACGAAATCTGCAAATCAAAGGATCCCGCTTCAGTGGGGATTTCCTTTGTAAACAGTGGACTGTTTACTGTCAGAGAAACAAAATTATTCTCCACTAAGTTTTCAATCATTTTTCCATTAAAGTTATGAATAATTGTCATTGATTTTTCCAGCAAAGACTTATTAATCATATCATTGAACTCTCCCTTTATACAAGAAAAAAAGGATGGACTTTTGTGAAAAAATTTTGGTAAAAAATACTCTTGTCGCTTATCTACAAGATGATTGACTTTTTCGTTCCATTCCGACCCTTTTATCTCATAAAGGATGAATCCTTGGATATTTTCACCAATTAATTCGGTTGTGAGTTGGATTTTTTCAGCATACGGAAGTGATTGGTCAGAGGATTTTCCAGTTAAAATCAACCGATCTTGACTGATTTGTTTTTCCCAAGTAAAGTCTGGAATTTCTTTTTGCCACTGATCGGCAACTTTTTCAAAATCTGCATAGGAAAAATCCAATTCCAATTCTTCCCTAGCAAGGACTGACCATTCCTCGATATTTCCATTATGTTTACTGATTATATCCATCATTTTATTCAAATCCGAATCATTTGTTACAGAGTTAGCTTTACCAGAAAAAATAAGAATAAAAATGAAAAATAGCGTACATACTGTCATTTGTAAATAAAACCTTTTACTCATGTTCCTCTCCCCTTTACTACCATTGTTGGTTAAAAAGGGGGATGTCATACATGGTAAAAGTCGTCACAATTTGACACGGTTTACTCCTGAAAAAATCATGTGAATATCTGTAAAACGCCCGACACCTAATTATTTCAAATTACTTTCATCCATGTTCATTATGTAGGGAATTTGTCTGGACCAAACGATATAATCCAGAAAAAAATTAGCTACGATTGACCCTATGGCTATCGCTAATAAAATATATAGGAGCCGCCCTTGCGTTACCCGATTTTTTCGAATAAACTTTTCAAAATTCAATGATTGCAATGCCCACCATGCCAGGGCAATAAAAATTAAATTAGCGACAATACTTAATATACTGAAAACCCCGACATTTGAAAGCATAGCACACACTCCTTTTTGAATTTTGAATGGCTAGTACATACAATGTATATTTTAACATAGGAAATAAATTTATAAATTACTTTTTTCTTCCAAAAAGGAAATTATTTTGTGAAATATTTCATTTAAATGAAGGTGATTACAGTTTCTGGAAACTTGTTACGTCTTTCTATTAAAATTATCCACAATGTGTGAATTATTTTACGGGAAAATACTATCGAATTTTTATCAACTTCTATTTTCTCAACCCATTTATACACATATTTTACAAGGATTATCCACAAATTAAGCTAAGATATCCACTTTTCTAATGCATTTGTCCACAATATTCACCGATATATCCACAACAATTGAGCTGCTAAAATCCGCGGAAAAATAGAATATACACTGAAGTATAGGGAGCTCGCTCAGCACCTGTTGCGCTCCGCAAAACTCGGCGACTGCCGAACCTTTAGGGGAAAGCAAAGACGTAGTTCATCGGAAAAATATATAATTTTTTCGAGCGTGGTGTGTTGCTTTGAAGCTTTTCCTTTGAACTATACTTAAAACCTAAAATTTCTCACTGCACTACCTTGCTGGAAATTATACTTAACACACAAAAAAATCCCCTTAGCGGTTGGCTAAGAGGACTTTTCCGGATAAACGTGTACGTTACGTTATCTTGCATTTTGGGCGACATTTATTCGATTTAATGCACGTCTTAGGGCGAGTTCGGCTCGTCTGTAGTCGATTTCGGATTGTTTTTGTTTCCGAAGACGTTCTTCAGCCCGTTGTTTTGCTCGTATGGCACGATCAATATCGATTTCATTGGCATTTTCTGCAGCTTGAGCAAGGATTGTTACTTTATCCGGACGTACTTCCAGAAATCCTCCACTAACCGCAACCAAATCAGTATGACCGTCTTTTTTTAAGCGAACGGCACCAATGGCAAGTGGTGCCACCATTGGTACGTGTCCCGGCAAAATACCGAGTTCACCGCTGGCCGCTTTTGTGCTGACCATCTCTACATCTGATTCATAGACCGGACCATCAGGAGTAACGATACTTACGGATACGGTTTTCATTTCTTATCCTCCTCATAATCCAAATTACACTTCAACGCCCATAGATTTTGCCTTTTCAACGGCATCCTCAATTGTACCTACAAGGCGGAATGCTTCTTCAGGAAGATGGTCCCATTTACCTTCTAAAATTTCTTTAAAGCCACGAACGGTTTCTTTTACAGGAACATAGGATCCGGGTTGGCCTGTAAATTGTTCAGCAACGTGGAAGTTTTGTGATAGGAAGAATTGAATACGACGCGCACGATGAACGATTAATTTGTCTTCGTCGCTTAATTCATCCATACCTAAGATTGCAATAATATCTTGTAATTCCCGATAACGTTGCAATGTTTGTTGAACTTGACGAGCTACGGAATAATGTTCTTCCCCAACAATTTCCGGTGCCAATGCACGGGATGTTGATGCAAGTGGATCCACAGCCGGGTAAATACCCATTTCAGATAGTTTCCGTTCAAGGTTTGTTGTTGCGTCCAAGTGTGCGAATGTTGTTGCCGGAGCCGGGTCCGTATAGTCGTCGGCCGGAACGTAAATCGCTTGAATAGATGTAACAGAACCTTTATTTGTTGAAGTAATCCGTTCTTGCAATTGACCCATTTCCGTCGCCAATGTCGGTTGGTAACCTACTGCAGATGGCATCCGACCAAGCAACGCAGAAACTTCGGAACCGGCTTGAGTGAAACGGAAAATGTTATCAATGAAAAATAGCACGTCTTGTCCTTGTTCATCACGGAAATATTCAGCCATTGTCAGTCCCGTTAAAGCAACGCGCATCCGGGCACCAGGCGGTTCATTCATTTGTCCGAATACCATCGCGGTTTTCTTAATAACACCGGAGTCTTTCATTTCATAGTATAGGTCGTTTCCTTCCCGTGTCCGTTCACCAACACCGGCAAATACGGAAATACCACCGTGTTCTTGGGCGATATTATTAATTAATTCCTGAATTAAAACTGTTTTCCCTACACCGGCACCACCGAATAGTCCGATTTTCCCACCTTTAATATAAGGGGCAAGTAGGTCTACTACTTTAATCCCGGTTTCGAGAATTTCAACTTTTGTCGATAATTCTTCAAATTTTGGTGCAGGGCGATGAATCGGATCTCTGCGAACATTTTGCGGCAATTCACCATCTAAATCAATCGATTCACCTAAAATATTAAATACCCGTCCTAATGTGACATCACCAACCGGAACAGAAATAGGAGCACCGGTATCAATTACTTCCATACCGCGTACTAAACCGTCCGTTGATGCCATCGCAATTGTACGAACAGTGTCATCACCTAGATGTAAGGCGACTTCCAATGTTAAGTCGATGTCAACGTCTGCATCGTTTTGGGCTTTATGTTGAATTCGTAATGCGTTATAAATTTTTGGCAACTGTCCATTTTCGAATTTAACGTCGACAACCGGACCCATTACTTGAAGGATTGTCCCTTTATTCATCTTTTTCCCTCCTGACTATGTTACTTTTGTCCGTTCATTTGAAAAGTGTATGATTATCGTTTATTTGAAATTTATTCTAATGCGGAAGCCCCGGCCACAATTTCGGTAATTTCTTGAGTGATTTGTGCTTGGCGGGCCCTGTTATAGCTGATTGTTAACGTATTGATTAGTTCCATTGCATTATCCGTCGCATTCTTCATTGCCATCATACTGGACGCATGCTCACTTGCTTTACTTTCAAGTAATGCTCCAAAAATTAGACTTTCGGCATATTGAGGCAACAAGACTTCCAATATTTCCTCCACGTTCGGTTCAAACTCATAGATAAACGGTTTTGCAGCCGGTGCAATATCGGTTAATGGCAAAACCTTTTTCACAATAACATCATGTTGGATAACCGAAATATAGTGGGTATAAATGATATATAGCTCATCGTAGGTACCGTCAGAAAACATATCTACGGTTTTACTGGTGATGCTCTGAACCTCATTGAAATTCGGATGGTCATTTAACCCGGTAATTTCTAATAGGATGTTATGACCTTGTTTTTTATAGAAATCACGACCCACCCGTCCGATTGTAATCAAGCCGTATTCATCTTTTGATTTATGACGTTCTTGTAACAGTTGGTTGACTCGGCGGATGATATTGCTATTATAAGCACCAACTAATCCGCGGTCACCGGTAATGACAAGATAAGCTGATTTTTTTACCGGACGATGGATTAACATGGGATGTACAGCATCTGTCGTACCATGAGCAATACTGCCGACCACCTCTTGAATTTTTTCCATATAAGGGACAAATGATTTGGCATTCATTTCGGCACGGCTCATTTTGGAAGTAGATACCATTTGCATCGCCTTTGTGATTTGGCTTGTTTTTTTCGTTGAATTAATCCGTCCTTTTATTTCCCGTAAACTGGCCACTTTTCCTCACCACCTTATTGATTGATAAGCCTTTGTTATACGTTCGGTAAGTGGAGAAGTTCCCCCTCGATCACGAACCGGTTATTTTGATTCAGACACAGCAAATGTTTTTTTGAAATCATTAAGCAGTTGTGTCAATTCCTCATCTGCCGGAAGTTCACGAGTCGTTTTAATATGTTCGACAGCGGCCGGTTTGTTTTGATCGATCCAACTGTATAATTCATTTTCAAAGCGACGAATATCTTCTACCGGAATATCATCTAAAAATCCGCGTGTTAATGCGTATAAGATGACTACTTGTTTTTCAACCGCAATCGGTTTGTGTAAATCTTGTTTCAATACTTCAACTGTGCGTACACCACGTGCCAGTTTCGCTTGTGTTGATTTATCTAAATCGGAGCCAAATTGTGCGAATGCTTCAAGTTCACGGTAAGAAGCTAAGTCAAGACGTAATGTCCCCACAACCTTTTTCATGGCTTTAATTTGGGCGTTTCCTCCAACCCGGGATACGGATAGACCTGCGTTAATGGCCGGACGTACACCTGAGAAGAAGAGGTCAGATTGTAAGAAAATTTGTCCATCGGTAATGGAAATAACGTTCGTCGGAATGTAAGCCGAGATGTCCCCTGCTTGTGTCTCAACGAATGGTAGTGCAGTTAATGAACCGGCACCTTTGGCATCACTTAATTTTGCAGCACGTTCCAATAAACGGGAATGCAAATAGAACACGTCACCAGGATAGGCTTCACGACCCGGCGGACGGCGTAATAATAGGGAAAGTTCCCGATAGGCTGCCGCTTGTTTTGTTAGGTCATCGTAAATAACCAATACATGCTTTCCGTTATGCATGAACTCTTCTCCCATAGCTACACCGGCATATGGAGCCAGATAAAGTAATGGAGCAGGCTCAGATGCAGCAGCGGTAACGACAATGGTATAGTCTAAAGCACCGTATTTACGGAAAGTTTCAACCGTATTCCGAACAGTTGATTCCTTTTGCCCGATGGCGACATAAATACAAATCATATTTTCATTTTTTTGGTTAAGAATTGTATCAACAGCCAAACTTGTTTTCCCTGTTTGACGGTCACCAATAATTAATTCCCGTTGTCCACGACCGATTGGGACAAGTGCGTCAATCGCTTTAATCCCGGTTTGTAACGGTTCATGAACGGATTTCCGGTCCATAACACCCGGAGCCGGACTTTCAATTGGACGGGTTTTTGTTGTATGAATCGGACCTAATCCGTCAACCGGTTGTCCAAGTGGGTTTACGACACGTCCGATTAATTCTTCACCGACAGGAACTTCCATAATCCGTCCTGTCCGTCTAACTTGAGCACCTTCACGAATATCTGTAAAAGGCCCTAATATAATAACACCGACATTGTTTTGTTCAAGGTTTTGGGCCATACCCATTACACCATTTTCGAACTCTAGAAGCTCGCCGCTCATGGCATTATCTAATCCGTGGACACGAGCAATCCCGTCACCAACTTCGATGACCGTACCGATGTCGGTTACTTTCATTTCAGCTTGATAGTTTTCAATTTGCTGTCTAAGCAGTGTACTGATTTCCTCAGCTTTAATGCTCATTCATTTCACCCCTTATTACGATTTATCCTAATAGTTCGCGTTTGAGGCCGTCTAGTTTGCCACGCAAACTTCCGTCAAAGATGCGATTTCCAATTTGAATTTTTAAACCACCTAGTAAATCATTGTTAACAACGTTCTCTATTTCCAGTGATACTTTATTCATTTTCTTGGCGAATACGCTTGAAATCGCTAATTTTTCTTCGTCTGTAAGTGCACGGACTGATTCCACTTTCGCTGTTGCAATTCCTTTTTGATCATAGGACATTTCAATATATGCATCGATCATTGGAATTATCGAATCGACTCGATGACGGTCGGTTAACAATAGCAACGTATTTAATACATATGGTGAAAAGTCAGCACAAGCTTTTTTCAACGCATTGTGTTTTTCCTGATTTGAAACTTGCGGTGACTTTAAAAATGTCAAAATATCTTTATTGGAACCGAAAACTTCTTTGATGATTAGCAGTTCACTTTCAATTTGATCCACCAAATTTTTTTCTTGAGCTAACTGGAAAAGAGCAACAGCATACTTTGTTCCTGCAATGGTCTTACTCATTACTCTTCTCCTGCCTTTTTAATAGACTCTTGAATCAACTCGGCATGATCCTTTTCGCTTAATTCTTTCTCAATTACTTTCGAAGCGATTAAAACGGATAAAGATGCGACTTGCTCTTTTAAGGCTGCCACCGCATTCTCTTTTTCTTGTTGAATTTCCAAGCGTGCGGCTTCTTTATGCCGTTCTGCTTCTTCCCGTGCTGCACGGATAATTTCTTCTTTTTGAACTTCTGCTTGCTTTTTCGCATTTTCAATAAAAGTATGCGATTCTTGGCGAGCATTTTTTAACATTTCTTGTTGCTGTTGCAAAAGTTCTTTTGCTTCTTTTTTTGCATCCTCCGCTTGATTGATTTCACTGGCGATATGCTCTTCACGATCTTTCATTACTTTCATTAATGGAGCCCATGCAAATTTTTTCAAAAGCCACATGAGGACTAAAAATGCCAGAAGTTGGTATAAAGAATCGAGCACTGTAAAGCCTCCTGATGCAGCACCTAATACGAAACCATCTGTTAACACGCTACCATTCACTCCCTTCAAGAAGCACCATAAATACATTGTAAATTTATCAATTACGCTTTCATATTTTTTAGGCTATTTTCTAAAAGACTGTTGCAATCGATAAAAGATTATAGAAGCATCATTGCGTCAAGTATAATCTCAGTAGGTACAATAAGTTTAGAAACCTAAACAATTGTTTAATTTTTCAAAAACCGGCTTATTTTACATGTAACATAAAGGAATGGCGAAGGTTCTTATGAATGATCTCCGCCATTTACTTTTATAAAGCTTAGTTAACTTTATGAAAATAGTGCGATAAAGGCGATTACAACACCCATGATCGGAATCGCTTCTACCATACCGATACCAATGAACATAGTCGTACGTAATAGACCTGCAGATTCTGGTTGGCGTGCCATCCCTTCTACAGTTTTTGAAACGATCCAACCATTACCGATACCGGCACCTAATGCTGCCAAACCAACTGCAATTGCTGCTGCTAATGTTTCCATTTAATAAAATCCTCCTTTAATTTATAAAAATGTGTATTGTTTTCATGTTCGTGAACTACCCGCCACTTATTTAGTTAAATTTGAAGCAGGGGTTTCCAAAGGCATTTAGTTATCTAGGATTCTCATTCTTTGGGGCGTGTTCACTCCGCCGCTTAAGCTTAAGACAGTTATGTCTACAGCTGCTTTTCTGTTCTGTGACGATGCATCTCCCGCCTAAACGTTATCACGTTTCAAGAAGGGAAGTTAATCGCCTGAAAATGATATTTATATTAATGGTCTGCACTAACCTTATGGGCCATATAGACCATTGTTAACATGGTAAAAATAAATGATTGGATAGCTCCGATAAAAATACTAAACCCTTGCCATACCATCATTAATGGGAAAGCTAAAACCCCCCCGATAATGCCGCTTGTTCCTAAAGAGACAAGTAAAGCAAGAAGCGTCTCACCTGCATAAATGTTTCCGTAAAGACGAAGACCGAGTGTTAATGTGTTTGAAAATTCCTCAACGATCTTTATTGGTGTCATGACTTTCATCGGTTGCGTATATCCAAGTAAGTAATTCTTAGCTCCACGCAGCTTCACACCATAATAATGAGTTAAGCCGAGTACCATAACGGCCAATGTCATCGTAATAAGAGGATCGGCTGTCGGTGATTTCCACCATAGCTCATGGCCATAAACAACAGCAAATGGCAACCCAAGCATGTTTGACACGAAAATATACATGATCAATGTTAAAGCCAAAAGATGGAATCTGGCGCCATTTTTCCAGTCTAGGTTGCTTTGAATAATTCCTTTTACAAAATCCATCACCCACTCAATAAAGTTTTGAGCTCCGGTTGGTTTCATTGCGAGTTTGCGTGTACATAATAAAGCGATTAAAAATACTATTAGTGAGGAAATTGTTATCATCAAAATATTTGACGGGTTATATGTCAAACCCCAAAACAATTCCCTAACCGGTTCCTCATGATGCACGTTACTCACCTCTCTTCCTGTAACCTTTTTTTATAGTGAAAACAAGAGAATCGAGGGCCATGACAAGGTAAGATGTCAATAACCCAATTAAAGTAGATAAAATATTTATATCATTAGGAAATTGTATAGCGATTAAAATTGCTAATGCTGCGTAAGCAAACCTCGAAAGGGAACCGATAGAGTAAACTGCCTTACCTTTTGCGACAGCTTCACTCAGACGTATCGTTTTTTTATATAATAACCATAGATTAATAAAACTGACAGCTGTACCCAGTATGAAACCCAGAAATACTTCCTTGAATGATGTAAAACCCCATCCAAAAACAAAAATAGCTAACAGGTAAAACATATATTTTCGATAGCGATTATATAAAAATTGAATATCAGGCATTTTTATACTTCTCCTAAAGTCCGGGTTAGGCCGCACAAATATTTTCAAGCACACCAACCTTATTTTACACCTAAAAAATGCTATTTGAAAAAAATTTATATTGTAGTTTAGGAATAAATGATTATGTTGATGTTCAGATTTCAAAATCATATTTTCTGAGCGGTTATCTTCTATAGATTACAACCCGATAACGAAATTAAAACTAATAAAAGGTTTTGAAAAGGGGCTTAAATGATATTATACAATAGCATTTATATGGGAATGTGAAATTTCCACTAATTTTTTTTGTCCAGAAGTTTTCATTTCCGTCAAAAAAGTTCATAAAAGAACAAAAATCGCCATACAAAAAACCATAATTTTACAAATAAATGATGTATTCAAGTAGTTCATATTTTAACGAAAGAAATTTCATTATTACGATGGATTTTCAACTGTAAATAAGTTGAAAACCCTATCACCATACACTAAATAAGACTACAATAGTCTAGTTTTTATGTCAATTTATATACATAGAAAATATCGGTCTGTTTTTCGAGAATCAGTTATCATTCACAAATTTGTAACATTTTAACAATGTGTGGATAAATTATGAAATATCCCGGATTATTGTATTTCTATCAGTTGTTCAATGAAGTCTTCCTTTCCGGACTTTTTTGCAAACGCTACAGCAATATAGGTCCCTTTTTGCAAGTCTTTCTCTTGTTTAATTGTTTTTGTAATTAAGCCGCGCCGGACATTTTTTTCCCAATCCAAGTAATCGATAAATCGGTACGTATCCGGATCAAACAGGGCAATCCCAAATTCATCGGCGCCGCCCGGCAAATATGTTTCATATTTATAGAGATCCTCCCTCTCCGATTTTTCAAAGGAGAATTGCATAATTCGCGGATAATCCGGTTCAGCAACAACATATAAATACGGGATATGAATGGTTTGGCTTCCGCTGTGCATGTCAATGAACCCATTATAAATCTCATTTTTCTTATGTTGGTTTTTTACTTCTATACCAATGGTTATTTGTTTTTTCTCTTTTGGCTTTAAGTAAAATGGACTCGGCAAATCCCATGCAATAGTATCAGAGCGGAGTGGTGTAGAAAATGTACAGCGAATGGCGTGATCACTAACATTTTCTACCGTTATCATTTTCTTCGTTTCTTCAAATGTTTTCCCTTTTACTTTTCCATATTGAAGGGCAGCAGGCTGAATGATCGTCTCGGTACGTAATGCTTCCTCCATTTGAATCCGCCCGGCTCCTTGTTCAAATGACTGGTACAATTGATTTGCTTCATTTAAAAGTGGTTTGCTTGTACTCATGAGAACTGCTTTAATTTGTTCCGGGGTCCAGTCCGGATTTGCTTGTTTTAGAATGGCACTTGCCCCGGCAACATGCGGGGCAGACATACTTGTTCCTGCCAGCGGTTTATATCCGCCCGGCACTGTGCTTTCAATCGCAACACCCGGGGCAACGACGTCCGGTTTTATTTCCCAGCTAAATGTAACCGGCCCGCGGGAACTAAAATCCGCCAGCCTATCTTGTTCGTTTTTATTTACTATTTTAGCCGGCGTATTGCTCGTTTCTATAAGTTTCAGAAGATGTTCCCCATCTTTTTTTGATAGGAAAGCAACCGGTAAATTCATTTCACCATCCAACATTCCTAAAACCGCCTCATCTTCATTATTATAGATGATGACCGCCTTTGCCCCATATTTTTCAGCCGTACGGACTTTATCAGAAAAAGTTAGTTTTCCTCTCTTAAGGAGAACAATTTTCCCGTTCACATCTACATCTTGGTAATCTTTTTCTCTTCCTAATCCACCGGCAACTATCATATATGATCGATCGAGATTCCATGGCTTTGAACCGGTAAGAGGGGAGAGGCGAAATTGTTGACCATAATAGTCTACATACGGTATTTGAATCTCCGGCGTACTCGCACCGACCGAAATTGCTTGATGGGAAGTCCCCGGGGAACCTACCGTCCATAAATCCGGTCCTGAATTACCATTCGATGTGACTGCGACAATCCCGTTTTCCACCGCTTTATCTAAGGCAAGACTGGTTGGCAAATCCGGTCCGTTGATACTTGTACCCAAAGAAAGGTTTAACACATCAACCCGGTCCTTGATGGCTTGTTCAACGGCAGCAATGATCATCTCTGTTGTCCCAAATCCACCGGGTCCTAAGGCGCGATAGGCATAGATTTCCGCTTCCGGAGCAACACCTGTCATTTTTCCATTTGCGGCAATCACACCTGCCACATGCGTTCCGTGAAACGTATTATTTGGGCCCATATCGACTGTTTCCATCGGGTCATAATCATTATCGACAAAATCATACCCTTTGACATATGATTTTCGTAAATCCGGATGTGTGTAATCGATTCCCGTGTCAATAATGCCTACTTTGATTCCTTTTCCTGTTAAGTGGTTTCCATTTTTGTCGGTGAGATGGCGAATTTTACTTGTACCAATATAATTAATGCTGTTGAAAGTACCGTTTGAAATTTGCGGATAGGGACTTATATCCAGTTTGTATGTATAGGACGGATAGATGTTTTCAATGGAGGTTTTTTCGGCCAATTTTTTTATTTGGCTACTCGGACCCATTACAGAAAAACCGTTAAATATATTTTGAAAATGATACCTTAACTTCAGGTCCGGATAGGATTGGAGTAGTTGTTTCGCTTCACTTTCGGTCATCGGTTTATTTACTTTTACGATGACCGTTTGTTGCGTATCTTCATCTTGAGGAAGGGCAGGTCTTTCATATTTTCCTGCGTACACGTACTTTATGTTTATTGGGGCAGATAAAACGAAGATAGAAAAAATTAAGCAGAGAACGAAACATTTGCGGGCTATTTTCATAATCAAACCTCCCTGATTGAATAACTTTCCTATTAGTATGTCTGGGAAATTTGGATTTATTAGGTTTGATTAGGAACGGCCACTTGGTCTGCGGTTACGAATGTATTAGGTCTGAATGGGAACGTGCCACTTGGTCTGCGGTTAAATTTTATTGGGTTTCCAAATCTTAGGTAATGGCAGACCACATCTAGTCTGCAGTGTCAGATTTATTACTTGAGTTTCGCACCTTGGAAACCAATAAATTGGTAAAACCCGTTCTCGTCGACTTTTTGAGGCGGAAAAATCCACTTTTTGGCGACGACACCCGTTCTCGTCGACTTTTTGAGGCGAAAAACTCCCTTTTTTGGCGACGACACCCTTTCTCGTCGGCATTTTGAGGCGGAAAAATCACTTTTTTGACGACGAGATCCATTCTCGTCATCATTTTGGGGCGAAAAACTCCCCTTTTTGGCGACGAGATCCATTCTCGTCGGCATTTTGAGGTGAAAAATTCCTTTTTTTGGCGACGAGATCCATTCTCGTCGGCATTTTGAGGTGAAAAACTCCTTTTTTTGGCGACGAGACCCATTCTCGTCGGCATTTTGAGGTGAAAAACTCCTTTTTTTGGCGACGACACCCGTTCTCGTCGACTTTTTGAGGCGAAAAACTCCCTTTTTTGGCGACGACACCCTTTCTCGTCGTCATTTTGAGGCGGAAAAATCACTTTTTTGACGACGAGATCCATTCTCGTCATCATTTTGGGGCGAAAAACTCTATTTTTTGGCGACGAGACCCCTTCTCGTCGACTTTTTTGCGTGGGAAACTCCACTTTTTGGCGACGACACCCGTTCTCGTCGACTTTTTTGCGTGGGAAACTCCACTTTTTGGCGACGAGACCCCTTTTCGTCGTCATTTTTGTGCTGAAAAATCACTTTTTTGGCGACGAGATCTGTTCTCGTCGGCATTTTGGGGCGGAAAAATCACTTTTTTGACGACGAGACCCGTTCTCGTCGACTTTTTTGCGTGGGAAACTCCACTTTTTGGCGACGACACCCGTTCTCGTCGGCATTTTGAGGCGAAAAACTCCTTTTTTTGGCGACGAGATCCATTCTCGTCGTCATTTTGAGGTGAAAAACTCCTTTTTTTGGCGGCGAGACCCGTTCTCGTCACCACTTTGAGCCGAGAAACTTCATTTTTTGACCATCACCCCAAAACTAACCCACCATAAACAAAAGCGGCAACAATCACAATAGCCGGGTGAATTCTCCAACGTTCAATCATAAAAAAACTTATCACTCCAATCCCGACTGTTTGCCAAATACCAATTCCTTCATATGATTCAACAAAAAAGTCCCATGCCATCACACCAAGTAAAATCGCAATAATCGGGCGAACATAGCTCGTCAATCGTTTTACTTTTGGAGAATTTTTATACTTTAACAAAATCTTCAATAAAATTATCATTAAAATTAACGATGGGGCAACCGTAGCAAAAACAGCGATAATGGCACCTAACACACCGCCAACATCATAGCCAATATAACCGGCCATTTTTGTCGCAATCGGCCCCGGTAAAGAATTTCCCAATGCCAAAATTTGACTGAACTCCTGGACGGTATACCAGCCATAGCGATCAACCACTTCATTTTCAACTAAGGGGATTGAGGCCGGTCCGCCACCATAGCCCAGAATTCCGGGGATAAAAAACGCCAGAAAAATATTCCAATAGATCATGCGCCCGTCCTCTCTTTCTTTTTGACGACCTGTTCCTCCTTATCCCTTTGGACGAATGCAGCGATAAGAAATACGGCAATCACAATGGCCGGATGAATATGGAAGAATTGCAGAACGATCAAAATGAGAACACTTAGGACAATTGTTTTTCCGGTACCAAAATCCTTCTTTGTATTTTTTAAAAACTGCCAGGTTAACGTCCCCATCATGACACCGACAACCGGAATAATCGCTGCAATCATCCCGTTCACCCAATTAAATTGTTTTATTTTATTAATGGAAGCAAATAATAGAATCATCGCAACAATCGTCGGTAATATACTCGCCAAAATCGCATTGACCATTCCAACGTATCCGCCCACCCGGTAGCCGATATAACCGGCCATCTTCGTATTAATGGGTCCCGGCAAAGTATTGGCAAGGGCAAGAATATCCCCAAACTCTTCCGCATTCATCCAATCAAATCGCTCCACAACTTCCTTGTACACGAGTGGAATGGACGACGGTCCCCCACCATATCCCAAAATTCCCGAGCGAAAAAAAGCAATAAAAATGTCTCGCTGTTTTTTCATGTTACACACCTTTATCTGTTCAATGTAAGATACTTTGTTTTGCCTTGTACTTAAAATAACATATCGGTCCTCTGCCCAAAGCAAATTTTTTGAATTTCAATCATGCAAGATAGTATGAGGCTATATCAACATTAATCCTCTACCAAAACTAGTTTATGTTAATTTTCAATCACGCAAGATAGCATGAGGCTACATCAACATTGATCCTCTACCCAACTAGTTTATGTTAAATTTCAATCACCATGCAGCTGCCGTTCCATCCGTTCTTGACTCACTTCCGGCAATAAGACAACCTGATTTTTCATCTCGCCAAATGATTTGCCCTCTGCCAAAGTTGTTCGACTCAGATTGAATATTAACTTGATGTCCTCTTCTTTCCAACTCTTGGATAATATGGTGCGGAAAACGATTTTCAAATTCAACAACTTTACCTTTCATCCATTGCCATCTTGGTGCATCAAGGGCAGCTTGCGGATTTAACCCGAAATCAATCGTATTCATGATGACTTGGACATGTCCTTGTGGTTGCATGAATCCGCCCATCACACCAAACGGACCGACCGCTTCATTACCCTTTGTTAAAAATCCCGGGATAATTGTATGATATGTACGTTTCCCGCCTTCTAACGCATTCGCATGACTCGGATCAAAGGAGAAATTATGTCCCCGATTTTGTAAAGAAATTCCTGTCCCCGGTACAACTAAACCGGAACCGAATCCCATGTAATTACTTTGAATGAAGGAAACCATATTTCCGTCTTTGTCAGCCGCTGCTAAATAAACCGTGCCACTGCCGAAGGGATCACCCGCTTCAGGGAACAGTGCTTCCTCACCAATCCGTTTTCTCCTTGTCTCGGCATATGCTTCACTTAATAGTTGTTCCGGTGTCACAGGCATTTTATTTTTCTCTGTTACAAATTTCTGCCCGTCGCTAAATGCAAGTTTCATAGCTTCAATTTGTTTATGATACAGATCTACGGATTCTTTTTCATGAAACTCAAAACCTTTTAAAATATTTAATGCTAAAAGTGCAACGATACCTTGCCCATTCGGCGGAATTTCCCATACATCGTAGCCACGATAGTTAACATTAATTGGCTCCACCCATTCCGGTCGATAATTGGCTAAATCTTCATCTGTTAAAAATCCACCTGTTTCCTTAGAGAATGCGGCAATTTTTTCCGCCTGCTCACCTCTGTAAAACGACTCGGCATTCGTTTCTGCAATTAATTGCAGTGTTTTTGCATGGTCGGGTGATGCCCAAATTTCGCCGACCCGTGGTGCCCGCCCTTTTGGTGCAAAGGTTTCAAACCAATGCTTAAAGTAATCCTCTGTTAATTTATTTTTATAAATAGAAAAAGCCCGTTCCCAAAATCTTCCTAAAGTTGGGGAGATTGGATATCCTTCACTTGCATACTCGATTGCAGGTTTTAATACTTCCGATAACGGTAATTTGCCAAACCGCCTCGACAGCTCTGCCCAAGTACCGGGAGCCCCTGGAACCGTCACCGGAATCCAGCCATGGGTTGGAATCTCATTAAATCCCCGTTCTTTCACAGCATCGATGGAAATCGATTTTGGCGCCGGCCCACTCCCATTCAAACCATATAACTTTCCGTTTGTCCAAACTAAGGCAAATGCATCACCACCAATACCATTCGATGTCGGTTCAACAACAGTCAAACAGGCTGCCGTGGCAATTGCCGCATCAATGGCATTCCCGCCTTTTTTTAAAATCTCCAATCCGGCTTGTGCAGCGAGGGGCTGAGAAGTAGCAACTATCCCCTTTCTTGCATAGATAGCGTTCCTAGGAATTGAATACGGATTGGACAGATGGTTAAATGAAATCACGAACCTCTCCCCCTTATTTTCTGAATTATATTGAATGATACAAACAAATTAACATTTTGTCAATAATAAATCAGACAAAAATAAAAATTTATTATATTATAGTTTCCATTTTAAAAGTTAATTTAAATAATGACTTACATTTTGTTATTTTTATTTGATAATATATTTCATATGGGTTGTTCAACACATTCTTACATTAAAAAATTTCTGCTATTATATGAAAAAGGCAGTTTGAAAGGAGATGTCGCAATGAAGTTAGATGATGTCGATAAGAAGCTATTGAATGAACTAACGAAAGATGGACGAATTTCCTATGTTGAATTGGCAAAAAAAGTCGGCCTTTCCCGGGTGGCCGTTAAAGATCGAATTGAAAGTTTAAAAGAACGGGGGATTATTGAAAAATTTACCGTTGTTATTAATTCAGAAAATGCAGGGAAACAAGTATCCGCATTCTTTGAGGTGGATGTGGAACCGATGCAACTGATTAAAGTAGCTGAGAATTTGGCAGCAAACCCAAATGTTGCCAGTATTTACCAAATGACCGGTCCAAGTACACTTCATATGCATGTTTTAGTTGAGGATTTTAAAATGCTAGAATCATTCATCAACACTGAGCTTTATTCTGTTGAGGGGATTACTCGAGTGGAAAGTTCTGTGATTCTCAGGAGATTTAAAAGCAGAAGTGGTTTCAAACTATAATCGAATTCGAAATAAACCCGCTTTATTTAAAACTGTCCAGTGGAACTTTGGTAAGATTTAGTGAATTTACACACATTGATTCATTGAATCTTACCAAATAAGAAAACCACTCGGACAGTTTTTTGTTATTCTGTCAAAACTAATAAATGATATCTCCATCGTTCTACCGTGATATTCCATAGCTTCCAATATATTTATTCATCCACAAAATGATGGTAAAAAGTTCATTTTTAATCATAAATGTATGCGCTATTATGTATTTTCTTTATTTTTGTTAATTCAAACTGTTGACAACCTTTAATTTGTAAACTATTATAGAAACTAATTTAAAATTTTTCAAATGTTATATTAACCTAATTTTTAAGGAGGGGTGGAAGATGGTACAGTTTATTATCAGAAGATTTGCTCAGATGGTTCTATTACTCATTGGTATTTCTTTTATAGTTTTCATGAGTATGCATCTTGCCCCGGGCGATCCGGCAACAATCATCGGCGGACCAACAGCAACTAAATCTGATATTGAAGCGATTAGAGCAGATTTGGGATTGAACAAACCTGTGTTAGTCCAATACATTGATTATATGAATGGCCTTATTCATGGTGACCTCGGCTATTCTTACCGGACAGGGCAATCCGTTACAGAAGCAATTACGACCAGATTTCCGATTACAATTAAATTAGCCGTAGCAAGCATGATTGTTGCTATCGTAATTGGAATAACAGCCGGAATCATTTCGGCAAGGAAGCCCAATTCCATGCTTGACTTTGCCAGCACAACTTTTTCGTTGGTCGGTGTCTCAATTCCAAATTTTTGGTTAGGGACAATGTTGATTCTATTATTTTCCGTAAATTTACAATGGTTGCCGATTGGTGGATTAAATTCTCCATTCTATACAACAGAAGGTTTTAAAGAGCTAATTTTACCGGCCATTACCTTAGGGACATCAACAGCAGCTATTATTGCCCGGATGACACGCTCATCTATGTTGGAGGTAGCCCAAGCTGATTACATACGAACTGCGCGTGCCAAAGGGGTCAAGCAGAGAAAGGTTGTTTGGGTTCATTCGTTGCGTAATGCATTGATTCCTGTTTTAACCGTTGCCGGAATTAACTTCGGCGGCTTGTTGGGAGGAACGATCATTACCGAGCAAGTTTTTGCCATCAATGGAATTGGTAGACTAATGATTGAAGGTATTGCTTCTAGAGATTTTCCAATGGTACAAGGAACTGTCCTCCTTGTTGCTGGAATCTTTGTTTTCATTAATTTGATTGTTGACCTTTTATATGCAGCTGTTGATCCAAGAATCAGCTACGACTAATAAGGGGGTGAGATTTTTGGAAAATGGAATAGCATTAGAAAAAAAGGATGTTAATAGAGGGAAAAAAGGCCATTTTTTGTTAGATACATGGAAACGGATGTGTAAAAATAAACTGGCTCTTATTGGGATTTCTATTATTCTTATTCAGGTGATTTTAGCAATATTTGCTCCGGTTCTCGTGGCTCATGATCCTTACAAACAGGACTTGGCAAGCGCCAAACTAAGCATCGGTACAGCAGGTCACTTCCTTGGAACAGATAACTACGGTAGAGATATGTGGTCACGACTTGTATACGGTGCACGGATTTCCTTGATTGTCGGTCTTACTTCCGTCGTACTTGGATTAGCTGGCGGAGTCCTTCTCGGTCTGATTAGTGGATACTTTAAAAAATTAGATGCCGTCATAATGCGTATCGTTGATCTTTTATTTGCCTTCCCCGGTACATTGTTGGCTATGCTCATTATTGCAATGTTGGGGACAAGCTTAGTAAATGTCATCATCGCCATCAGTATCTGGTCTATTCCGGGTTGTGCACGAATTGTCCGAGGCAGTGTTTTATCGGTCAAAAACCAAGAATATATTTTGGCCATGAAATCAATCGGAGCAAGTCATACACGGATCATTTTTAAACACATATTGCCAAACTGTACAGCGCCAATTATTATTTTTGCCACAACAAGAATGGCTACAGCAATTCTCTCTTGTGCATCTCTTAGCTACCTCGGGTTAGGTGCTCAACCGCCTTCACCTGAGTGGGGTGCCATGATAGCTGCAGGACAAGATTTTATGTGGGAAGCACCACATATGGCCATTTTACCAGGTATTGCAATCATGTTGACCGTTTTCGCATTCAATGTTGTTGGTGACGGGTTGCGTGACGCATTAGACCCAAATATAAAATTTGATTCATAATCATAATTACTTAAAGGAGAAATAGTCATGAAGAAAAATTTAATAAAATCATTGGCAATCCTTTTTACCTTGTCCTTGGTTCTCGCAGGTTGTTCCGGTAACGGTAGCAACAAAGCAAGTGGGTCTTCAAGTGGCGGGGCAGCAGCACAAGAAATCACATATGCATCAACCGCTGATGCAGCCGGGTTATCCCCGATTGATACAAATGATCAACCTTCTACAAATGTCATTGCGCAAGTTTATGAAACACTGTTTACCTTAAACCCGAAAACTATGGAACCGGAGCCGCTCCTTGCTGAATCCTATGAAAATCCGGATCCGAATACATGGGTGATTAAGCTGAAAAAAGGAATTAAATTCCATGATGGGACAGATTTCAATGCCGAAGCTGTAAAATATACATTTGAACAAATTAAAGATCCGAACCGTGCAGCACCAAGAGCTTCCTTACTAGCACCAATTGATTCAATTGACGTGCAAGATGAACATACAGTTGTTATTAAAACGAAAGAACCATATGGACCGATGTTAGCGGCACTAGCTCATTCAAACGCATCGATTGTAAGTCCAACTGCTGATAAAAAAGGCGATATTAATAAAAACCCAGTCGGTACAGGTCCATTCAAATTTGTTGAATGGGTACCGGGTGATCATGTCACTTTAACTCGTAATGATGACTATTGGAAAAAACCAGCAAAACTTAAAAAAGTAACATTTAAGGTTGTTCCGGAAGCTTCAACAGCAATCTCAATGTTGCAAACTGGTGAAGTTCAATTTATCGACGCAATCCAATCCGATCTTTTATCTAGGGTTAAATCATTAAAAAATGTTAACTTAAAAATTTCTGAAGGTACTCGTGTTTCCTATTTAGGCTTCAATATGGATAAAGCACCATTCAATGAATTGCCATTTAGACAAGCAGTTGCCTATGGTGTTGATCAAGAAGCTTATGTCAAGCAACTCAATGGTTTAGGAGAGTATAACGAAAGCATTATTGGCCCAAAAGTATTTGGTTATAATGAAAAGGCAAAAGAGGCTGGCTACCCGTATAACCCTGAAAAAGCAAAACAAATTGTGAAAGAACATGGTTATAGTAGTACCCCGATTACCATCTTAGTCGGAAACACAGGGAATTATATGAAAATGGCTGAAATTGTTCAATCCCAATTATCCGAAATTGGTTTAAAAGTTAAGATTGAATCAATGGAATGGGGTTCATTCTTGGATGCTGCAAGAACAGGGAATTTTGAAATGACCTTCTTAGGATGGGCAAACAGTACCGGTGATGGTAGCGAACTGCTATATCCAAACTTGCATTCCAATAATATTGGTTCATCAAACAATGTCCGTTATAACAATCCTGAATTTGACAAACTTGTTGATGAATCCCGGAGTACGGTAGATCAAGAAGTTCGTAAACAAAAGTTGAACGAAGCCAATTTAATGGTAATTAAAGATGCCCCAATGATAGTAATGGATCACGGAATGGTATCTGTCGCTTATGATAAATCTATTTCCGGTTTAACTGTTGATCCTACAGGTTTATGGTATTTATATAATGTTAGTAGAAAGTAGGGGGAGGGAATGAATCACTTACTTCAAGTTGAAAACATGAAAGTAGAATTCCGGACAGCGAAAGGACCGTTAACCGCTGTTCGGTCCATCTCCTTCCATGTTGATAAAGGAGAAACATTATGTATTGTTGGAGAATCCGGTTGTGGGAAAAGTATCACTTCTTTATCCATCATGGGACTTCTCCCGCAGAACGGAAATATTGTGGAAGGTTCAATAAAGCTCGAAAATGATAAGTTGGTCGGGTTGACCGATGAACAATTGCAATCCTATCGTGGGAATAAAATATCAATGATTTTCCAAGAACCTATGACGGCATTAAACCCGGTTTTCACAATTGGCTACCAGCTTCAAGAACCGCTTTTAATCCATAAAAAAATATCGAAAAAGGAAGCAAAACAAGCAAGTATTGAGCTATTAAGAAAGGTCGGGATTCCAAACCCCGAAGAAAAAATTAATCAATATCCTCACCAGCTTAGTGGCGGGATGAGACAAAGGGTTATGATTGCCATGGCTCTCGCTTGTGAACCATTATTATTAATTGCTGATGAACCAACAACTGCCCTCGATGTTACCATTCAAGCGCAAATATTGGACTTGATTGAAGAATTAAAAGAACAAATGGGCATGGGCGTTATATTTGTAACCCATGATATGGGGGTTGTTGCTGAAATAGCCGATCGGGTAATGGTTATGTATGCTGGTGAAGTTGTCGAGATGAGTGATGCCCAAACAATATTTGCGAATCCGAAACATCCATACACACAAGGACTACTGGCTGCAGTTCCTGATGTTGAAGCGGATGCCCATGAATTGAACGTGATCCCGGGATCGATGCCGAATTTAGATGAAAAAATAGAAGGATGTCGCTTCCATCCGCGTTGCCCATTTGCAACGGATATTTGCCGACAAAAAAATCCGCCGACATTTAAAATATCTGAAAACCAAGAAGTAAAATGTTGGCTTCAGGAGGCGAAAATGCACATTGAATCAGCTGCCACTTCTTGAGATAAAGGGGTTAAAAACATTTTATCCAATCAAAAAAGGCATTTTAAAGCGTACAAAAGCCTATGTCAAAGCTGTTAATGATATAGATATCACCATATATGAGGGAGAAACACTCGGTGTCGTTGGAGAATCCGGTTGCGGCAAGTCAACACTTGGTCGTACCGTTCTTGGATTGGAAAGAAAAACAGGCGGCAATATCCGCTTTCGTGACGAAGAAATCGGTAATTTATCCGACAGCCAACTTAAAAAATATAAAAAACATATGCAAATGATCTTCCAAGATCCTTTTGCATCACTGGATCCTCGACAAAGAATCGGTGACGCTTTAGAAGAGGTATTTATTATCCATACAAATTTATCAAAAAACGAACGAGTCCAAAGGGTTAAAGAACTTTTAGTAGAGGTCGGATTGAAAAAGGAGCATTACGATCGTTTTCCACACGAGTTTAGTGGCGGTCAGCGACAAAGAATCGGGATTGCTAGAGCGATTGCACTCAATCCATCCTTAGTTATTTGTGACGAAGCGGTTTCTGCCTTGGATGTATCCGTTCAAGCACAAATTATTAAACTTTTACTGGAACTGCAAGAAAAACATCATTTGACATACATGTTTATTTCTCATGATTTAAGTGTCGTCCGTCATATTAGCGACCGTGTATTGGTCATGTACTTAGGTACAACTGCCGAACTAGGTACATCGGATCAAATCTATCGAAATCCGTTGCATCCCTACACAAAAGCTTTACTTTCCTCAATCCCTCGACCAATCCCGGGGAAAAACAAGGAAAGAATCAAGCTTGAAGGTGAAATTCCAAGTGCATCCAATTATCCAACCGGTTGCCCATTTCACACTCGTTGCCCATTAGCCACTGAACAGTGCAAAGTAACTCGTCCGGAATGGCGAGAAGTTGAAGAAGGACATTTTGTCGCCTGTCATGAAGTATGACTGATTGATAAAATAAGAAAACCCAGGAATGTGGAAAATTCATCATTTCTGGGTTTTTTAAACACAACTTGATTTTAAGGCTCCTAGATGACTTTACAACAGTTTATTTCGTCCCGAACAACCGGTCTCCGGCATCTCCCAAGCCCGGGATAATGTACCCTTTTTCATTCAGTCTTTCATCAAGGGCAGCGATGTAAATATCGACATCCGGATGGGCTTCTTCCAATGCTTTCAATCCTTCCGGTGCGGCAATGAGACACATAAAAATAATATGTTTCGCCCCGCGTTTTTTCAAACTGTTAATCGCTTCGACAGCTGATCCGCCTGTAGCCAGCATCGGATCCACAACAATGAAGTCCCGATCTTCAATGTCTGAAGGAAATTTCACATAGTATTCCACCGGTTTTAATGTTTCCGGATCGCGGTATAAACCGACATGTCCGACTTTTGCGGCAGGAATTAATTTTAATATCCCGTCAACCATACCCATTCCTGCACGTAAAATCGGAACAATCCCTAATTTTTTTCCTGATAGTACTTTTGCTTTTGTTTTTGCAACCGGCGTTTCAATCTCGATTTCATCCAAGGGCAAGTCTCTTGTTGCTTCAAAAGCCATTAATGTCGCAATTTCGTCAACCAATTCACGAAATTCTTTGGTCCCGGTTTCTTTTTTTCGTATGTATGTAAGCTTATGTTGGATTAAAGGATGGTCAAAAACGTAAACTTTTCCCATAGAAAACAGCCCCTTTTTAGATTTTAAATTTTCCTGCATACGGACTCGCTTTATTTTACAAAAAAATACAAAGTTCTACAATTCCTTCTTTATCTTATCATATTAGTTAAGCATTTGTCTTGTTCAGATTAGCACAATTATATGTATGTGTATAATTATTTTTCCTAATAAAATCTTTCACTAATCTTGGAAAATTATTTTACTCATATTAACTCAATTTAACTTTTCTACGATAAATTGCCAAAATGAAAGCCCCCTATTCGGAGGCTGAATATAAGAAGTGATTTATTAATTTTTTAGGATTCGTTTTCCTGAACAACATTAACATACAATGGACGTTTTTCTGTTAACGCCTGAACACGTCCCCGGGAAGTTTCCAAAACAGCTTGATCTTGATAATTTTTTAAGGTTGTTGCAATGATTTTGGCCACTTCGACCATATCTTCTTTCGTAAAACCGCGTGAAGTAACTGCTGCCGAACCGAGGCGAATACCACTTGTTACATTCGGGCTTTCCGGATCATAAGGAATCGTATTTTTGTTGCATGTGATCCCAATTTCATCCAATACTTTTTCCGCAACATTTCCGGTTAATCCGAGTGACCGCAAGTCGACGAGTAAAAGATGATTATCCGTACCGCCGGAAACAAGTCTTAACCCTTCTTCCACCAATGTTTCACCGAGTTGTTTTGCATTTGTGACTACGTTTTCGATGTATGTTTTAAACTCCGGTTGCAATGCTTCACCAAGGGCTACCGCTTTAGCCGCAATTACATGCATCAACGGACCGCCTTGTATCCCCGGGAAAATTGCCTTATCGATTTGTTTTGCATATTTTTCTTTGCAAAGAATCATTCCGCCCCGTGGTCCGCGCAAAGTTTTATGTGTGGTCGTCGTGACAAAATCCGCATAAGGAACCGGATTAGGGTGAAGTCCGACAGCAACAAGGCCGGCGATGTGAGCCATATCCACCATGAAATAGGCACCAACTTCATCCGCAATTTCGCGGAACTTGTTAAAATCGATGACCCGCGGGTAAGCACTGGCACCGGCGACAATTAATTTCGGTTTATGGGTCCGGGCTTTTTCTAATACATCGTTATAATCAATTGTTTCCGTTTTTTCATCGACACCATAATCGACAAAATGATATTGTTTCCCGCTAAAATTTACCCGGCTACCGTGAGTGAGATGGCCTCCGTGGGATAGATTCATACCAAGAACCGTATCACCCGGCTGTAAAACAGAAAAATAGACAGCCATGTTTGCTTGTGCTCCGGAATGTGGTTGAACGTTGGCATGTTCCGCTCCAAAAATTTGTTTCGCCCGATCCCTCGCTAAGTCTTCCACAACATCAACATATTCACAGCCACCATAATACCGTTTCCCCGGATACCCTTCCGCATATTTGTTCGTTAAAACAGATCCTTGGGCTTCCATAACCGCTTCAGAAACAAAGTTTTCAGAAGCAATTAACTCAATTTTGATTTGTTGTCTTTTTAACTCATCCTGAATTGCTTGAAAAACAGCCGGGTCTTGCTTAGCAATATGACTCATTTTCTTTATCCCCTTCCAGTTGTTTTCGATTTGCCGTTTGGCGATTTCATTTTTCACCTTTTGCCAAAAATATGAATCGTACCCAAAAGGGTTTTAAGGAAAATACTTCGTTCATACTTTGAGCAAAGGCTTTTGGCGGTGAACCAAAAATATGTACATATTACGAAATTAGAAAAAATTTGAATGCTCTATTATTGTAACATGTTTTTTGATATTCGGAAACTATCTATTTTTTACAGAAATTCTACACTGAATGTTCGTGTTTTGGGAAAATATATGCAAAGGGTCGCTGCTCTTTAGGAAAAAATATTCCGTTATGAGCAGGACCCTGATTTTAAAAACTATTTATGTTAGGCAAGTGGAATCGTCATGATCTAATTGATATACGGCCCTTTCCCCTCCGATTAGTTTTGGTCTTGTTTTTGCAAGGGTGACATGAGCACTGCCAATTTGGTTTCTCGAAACTCGTACCGGAACAGCGACGTGTTTCAAGTGCATCCCTATAAAAGTGTCCCCGATATCAATTCCAAAATCTGCTTTTATCTGTTCAACAACGACCGGATCGGAACATTGCCGATAAGCATAGGCCGCCATTGACCCACCTGCTTTTGGAACGGGGATGACTGAAACTTCCTCCAATCCATGACGTTCCGCTGTCAAACGTTCGACTACCAACGCTCGGTTTAAGTGCTCACAACATTGGAAGGCAAGGCTGACCCCTGTCGAATCGGCAAATCGCTTACATTCCTGATAAATCATTTCTGCTACATCGATTGATCCTTTCGTGCCAATGGTTTTCCCGATGATTTCAGAAGTTGAACAGCCTACGACAAGAATTTGATTTTTCTTTACATCGATTTTCTCGGCAAACTCTGAAAAAATTTGCTTAGCCTCTTCCCTCCATTGTTCGATCCGTTCCACTCTTTCGTTCACCTCATACTTTTCATACTATCTAGAAAATAGCATTTTAAAAACAATGGGTTTACTTAAAAATGTGTAATTCCGGTCCCATCTTATTTATTTTCATATTCATCAATTTTTCCGATACGTCTTTGATGTCTTCCTCCGAGAAATTCAGTTGTTAACCATGTTTTTGCAATCTCACGGGCCAGTCCCGGGCCGATAACCCGTTCACCCATAGCCAAAATATTTGTATCATTATGTTCACGGGTTGCTTTTGCACTAAAAACATCATGACAAAGCGCACAGCGGATGCCTTTGACTTTATTCGCTGCAATACTCATACCGATTCCTGTTCCACAAATGAGAATGGCCCGGTCAAATTCCCCGTTTGCCACTTTTTCCGCAACAGGTAGGGCATAGTCCGGATAATCAACCGATGTTTCACAATCGCAACCGAAATCTTCATATTCAATTCCAAGCTCTTCCAATAAACTTACGATTTCACCTTTCAGATGGACACCGCCATGATCTGCTGCAACGGCTACCTTCATCCTTATCACCTCTACTATTCGTGTATGTACCTTCTAGTATGAATCTATATCTTCATTTTATCACAATTGAAAAAATCCGGTATACTTACAGGCTTGGAAAACCAAGGGCTACAAAAAGGGAGGACGCCTGAACCTAAAATTTCCACCGGTATTTTATGCTTTTTTTAAAAAATATTTAAAAAAGATAAGTTGGTGACGCCATAATTTTGTCTACCATATTAAAAAAAGGGAAACGATTTTTGTTTCCCTTTCGTATTGTTCGGTCGCATCGTCATTGTAACATTTATACGATTTTAAATTGTGTTATCGTTTCTTTCAATTTATTGGCCAGTTCTTTTAATTCAACTGCAATTTCTTCTACATTAGTAATTACAGATGTTTGTTCCTGGGTTGAAGCGGCCACTTCCTCAGCACCCGCTGAGGTCTCTTCGGCAATGGCTGATACTTCCTGAGATTGGATTGATGTATTGTGAATACTGGTCATTTGTTGGTCAACTAATACGGAAATATTTTTCACGGCCTCGGCAACTTGATAAATCTTTGCTGTCATATCTTCCATCATTTGATTTGTACCGGCCCCTTTAGCTACTTCTTGATCGACGGATTCGACCTGACCGGAAATTTGGTTTAGAACTTGTTTCACTTCATTTTGAATATTATTTAAAAGTTCGGAAATTCCATGAACCGCTTTGGCACTCTCATCTGCTAAATTCCGAACTTCTTCTGCAACAACCGCAAAACCTCGGCCATGTTCACCGGCACGTGCCGCTTCAATTGAGGCATTCAGTGCCAACAAATTCGTCTGGTTGGCAATATCCCCGACAAGATGAATGATTTGTTCCACCTGTTCCGCATTTTTAGCCAAGCGATGAACCGATTCCAATGACTCTTTATTAGCCAGAGCCAAGTCTTCAATCCCGGTGATGAGTGAAGAAATAGCTTGTCTGCTTTTTTGCAAAACATCAAGCATTTCATTCGATTCTTTTTCAGAGTTTTTCGCTTTTGTCTGCACTTCCATCGCGATTTTTATCACATCTTCAATTGACTCTGCCGTGTTTTGAATTGACTCAGCGGAATTCTCAGCACCCTTTGATATTTCTGTAATGGTCTTTGCAATATTTTCGGCTTGTTCCGTTGCTTTTCTTGATTCTCGTGAAATTAAAAGCACTTTTTCATTGGTTTCAGAAAAATTATTCTCAATCTGCCTAACCATTTTGCGCAAGTTTTCAAGCATATAGTTAAACGCTAATCCGACAGCCCGAATTTCATCATCTGATTTGGAAACCTTTACATCTTTTGTAATATCTCCACTTGCCGCTTGCATGGCAGCCTGCTCTAAATCTTTTAACGGACGAACAATAAAAAATGCCGCCAAAAAAGCTAATATACCTGACCAAATAATTCCGAGAGCTAATGTTCCAATTGTGAAGACAAACTGATTAATGATATTTTCAAAGAATAAGGGGTAAAGAATATAAATAAAAAAAGCACTTGTTGAGTAAGTAATCAATGCCAGTAATGTTGTAAACCAGACTAGCTTTTTGCGGAGACTAAATTTATATTTTTTTCTGTTCATGTGCTCCTCCCCTTTGAAGACATTGATAATTTATTTTATACACCTAATGCAATTGATCCTCCAGCTTTGTGATTAAGTCATATAATTCCTGGTATGTACGTCGATATGTATCAATAGAACCGCCATACGGATCACTGACATCCATTCCATCTGCCTTAACAAATTCTTTTAAAGAAAAAACTTTATGTCGTAAATCGGGATATTGACCAACGATATAATCTTTGTGGGATTTCGTCATCGTCAAAATAAGATCCGCCCAATCGGCAACTTCCTTTGTAAATGGAGTGGATTGGTGTTGGTGGACTATGTCATTTTCTTGTAAAACTTCTTTTGCAAACGGCGAAATGTCAGATCCTTGTACAGCAAAAAGTCCTGCTGATTTGACTTCCAGGTTTTTATCAAGCTTTCTTGCAATTGCCTCTGCCATTGGACTTCTACATGTATTCCCGGTACAAATAAATAATATTTTTTTCATATCCAATCCCCCTATTTTATTATACGAGAATGGTGTTCATATTAAAAGTTTTTTGCAGGAAGGCTGAAGTGAGAGAATAGTTTCATATTTAAAAAGGAAAGATTAGTTTAATACCAAAGAATAAAAGAATGGAACCGCCAAAAGCTTCACTGTATTGACCAATAATTCCTTTCATTTTACGGCCTAACAATAGTCCGGCCCATGTTAAAATAGTTGCAAAAAAGCCGAATAACGTTATTGCAGTTAGAGTCTTGGCACCGAAAATTCCCAGCGTTAATCCTAAAGAGAAACTATCCAAACTGACACTGATGGCAAATAAAAATAAGCCGATACCAATCGGTTTAAAACTTCTTTTTTCATCATTTTTAAAACCGGACATAAACATATGGAAACCAATGAGGATCAATAATATCCCACCGGCATACGTGGCAAGTGCTCCAAATTGTTCGGATAAAAAATTCCCGGTCAGCATTCCAATCAACGGCATCCAGATATGAAATAACCCGACAGTCAGGCCAATTTTTACAATTTGTTTTAACCTTATCGAGGCCATTCCCATACCTAAGCTAACTGAGAATGCATCCATCCCCAACGCAAAAGCCATCAACGACAGTGTAAATACTTCACCTGTAACAGTAGACATGTAATTCCCCCTACCCAGAACGTACTCTTGGACTAGCTTTTATAAACATATGCAGGTTTTTGGGGGAATAGACATGCTTTTCATCGCGACTTTCTCTTGGACAAAACAGCTCATATTTCGGGGAACTGCTACGGAGGGAAAGCCGCGCTAATGGACAGTTTTGACGAAAAACAGGCTCATACTATCTATAAAGTTAATCAACGGTTTGAGGTGTGTTCTTTAATTATTCGATGACCGGCTGCTTTTAATAAGCGGTTCATAATTGCAACACCAATTCCTTCACGGGGAAAAACTTCTCCGTAAATCATATCGATCTTTTCTTGGTCAAATTGGCGTAATGCATCATATAAATGATGAGCCACTGTGGATAATTGCTCTCTTTGTCCACAACTGACGACCATATCGGCTTGATATGTATTTACCCGTTCATCCGTCGTTAATATGCCGACACGTTTGCCGATTTTCCGCATAGAATCCACCGTTTCTTGTAAAAAAGCAGGGCTGCCATCCACCAAATACATTGGTGCAGCCGGTGCATAATGTGTATACTTCATCCCCGGTGATTTCGGTTTTTCCACTTCTTCCTTCACTTGCCGATCCATGCCAACCGAACCGATAATCCCTTCAATCTCCTCTCTTGTTGTACCACCCGGACGCAAAATAACCGGGATTGGTTCTGTACAATCTATGACCGTTGATTCCACACCAACCCCGGTTTCACCTCCGTCCACAATCCCGGAAATTTTTCCATTTAGATCCTTATACACATGTTGGAATTTCGTAGGGCTTGGTTTACCAGAAAGATTGGCACTTGGAGCAGCAATCGGTAACCCGCTCGCTTCAATTAACGCTAAGGCAACAGGGTGGTTAGGCATGCGAATTCCTACTGTTGGAAGTCCTGCCGTTACCTTGTTTGATAAAATTCCTTGCTTTACTTTTAAGATGACTGTTAGCGGACCGGGCCAAAATGCGTTCATCAATTTTTTAGCTTGTTCCGGTATTTCTTCCGCATATTTATCCACATCTTCCATTTTACTTATATGAACAATTAGTGGATTATCACTTGGCCTGCCTTTTGCTTCATAAATTTTATTAACAGCTTCATCGCTTAATGCATTTGCCCCTAAGCCATACACCGTTTCTGTCGGAAATGCCACCACTTCATTTTTTTGTAATACCTCTGCCGCTTCAATAATCTGTGGATATGTGTATAAATTTTCCACAGTTTTATCCACAGTCCATATTTTTGTTAACATGTTTTTCTCCTTCTTTGTTGAAAATTATAATCGTTCGACTGTTATCATCCACAAAACATGAATGAAACCCCATAAAATTAGTGAAAGTCAATGAAACTATCCACAAAACTGTGGATAAACATGTTTAAAATGTGGATAAATATGCCCTCAACCATCCTTTTATCCACAGGCGAGCACTGTTTATCTAGAACTTCTTTTTATAAGTATAGGAAAAAAGTGCAAAAAATAAAAGTAAGGAACGAACAATCATTACAGAAACAACGCTCCTTGCAATTTTTTTAAATGGCAATGAATAAGATTGATAGATTTGGTCAACAATGGGTTACTGAAGGGAGAGGAATTCGATGAGGCAAAAATCGATACATGCAATAGCATTCTTTTTCATATTGGTTACGATCGCCAGTATGTTTAGTTTATATTTACCAAAAAGTTTTGCACAAGAGGAAGATGTAGTGGTTATCCCAAATGAAGCCATTCGACTACGAATTTTAGCAAATAGTAATTCCGAACAAGATCAAGAGATTAAAAGAATTGTTCGGGATCGAGTAAATGCCCAAATTACCGAATGGGTTAGCGACTTAACCTCCATGGAAGCGGCAAGAGAAAAAATCATTACAAATTTAGATATTCTTGAGGCAACGGCAAAAGAGGTATTGGAAGAAAACGGGGTAAATCAGAAGGTTCAAATTCGTTTTGGGGAAGTGGATTTTCCGACAAAACTATATGGTAATTTTCTTTATCCAGCCGGGAAATATGAAGCAGTGTTAATAACGCTTGGGGAAGGGACCGGGGCCAATTGGTGGTGTGTCTTGTTTCCACCGCTTTGTTTCTTGGATTTTTCAAGCGGGACTGCGGTGAGCGATGGATTTGAGGATAAAGGAAAAAATGTTTCAGATGACACGAAAATAGACCTGACTACACATAAAGAGAAAAAAAATGACGTGACGGCAAAATCAAATTCAGACGATCAATCAAATGAACAACTATATGTGGAAGAAAATGAAGAGGATGTAGAAGTAAAATTCTTTTTAGTAGAATTCATTGAAAATATATTTGATTTATTTAAATAAGGGTAAGCTTTTGGAAAACCGTATGGTAGAAAGCCCGTCGTTTCCAAAGAGCTTACCTTTTTGTTTGTAGAGTATAAAAAACCTTTATTCAATATAACCATACACCATTCGTTCTTTGCCATTGATATCATTCACGATTTCAATATCTATAAGAGGGAATAGTTCGCGGACGAGTTCCCTAATGGCTTGTCCTTGGCCGCTACCGATTTCAAAACCGATTAATGCCTTTTCTTTGATTACATGTGGCAGTTGCTGAATAATTTTTCGATAAAAATCCAGGCCATCCAGTCCGCCAAACAAAGCGGAAGGCGGCTCGTGATCTTTGACAACTGTTGATAAGCTTCCACGATCACTAAGCGGAATATAAGGTGGATTTGAAACAATGATGTCAAACCGCTTTTTCCCGATAAACGGTTCCAATAAATCCCCTTCAACCAGCTGAATATCAGCACCGAACCTTTTCGCATTTTCCTCAGCTATAACCAATGCTCCCTTTGATACATCGGAGGCAATGACATTCAATTCCGGCATTTCCAGTTTTAAAGTAATCGCAATGGCACCGCTCCCCGTTCCAATATCAATACAGTCCAATCCTTGACAGGTTCCAAAATATTTTTTCACTCTTTCCAGCATGCCAAGGACCAATTCTTCAGTTTCGGGACGGGGAATTAATACATCCGGATTTACGACAAATTTCCTTCCAAAAAATTCCTCATAACCAAGCAAATATTGAATCGGAGTCCCGTCAACATGTTGATAAATCAATTTTTGGAATGCGAACCACTCAGATAAGCTCAACTTTTCCCGCAAATTCAGCAATAGTCGGGTACGGCCCATCTTTAATACATGGCGAAGAGCGAGTTCCGACACATTTTTTTCCCGACCATGTTCCTCTAAAAAAGAAGAAGCCCAGTTGAGAGCTTCAAAAATATACTTTCCGTCAGCTTGCTTCATTTTTTAATCTTTCCGCCTGTTCATTTAAAATTAATGCTTCAATAATTTCTTCCAATTTGCCTTCCAAAATTTGATCGAGTTTTTGGATAGTCAAACCAATTCGATGGTCCGTTACACGGTTTTGCGGAAAATTATAGGTACGAATCCGCTCAGAACGATCGCCGGTTCCGACTGCAGATTTCCGGTTTGCATCATATTCGGCTTGCGCTTCTTGTTGGTATTTATCATAAATCCGGGCACGTAATACCTTCATGGCTTTTTCGCGGTTTTTAATTTGTGAACGCTCATCTTGACAAGTAACAACAATGCCGGTTGGTATGTGCGTTAAACGGACTGCGGACATCGTCGTGTTAACACTTTGCCCACCGGCGCCCGTTGAAGCAAACGTATCAAAGCGAATATCTTTTTCATTTATTTCCACATCGACATCTTCCATTTCCGGCAGAACAGCGACTGTAGCCGTCGACGTATGAATGCGGCCGCCTGATTCTGTTGTTGGCACTCGTTGGACACGATGAGCGCCATTTTCATATTTTAATTTCGAATAGGCACCATGGCCATTGATCATAAAAATAATCTCTTTATATCCGCCTAAACCGGTGGAATTGGCTTCGATAACATCAATTTTCCAACCTTGACTCTCAGCATAACGACTGTACATACGGAACAGATCTCCGGCAAATAACGCCGCTTCCTCACCACCTGCTGCACCACGGATTTCCATAATGACATTTTTATCATCATTCGGGTCTTTTGGAATCAATAAAATTTTTAATTGTTCCTCCAGTTGTTCAGCACGTTCCTCCAGGCTGGCAACCTCTTCTTTGACCATTTCACGCATTTCCGCATCCAGTTTATCTTCCAACAACAATTTTGCATCTTGGAGTTCTTCTTTAACTTGTTTATATTCACGATAGGTTTGCACGGTTTCCTGAATAGCTGACTGTTCTTTTGAATACTCCCGCAGTTTCTTCGGATCACTAACTACATCCGGATCACTAAGTAATTCATTTAATTTTTCATAACGGTCTTCCACAGCAGCTAATCGATCAAACATCGACATCCGTTACTTCACCCCTTCCATATATTTTTATCGGCCGCACTCTTAATTTTTCTCTTGGGAGATCCGGGATTTCATGATGATGACGACAACGTGGCTCATAACTTTCTGTTGCTCCTACCATAATGACCGGATCGTAATAAGATGCCGGCTTTCCGTTAATTAATCGTTGTGTACGACTGGCCGGTGATCCGCAAATTGTACAAACTGCCTGCAATTTAGTTATTTGTTCAGCGATACTTAACAACTTCGGCATTGGTCCAAAAGGTTCCCCGCGAAAATCTAAATCCAGTCCGGCTACGATGACCCGATAGCCCTCATTCGCTAATTCCTGGACAATGTCTACAATCCGATCATCAAAAAATTGTACTTCATCAATGGCGACCACATCGGTATCTTTTGTTATAAAGTCAAATATATCATCAGCATCACTCACCGGATGAGCATGAATGGCATCTCCGTTATGGGAAACGACCTCTATTTTACTGTAGCGATCATCTAATTTCGGTTTAAAAACTTCTACTTTTTGTTTGGCAAACTGACAGCGACGGACTCTTCGGATTAATTCCTCGGATTTTCCGGAAAACATGCTGCCACAAATGACCTCTACCCATCCTGATTGCTTCATTACATACATGCTGATTGCTGCTCCTTCCATCACAATTGACGAGTCTATTTCTTATTATTGGTTCCCAATCTATATAATAATCGATACATTCGTTGATGGAAACCCCTTTTTCGCTTTATCCCACTTTTAACGGGTAGTAAGACTCCCACCTTATGATTCTAATTTACAAAAAAATAGGTGCTGATTGAACTGCCGGCATTCGTCCGATTCGTTCAACTAACCATCATGAGGGAATGAAGAAACCCTCCGCTGATGGAATTTTCACTAATGGACGTATAAAAAAACAGGCAAGTGATCAGAACTTCTTGCCTGTTTTATATCCGAAACATATAGCCACACAAATGGACCATACCGTCTATTGTTTAAGACCGTATTTTTTGTTGAAGCGTTCAACACGACCATCTGCAGTAGCAAATTTTTGACGACCAGTATAGAATGGGTGACATTCAGAACAAATTTCTACACGTACTTCATCTTTAACTGATCCACTTTCAAATTCATTACCGCAAGCACATTTTACCATTACACGTTTGTAATTTGGATGGATTCCTGCTTTCATCCTATTTCACTCCTTTTGCCCTGAATCATTCTGAAACAGAGTTATTTCTCATCCATAAAGGTATCGCTAAAAAAACACTATTACTATTATAGCAAGTTGCCTCCTAAAAAGCAATAATCGTTTGCTGTAAAACAATACCATTTGATCTTTTTGCTCAAAGTCTACCTACTATGATAATGCCCTTTTAAAACAAGGAAAATCTTCTATGATAATGCCCGTTTCGAAACTCCATTATTTTTTAATTCATCCGTTAATGTTGTAATGAATTCCTCATTTGTTTTCGATTGCTGCAATTTTCTTATAAATTTCTCAGCAAAATCAGGCGTATCGGATAATGATTTGCGAAGTGCCCATAAGATTTCCAGTTGGGATTTCGGTAATAACAATTCTTCTTTCCGTGTGCCTGATCGCCGAATATCAATTGCCGGGAAGATTCTTCTTTCTGCAAGTGCCCGGTCCAGATGTAGCTCCATATTACCGGTTCCTTTGAATTCTTCATAAATAACATCATCCATACGAGAACCGGTATCGATTAATGCCGTTGCCAAAATAGTCAAACTGCCACCCTCTTCAATATTCCGGGCAGCTCCGAAAAATCGTTTTGGACGATGGAATGCTGCCGGGTCAATTCCCCCGGAAAGTGTCCGTCCACTTGGCGGAATTACTAAGTTATAGGCACGGGCAAGTCTTGTGATACTATCCAGTAAAATGATAACATCCCGTTTATGTTCAACTAAACGCATAGCCCGATCAAGCACAAGCTCAGCAACCTTAATATGATTTTCCGGAACTTCATCAAAGGTTGAACTGACGACTTCTGCTTTTACGGAGCGCTCAATATCGGTTACTTCTTCCGGCCGTTCGTCAATCAGTAAAACGATTAACTCTGCTTCCGGATGGTTTCTTGTAATACTATTGGCAATTTG
>NZ_CCRF01000102.1 GCF_000751775.1 Caldibacillus thermoamylovorans
TAGAACGGTTTTCCCTGCTTTAGGCGGAGCAACAATCAAACCCCGTTGTCCAAAACCAACCGGTGTAACTAAGTCCATAATCCGTGTCGACAAGATATGAGGTTCGGTTTCTAACTTGATTTGCCGGTCCGGATATAGCGGAGTAAGTGCCGGGAAATGAACACGTTCTTTCGCAGTTTCAGGGTTTTCACCGTTTACCGCTTCTACATGTAAAAGTCCGAAATACCGTTCATTTTCCTTTGGCGGCCGTACTTTTCCGGATACTTTATCCCCGTTTCTGAGATCAAAACGGCGAATTTGCGAGGCTGAAATATATATGTCTTCTGAGCTTGGCGTATAATTGATCGGACGTAAAAAACCGAAGCCCTCTGACTGGATAATGTCCAAAACGCCTTCCATGAAAAAGAAACCTTCTTGCTCTGCACGTGCCTTAAGAATTGAAAAAATCAGTTCTTTTTTGGTCAATTTACTGTAATAAGAAACTTGATATTTCCGTGCAAGCTCGTACAACTCTTTCAGTTTCATATTCTCCAACTGAGCAATATTTACATTTACATTTACTTCTTCCAAAATCTACACCACGCTTTTCAAATTTACATAGAATGTTTATTTATTTCTGTTTGTTAATAAATTGGGTTGTTCTTTTGAAGGGAATAAAGAAGTGATGATTTGGTAAGCTGTTGGGGCAGCTTGTTTACTTCTTCATAGAATTATTGGTATTCAAAGGGAAATTATTTTCTCTACTGTTTGGCAAATAGTCCAAAACTATATTACCATATTCTTTTAAGAAGCTAAAGTAGTAATATGCCTTAAGTCGAGAAAATTTTTTTACTTTTTTTGACAAAATTCTTAAAAATACCCAATCATGGGTTGATTTACATGATTGGGGTTTATCACAGACTGGATTAACGCAAGCTAAAATGAGTTTTATTCGTGCTTTTCCAACCGAAAAAAGTTCAACACGCATTTTGTCGTCCAAGTTTTTTTCGCAACAAGCATTTACGTCTTTTATTACTGAAAAGGTTTCAAAATCGCTTCACACCCTGATTAATCAACTACCGAAAAAAGTTTCAAAGTCGTATAGACGCCCAATTTTCTTTATTGCATAACAAGGTCCGGTTTTTTCTTAAAGCTATGTCTTCCGTCAATAAAACGAACGGTTCCTGATTTTGCCCTCATAACGACAGAATGAGTTAATCCGTAAGCACCTTTTAATTGAACACCTTTGAGCAATTCTCCATCGGTAATTCCTGTTGCCGCAAAAATTGCATCATCCCCGCAAACTAAATCATCCATTAGTAATGTCTTGTTATAATCGACACCCATTTGTTTACATCTCTCAACTTCTGAATCATTTTGCGGCTGGAGTCGACCTTGTAACTCTCCGCCCAGACATTTCAAAGCAACCGCAGCAATAACTCCTTCCGGTGCGCCGCCAATTCCAAACAGGATATCGACACCGGTATGATCAAACGCGGTGTTAATCGCTGCGGCAACATCTCCCTCATTAATAAGTTTAATTCGTGCACCGGCTTCCCTGATTTCGTGGATAATTTTTTCGTGACGCGGTCGATTCAAAATTGTTGCAACAACGTCTTCAATATCTTTATTTTTTGCTTTTGCTACCGCACGTAAATTATCGATAACCGGTGCATTAATATCGATTTGTCCGACAGCTTCGGGACCGACGGCAATTTTATCCATATACATGTCAGGCGCATGTAACAAATTCCCTTCATCGGCAATGGCAAGAACTGCAAGCGCATTCCAGCTCCCGGAGGCTACGATATTTGTTCCTTCAATCGGATCAACGGCAATATCAACACACGGGCCATTTCCTGTACCAAGTTTCTCACCTATATAAAGCATTGGGGCCTCATCCATTTCCCCCTCGCCAATGACTACGGTTCCTTTCATAGGGACTGTGTTTAAAACTTGTCGCATTGCTTGAGTTGCAGCATCATCCGCTTCATTTTTCTTTCCCCGTCCCATCCATCTGGCTGATGCTAATGCGGCGGCTTCCGTCACTCGAACTAATTCCATTGACAAACTTCTTTCCATCCGGTAATCCCCCTGAAAAACTATTTTTTAACGAATAACATAGATCCAATATATTATAACACATTTTTTTATTTTGTAGGACACAATTGAAACAAAATAATGGAAAAGATTGTTATGTCTGTCAGCGAAGGTTAATAAAATGTTAAAAAAACCGTGTAAGCGGATTTTTGACGCACACTATCTTACGGATTGAGGTTAAAGAAAAGTCGCTTGATTGGACGGGTCATGATGTCAAGCGACTGCTGAGTGAAGGGAGAACCGGGATTCAATCGACCTTATTTATGAATTTTTTGAGAGGCATGTGGTCAGACATTTTTTCATATGCCTCGGTCAACCCCTAGCTATGACAAACATCAGGAGTTTTTCACCTGCTCCATTTCTTCTTCCGTCAGCGTTTCCCTCCAAACGTTGGCCCCTAAACCTTGAAGCTTTTCGACAACATGACTGTATCCGCGATCAATATGTTCGACACCGGTTATTTCCGTTAACCCCCGTGCCATTAAACCGGCTATTAAAAGTGATGCACCGGCCCGTAAATCAGTTGCTTTTACTTTCGCTCCGTTTAATTGGACGGGACCGGTAATAATGGCTGATCTGCCCTCCACTTTAATATTTGCATTCATTCTTCTTAATTCGTCAATATGTTTGAATCGGGCAGAATAGATCGTATCTGTCACCACACTAGTTCCTTCCGCATTAGTTAGTAATGCTGTCATCGGCTGCTGAAGATCGGTAGGAAATCCGGGATATACCAATGTCTTTATATCAGCGGCAACGAGCTTTTTCGCCTTTGAGATATAGACTTGATCATCTGATGTTTCAACAGACACACCCATTTCTCTTAATTTTGCAATGAGCGACTCCAGATGGTAGGGAATAACATTGTCGACAAGAACTCCTCTACCCATTGCCGAGGCTAAAATCATATATGTACCCGCCTCAATACGATCGGGAATGATCGTATGTCGGCATCCGTGTAAATGGTCTACTCCTTCAATCCGGATAATATCGGTACCGGCACCTTTAATTTTTGCCCCCATATTGGTTAACAATGTAGCAACATCAATAATTTCCGGTTCTTTTGCAGCATTTTCAATTACTGTCTTTCCTTTTGCCCGAACTGCTGCCAACATAATATTGATCGTCGCCCCGACACTGACTACATCAAGATAAATGCGTGCTCCTTTCAATTCATCGGCACGTAAATAGATGGCGCCCTGTTCATTCGTTACTTTTGCACCAAGCGCTTCGAAGCCTTTAATATGTTGATCAATTGGACGGGGACCTAAATGACAGCCGCCCGGCAAACCAATGACAGCTTTTTTGAAACGTCCGAGCATGGCACCCATTAAATAATAGGAAGCGCGCAGTTTTTTCACCTTGCCATTCGGGAGCGGCATTGATGTCATCATTGATGGATCGATTGTTATATCTTGATCTTCTAAGTGTACAACACCACCGATTTCTTCTAACAATTTTTTCAAGATTTCAACATCTGAAATTTCCGGTAATCCTTCGATGGTTACAGGAGATTCAGCGAGAATACTTGCCGGGATTAATGCAACGGCACTATTTTTTGCACCGCTTATTTTGACAGATCCTTTTAATGTTTTTCCACCAATGACTTTTATTTTATCCATGGTTATCTCCCTTCCTACTATAGGTATGACAGATTCATTTATAATCAAGTAATCGTTTTCTCCACTGCTTCTATTTTATCAATTAATTACATATTATCCAAATTAGGATTTATTAACACAGTTCTGTCTACGTTATAACATTTCTGCATGACTAGTTCAACTATATTATTTTTTTGATATTAAATATATATAAATAGAGTAGATAAGTATTAATTATACACGCAACTACTAGCAGCTTTCAAAATATTTGCCAGTACTATAAAAAAGGCTATCCTGATCGGGACGTTGTACTCCCGTTATACGGATAGCCTTAAAATTTATGATTCGATTGGTCAGTGCTAAAGCCAATTCAACAACTTAAGCTTTACCGACAGAGCCAAATTCTTTCATTTTACCTTTTACCGTGTCTTTAATGGTTTCTCTTGCCGGTCCAAGATATTTTCTTGGGTCGTAAAGATCAGCGTTTTTCGCTAGTACTTCACGAACTGTTTTTGCAGAAGCGATTTGGTTTTCTGTGTTCACATTGATTTTTGCAGTTCCAAGTGAGATAGCTTTTTGGATATCATGTGTTGGAATACCGGTTCCGCCATGAAGAACAAGTGGTTTTCCAGTTAATTTTGCAATTTCTTCCATTTCCTTGAAACCTAAGTTTGGTTCACCATGGTAAGGACCGTGTACAGAACCTAAAGCCGGTGCTAGAGCATCAATACCGGTACGATTAACCAGTTCAACACATTCGTTCGGATCCGCATAGATAATTCCTTCGCCAACAACATCATCTTCTTGACCGCCGACAGTTCCTAATTCAGCTTCAACAGATATCCCGTGCAAATGAGCCAATTCAACAACTTTTGAAGTGATTTGAATATTTTCTTCAAATGGGTGATGACTTGCATCGATCATTACCGATGTGAAACCTGCGTGAATTGCTCTTGCGCATGATTCAAAGCTGGAACCATGGTCAAGATGGATGGCAACAGGAACCGTAATTTTATACTCTTCCATTAAAGCTTTTACCATTGCTGTTACTAGCTTGAATCCGCCCATATAACGTGCGGCACCTTCAGAAACACCCAGAATAACCGGGGATTTTTCTTCTTCAGCAGCCTGTAGAATTGCTTGTGTATATTCCAGATTATTGATATTGAATTGACCTACAGCATATTTGCCTGCTTTTGCTTTTTCCAACATTTCGGTCATTGATACTAACGGCATAATGCAATCTCCTCCTACATCAAATTACCAATTTCCACACCCATGAAAAAATATGTAAATGTTCAATAGAAAATGGCTCTTATTTCACACAATTATTATGATACCAAAATCACAAACATTTTACCATGTGATTAAAACTACAAAATAAAAAATTTAGTGAACACCATTTATATTTTACATCTTTTCTAATATTTTATCCGATAAAATTTCCTTAACTGTTTTAGCCAATTCTTCTATATCAAAAGGCTTTGCAATATGGGTAAGTGCCCCTAATTCCTTTGCCTTATGAATCATTTTCAGATCTCCGTCTGCGGTCATAATAATTACACGAATGGATGGATCTATTTCTTTCATTCGTTTCAAAATTTCAATTCCATCCATTCCCGGAATTTTTATATCCAAAACAACTAGGTCAGGTGAATGCATACCCGCAAGTTCCAAAGCAATTTGGCCGTTTTCCGCTTGATAAGTTTGATAACCTTCCTTTTTAAATACCTCATTAAGTAATAAGCGAATGCCAAACTGATCATCCACGATTAAAATTTTTCCATTATCCATTTTCGCTTCTCCCCTATCCTTTAAAATTCCCTTTATCCCAACGGATTCCCCTTCATTTATATTCGACAAAAACTTAACTATTCCTTCTTCGTTATAGAAGGAATAGCGATGTTATAGATTGCTTGTAGCCCAAGGACTTGGAAAGGAGAGATTAAAAACTTGCCCCCTAATGCCAATGCAATAAAATGCAATAAGTTTTTATATAATCTCCTTGTCCCATATTCAGTAAAGTTTGAGTGGAATTATTTCAAGAAATATTTACTCTTCGGGCTGGAAAATATATCGATTCGTTCCTATAAAAATAGTTTTGTCTACCCTTGTTCATGAATTTACAGGATGGCGTTAAGACGATTTTCGGTTGAGTAATCGGTTGTCTTTCTAGTATGTACGGATCAAACGCTGGAAGCAACAGACATCAGCCGCCTATATGATGAGCACCGCTTTCAGATAGTAATGAGTGGCTTAATGATCCCTTTTTGTTTATCAGGATTAGAACTATTGAAAATTATTCATCTACAAGTTTTATTTTTGCTACACGAAATTGATTGTTTATAACTACCGCAACTTCTTCATCCGGACTTACATCTTTTATGCTGTATACCCAACCATAGTTTAAATGCGTTCGTTTCTCATCTTTTCCCTTTGGAACCACTTCAACTTTTTTAAGCTCTTTTTTGCTTAGTATCTCATTATTTTCATTAATCGTGATCGTTTCCGTAACCTTTCCAATCGGTTCATCCAAATCTTCTTTCGTAACTTCCGCTTCTTGAATCACATAGGTTTTACCCTCATAGCTGATTTCCTTAAAATTTTCCATATTCAACTTATATTTCGGCAACTTTTTATCAATCTCCATATTCTCGGAGGCGGTATGTTTCAAATCTTTTAATAGGGAACATCCTCCCAAAAGAATGACCCCGGCAACAGCCATAAGCAGGATGGAATTTTTCACTTTTCTTTTCTCCTCCTTCCCCTGTATTTTTTCCTTTATTCATAGGACTTGCCCCCTTCCCAACGATTAAACCAAACGAAGCCTAGTAATGTTACGAGAATAAAACATATACTTGCGGGTATGATCCCTTTCATCAACTCTTGAAAATACAAGTCCGACAACTCCATTCCGAATGCATGTTTGACCTTAAGCATCAATAACATAGGAACTTGCGAAAGGCGAACGGTCCAAGCCCACGGAATATATGGCCAAATATGATCGCCCACAACCGTTGCCCCAATAATTGCTGAAACAAGGAATCCTCCGCCACCGATCGCAATAGACGCACCCATCCCGAATGCAAAACTGATCAGCAAATGCAAGGAAAAAAGAATAAGTGATCCGACCAAGGACAAAAGCGCTCCTTGCAAAAATAAATCGTAATGCACATTTTCTATGTTCAAAATATATCTCATCCCTAACAACATAAGGAAAGTTGCCAAGAATATATCCGCAATGGCGGCAAAAATAAGTAAAGAAAGTTTTCCAAAGTAAAATTTCGCTCTTGAAACAGGACCCGTCAACACATTCATGAAACTTCCCGACTTTTCTTCTTGATAGGCCATCAAACCGGTAAGTAAAGAAATCACAATCGGTAACGAAACGCTCAATACCTCAAAAAATCCTCCATATATTTTCACTTGCCAAAAAGATGGATCCTTATATCTGGAAAAATACCATAACATAAAAATTGGATAAATAATCGGCATCACAAACACGATCAGCCTAATGGTTGTACGCCTTGTCTTTAGCCATTCGGATGACAAAACATGCAAAAAAGACAATTCAGTTCACCTCTTTTCTCGAAAACCAAAACGCGGTAACAAGAGATAATAAAACAAAAATAACAATGGAGGCAAGAATGCCTATTGGAATAACAGAAGGATCCAACAAAGGATTCCCTTCTTTCAACGGTACACCGTTCGGATGAACACCGACTATCGGTGACATCAATCTCATCCCCCAACTCCACGGAATAAACATCCAGTATGATTCCGGAGCCATGACTACCCCCAAAACAATCCCGATCAAACTGACAATTATGGAAATAACGGTTCCGAATCGGTCAGCAAAAAACAACCCGATTGGGATGTATGCCAACGATGTGATCCATATGGTAAGACTGGCCATTACAACGACAGCAGCTGATGAAATGCTGTTGGGTAAAAATAATTTTAACAGGATCAACAAAATCATCAATTCAATGGATGAAAGCAATGTATAATAGGCAATCACAATGATTTTACTGAACCACATTCGCGGAATGCTGATATCGTGACAACGTAAAGCTCTGTAATTTCCTGACTTTTTTTCTCGCATGGCGGCCAGTGACGCGATCAATGCCGTCCCCAAAGGAAGAAATAGTAACGGCCACCAATTAAATACCGTGTATTCGAAATAATTATATTTGGATTGGATCGTAGGCATGGTAATAATGGCGTATAGTACAAAGAAAAGAGGTGCAATATATACAAGCTTTTTCGCAAAAGTCCGCTTATATTTTAAACGTTCAGATTGTATCATATTCAGCATGATTTACAGCCTCCCTCATAATCCGCTGACTACATCGATAAAGAATTTTTCCAGATCTTGATCTTCCTTTATTTCTCCTTGATATTTAAGTTTTCCGTTTTGGATGATGCCAATGTGATCGGCCAATTGTTTTACTTCCGGCAAAATATGACTGGATAAAATGACCGTCATTCCTTGTTTCGGGAAAGATCTGATAAGTTTTCGTAATTCTTGAATACCAAGCGGGTCCAGTCCATTGGTTGGTTCATCGAGAATCAGAAGCTTCGGATCATTTAAAAGTGCTTTGGCAATCCCTAATCGTTGCTTCATCCCGAAGGAAAACTGCGAGGCTTTCTTTTTCCCTGTATTTTCCAAATCCACGATTTTCAGCACTTCTTTAATTCTTGAATCCGGAAGATTTAATAATTTTGCATGAACCAGCAAATTTTCATAAGCCGTTAAATTGCCGTAAAGGGCCGGTGACTCAATAAGCGCGCCGATCTCCTTAAGATCTTTTCTGCTCCACAGATGCCCATTAAAGAGAATTTCGCCTTTTGTCGGCCGCAAAAGACCCGTTAACATTTTTAAAATGGTTGATTTCCCGGCTCCGTTCGGTCCAAGCAATCCGTAAATCGTTTTTTCCTTGACCCTGATTGATACATGGTCAACGGCAAGTTGTTTGCCGAAAGCTTTGGTTAATTGTTTCGTTTCCAAAAAATACGCTGACATGGTTCTTCTCCTTTCACTTTAAAAAATGAAGTTTTAACTTTTATTCGGTCTTGAATTCTCTCCCTTCCAAATCTTGCACAGTTTGATAAAAGTGAGAATTGATTTTACTTCAGACCTTCAAACAAAAAGCAACTCGTAATGTGATGAAAGTGGCATTTGTCGTGCAATTGAAAAACTCCCATTTCAAGTGCGAGCGTTCTCAAATTTCATACTACCTCTTCAATATAAAGTTTTTATAATGATTTTGATTTAAATTTGACACACTCTACGCATAAGAAACTGAATAATCAGATAAATTTGGAACGTAAACGCCAAATGATCCTCGCCTTAACTAGGTAGGAACGCATTTGGCGCTTGCCAACTTTTTGAAACTTAAAAATAGGGGGAGATACCTCTTTTTATAACAGCTGGAATCTGTCAACATCCTTATTATAAAAATCCTTCTATCAAAAAGATGATTTTTCACTCAATTGATAACAAATAATGGATTGTTCCTTGATATAAAACTCAACGGTTGCACCACCGTTTTCGTTATTGTACGCCTGAATCTGTCCATCAAAATTATTGACAATTTTTTTCGAAATATAAAGACCTAAGCCGACATGGTCTTTATATTGCACATCTTGATAAAATGCTTTAAATAACTGAGAAGTGTCTTTCTCCTTAAATCCAGTCCCCGTATCCGAACATTTAAAATAAATTTTGCTTGAATGACCGTCGGATTCATCATGTACTTCAAGTTTAATTTCCCCGCTGGTTGTAAATCTCAGACTGTTATACAAAATATTATCCAAAACCCTCATTAACATGGCTTCATCAAGAAAATAATATCGTTTGCTTAAGTGGACATCAAAATGAATATGAACGTTTTTTTTATAATGAGCCATGGTTGATATTTCTTGTTTTTTCTCATGAAGCATTTTACCCAAATCAACTCTTTTAATATTCAACAAAAAGTCGACGTTTTCCACTTTATAAAGAAGCGACAAATTGTCCGTAAGCATGCTCATTTTGCTGCAATTTTTCCGAATAATATCCAAATGCGGGGTAATATCAAATTTTTCTATGTCTTTCAAATCGTTAATTAAATCCATTTGCCCTTGAATAACAGTTAACGGCGTTCGTATGTCGTGGGCAATCGACGACACCATGATTTTTCGTTCATCATCGATCTTGGATATGCTTTCAATCATCTCTTTCAAAGCGTCGATCATCGTATTAAACGAATCTTGGATCCTCATAAACTCTTTTCTTTTCAATCCCGAGATCTTAAAATCAAAATCTCCTTTGGAAATTTTATCCGAAGCCTGAAGCAACACTTTAATATTATTAAACAAGGATTTATACAGCTTGGACGTATAAAAAATTAAATAAATCACAAAAAATATTAACGGAGAAATCAACAACACAACATAAATAAACACGATTCCGAGGCGATCCTGATTATTAATGATAAACCCGAAAGGAGCTTTCAGCACATACACCGCTTGAATGGCATTATCATGTTTAATGGGGATAAATCTGTAAACGTAGCTTCCTTTTACAATCTCACGATTAATTACTTCACCGACTTTCACTTTATATCCCGCAACATCCTGATCGCCGTAAAGATGATTGCCATTGATATCCAATACTTCCCCTTCAATTTTTTCACTGTACTGATCTAGATTAATTAGCTCCCCGTTTAAAATGTCCGGAGCGCTTTCTTCAATCTTTTTTTCAATAACATCCAAATATTTCACAAAATAATCCGTCGGTTTAATCGTATTATTTTCGGCAAACATAAAGATAAAATAGATTAAACATAAATAAGTAACTGCCGAAGACAAAATCGTTGATAAAAAGACCTTTACAACCAATAAATAAAAATCTCTTTTTATTGTTTTATCCTTTTTCATTTGTAACATCCCATTTATAGCCTAATCCGTATAATGTTTTAATATAGGAGTTTTCCTTATCCAAAGACCGGATTTTCTTCCGAATGTTTTTAATGCTTTCCGTCACCGTTTCTAATTGACTTTCCGAATCCAATCCCCATACCCGTTCAAAAATTCTATCCTTAGAAAAGACCATATTTTTATTCAACATTAACAATTTAATAATCTCATATTCCTTTTTTGTTAAATGCAATTGAACCCCTTTACAAAAGACTTCATTGGCCAAAAGATCGATGGTAATATTTTTAGAACTTAACAAATGCCTGTCATTCGAACGGATCCGCTCTTCCCGTCTTAAATGGGAATCAATTCTTGCTTTCAACTCTTTTAAACTGAAAGGTTTGGTCATGTAGTCGTCCCCGCCGATGGATAGAGCTTGAACTTTGTCTTCCTCCAACGTTTTTGCGCTGACAAAAATAATCGGACAATTCACTTTGTCACGGATAATCCCACACAATTCCATTCCATCAAGGCCTTCCATCATAATGTCCAAGATAATCAAATCAAAATCATTGTTAATGATTTGCAATGCCTCGGTGCCGTTATGTACATATTCCACCGTGTAATGATAAAGTTCCAAATATTGCTTGATTGTAAGACAAATATCTTCATTATCATCTACAACTAAAATTTTCTTCAAATGCATGCTTCCAGATCCCACCTTATCGTTCATTGAAGTTGGAACACGCTTGTCAAGTCATTCACTATTCATGCAGAACAGATACCCTCTTAAAATATCAGAAAGAATACTCTTATCCATATATAATCTTTTGATAATAGCTTATCCACGTTCTCAAGTTGTTTTCTTTCGTTTTGGATCTAATAACGTTATCAAAATTCCTACGCTCCGTCTAGAATCCAATCACAATGTTTTTTCCTTCGCTGCTCACAATATTTAGAACCAAGTATATTTCTTATTGTAATCTTTCATCATATCCTTAGGAAGTGTAAGATTTGGTTTGTTGAAAATCAATGCTTTGTAATCGATTGCAGATGTATGCCACACTGCCCAAACCTTTGCAAAGGGAGAGAGTAAAAATGTCATAAAGCTACTTGCTTGCCCGTTCCATTCCGCTTTAAGGCTGAGTTCCCATCTGCTAGACAAACGAATACGTTTGCACGAACGAAGTCTGACACTGTCCGCAAGGCTGCACACCGTCAAAAACCATAAACAGACGATTTGATTCCAATCTTTGATCATATACCATTGCGATCTTTCCGTCGCTTGCTTTCATTTTTTGACTTGTTCTATGCGAATAATATGATCAAGTTCACTAATTTTCCTTAAGTTAAACTCCTTTTTCATAAATATTGGAACAGCGCTGCAATTTTTTCTTCATTGAACTTTACTTTCATCATTCTTGATATCAATTAGTAACTACAAATAAAGAAAACTCGGGCGTCCGAGGCTTTAGGCAACCAAGAGCCGTCGCAAGCCAACATTTTCGCTTGCGAGGTCATGCGACCGAAGCTTCTCTATTCACCGAAAAAAAGAGAACCTTTTTCGGCTGCGATTGTATACCGGGAAGCTTTCCTTATACACTTATACGTAACTCTTAACATTTCCCATCACGTCAAATTCGATTCTTTGCTGGATATTTATCCTTTCTTAACGTGTACCAAAAGGTTTATGATTCATCCTCTCATCAAGTAGTTCACAACGAAACGGAAACATCTTTTTATATTACATTAAATAGCAAACCTAATATTTTTCTAATGTTTTTTGGTTATTTTAGCAAATAGGAAAGTATTTCTTTGGCGTTCACTTAAATGCTATTGAATGTAGATTTTCAAAAAAACATTTGTGATCATGGCATAACTGAAAATTCGTACAGCTTCTGGTTATGATAAATCATTTGGAAGAAGCCCCTTGCTTCTAATTATTCAGTAACCCAAAATAAAAAGAGAAGGCGTATGAATTTATTTCATGCGCCTCCTTACAAATCGACATGCACAACATGAAAACCACACACTTCCACCATGCACAGTTGCTCATTTGTCAAATCTGCTGTCAAGTGCTCCCATAATCAACAAAAAGAGGTTGGTCAATCACAGGGTGCGTAAATTATTTCTGATTTTTTCAAAAATAATTTATAAAATTCAACGCGTCGTTGGTTGATTTTTAAAAAAAATCAGATGGGATAAGCCGCCACCTTTTTCTTGAAACAAGATAAAAATTTTTACATTGCAAAAAGCTTAGTATAGATTTATTCTTTTTTAGAGAAGGTGTTTTTGTTAAAATGGGGTGAAAGGAGTGAAGCGGTTTGTCGAAAATATTTACTACGCAATTGATTGGGCGTTTACAAAAAATTAGTGAACAAGAACTTGATATAGAGGATGCAGCCAGATTGTTGGCTCAGGCATTAGTTGGTGAAGGTTCGATTTATATTTTTGGTGAAAATGATTTGAGAAGTGTTTTTTTGGAGGCTAAATATGGACAAGAGCCTTTGCAAAGAGTGCAAGAATGGACCGGTGATACATTTGAACAGCTATCGACGGCGGATCGTGTGTTAATTTTTTCACGAAATATTGCTAATGAGCAAGTTGTGGTGCTGGCTAAAAAACTGCGTTCGCTTCAGGTGCCGTTTGTTGTTGTCGGTTCAATATCTGTGAAAGACGTAAATCCAGTAGAAAATTTAGCTGATGTATGTATCAATCTCCATATTGACACCGGCCTTGTTCCGGATGAGCGGGGTGGCAGAACGATGTATCCGCATGCGATAGCCGCATTATATGTTTATCATTCGTTAAAATTCCGAATTGATGAAATAATGGAAGATTATGCATTTGGTTCTTAACATAATAACCGGTTTATTGGACAGTTTTCGCTTGATGATTTCGCATTTTGTCCATAATAGCCCCTCTATTAAAAAACACCCAAAAAGGCTTAAAGAAAAATTTCACTAAATGTAGTGAATAAGCTTTTTGGGTGCGAACCTATGGTAGTTTCATTATTTTTTGAACAATTCTCTTTCTAATTTAGCGTTGGCGAAGGATGCCAAATGAACAAACTTATTTTCCTTCCCGATTATTTAAAGATGAACGGATAAACTCTCTGAACAATGGATGTGGTTTTGTCGGTCTCGATTTAAACTCCGGATGAAATTGCGATGCGACGAACCATGGATGATCTTTTAACTCAATAATTTCAACTAAACGGCCGTCCGGACTAACTCCTGAAAAAACAAAACCTTTTTCTTCCATTATTTGACGGTATTGGTTATTAAACTCATAGCGATGACGATGACGTTCATAAATGAGTTCATCTTCATACGCATTAAATGCCTTCGTTCCTTCTACAATTTTACATGGGTAAAGGCCAAGGCGTAATGTTCCTCCCATATCTTCTACATCTTCTTGTTCCGGTAAAAGTGCTATAATCGGATGTTTTGTGTCCGGATTAATTTCAGAACTATGAGCACCGTTTAATCGAACGACATGACGAGCAAATTCAATGGAAGCTAATTGCATTCCTAAGCATATCCCAAGGAAAGGAACTTTGTTTTCACGAGCGTATTGAATTGCTGTAATCTTCCCTTCAATTCCGCGATCACCAAAACCGCCCGGTACCAAAATACCGTCTGCATCACCAAGTAATTCCGCCACGTTTTCTTCAGTCACATGTTCAGCATTAATCCAATGAATATCTATATCCGAGTCAAATACATAACCGGCATGCTTTAATGACTCTACAACCGATATATAGGCATCTTGTAATTCGACATATTTACCGACCAAGGCAATTTTGACCGTCTTGGACAAGTTTCGAACTTTATTTACCAATGCTTCCCATTCGGACATATTCGGTTCATGGCTGACGATTTTTAAATAATTGCAAACAATGGTATCCAAACCTTGGGACTGCATAGAAAGGGGAATTTCATATAAAGTATCCGCATCCCTTGATTCAATTACTGCTTGCGAATCGATGTCACAGAATAAAGCGATTTTATCTTTCATCTCTTGGGAAATTGGCATTTCTGTTCGTACAACGATGACATTTGGTTGAATCCCGAGACTGCGTAACTCTTTTACACTATGTTGTGTTGGTTTTGTTTTCATTTCACCGGCTGCTTTAATATATGGAACAAGCGTGCAGTGAATATACATAACATTAGATGAACCAAGATCGCTCTTTAACTGGCGAATGGCTTCCAAAAATGGTAATGATTCAATATCTCCGACGGTCCCGCCAATTTCTGTAATGACAACATCAGCATTTGTTTCTTTTCCGGCACGATAAACTTGGTCTTTGATTTCATTCGTAATATGCGGAATGACTTGAACAGTAGCCCCAAGATAATCCCCGCGACGTTCCTTTTTTATTACCCGTGAATAAATTTTTCCTGTCGTAACATTGGAATATTTATTTAAATTAATATCGATAAAACGTTCATAATGGCCTAAATCGAGGTCTGTTTCTGCACCATCATCGGTAACAAACACTTCACCATGTTGATACGGACTCATGGTTCCCGGGTCCACATTGATATATGGATCAAATTTTTGAATGGTTACTTTTAAACCGCGATTTTTTAGTAAGCGGCCGAGTGATGCTGCAACAATCCCTTTTCCTAAAGATGAAACAACCCCGCCTGTGACAAATACATATTTTGTCATAATGAAATCTCTCCTTACTATTTTTTCTAATCATAGTTTACAAAACCAGTGGTTACTTTATAAAAAAAAGAAAAAACAAAAAAGCCCCACTTACTGATGTAAGGGAGCTATTTGCTTTTTTAAAATGAACAAATATATTTTTATTTTTTATTGAGCCCAAATAGAATAATACATAGGAAAAGTTAAAATGTCAAGAATGTGCTCACGATTCTTCGTCTTCTTCAATATATTCGTCTTCATCTATATCTTCTTCATCGTCCAACTCTTCCTCAAATTCCTCATCGATGATTAGTTCCTCATCTTCTTCCTCAACAATATCTTCGTCATCTTCAAATACATCATCAACATCTTCAAGGTCATCTTCTTCTATAAATTCATCCTCATCTTCATCCTCATCGATGAATTCATCTAAATCTTCTTCGTATTCAACAAGATCCTCTTCCAATTCCTCAAAATCGTCTTCCACTTCATCAACTTTTGCCTTTTTCTTTTTCGAACGGACTGTCGGAACAAAATCATCTTCATATTGTTCAACCGGATACCATCCTTTATATCCCCAAATATTACCGCCGACATTTAAAAACCGACCGTCAATGTTCAAATCCGTATAAAATTGAGCAATATTTTCCTGGACTTCTTCCTTTGTTGCACCCAATAATTTAGCAACCTCATCTACTAAATCATTTAGGTGCATAGGTTGTTTTCTGTCATACAAAAGTTCATATGCAATTTCGATTAATGACATTTCCTGTAATTGTTCTTGGGTTAAATTTTCTAAACTCACTTGTGCACGTCCTTTCTCTCTTAACAAAAACAGAAAAGATTTCTTTATGGAATGATTGCTATAAAAACTGGATACCCACTCTTCATGCATATTATTCATTATAAACAAAAGTTATCTGTTTATGCTAGTCTGTGTCATTCGTCAAATAATGATATTTTATGGCGTGGAATTAGTCACCTTTTTTATATTCTTGCCAGGCAATATAGATAAAAAATATAGAGAGAATTAAAAATGGAATAGCACCCAGCTGCATATCATAGAAAAAAGATATTCCATATATAGAGAGAATAATTATAACGACGATTAGAAGATATTTCAAGTTCATTTCACTTCCCAATAACGACATCTTGGGGTAGAGATAATCTTATTTATAAAATCCCTATTTCCTTCTTTCCTACCAATTTTATTATAAAACAATTTATTGTCAATTTTTAGATGTCCGGCGAAAATATTTTTATTCGTATGGTGAAACATTAAAGTTAGTTTTAAAGTTCACTTCTTTAATTATACCCGGCTAAACTGACTCTGAAAAGCGTTGGCTTCACACCTGAAAAACTGAAAAATGAAAGCAGGGGATTCCGACTTTGCATCATATGAGTCGGTACTCCCCTTTTAATATCTTATTTTAGTTATCATTTTTTGCCGTATCCGGTTTATACATTCCTTCGATACTGACCGCCGACTTCGTACAGGGCATTGGTAATTTGCCCGAGGCTGGCGACTTTTACCGTTTCCATCAATTCTTCAAAAATATTCCCCCCGGAAAGAGCCACCTGTTTTAGTTTCCGCAATGCATCTTCCACTTTATCTTGATTTCGTTCTTTAAATTTCATTAAGTTTTTAATTTGAGTTTCTTTTTCCTCTTTTGATGCCCGGGCTACTTGGATATTATCTATTTCTTCTTCTTTTGGCGGATTCGGATTTAAATATGTGTTCACGCCAATGATCGGCAGTTCCCCTGAATGCTTTTTCGTCTCATAGTATAGTGATTCATCTTGAATTTTTCCGCGTTGATATTGACTCTCCATCGCACCGAGAACACCACCGCGATCATTCAGTCGCTCAAATTCCTGTAATACTGCTTCTTCAACAAGATCTGTTAATTCCTCAATGATGAAGGAACCTTGCAACGGGTTTTCATTTTTAGCTAGCCCATATTCTTTTGTAATAATCATTTGAATGGCCATCGCCCGACGTACCGATTCTTCTGTCGGCGTTGTAATTGCTTCATCATAGGCGTTTGTATGGAGCGAATTGCAATTATCATAAATCGCCATTAATGCCTGTAAAGTGGTGCGAATATCATTAAAATCAATCTCTTGAGCATGAAGGGACCGACCGGATGTTTGAACATGATATTTCAATTTTTGACTCCGTTCATTGGCCCCATATTTTTCTTTCATGACAATCGCCCAAATTCTCCTTGCTACACGGCCGATAACACTATATTCCGGATCGAGCCCGTTTGAGAAAAAGAATGACAAGTTTGGAGCAAAGTCATCAATATGCATGCCACGGCTTAAATAATATTCTACATACGTAAAGCCGTTCGCCAAGGTGAAGGCCAATTGGGTGATCGGATTGGCACCGGCCTCGGCTATATGGTAACCGGAAATGGATACCGAGTAATAGTTTCGAATTTGATGATCGATAAAATATTGTTGAATATCCCCCATCATACGTAAGGCAAATTCAGTCGAAAAAATACATGTATTTTGTCCTTGGTCTTCTTTTAAAATATCCGCTTGTACCGTACCCCGAACGGTTGACAATGTGTAGGCTTTAACTTTTTCATATTCTTCTTCGGTTAATGGTCGCCCTAATTCTTTTTCCTTAAGTTCAACTTGCTGTTCAATGGCGGTATTCATGAACATAGCAAGAATAATCGGTGCCGGTCCATTAATGGTCATCGAAACGGATGTTAACGGATGGCATAAGTCAAATCCTTGATACAATTTTTTCATATCATCTAAGGTACAAACACTGACACCGCTCTCGCCAACCTTTCCATAAATGTCAGGTCGATAATCCGGATCCTCACCGTACAATGTAACGGAATCAAACGCCGTACTTAGTCGTTTGGCCGGGTCATCTTTTGACAAATAATGGAAGCGCCTGTTGGTTCGCTCCGGTGTCCCTTCTCCGGCAAATTGACGTTTCGGGTCTTCTTCTTTCCGCTTAAACGGGAACACTCCAGCCGTAAAAGGAAATGCACCCGGAACATTTTCTTTATATACCCAACGTAAAATTTCCCCATAATCCTTGTATTTTGGTAAAGCGACTTTCGGAATCCATAAACCTGAAAGACTTTTTGTTCGTAATTCAGTCGTTATTTCTTTATCACGGACTTTAGTTACGAGCCGGTCTTTTGCGTATGTTTCTTTTGTTTGATCCCAGTTTTCAATAATTTTTTTCGAAGTATCGTTCAGCTTGTCGGCCATCTTGTTTTTCCAAGCTTCTAATAAATCAATGAGCGCCCCTTCTGTTTCATTTCCTTTAGTTAGCTCGATGGTACCTTCGATTTGGAAAAGTTTTCGGGCATATTCAACTTGTTCTTCAACCCTTTTATGATAATTTCTGACAGTATCAGCAATCTCCCGTAAATAATACCGTCTACTGTTTGGGATGATAATATCATGTTTTTCAACAACCTCTTTTTTAGAATAGGAGGTTGACCAGCCCAAGTGCAGCACCTCATTAAATTTCTCAATGATAGCTGCAAATAATGCGTTTGTTCCCGGATCGTTGAATTGACTGGCGATGGTCCCATAAACAGGCATTTTTTCGGGCGATACATGGAAAAGTTCATGACTGCGTTGATACTGTTTTTGTACTTGCCTTCTTGCATCCTCTGATCCTGTTTTTTCAAATTTGTTAATGGCGATAAGATCAGCATAGTCAATCATATCGATCTTTTCTAATTGGGACGGTGCTCCGAACTCACTGGTCATAACATAGAGGGCGACATCGCTAATTGCGCGAATTTCGGCATCACCTTGGCCGATCCCGCTCGTTTCAACAATGATAAAATCAAATCCGGATGCTTTTGTAATTGCTAAAGCATCTCGAATGGCGAGTGACAATTCACTTTTGGAGTTACGGGTAGCCAAAGAACGCATAAATACACGCGGTGAAAAAATGGCGTTCATTCGAATGCGGTCACCAAGAAGCGCACCGCCGGTTTTTTGTTTCGTTGGATCAACCGACAAAATGGCCAATTTTTTTTCGGGAAATTCACTTAAAAAACGAAGGACCAATTCATCTATTAGGGAACTCTTTCCGGCCCCGCCTGTACCGGTAATACCAAGAACCGGTACCGCTTTTTCCGCTTCCTTGACCTTTTCTAAAATCGTTTCAAGTCCTGGAGCCAATTCACCAACATTTGTTGCGATCCGTTTGTCTGATAAATATTCCGCCAATGTAATCATTTTGGCAATTGCGTATTGGTTTTGGTTTTGTAAATTCACAACTTGGTTGGCTACTTCCTCATTGATTGTTGGAAAATCGCATTGTTCGAGCATGAGGTTAATCATTCCCTGCAACCCGAGCACACGTCCATCTTCCGGTGAAAAAATGTGAGCGATTCCATATTCATGTAATTCTTTTATTTCTTTTGGCAGAATTACACCGCCACCACCGCCAAAAATCCGGATTTGTCCGGCACCCTTTTCATGAAGGAGATCATACATATATTTAAAAAATTCCATGTGTCCACCCTGATAAGAAGTAACCGCAATTCCTTGAACATCTTCTTGGATGGCGGCGTTAACAATTTCCTCAACAGAGCGGTTATGTCCCAGATGGATGACCTCGGCTCCACTCGCTTGAAGAATCCGCCGCATAATATTAATGGTCGCATCATGACCATCAAACAGACTGGATGCTGTCACAAAGCGAATCGGATGTTTTGCTTGGTAAACCTTTGTCTCCATGCTTTCTCCCCCTATCCCCTTATATGAAAAAATGTTCTTAATTAAAACCCGTAACTCGTAGTAACGAATACTTTTTGAACTACGTGTCAAAAATTGTTTTCTGGTCAGATTTATACCCGCAACACGAAAAATGCTTTTTGCCTTGCGTTTAAGCTGGCTTAAATGGATGATCTCTCTTTTTCCCGGAGAAAGTTTGCACCCCTTGGATAAACAGTTCAACCTGCATATTGGTATATTCATCTAGTGTGTATATTTTTTGTAATGCCCACCGGCGGAAGCTCCACATTTGCCCATGAACAAAAATATTATGAGCCAACAATTTTATTTCTTTATCATTTAAAAGCAGCCCGTAGTTTTCACTAAACAATTGAATCAACTGTTCAAACATAGCCACCATTTGCATTTCCTTTTTCAAAACATATGGCAACGATTCTTTTGTCAATGATTTCGCCTCTTGATATAACACCAAAACCTCATCCTGCATTTCATCAATCACCAGGAAATATGAAGTAATTCCTTCCCGAATCGTTTCAATGGTGACTTTTTTCAAATCAAGTGCGTCCTGAATTTTCGACTGAACTTCATCATATATTTGATCACAAACTAAATATAAAATATCTTCCTTTGAACGAATGTATTCATAAAGGGTTCCAATACTGAAACCGGCTTTGCGGGCAATCTCCCTTGTCGTCGTACGATGAAATCCCTTCTCCTTAAAAAGAGAGATGGCCCCTTTAACCATTTGCTCCCGGCGAATATTAATCAATCGCTCATCTTTTACGGAAGCGTAGACTTTTTGTTTTTCTGCCAAAGGACCACCTGCTTTCCGTTAAGACTTTCTTAATTAGAGCATCCGGGAAATGACTAAACGCTGAATTTCTTGGGTACCTTCATAAATTTGAGTTATTTTTGCATCACGCATAAATCTTTCCACTGGATATTCTTTTGTATATCCATAACCGCCGAAAACTTGAACAGCTTCGGTCGTTACCTTCATGGCTGTATCTCCGGCAAATAATTTAGCCATGGCAGACGCTTTTCCATAAGGCAGTCCGGCCGATTCCAACCAAGCTGCTTGATATGTTAATAGTCTTGCCGCTTCAATATTTGTTGCCATATCTGCTAATTTAAACGATATCCCTTGATTGGCGATAATCGGTTTCCCAAATTGGACCCGTTCTTTTGCATAACTAACGGCAGCATCTAATGCACCTTGGGCAATACCGACTGCTTGAGCCGCAATCCCGTTTCTTCCTCCATCTAATGTCATCATTGCAATTTTAAAGCCTTGACCTTCTTCACCTAAAACATTTTCTTGCGGCACGATACAATCTTCAAAAATGATTTCCGTTGTCGGGGATGAACGAATACCCATTTTCTTTTCTTTTTTCCCTACTTTAAATCCGGAAAAGTTGCTTTCTACAATAAATGCAGTCGTCCCTTTATGTTTTGACTCAGGGTCCGTGGTGGCAAAAACGACATAAATTTCAGCAACTCCGCCATTGGTAATAAATATTTTCGAACCGTTTAAAACGTAATGATCCCCTTCTTTTCTTGCCATTGTTTTCATCCCGCCTGCATCTGACCCCGAGCCGGATTCCGTCAGACAGTAAGCTCCGATTTTCTTCCCTTGCGCCATCGGTTTTAAATATTTTTGTTTCTGTTCTTCTGTTCCAAATTTAAAAATCGGCCAACCGGCAAGCGATGTATGTGCAGATAATGTAACGCCCGTCGAAGCACAAACCCGGGATAATTCCTCTACCGCAATGGCATAGGCTAAAAAGTCGCTGCCAATACCGCCGTATTCTTCCGGCCATGGAATTCCGGTTAAACCAAGCTCGGCCATTTGATCAAATATTTCCCGATCAAATCGTTCCTCTTCATCCCGTTCACTGGCGGTAGGTGCTACTTCATTGATGGCAAAATCACGGACAATTTTTCGAATCATTTCATGTTCTTCAGATAATGTAAATTGCATAGATATCCCCCTTTTTTTTAAAAACTGATACGATTATGAATGGAAAATTATAAATATTTTGTAATCACGACTTTTTGAATTTCATTTGTTCCTTCGTATATTTGGGTTATTTTTGCATCACGAAAATAGCGCTCCACATCATACTCTTTTATATACCCATAGCCGCCAAAAATTTGGATCGCTTCGGTCGTTACCTCCATTGCCGTATTGGAAGCAAACATTTTCGCCATGGAAGCTTCTTTTGAACAGTTTATTCCTGTCCCTTTCAAGTAGGCAGCTCGATAAACGAGTAATTTCGCCGCTTCAATCTGTGTCGCCATCTCAGCTAATTTAAAACTAATGCCTTGGTTTTCAATAATCGGAACCCCGAATTGCCTCCGCTCTTTTGCATAAGCGTTGGCTTGTAAAAATGCCCCTTCTGCAATACCTAAAGCTTGGGCGGCAATTCCAATTCGTCCCGCATCAAGGTTGGCCATGGAAATTTTATAGCCTTCTCCTTCTTTGCCGAGCCGTTGACTTTCATGGACACGAAGATGATCAAACATAATTTGGACTGTTTTGGAACCATGCAAGCCCATCTTTTGCTCATTTTTACCGATGATAAAACCCGGTGTATTTTTTTCGACAATAAATGCGGTAATTCCTTTAGAACCGAGGGCGGGATTTGTTTTTACGAAGACAATATATACATCCGCTTCCCCGCCGTTTGTTATAAATATCTTACTGCCGTTAATGACATAATGATCGCCATCTTTAACCGCCCTTGTTGAAAGACTGCCTACATCCGAGCCGGCATTCGGTTCAGTTAAGCAAAAGGCACCTAGGTACTTTCCGCTTGCCAATTTTGGGATATATTGCTGCTTTTGCTCTTCTGTCCCAAAGTTCAAAATCGGATAGGTACCGACCGAGGTATGCACGGATAAAATAACTGCAAGTGTCGGACTCACTTTCGCTATTTCATGAATTGCCATCATATAGGCGGTGAAATCCATTCCGGTACCGCCATATTCGATTGGAATCGGGATTCCCATTAAACCGAGTTCCCCCATTTTTTTTATGAGATGTCGGGGAAACTGTCCCGCTTCCATGTTTGAAACAAAGGGCGCAATCTCTTTTTCAGCAAAATCTCGAACCATTTTCTGGAGCAACAATTGTTCTTCGGTAAATTGCAGATGCATATATGTTTGCCCCTTTCTGTGTTGTCTTTGAAAAGTAGAAAATATTTGTTTCGTTTACTTATATACGTAAAACCCGCGGCCGGTTTTTCTGCCTAACCAACCGGCACTTACATATTTCCGTAATAATGGACATGGCCGGTACTTATCATCACCTAAACCTTCAAACAATGTCTCCATTATAAACAGACATGTATCCAGCCCGATCATATCCGCCAATGTTAGCGGACCCATCGGATGGTTCATACCGAGTTTCATGACACTGTCAATGGCTTCTTTTGAGGCAACACCCTCATATAATGCATAAATGGCTTCATTGATCATCGGAATTAAAATGCGGTTTGAGACAAAACCGGGAAAATCATTTACCTCAACCGGTTCTTTATTCAAATTTCTTACAATCGTATAAATTATTTTATATGTTTCATCACTCGTTGCCAGCCCGCGGATAACTTCAACCAGTTTCATAACTGGCACCGGATTCATAAAATGCATACCGATTACCTTTTCCGGCCGACTTGTTACCGATGCGATTTCTGTTATCGGCAAGGATGATGTATTTGTAGCTAAAATCGTTTCTTTTGGAGTGATTTCATCCAGCTGTCGGAAAATACTTTTTTTCGTCTCCATATTTTCTATGACGGCTTCAATGACGACATCGCATGTTGAGCCGTCCTCAAGATTGGTTGATGAACTCATCCGGTTAATGATAGCTGTCTTTTCCTCTTCGGTCATTTTTCCTTTCGCTACCTGTTTTGTAAGTCGCCCGTATATACCAGCCATCCCTTTGTCCACTGCCTCTTGATTGATGTCCTGTAATATGACTTCATAGCCTGCTTGTGCACAAACTTGGGCAATCCCTGAACCCATTTGGCCACTACCTACAACCATAATTTTTTGTACATCCATCTGTTCTACCTCCCGTTGAAAAATTTTTCTATATTAAGTCCCATTTGGTATTTAAATCCACCGGCAATATCGCTCATTGTTACCGGTTGGCTTTCAAAATATGAAATTTCGATTTCGATAATGAATGGTCATATGCCACTAGTATTTGATAAAACCCAACTGTCAGCATGTTTTAGAAATGACTCGTGCCTCGATGTTCGTTTTTAAAATAGCACCCTTCCACTTATTGTTTCGGGACTTCAATTAAAATAGCATCCCCTTGACCGCCGCCGGAACAAATAGCTGCTATTCCAAGGCCACCGCCTCTTCTTCTCAATTCATAGGCTAATGTTAAAATAATTCTCGCCCCGCTTGCTCCGATTGGATGTCCTAAAGCAACGGCACCGCCATTTACATTCACCTTTTCCAAATCCAATCCGGCAATTTGTGCGGACGCAAGTGTAACCGCTGAAAATGCCTCATTAATTTCAAACAGATCAATGTCTTTCGCAGTTTTACCGACTTTTTCCAACAATAGATTAATAACCAGTCCTGGAGTCTTCGGGAAATCTTTTGCCTCTACCGCTACCGTCGCATTGGCAAGAATTTTTGCCAGCGGTTTTTTCCCTTGTTTTTCCGCTTTTTCTTCACTCATTAAAACTAATGCACAAGCACCATCGTTAACCCCCGGTGCATTTCCTGCGGTGATGGTTCCATTTTTATCAAAGGCAGGTTTGAGATTGGCTAATTTTTCTAATGACGTATCTTTCCTTGGTGCTTCATCTGTTGATACAACAATCGGCTGCCCCTTCCTCTGCATAATTTCAACCGGAACAATTTCTTCTTGAAGCGTTCCGGACTCGATTGCGGCACATGCCCGCTCATGACTGCGTAATGCCCATTGATCCTGTGCTTCCCGGGTCAGTCCCAATTCCTCGGCAGTACTGTTTCCGTATGTTCCCATATGAACACCGGTAAAACTGCAGGTGAGACCGTCATAAATCATTAAGTCGATAAGCTGTCCATGGCCCATCCGGTAACCGGTTCTTGCCTTTGGTAAAATATACGGGGCATTGGACATCGATTCCATTCCACCGGCAACAATTGTCTCTTTTTCGCCGGCACGAATAAGCAAATCAGCCAAAGCAACACTTCTCATCCCTGAAGCACAAACTTTATTAATCGTCTCTGTACTTGTTTGCCACGGGATATTGGCGTTCCGTGCTGCCTGCCTTGATGGTAATTGACCTTGACCGCCTTGTAAAACCGTACCAAGTAAAACATGTTCCACTTCTTCCGGTTGAACGTTTGCTCTTTCTAGCGCCCCTTTAATGGCTACTCCGCCCAATTCCGTTGCGGATAAACCGCTTAAACTGCCGTTTAATTTCCCAAACGGTGTTCTTGCCCCTTCTAAAATAACCGTTTTTCCCATAAAAATCCCCCTTATAAAATATAAGTATCTTAAAAACTATGTATATAGTTTTTTTAATACGTTAAGAAAGTATAAATTTCCAGCAAAGAAGCGAATTCGACGTAGTTGGAAATTTTAAGAATTAAGTATAAGTGCTCTTGCGGCTTTGCCATCGCCTAAAGGCTCGGACGCCCGAGTTTTCTTTAAAATTGAACAAATTTCCTTTCTACCCAGCTTCTTGTACTTCTAAAACAATTCCAAAGCCCGTTCACCCCTATTGTTAACGGTTACAAAATTATGCAGATGATAGAAAAGCTCTTGAAACACATTGACTGAACGCTCGCTCGATGATGTATCTAAAGGTAGAGGGGAAATCTAATCCATCCCCTCCACTATCTATTAATATAATAAATTTATTTTTTGCTCATGACAAATTTACGAAACTAATTCTTTTCTTTCACCGCAAACGGCTTTTTCCAATATTTCAGCCACATCGTATGTTTTTACGGTTTCTTCTACTTCTTTTGCCTTCGTTCCGTCTGATAACATTGTTAAGCAATACGGGCAGCCGGAACTGATAATATTCGGATTTACTTTTAACGCTTGTTCGGTTCTGGCAACATTAATCCGATGACCGGTATCTTCTTCCGTCCACATGAGACCACCGCCTGCACCACAGCACATGCCTGTTTCACGGTTTCTTTCCATTTCCACCAATTTCACCCCTTTGATGGCTTTCAAAATTTCCCGCGGCGGATCATACACTTCATTGTAACGACCGAGATAACATGAGTCATGGAAGGTAATCGTTTCATTAACTTCATAAATTGGTTTTAATTTTCCTTTTTTCACGAGATCAAACAAAATTTCGGTATGGTGGTAAACTTCAGCTTTTAAACCAAAGTCCGGATACTCATTTTTAAAAATATTGTATGCGTGCGGGTCAATCGTGATAATTTTCTTTACATCATTTTTCTCAAATTCCTCAATATTTTTTGTTGCCAGTTCTTGGAAGAGAAATTCGTTACCGAGACGACGAGCCGTATCCCCGGAATTTCTTTCTTTATTTCCTAAAATCGCAAATTTCACGCCTGCTTCATTTAGCAATCTGGCAAAGGATAGGGCAATTTTTTGGCTTCGGTTATCATAGGACCCCATGGAACCAACCCAGAATAAGTATTCGAATTCTTCCCCTTTTTTCTTCAGTTCTTTTACCGTTGGGATTTCCACATCATCACGAAGGTCACGCCAATTTTCCCGATCTTTCTTGTTCAAGCCCCACGGATTGCCTTGTTTTTCAATATTTTGAATGGCACGCTGGGCATCAGGTTTCATTTTTCCTTCCGTTAAAACAAGATAACGACGAAGGTCAATAATTTTATCCACATGTTCATTCATAACCGGACATTGATCTTCACAGTTCCGACAAGTTGTACAAGCCCAAATTTCTTCTTCGGTAATAATATCACCGATTAAATTTTTATCATAAATTGATGTTGCTGCCGATTCTTGTGCCCCGAGGCCTCTTGCTTGCAGGGCCAATTGATTGCCTACTGAATTCGAAAATAGGAATCCGGGTACCCAAGGTGTTTTCGATGTGACGGCCGCTCCATAATTGGTCAAATGGTCACGCATTTTTACAATTAAGTCCATCGGCGACAACATTTTCCCCGTACCAGTTGCCGGGCACATATTGGTACAGCGCCCGCACTCAACGCATGCATATAGATCCACCAATTCGTATTGGGTGAAATCCGTTATTTTCCCGGCACCAAAGGATTCTTGTGTTTCATCTTCAAAATCAATCGGCCGGAGTTTACCGGGATTCTCTAACCGATTTAAGAACACGTTAGCCGGACCTGCAATTAAGTGCGCATGCTTGGATTGCGGTACATAAACTAAGAATGTTAGTAAAACGAGTAAGTGAATCCACCAAGCTATGTAAAATACAACAATACTTGCTGTTTTACCAATCCAAGAAAATCCAGTAGCAATTAATGAAGCTATCGGTTCTGTCCAAGTAGGTTCATGGCCGTGCCAAATTTGCGCCATTCCGTTTCCGACTAAAACGGATATCATCAAACTTCCAATAAATATAAGAACGAGTCCGTTTTTTAGACCGCGTTTCAAACGAACCAGTTTCTCAATATACCGCCGATAAAATGCCCAAACAACCGCAACTAAAATAATGAATGTAACAATTTCTTGGAAGAAGGTGAATCCCGGATACAATGGTCCAAAAGGCAAGTGGACGCCGGGAATTAACCCCTTCGCAATGAAATCGATGGCACCAAATTGGACAAGAATGAATCCATAGAAAAACATGACATGAATGGCACCACTTTTTTTATCTTTCAGCAATTTCTTTTGACCAAATACATAAACCCATATTTTCTGAAAGCGTTCTTTAAATTTACGGTCAAATTCTTCTTTTTTCCCTAATTTAATATAGGAGAGTCTTGTTTTTATGAGATAGATAAATAAATATACCCCGTAAGCGATTACAGCAATTGTTGCAATCCAGTTAACCGCCAGCAATGATTGGCTCATTATGTTTCCCCCTTTTTCGTAATCCCAATCCCCATGATGATTTTTTTAAACAACAGTCCTTATTCACTTACTTCTATTATATAATGAATGAGCATTCAGTCAATAATTTTGTTTGTTTTTTTAAAAAATTATTTATACGAACTGCTATGTAATTGACTTGTTAAGGACCAAAAAAGGTTTTTTGAAGATTTTACACAAAAAATAGTATGATTTTTATTTATAATACCACAATTCTTTTAGTTTTGGCATTTGTTTTTTAGGAAAACTTCTTAAGGCTCACCCTTGATTGTATAACCTAATGCGGTTTGGGGAAACTATCCTTTTAGTTCAAAAGTTCAATTTAAATTGTTCGTTACGGGAGGGTGCCCCCCTTGCATATAATCTTTCTGTTTTTTATCATTCCTTTCCTAGTGATTGTTTTGCTTTTTGTTGACTTTTATTTTGGAAGGAAGCAACACTTACAGAATATGCATATATACCAATTTCCAATACGCCACAGTAATATTGATATTTTTATCAATGGGACAGAGCTTTTTAGACAAATGGTTCAAGATATGAAAACAGCCCGGCATCATATTCATGTACTGTTTTATATTTTTCGTGATGACCCGTTTGGCAGCCTTGTTCTCGATTTTATCACGCCAAAGTTTTTATTATTGATGATGATATTTGTTCAATCGGGACAGCAAATTTTGATAAAAGAAGTTTTTATTATAATTATGAAATGAACAGCGTTTTTTACGATCGAGAATTGGTTTTGCGCATGTTGGAAATTGCTGAAATTGATTTATCGAAATCAACCCCGCTTCATTTTCGAAAACTCGAAAGGCAAAAATTTCATGTTGTGTTAAAAGAATGGATTGCCTTTGTTCTTTCACCTTTGTTGTAAACAGCCCTTATTACTTGAAGCGGAATCCATAAAATACATCTGTAATTTTTGCTGAAAATAGTAACTCTATTTGGTATAATTATTAAAAACTGCTGGGAGATGGTGTCGTGGAAGAACTCTTGAATCAAATTTTACACGAGGTAAAAGAAATTAAGCAGGGACAAGTCCGACTCGAAACAAGGATGGACAAGCTTGAGCAAAACCAAGAACAGTTAGTTTTAAGAATGGACAAACTTGAATCCCGGATGGACAAGCTTGAATCCCGAATGGACAAGCTTGAATCCCGAATGGACAAGCTTGAATCCCGAATGGACAAGCTTGAATCCCGAATGGATAAGCTTGAACATAATCAGGAACAGTTGGCAATGAATATGAATAAGCTGGGAACCCGGATGGGCAATCTCGAAAAAAATCAAAGTGAACTTGAAGTTAAAATTAACAATCTCGGTACAGAACTTCGGAGTAACTTTAGTTATACGAACAGCAAACTGGATGAACATCGACAAGTGTTTAATATTGTCTCCGAAAAGTTTAAAAAAGTAGAGATGGACATTGACGCAATCATGAGTAGATAATCAAATAATCCAATGTTATTTCTATTCAAAGGGCTCGCCCTTGTTTTTTTTGAAAAAAAGAAGTGAAACCACATCCGGTCCCACTCCTTCAAGTTTTTTGGTATAGTCATTTTTGCTCCATCACATTTTCTCCGGTGCATGAACACCAATTAAAGTTAGAGCGTTTTTCAACGTTAACTGAACGGCCTTTACTAGGGCTAACCGAGCTTTCGTCTGTTCCAAGTTATCCTGATCAAGTACCTTTACTGCATTGTAAAAACTATGGAAGGTCGACGCCAAGTCATGAATATAATTCGTAACTCGATGTGGTGCCCGCTTTTCCGCAGCCTCAATAATGACTTGCGGGAACTCTCCTAATTTTTTTAGTACATCATATTCCTTTTCTTCAGTAATCAGTGATAAGTCTATGTTATCCGCACTGAACGAGATTCCCATTTCTTCACTTTGACGTAAAATACTGCAAATCCGAGCATGCGCATATTGAACATAATAAACCGGATTTTCATTCGATTGGGATACGGCTAAGTCCAAATCAAAATCAAGATGCGTATCCGAGCTTCTCATGGCAAAAAAGTAACGGGTTGCGTCCAAGCCGACTTCTTCCACAAGCTCCCGCATCGTGACTGCTTTTCCGGTTCTTTTACTCATTTTCATTTTTTCGCCGTTTTTATATAATTGCACCATTTGAATAATTTCTACTTCCAATGCATTACGGTCGAATCCAAGTGCTTCCATGGCTGCTTTCATCCGCGGAATATAGCCATGATGGTCGGCTCCCCAAATATTAATCACTTTAGAAAAGCCTCGTTCAAATTTATCTTTATGGTAAGCAAGGTCAGGGGTAAAATAGGTATAACTTCCGTCCGATTTCCTTAATACACGGTCTTTATCATCGCCCAGTGCCTCGGTTTTCAGCCAAATGGCACCATCCTTTTCGTAAATCTGCCCTTTTTCTTGCAAAGCCTTTAAAGCCTCGTCAATTTTTCCGTTTTTATACAAAGAAGTTTCACTGTACCAAACATCGAATTTCACACGGAAATCTTCCAAGTCCTTTTTCAACTTCTCCATTTCTTTATTCAAAGCATAGGTCCTGAAAAATTCATAACGTTCTTCTTCAGGGGCATGGACAAATTTGTCACCATATTCGTTGGCAAGACTTTTCCCGATTTCAATGATATCTTGACCGTGGTATCCGTCAGCCGGCATTTCCTTTTCTAATCCGAGTGCCTGGAAATAGCGGGCTTCAACGGACAATGCCAAGTTATGGATTTGATTCCCTGCATCATTAATGTAATATTCTCGAGTCACATCGTATCCTGCAGCAGCTAAAATATTGCATAACGAATCACCGACAGCCGCTCCCCGCGCATGCCCGAGATGGAGGTCACCGGTCGGATTAGCCGAAACAAATTCTACTTGAATTTTCTCACCTTTACCAAAATCGGACTTCCCATAATTTTCCCCTTCATGAATAATGGTCGGGATCAATTGCGTTAAATAATGATTGTCCATAAAAAAGTTAATAAATCCGGGACCGGCAATATCAATTTTTTGAACCGATACATTTTCCTTATTCACATGATGGATGATTTCCTCTGCAATCTGCCGCGGAGCTTTTTTGGCAATCCGTGCTAACTGCATGGCAATATTTGTTGAATAATCACCATGTGCCTTTTCCTTTGGTTTTTCAAGAATGATAGCAGGTAATTGGTTTTCTTCGGCTAATCCCGCCCGGAGAACAGCATGTTTGATTTCTTCCTTCAGATTTTGTTGAACCTGCGATACGATGCTCATAATCCTTTTTCCTCCTTAAATGTAAATTGAAGTTGATATGTACCCACTTCAATTTGTTCAATAAAAAAATGATAATTTATGTTCATCTTTCCTTGTTTCATTTGTTCATCCCAATCATATTCAAGGTCTTTTGTACTTGTTTCAACTTTAAACGTACCGATATTTGTTTTATATGAACCTTTCATGACTTCATTTTCTTTAAAAAAGAGTCTCATGTTCAAAGTCCCTGTTCGTAATATTTGTATCTCAGGGACTTTGCCATCGATATATTTGACAATCGTATGCGTTTTTCCATTTTCCCAAACTTCATCATAAATGTAATAAGAGGTCGCATTTCTTTTATAATAATGACCAAATACAATAAATTCAAAATCCTCATGATGACCATCTCGATTGATATGTATATCCAATGTAATTTTCACTGGTGTTCCAGATGTTTTCACATTTCCACATCCTTAACCGGAGCCGACATACCGGTAATCTGTCCTCATCCGTTACTACTTCACAATAATATTTTATCTGTTTTACTGCATGAATTCAATCTCAACAATTATAATGACAGAGGCTTTATCCGGTATGTATGCAACCCTATTCGTTTGGCTCTGCAAATTTTCCCATTCTATTATGATCGGTTTTTGAAAAATCAGGTTTAAAGTATAAAAGGAATTTCCATAATAATAACAGGGTATTGTGCAAGATTCTAGTGTTAAAGGGGGGTTAAATTATTGGAACTGAAAACAAACCCGTATTTCCGCAAAACAGTGAAATATATTCATCTATTATTATTGATCGGTGCATGTTCGGTTATCATCGGGTTTTTCACAATTTTTACGACATATATGATTGCAAAACTGTCAGGTCCTCCACCGATTGAAATCCCCCAGTCTACCATTTATTATGCGGAGGACGGGACCGTTATCGGTGAATCGCATAACGGACAAAAGCGATATTGGGTAAATCTTGATGAAATCTCACCTGACTTAATTAACGCAACATTGGCGATTGAAGATCAACGCTTTTATTCCCATATTGGATTTGACCCAAAGCGGATTGCCGGCGCTTTAATTGCCGATTTCAAAGCAATGGCAAAAGTACAAGGGGCTAGTACCATCTCACAGCAATATGCCCGCAATTTGTTTTTAAGTCATGAAAAAACTTTGGTGCGAAAAATAAAAGAAGCTTTTTATACAATTCGTTTAGAAGCGAATTACTCAAAAAAAGAAATTTTAGAAGGCTATTTAAATACAATTTATTATGGTCACGGGACTTACGGAATTGAGGCTGCCAGTCGTTATTATTTTAATAAAAATGCCAAGGATTTGAACCTGCATGAAGCTGCCTTGTTGGCCGGGATTCCAAAAGGTCCGAATAGCTTTTCACCATTTATTTCCTATGACAAAGCAAAAGCAAGACAAGAACTCATTTTATCCGAGATGGCAAAACAAGGGTTCATTTCGAATGAAGAAGCACAAAAGGCAAAAAGCGCAAACATTGATTTTGCCGGAAATCTCGGTGATAAACAAGGAACGACGGCACCCTATTTTCAAGATGTTGTTAATACGCAATTAAAATCGAAAATTGGTTTAGATGAGCGAACCATTGAACTTGGCGGATTAAAAGTTTTTACAACCTTGGATTCGAAACTGCAAAAAGTTGTGGAGGAACAAGTAAAGAAGACGATACCGGAAAATTCATTAATTCAAACAGCGGTCGTCGTGATGGAACCGAAAACCGGGTATGTTCAAGCGCTTATCGGTGGCCGTGATTACCAGGAATCCAGCTTCAACCGGGCAACTCAAGCGATGAGACAGCCGGGCTCCACAATAAAACCGATTCTTTATTACGCCGCCCTGGAAAGAGGATTTACACCGGTATCCACGTTTCGCAGTGAATTAACGACATTTACTTCTGATGACGGCAGGGAGAAATATACACCGGAAAATTTCAATCACAAATATGCCGATGATGATATTACACTTATGCAAGCACTCGCTCTATCCGATAATGTTTATGCCGTTAAAACACATCTTTTCTTAGGAATGGAAACCTTAGTTGAAACAGCGAAAAAGTTTGGGATCGAATCGGACCTTGATGAAGTTCCGTCATTGGCATTGGGAACATCCAATGTCCGGCTTATTGAAATGGCCAATGCCTATAGCTTACTTGCCAATGGAGGCAAAAGTGTCGAACCGGTGTTTATTACAAAAGTTGTGGATTCTAAAGGCAAGGTAATTTATGAGCAGGAAAAAGAAGCGGTTCAAGTACTGGATCCAGATATAACTTTTGTTATGAACCATATGTTGACCGGGATTTTTGATGAAAAACTGAATGGCTACACAAATGTAACCGGGCAAAGCATTCTCTCAAAAACAACGAAAACCTATGCCGGAAAATCCGGATCAACGAACATGGACAGTTGGATGATCGGTTTTACCCCGAAATTAGTAACCGCCGTCTGGACCGGTTATGATCAAGGGAAATCGATTAATCGAACGGATGAAAGGCAATTTGCTAAAAATATTTGGGTTGACATAATGGAAAATGCTCTGGAGGGTAAGCCCGATCAAATATTCAAACCGACTCCGGGAGTCATCGGGGTAAATATCAATCCGGAAACCGGCCTTCTTGCAACGAAGGATTGCCCAGTAAAGCGGTATACGTATTTTATCAAAGGAACTGAACCGACCGAATATTGTTCGGAACCGAAAGCAAATTCCTCGGATGACGAACAACCGTTGACAAAGGATCCGGAAAAGTCACTGTGGTACCGGAAATGGTTTAAGTGGATTGACTGACTTTCCTGATTTATTTAGGACGGATGTACGGGAAGTCAATTATTCATATCCGGGGTCAACTAGTTAATTTCGCATTTCATCCCATCTTAACGGGCAAGTAAGACCCCACCTCAAGATTCTGAGTTTAAAAAGAAGGTAGGTGGGGGATAAAAAAAACTCCATTAATGGAAGTTTCATTTTATACGAAAAACTCCTTACCACTTATTGCCGGCAAGGAGTTTTTCATTAATCCAAACAACCGAGGTCCTTTTTCAACTTGTCACTGGAACGTTCCCAAAGTCCGCCTTCTTGTTGTTTTAAAAATTCCGCTAAAACACGTTTTGACGGTTCATCCATATGATCCACAATCACATGCCCTTTCATTGATTTATCCATGCGATTCACATGTTCAGGTAATGATTTGTAGCCACGGCGAATCGATCGGTCGACAATTAATTCACAAGCAGCAACGCCATAATAATACGGACCTTCTTCATTCCTTTCAATCGTTACCCAGACGAGCCAATACGGTTTCCCGTTTGGCACTACCTCTTTCTCTTTAAAAAATTTTATTCCTTTTTCCACTTTACTTTTTGCATGCATGGCACCGATATCAACAAAAGCCGTTTTTTCCTCTACATCGACAAAAACAGGGGTAACATTTTCCAAATTCAAAACACCGGTACCGAATCCTTTATGCCCATCAGTCGGATCATTTTTAATGATATTGAATTGGACTGTTTTCTTTTCTTTATTTTCTTCCAACGCAAACCCTCCCCTTTCATTTCGTACAATGGATAAAAACAGTAGCCATGGTGATTTATTTCTCCGGCTGAACATCTAATAGTGATTAAAAATTTTAAAAGAATCCACCTACAAAATCAAGGATTCCGTAAAAAATATTTGGGATAATTTTTTGTAGCACCGGTCCGATCGTTATATTATATAGCGGATCGACAACAATCAAGACTAAAAAGATTAACATTCCATACATTTCAAACTGAGACAATTTCGCCCGCGTACCTGGTGAAACAACGTCTTGAATAATTCGATAACCGTCAAGTGGCGGGAGCGGAAGCAGATTAAAAACAAACAAAACTACATTTAAATACGTAAACCAATAACACAGTTCATAGAGAAACTTTCCCCCGGTTCCCTCCAATCCGAATCCTATCGTCAGTGCCAAGAGAAGTCCGCCAATAAAAGCAAGCAATAAGTTACTTAACGGACCGGCAAGGGAAACAAGGACACCTGCCAGTCTCGGCTTTTTAAAATGGAACCGATTGACCGGAACCGGCCTTGCCCAACCAAAACCGGCAATCAACAACACGATAGTACCGATCGGATCCAAATGGGACGCCGGATTCAACGTCAGCCTGCCTTGATTTTTTGCCGTCGGGTCACCAAATTTATAAGCAACAAAGGCATGGGCATATTCATGCACTGTAAACGCAATAATCAACGTAATGATAATATAGGGCAAAACATTTAGAGGAAAGGCTAAAAAACTCATAAATTCGCTCCTTTTTTTGATCTTTTAAACTTTATTTTACCATCTAATGGCACAGAACACACTTTTTAAACTTTTATGCACATTTTCTTTTCTTGATATACAAGATATAATAAATAGGTAGTATTCACATAGTTGGAGGAATGCAAAATGCCGTATGTTACAGTCAAAATGTTAGAAGGTCGTACAGACGAACAAAAGAAAGCGTTAGTTGATAAAGTAACCGAAGCTGTCGTAGAAACAACCGGTGCCAGTGTTGATAAAGTTGTTGTCTTTATTGAAGAAATGAAGAAAAATCATTATGCGGTAGCGGGAAAACTTGAAAGTGAAAAATAAATTAGTTCTTTAACGAAACAGGGAGGGACATAGCAAATCGTCCTCCCTGTTTCGTTTATACAAATAGTGCCTGACGTTTATCATCCGGGTGAACAACTTACTCCATTTGTTGGTTATTTACCATTGATTTTAATGATTCGATATATTGAAAGGCTTCATCAATCTCTTCTTTTGTGTACCTTTGTTTGCTTTTCACTTGGCTGATTTTTTTATAAATATCTTCCCGTGGTAGGGCATCAAAATAAAGAACGGTCGAGACCAGCTCTAAAAACCTCGAACTTTTCTTGTTCATATCATTTATACATTCGTCCAATGTCGATGGCAGTTTTTGCTCAAATAACTCAAGAAACTCCCCGCCATTTTTTGTCAGTTGATAACGGTACTGAAAATAACCGCCCTTTTTTTCCTTTACTTCATCAAGAAAGCCCATATTAACGAGTTCTTCCACTTGTAATGTCAATTCCTCTGAATACGGTCCATAAAAGTGAAAGTCGAACTTTTCTTGATATGGAAAGGATAGTCTTTTGGCTATGTAAATCATTTTTTGCAATTTCTTGCGCCCGACTACCTCTTTTGCCGTCCGGATGGCATGGAGTATTTTGGCATGTTCAAAAAGCATTCATTTCATCTCCTACAATAGCTTCTACTGTTTTGATTTTTGCTGCAATCAAGAGCGGATATCTATTTTTTATCCATTTATCCCAAGCAATTCCTTAATTTGTCTTTTCTCATTTTTCTTGGTCGATTCATCCTTCAAGAGATCAAGAGGAAAGTATAACTTATGGTCGGTTCTTCGTTTCCCGCTGATTGCTTCAACAATTTCCGATTGTCGGGACAGTTCCCGAATTTCTCCATTCGACATCGATAACTGGATCGGCAGTCTCTCTTCCTCTTCCCCCGGTCTGTAAAAATCATAGGGGAGATCCGAGGAAGAGTCCAGAACTAAATAATATTCAGGATTTATCCCTGCATCTGTAAACAATGTTACCAGTTTCATATACTTTTTATATTCAGTTGCAGGGTCAAATTCGATATATTTGAATAAGTGCCTGTTTAAAAAGCGATAGCATAAGTCTTTCAAAATCGGGTCGTCCTCTTCTTGCCATACATGGAAATAATAAAGAACGACGGATTCATCCAATTCGAGATAATCTTTTAATTTCGGTTTTCCTTCAAACAATGTAACAAAATGTTTCGGTTCGTGTTTGAAATGATAAAATTGCTCATGTAATTCTTTGGCACGGTGAAGAATTTTTTGTAAAATGACTTCACCGGAACGCGAAACCGGGTGAAAATACACTTGCCAATACATTTGATAGCGGCTCATAATATAGTCTTCAACCGCATGCATGCCGCTCTTTTTAAAGACAACTTGATCCTCTTTTGGTCGCATCACCCTAAGGATTCGCTCCATGTCGAAATGACCATAGCTAACACCGGTAAAATAGGCATCTCTTAATAAGTAATCCATTCGATCTGCGTCAATTTGACTGGAAATCAGGCTAATGACCAATTTCTTTTCCGATGTTTTTGCAATCACTTCCGCCACCTTTTTGGGGAAATCTGCCGAAACCAATCTGAGAACTTGATTTACTTCCGTATCCCCCATAATGATCGCCTGGGTAAAATATTCATGATCAAACTGGAAAACTTTCTCAAATGCATGAGAAAACGGACCGTGTCCTAAATCATGTAAAAGAGCTGCACAAAGGGACAAAAGCCGATCGGATTCATCCCACTCCTGCCTCCCCTTAAAAACATCATCAACAATGCGGCGAACAATTTCATACACACCGAGGGAATGGCTGAAACGGCTATGTTCGGCGCCGTGGAAGGTCAGAAATGTTGTCCCGAGCTGCTTGATTCTTCTTAAACGTTGAAATTCCTTTGTCCCGACCAAATCCCAAATGACCCGGTCACGAACATGAATATAGCGATGAACAGGGTCTTTGAACACTTTCTCTTCTCTTAATTTTTCCATTGCATAACTCATATGGAACCCTCTTCCTTTATTTCATGTTTCCATTATATCGACTTTTCGTGCTCGTTTCATCATAAGAAAGAAATTTTTTAAAACTGTCGACACGTCGTACAAATATTGCTTTTTAATGCACATATCATACGATAACAATTTTTCTCTTTTTTCACCCCTGGTAAAATTGGTTTACTATAAAGAAAACTTGATTAGGGCGAACCAATGTTGTCTTACTACATGGGTGACTATTGGACAAAATCAGCAAAAGTTGAAGCAAAATTGGCTCATAGAACGGCACTATGAGACAAAATTTGTTGAAAATCAAGCCAAAATGTCCCATAGAAATTGCCCGGATCCCCTGCTATGGGACAAAATTAGCGATAGTTGAAGCAAAATTGGCTCATAGAACGGCTATATGAGACAGAATTAGTTGATAATCAAGCCAAAATGTCCCATAGAATTGCCTGGATCCCCTGCTATGGGACAAAATCAGTGGAAATCGAAGCAAAAGTGTCTCATAGAACGGCACTATGAGACAGAATTAGTTGATAATCAAGCCAAAATGTCCCATAGAATTACCCGGATCCCCTGCTATGGGACAAAACCAGCGGTAGCTGAAGCAAAAATGGCTCATAGAACGGCTATATGAGACAAAATTAGTTGAAAAGCAAGCCAAAATGTCCCATAGAATTGCCCGGATCCCCTGCTATGGGACAAAACCAGCGGTAGCTGAAGCAAAAATGGCTCATAGAACGGCCCTATGAGACAAAATTTGTGGAAAATCAAGTCAAAGTGTCCCATAGAATTGCCCGGATCCCCTGCTATGGGACAAAATCAGCGGAATTCGAAGCAAAAATGGCTCATAGAACGGCCCTATGAGACAAAATTTGTGGAAAATCAAGTCAAAGTGTCCCATAGAATTGTCCGTATCTCACTCTATGGCCTTCCTTGCACAACGAAGTTTTCCTTTTGCACTATTCCTAAAAATTTCCCGCTGAGTCGAATTCACTTCCCTGCTGGAAATTTATATGCTTAATGTATAAAAAAGAGGCTGACGATTACGCCAACCCGTACCCACGCCTACTTACATTTTCAATTTTTGTTTTACTTTCTCCATTAATTCATCTTCAGTCAGTGCCGCTACCGGTCGGTTATTGACAAAAGTGAATGTTTTTTTTCGCCCTGGTCCGCAATAAGATTGACAACCAATTTTTATAGTTGCATCGGGATCGAGTTCTTTCAATTTTAGAATCAATGTTTTTAAATTTACAGCTTGACAATCATCGCAAACCCGAAATTCGTTTGCCATTTTACGTACAATCCTTTCAAATAAAATATCAGTCAACCCTAGTGGGGATAGCTAATTCGTCACTAAATGGTATTGTACAACCAAAAAATACATATATCAAGTGAATCAAAACGACATCCGGGTTGTTATACGCAAAAAAATATTAAAAAACTATTATCCTTTTATCTTTTATTGTATAAATTATAAAAATACTGTCCATGATAATAGTAAACCAATCAATAATAAAATTTTGCATAATTGGGAGTTGAGAATGATGAAAGTACGTCAAGATGCATGGACAGAAGAAAATGATTTATTACTAGCTGAAACTGTATTACGACATGTAAGAGAAGGAAGTACACAATTGAATGCTTTCGAAGAGGTAGGTGACAAATTAAATCGGACGAGTGCTGCGTGCGGCTTTCGTTGGAATGCGGTCGTCCGTCATAAATATGAAAAAGCCCTACAACTGGCAAAGAAACAAAGAAAACAAAAGCAAAGATTGTTAGGAAAGGATCACGGTGGCAAGAAAAAATTACTTTACCAGCCGCCAATTCCTACTCCGGAAGAATTGGAATTATCAACTGAAATAGCAACAATTGAAACGGGTGTAATGGATCAGCCTGTTGAAGCAGGAATGGCAGAAAATCAAGTGCCTGTATCAACTGCAAGTACATCTGTCCATCCGCAAAACTTAACGATGGATATGGTCATTCGCTTTTTACAAAACTTGAACAATTCCAATCTACAAGCAAGTATTTATAAAAATGAGAATGAAAGTTTGAAACGAGAGATCGCTGATTTACGCAAACAAAACCAGGAATTAGAAGAAAAGGTCAAAGAGTTGGAAGAAAACTCAACAACAATGCAGGAAGACTATGAAACATTAGTAAAAATTATGAACCGGGCCCGTAAACTGGTGCTGTTTGAAGAAGAGGAGAAGCCATCCACTACCTTTAAGATGGATCGTAATGGAAATTTGGAAAAAGTTGCTGAATAAGGTAGTCTTGGCAACAACAGAAAACATATCATAGGGAAGGCTTGCTCATTTTCAGCAAGCCTTCCGTATTCTTACGGCAACCATTTCTCATTTCGTTCAACTACTCTCTTATAGTAATGCTCATATAAGTCGCTTTCTTCAGCGGATAGTTGACTCGTGTAAAATTTCCCGCCGCTCACTTTTTTCAATACTTGGAGAAAGCGTAACATACACTGTTCAATGGTGATGTCTATTCCAAGTAATTCGGATAAGGAAGCCATTACTTCCGGCTTAATTTGCGGATATGCAAATTTTGTTACCGCACCCTTCAGTGATTTTTCATAAAACTGACGAATAACCTCAGCTCTTTTGCTGCCACTGCCTGTTACACATAAATAAATTTGGACGGCAACACCTTTTTTTACCCGCCGCTGAGAAATACCTGCAAACTTTTTTCCATTTATGCTTAAATCATAACTGCCGGGACAATAAGATCCGTGGATCTCGCCCGCCTTAATCTGATCTGTGAGGTCGGCAAACATCAATTGAACAAAACGGTACATCGCTTCGTACCCACGGTTAATCTCAATCCCCTTTTCCTTTTCGGGGAACACCAATGTAATATTAAGCACCCCTTCATCTAAGTAGACGGCAAGCCCTCCGGATGTTCGCACAATATAGCGGTAGCCGGATTCTTCTAAAAATTTTAGACCATCCACTAAATAAGGTAAGCGAATATCTTGAATCCCTAAAATAACGGAATGATGATGAACCCATGTTCTGGCGACGGCGTTTGATAGACCAGTTCCGACCGATTCACATAATGTATCGTCCATTGCAAAAGACTGAAGCGGATGGAACATTGGACCTAAACTGGATTGGTCAATAATTCTCCATTCATCTTGTTCAAGAAGTTTAAGAACATCATCCATTCTTTTTTCTCCTTTTTATACGTCTCTTAAGTAGTTTTTCCTTCGTTATTATAACATAAAGAAAGTTGACTCATGCGCTTCCCTTATTTGAGAAGTGCCTAAATAAGCCAACTTTCCCCATCCTCAGTATAGATCTTTTAACAAATGCTTTATTGTAATGCTTGTGCAGCAGTGATCAAAGCTAATTTATAAACATCCTCTTCATTGCAACCGCGAGACAAATCGTTTACCGGTGCATTTAATCCTTGTAAAATTGGTCCTACCGCTTCAAAATTTCCGAGCCGTTGAGCGATTTTGTAACCGATGTTGCCCGCCTCTAAACTCGGGAAGATAAAGACGGTCGCATCCCCGTTAATTATCGAACCGGGCGCTTTTTTCTCCGCCACAGCTGGAACAAAGGCGGCATCAAATTGAAATTCTCCGTCAATCATCAATTCCGGATTCATTTCTTTAGCAAGTTTTACAGCTTCAGCTACTTTTTCCGTTTCTTCTGATTTAGCCGATCCTTTTGTTGAGAAACTTAACATAGCAATTTTTGGATCAATATCAAACATTTTAGCCGTCTGTTCACTTACCACTGCTACCTCTGCCAAACCTTGGGCGTCCAGGGTAATATTGATTGCACAATCAGCAAATACATATTTTTCATCGCCGCGTACCATGATAAAAGCACCGGAAGTTCTTTTGATACCCGGTTTTGTTTTTATAATTTGCAAAGCGGGTCTTACAGTGTCTGCAGTTGAATGAGCGGCACCACTTACAAGACCATCAGCTTTTTTCAAGTAAACAAGCATTGTACCAAAATAATTTTCATCCTTTAATAATTCACGTGCTTGTTCTTCCGTTGCTTTCCCTTTGCGACGTTCAACAAATTCTGTCACCATTTTTTCCATTTCGGGATATGTATGTGGATTTAATACTTCAATGCCTTCAATGGATACACCAAGGTCTTTTGCCTTCTGTTCCAACTCGGCTCGGTTTCCGATCAAAACAGGTTCCAACACATGTTCTGAAGCAAGTCGAGTAGCTGCTTTTAAAATCCGTTCATCATAGCCCTCCGGAAAAACAATACGTAAATTTTTCCCGTTCACTTTTTCTTTTATCGATGTAAATAAATCCATATTGAAATCCTCCTTTAACTCCTTCATTTTTAAGGATACTATTTGTGAAAAAAATTGCAAGCTATATTAATAAATCAACAAAGATCAGGACAAGTTGTATTAGTATTGTTCGATTTTTTCCATAAACTATACCGGACAATCCTATTTTCATCATGAGAACGTTCACAAAGTTGTCAAATGCGTTTGAGGAGAATTCGCTATTCGTCATATGGTATAGTAAAGAAAAATGGACGAGGAGTGTTGTTGAATGAGTGAAGCAGTGCAAACATTGGACGGTTGGTATTGTTTACATGATTTCCGCAAAATTGATTGGACTTCTTGGAAACAATTATCAGAAGCAGAAAGAAACGAAGCGGTTCAAGAATTTGAACATATGTTAAATAATTGGCATGTTGTTGAAGAAGGAGAAAAAGGTAGCCATGCTTTTTACTCAATTGTCGGACAAAAGGCGGATTTGATGTTTATGATTTTACGGCCAACGATGGATGAGTTAAATGAAGTTGAAACAGAATTAAATAAAACAACATTGGCAGACTTTTTCATACCTGCCTATTCTTATGTATCGGTTGTGGAGTTAAGCAGTTACTTAGGGAAAGATGATGGCAGTGATCCGTACGAAAATCCGTATGTCCGTTCCAGATTATATCCAAACCTGCCTAAGTCAAAATATTTTTGTTTCTACCCGATGGATAAACGCCGGCAAGGAAACGATAACTGGTATATGTTATCAATGGAAGAACGAAGAGATTTCATGAGAAGTCACGGTGAAATTGGCAGAAAATACGCCGGCAAAGTAAAACAAATTATTACCGGTTCTGTTGGTTTTGACGATTGGGAATGGGGCGTTTCCCTTTTTTCTGACGATGTTTTACAGTTCAAAAAATTGGTCTATGAAATGCGCTTTGATGAAGTAAGTGCCCGGTTTGGAGAATTTGGTTCATTCTTTGTCGGGAACTTACTTGACAATGATAAATTTGAAAAAATGATGGAAATCTGATTGTGTGAGGCCAAGAATGTCCCCTGAAAATCAACATTCTTGGTCTTTTTTGCAAAATTGTTCTTATTAAGGACACTCAAACCACTAACATCTCCTAAAGTTTTCATCCTACTTTATTGGGACATCAGGCATTGGGCAGACATGCTTGCAACCGGGCTTGTGCTTTTTAACCGTTCAGTATATATATCAGCGGGGCGCTCGGTTTTTATTTAGGTACATAGTTTTTAGACAGCCACTTTTCTAATATCTTTTCAGTAATACCGAAAAAATACTTGCATATATATACAATGTGGGTTTTTTCGGGACCCAAATACAATTATTGATCCGTTTGTGTATTCCAGCCAATTCCTCCCAACACGGTTTCCCGGTTAATTCTATCAACTGATGCAAACCATTCCTTCATTGCAGCAATCATTCCTACTTTTTGAGGATGTAAAAAAGCGACTGTATTTTACACAGACTTCATCATAGCATAGTCTGTAAACTTGCCTATTGCATTGGTGAAAAAAAGCCCTACGGATTGAAATTTCGTTTAACCCTTTCCAGTTTATTTGTTGCAAAATATGAACATTGGCCAACGATCTTTCATATATTGAAAATTAGAGCCTAACTCTATTTTGAAATGGGGGATTGTTTTTGGCAGTCATTCAATATAATGATGCAGACGTCCGGCTACTCGCCAGATTAATTCGGGCAGAGGCTGAAGGAGAGGGTAATCTTGGCATGCTAATGGTCGGTAACGTCGGTGTTAACCGTGTCCGTGCCGATTGCTTAGACTTTAAAGATGTCCGTTCGGTAAAACAAATGGTATTTCAATCACCCGGCGGCTTCGAGGCAACACAAAAGGGGTATTTTTATCAACCAGCTAGAGAAAATGAACTACGCCTAGCAAGAAGGGTTATTAGAGGGGAACGATTTCATCCCGCCACGAATTCACTTTGGTTTTTCATGCCGACGGGTTCTTGTCCCGCGCAATGGTTCAATCAATGGAATTCCGGCCGATATAAGTCACACTGTTTCTATTCCCCCTCTCAATCTGCATGCCCTACTGTCTTTTAGTTTAAAAAAATTGCATTGTAATACTGTCTTTTCACTTAGAAAAATTACGACCACCCCTGATTCTAGTAAAAGACATTATGCAGACCCGGCGGAAATCAAGTGTTTATAAAAAAATATACACCGTTTTTCCTAGTTTATAAAGTTAGCCGGAATGACAAATCAAGTGTCCATTAAAAATTATATACGCTTGAAATTTTTCATGAGGAGGATTTACCATGAGTGCGAATTCAGGAAATTTTACAGGATATCAATATTATCGGCAAACGAATCCGTATCAACAAGCAGCAGGAGGTTTTCAATACGGGCAACCCGTACAAACCGGGCAACAAGCTGGCGCATATATACCTGGCTATCCACAAATGCCTACCTTTCCGCAAATGCCTGCGGGTACAGCGGTACAAACACCCGGCATTGCCACGACCGGTGTTCAAGTTCCGGGAATGTTGCCAATTGAACAATCCTATATTGAAAACATACTGCGGCTAAATAAAGGAAAGCTTGTAACCGTGTATATGGCCTTTGAAGGAAGCCAAGAGTGGAATTCAAAAGTATTCCGCGGTATTGTTGAAGCAGCCGGACGAGATCACCTTATCTTAAGCGATCCTGAAACCGGTTATCGTTATTTACTGCCAATGGTTTACTTTAATTATGCTGTTTTTGAAGAAGAAATTCAGTACGATTATCCTTTCCCCGGCACAGGATTTCAACAAGGGGTTACTACTTATCAGCCGAGATGATCAGCTAACCGGATAAAGTGAGACTGCCCTTCGTTTCAAATAGCAGTCTCTTTTTCTTGACTTTTACAGTTTCATACTTGAAGTTGGCTTCACATCTGTATTTTTTGTACGTTATATAAGACAAACAAGTTCCTATTAAAATAATTTACTTGCCGCCACCATAAGCAATATCCAGGCAATCAGGAAAGATACGCCACCGATTGGTGTAATTGCCCCAAGAACCTTCACACCGGTAAGACTTAAAATATATAAACTTCCCGAAAACAACACAATTCCGGCAAAAAACAGCCAACCTGACCAGGATATAAGTGAACTTGCCGGGAATTTTGACATTAACAGACCTACCGCCAATAAAGCAAGCGCATGAAACATTTGATATTGAACGCCGGTTTGCCATGTTGATAAATAGTGATCACTCAGTTTTCCTTCTAATATATGGGCACCAAACGCCCCCAGTGCAACAGATAAAAACCCATTTAACGCACCTAAAAATAAAAATAGATTCATTTATTTCACCGCTTTCCTTTCTATAAATTTTGAAATACTTTTACGGAAACATCTATGAAAATCGCCAAAGCACTCCAAGTCCCTTTCCTTCAACTTTTAAAAATCCTCAAGTTGCTTTTTGCCCATGTTACTTCTTGAAAATTTCCAAGTCCCTTTATCCATGCAATTACTTAAAAATCAAATAAAGAGTCGCCGTTTGCCCCGTCATCTGTTTCCAGTTTCTTTTCCATCAACGTGTTCGTCGCTGTCACGGCTTTGGGTGTAGAAACAGAAATCGGCTGAACAGGTCTGGAGTATGCTTGCTCACTACCAACTGAACTTGATTCCTCCAGCATCACTTCACATAATGTTTTAATTGCTTGTATATGTTCACGAATTTTGGTATCTGATGTTTCCCTTTTTGCTTCATTCACCTTTTCCCCCATCTTGTTCAATAAAACTTGATAGGATATTTGCATGTCATCACCTTTTCTAACTCTTTTTTCAAACTCTTGAGCTATCCTTATTTTACAAAAAATGAATGGAATAAGCTAATGGAAGACTGTTTACAATTCCACAATTTGATAATTGCTTCTTTTTTTAGAATAGAAGACTCTTTTTTGATAAACTAAATGGTAGAAAAAGACGATAAAGGAGTTTGTGCAAATGGCTAATTATCCTTCTTGGATTGAAGAAAAAGACGAGGTCTTGTGGCTTACAGAGGACGACCGGGAACATTTACAAATCAGCTACCGGTTAAAAAAAGTTATTTTTTCAGAACAGTCGCCGATTCAACATGTTATGATTGTCGAGTCGGATGATTTCGGTCGAATGCTTGTCTTGGATGGGGTCGTTCAAACTACAGCGATGGATGGCTATATTTATAACGAAATGATTACCCATGTTCCGCTCCAACTGCACCCCAATCCGAAAAATGTGCTGATCATCGGTGGCGGTGATTGCGGGGCGGCACGAGAAGCAACGAAATACCCAAGTCTCACACAAATCGATATGGTGGAAATTGATGAACTGGTTGTGAAAGCGTGCAAGGAGCATTTACAAGAGGTTTCCGGAAATTTACATGATCCGCGGGTGAATTTTATTTTTACCGATGGACTTGCCTTCGTACAGGAAAAAGAGGATGCATATGATGTGATAATCGTGGACTCCTCCGATCCGGTCGGTCCTGCCGAGGCATTATTTGAATACGACTTTTATCAAAATTTACATAAGGCTCTAAAGAAAGATGGTATTCTTGTTTGTCAAAGCCAGTCACCCATTTTCCAACAAGCAATTGTCAAACAAACACGAACCCATTTTGAAAAATTATTCACTGACACAAAAACCTATACCGCCATTGTCCCTACTTATCCCGGCGGCATGTGGAGTTTCACGATCGGTACAAAAGGCAATCCGATTGAACCTGGTCGTGTCCATTTTAAAAATGTAGATACAAACTATTTTAATCAAGGCGTTTTCGAAAGCTGCTTTACCTTGCCGGAGTTTCTGAAAAGGCTAGTGCCAAATCATTAATAGCTGATAAAAACAACGGACGAACCATCTTTGTTCTTGTTCGTCCGTTTCCTACTTCAATTATCCTTATATTCTATTGTTGCTTTATATCCCATCCGGTTCATGAATGTTTCAATTACTTTTGTCGCTTGCTCTTCAGCGGAAGTCAGCAATCCCTGTTCAGTTGCCTCCGCTACAATTTGATCTTGGGCCAATTCAGCAAAAGCATATCCTTCATCAATGGAAGCCTCACTCCGAAACAAGCCTTCCGATGAAAAAATTTGTGCTTGATCAAAATAAAGCGTCGGTTTCTGAATAATTTCCGCTTTCGGTAAAATAAGGTGAATCGTTTTATGATCTTCATTTATCTCTAAATCACTTTTCGTTACCTTTGACAAATCAACACCCGCAATTACTTCACCGGGAATAATGATTAAAATTTTCCGCTTCGTACCCGGAAGATTTGCGTCAATTTTTTGACCAAAAAGTTGATTATCTTCTTGTTCAACAACTGCCTTCATATAAGCTTTCGATGTCGCAAGCGTGGACAAATCTTGAATTTGCTCAACAAAACCGGCAACCTTTTGAGTCTCTCCCTCTCTCACAAATATCGAACGAATGCCAAGAAAGACGGTCAAAAGTAGGAGAAGAAGGAGGGAGAACATGATCATTCGGCTTTTTATATTTGAAAACAGTCGTCGATAGACCGTGTGTTGCCGGACTGCTGCCGTTGCACCGATTTCTGCTTTTGTCTGTTTTAATTCATTTATCATTTTCTTTATCTCTTCCAAGGTTTCTGTATCTTCCTGATGAGCCATCAATCTTCCCCACCGTTTCCATTTAGATACATCTAGTTTAGCAAAATTACCTGAACAATACTATTTACAGATTCCACCAGTATTATAGATTGTTTTTACTTCACTATTCTTGAAAACTATTTACACAACATTGCCCATTGCAACCGGTCGCAGTTATTCATGCTTGATTCGTAAATACATCCGATAAAAAATAAAAAATGACAAGTAAGCAATGATGGAACCGGTGAAAAAAGGAAGCAAAAACCATAACTTTGCTATACTCACATAAATAAGAAAGGTCGTTATGAAAAAGATAAGTAAAGAATAGATCGGTTTTCTAAAGGTGAAATAAAAGGCATTTTTTAATAATGTTTTTACATCCATTTCAAAATGCACAGATAGTGAAATGAATTGTATCGTATAAACAAGCAGCCCTGCACCGAATATAAGAAAAATCATGGAAAATACTGCATTACCAACACTTTGTAAATAATAAACATCGCCAACAATAATTAACCACAAAAACATAAAGATCAAACCGGAGATAACACTTTTTTTATAATTATCCTTAAAATATTTAAAAAATACCGTTGCATGAGACGCTGTTTCTCTTTTCAAAACCCAGTCACGGGCAACGGCAAACAAAGCTGTTGTGCCGGGGAAAAACAGTAGAGGGACGAGAATAAAGAAACAAAGAAGATAATACAATAGCCCAATTTTCACTGGGCTAAATATCATAGTAAAAATAACAAATGCGAATGGCAGATTTAAAATAAACCAGTAAATATTTGTCATGGTCATCTTAATAAACCATTCGACAGCTTCATTGAAAGTTTCCCAAAAACGAGCCATATTATCATCACTGCCTTCTTTATGACAATTTATTATCGATCTGAAAAGTGCCTGTTACCACACTTTACTTGACCTCGACCATATAGTCAATGGGGACAGTGTATATCGCACCAACCTGAAAACGCCATTGTCTCACTCTACTTAATCCCGATAATTTAAACCGGTCTATTCGCACCAAACGAAAACGCAGATTGCCTCACTCTATTTGATCCTGATTATTTAGTCAATTAAGATCGATATATCCTTCCGAACGAAAAACGCAGATTGCCTCACCCTACTTGACCGCTCCTTCTGCTATCCCTTTAATTATATATTTTTGGGCAAATACATAGAAGACGACAACCGGTATAATTGTCAATACAAGTCCGGCCATTGCCTGGTTCCATTGGATCGTGAATTCGCCAAAGAAATAGAAGGTGGACAACGGAATCGTTCTTAACTCTTTTTGTGTCAACACTAAGGAGGGCAGCAAATAGTCGTTCCAAATACTAATAACATTTAAAATCATAACTGTCACGGTAATTGGTTTCAACATCGGGAAAATAATCCGCCAAAAAATACCGAATTTTGAAGCTCCGTCTATCATTGCCGCCTCTTCCAATGAAAGCGGGATCGACTTAATAAATCCGTGATAAAGAAAAACGGCCATACTTGTATTAAAACCGATATTCATAAAAATCAGACCGCCGCGGGTATTTAACATCGGAATTCCGGTAGTTTTCATAATCCAGTTCATTTCCTGCATTAGCGGCATCATGATGGTTTGGAAAGGAATAAGCATCGTTGCAATAAAAGTCATAAAAATAATTTTGCTTATTCGATTATTCGTTCTTGCCAACATCCATGCAGTCATCGATGATAAAATGACGATAAAAATAACAGAAACGACAGTAATAAATAGTGAATTTCCAAAGGCATTTAAAAAATTCATTTTTTCAATCGCCGCTATATAATATTGGAATGAGAAATCTTTCGGCAAAGCCAAGACATTCTCATATAATTCCTGCCGGTTTTTAAACGAATTGACGAGCATGATATAGATAGGAGAAAGGTAGAAAATCGCCACAATTAAAAGCAGTATTTCTTTAATGACTTTGCTTTTTTTCATTACATTTCTACCTCCCGTTTTTTTGTAAAATATACTTGTGTTAATGAAATAACTGCGACAATTAAGAAGAAGACGATTGCCTTTGCTTGCCCGTATCCGTAATTACTGTAACCGAAAATTTCATTATAAATATTCAGAGCAAACATTTCTGTAGAATTGATCGGACCTCCACCTGTTAAAGAAAGGTTGACATCATAAATTTTAAACGCAAAGGATAAAGTCAGGAACAGACAGATCGTGATGGAAGGCATGAGCAGTGGCAGCACAATTTTCCTTAACCGTTGCCAATAGTTAGCCCCGTCAATTTTTGCAGCCTCCATTAATTCATACGGAATATTTTCAATCCCTGCTATATAGACAATCATCATATATCCGGCCATTTGCCAAGTAAATACAAGGACAATTGCGTATAAAGCATAATCCGGACTCATCAGCCAATTGTAAAAGACAGATTCGAACCCGGTTACTTTGCCAATAATAGAAAAAGCATCGGAGAAAATAAAGCTCCAAATGTAACCTAAAATTAATCCGCCGATTAAATTCGGCATAAAAACCATCGTTCGGGCCGATTTCGCTGTTCGTAAAGTTGACGTAACAATTAAAGCAAACGTTAATCCAAGAACATTAACTGAAATAAGTGCTAAAAAGGTAAACTTTATTGTCACCCACGCTGAGTGACGAAACCGTTCATCTTCCATTAGTTTAAGAAAGTTATCAAAACCGACAAATTCTTTTGCATTTGCAGCAATGCCATCCCAATCGAAAAAGGCATAATAGATACCACTAATAAAGGGAATAATCACAACAATGGTAAAAATAAAGATTGTGGGAAAGGTAAATAATGCAAACCAAAATCGGTTTTTTGTTTTTGACACAATCTATTCCCCTCTTCCATACTTATTTGAACATCATTATCATTTAAAAAGTTGGATATTTTGGACGAGTAGCCTGTTCGGTAGCTCATCCGTCTTATTTATATATTATCATTATAAATTTGGACGCATTGGATAAGTTGCATATTGGGTAGATCATCCAATTTATTGAACAAGTAGCAATTGCTAGCTCATCCATCCTATTTGAACATCATTACCATTCATTAAAAAGTCGGACGCGCCGATCAAATGAAATCGGCGAGTCCCAAAGTATTTATTCATTACTGCACTTATTTAATTGCATTTTGGAACGCATTATCCAAACTCTTAATAAACTGATCCCCGGTTATATCTTTATTTAAGAAAAATTGTTGTGTCGCCGGTGTGAAATCATTAACGATCAAGTTTGGCGGATAATAGCTATGTGACCACGGAATTGTTTCACCGCTATTGGAAGCTTCCAACACCGCTTGCGATAACGGATCAAGATTGTTAGCTTCAATATTGGTCATGGCCGGAACAAAACCAAATTCTTCAACAATATATTTTTGACCTGTTTCGCTGGAGACCATCCAATTTAAGAAGTCGACAGCTGCCTGTACTTCTGCATCATCCTTCGTTCCATTTACAGCCCAATAAGCACCGACACCAACCGCTAATTTATCATTTCCGGCTAACGGGAACGGCATCATCCCAACTTCAAAATCCAAATCATAATCAGCAAGCATAGTTGCTGCCCAGTTTCCTTGATGAATCATAGCCGTTTTACCGCTTGCAAAATCACCTATTTCTTCATCATATGTTACATCCAATGGACTATTGGAATATTCACGAATTGCTTCCATAAATTTACCGAATTCTTTAAACTCAGGTGTTTCAGCCATTGTAACATCGCCGGCTTCCATTTTATCAATAAAAGCATAATTATCTTCTTGAAGTGAGAATGGATAGTTACTCATATGCCCAATTAAGAAATATGCTTCTTGTGACAGCCCGAATGGATTAATTCCTTGTTTTTTCAAATTTTGTAAAGTACTTACAAAGGAATCGTAATCTTTTACATCCTCAGGTTTCACTAAATCTTTATTGTACACAATTCCAAACCCTTCAACGCCATATGGAAGACCAACAACTTTATCATCCATCTTCAATTCCATTTTCGGTGCAATATTTGGTACAAACTCAGCATCACTTAAATCAGCCACATATGATTTTAGTTTTTGCGCCTGTCTGAGACCTTCCAAAGTAAAAATTGACGGACCTTGATCGCTGTTCAATTTAATTTGTAATTGTTGAAAATAATCATCACCGGTCGTTCCCCAAATTTCCACTTTTACACCGGTTTCTTTTTCGTATTCTTTTGCGAGTGCTTCCAGTTGATCTGAAATTTCTACTTTACTTTGGAAAATGGTGATCTTTTTCCCTCCGCCATCATCCCCTGAATTTTCTTTCTTTGCTTTTCCATCGTTTCCACCACCACAAGCTGTTAAGACCAGCGATATAACAACCATTAACAAAAAGGCAAGCCAAGATTTCTTTCTGAATTTCATTATTGGTTCCCCCTCTTTTTTATCAGTTTATTTATTAAAACCATTTATGAAATGGTTATAACCTGACTCCACTTTCTTTCTTCGTCATTGGAACGATTAAACTTGATTGTTCACTTACCTGATATGTTTTACTGTAAACAGAAACTTTCAATGGATTTCCACTGATTTCAATGACGATACGCTCTTTTTCAACTTTCAAATGAATCGCCCTTCCACAATATTGGAGTGAACATTCGTATCCTTCCCACTTATTGGGTAAAGCCGGGTTAAAATGAAGACCATCTTCTTTTATTCTAATACCTGCAAAGCCAAATACGATGGCTAACCACGTACCGCCCATATTAGCCAGATGAAGACCGTCTTTTGTGTTTCCATGAGTGTTGTCCAAATCAAGTCGGGCCGTTTCAATAAAGTATTGATAGGCTTTTTCAATGTCACCTATTTTCGCTCCCATAATGCTAAAGATACAAGATGAAAGCGAAGAATCATGGGTCGTTATTCCTTCATAGTAAAAATATGAATTTGTCATTGTTTCTTCGGTTACTTCATCTTCTAAAAGAAAATGGGCTAAAACCGTATCCGCCTGTTTGCATACTTGATACCGATATAAAGTTAACGGATGATAATGCAGCAGTAACGGATAATGATCCTTTGGTGTATGTTCAAAATCCCAAACCGCCTTTTGTAAAAACGTGTCGTCTTGCGGATTGATTTTTAATTGCTCATCATAAGGTAAAAACATTTTTTTTGCCGCTTCTTGCCACATGTCCGGCTCATCGTTCTCTAACTGAATTTTTTCTTTTAGTTCTGCCAGTAACTCCGGCGCATCTTTTTCCAGCTTTTTAAATGCCTTTACCGCCCATTTCAAATTGTACTTAGCCATCACATTCGTATAGTAATTGTTATTGACAATGGCCGTATATTCATCCGGACCGGTAACCGCATCGATTTTAAACTGCCCCCCGGTAAAATGACCGACTTCCAACCAAAGTCTGGCTGTTTCAAATAACAATTCGGCAGCGTACGAACGAAAGAACGCTTCATCCTTTGTCGCTAAGTAATATTGCACAAATCCGTAGGCGATATCGGCACTTATATGGTATTGGGCAGTTCCGGCGGGAAAATAGGATGAACATTCTCCACCGGCAATCGTCCGCCACGGAAATAAAGCGCCTTTTCGATGACCCATTTCTTTTGCACGCTTTCTCGCATGATCCAAAATGGAATAACGATACAAGAGCAACTGCTTGGCAATTTCCGGTTTGGTCATAATAAAGACGGGAAGCATATAAATTTCTGTATCCCAGAAATAATGACCTTCATACCCTTCTCCGGACAAACCTTTCGCGGCAATATTTGAAAGCGGATCTCGCCCGGCCGACTGAAGCAGATGATAAAGATTAAAGCGGATTCCTTCCTGGACTTTATCATCCCCATGAATAACGATATCGGCATGGTTCCAAAATTTTTGTACATAATCAATTTGTTCGCTAAGTAATTCTTCAAAAGTTACGGTCTTTAATTGATTTTGAAGATCTATGCCCTTTTCGCTAAGATTTTCACCATGTCTGCGTGTGTCAACATAAATATTTCGTTTTTCCACTGTTCTTGGTTTGTCAAGGAAAAATTCAATTGTTGTTTCAACGGATTGGTCCCTCACCTGATCGGTTCGTGTTCCCTCAACATATTGATAAGATGTAATACAGGCTGTTTGTAACCCGGAATTTGTTGTTTGATTGACAACAACCGCATACTCTCCAACCATTTTCGATTCGATTGTAGTCAGTAATTTTCCATGCCCGGACCCTACACGAGGATCATTTTCATTGACATAATTTTTGACATCCCCATTGACAGTAGAGACTATTTTTACCTTACCAAAAAAATTAATCGGTTCAATTTTTATTTGTATAGAAAACAGCTCTTTCTTCTCGAAGGAGACAAATCTACGAAAATATAATTTCAGCTCTTTTCCTTTGGGCGAGCACCAATGAATCAAACGTTCCGTATAGCCTTTGTCAAGTTGCAGCTTTCGTTCATATGCCTTTACTTCACCGGTAAACAGATTGAAAGGTTCTTCATCTGTACCTAACAAAATATTCACTTGCCCGGCATCGATCACATTGACAATTTTTTGCTGGGATGAGGGAAAGCCATACAGTTTTTCCCCGTAAGGAATCTCAGTAATATCATAGAAAGCATTGATATAAGTTCCTTTGATCGTAGGGTCCGTTTCCCGATAACCTTCTTCAAAATTTCCCCTGACGCCTAAATATCCATTGGCTAATGAAAATAAACTTTCTTCAACTATTAACCGTTCGGGATTAATTGATTGACTCTTTATTGTCCAAGTCATGCCAAAACACTCCGATGTTCATTTTTGTTAAGAATTTATATACTGCAATCTGTTACATTTTCTGTGATTCTATTTGTATTCTAGGATGAAATCGTTTACAATTATATTAAGTTTTTTAGGATTTTGTTAATATTTTTAGGAAATTAGGTGGTATGATGGATGCCTCCCTACAAAAGAAAATTGTCAAACAATATTACAAAGCAAGAATTGAAAACCAAAAAAACGAATACTTACATCCCTCCTATCAACTTGAACAAAAACTAATTACTGCGATTAAGTTGGGGAATGAGAAGGAAGCCATCAGTACATTAAAGGAAATTAACAAACAAAAACGTGCAAAATTGGCGAATAACACCCTCCGATCGTTAAAAAATTCTTTAATCGGTTCTTGTACAATTTTTACACGAGCTGCCATCCAGGGCGGGCTTCATCCGGAAAGTGCCTACAATTTAAGTGATGTTCTCATTCAAGAAATCGAGAGTATGGATGATCCTGCTAAGCTTGAAGAGTTTGAAATAAATATGATCTATACTTTTATTCGGGAATTAAAAAATGAACAATTACCAAAGTACACCAATATTGTTATGCAGACAATTTCGTATATTCATGAACATATTCTTCATGAGCTTTCTTTAGAAAAAATTGCAAAGGATTTATATATTCATCCAAGCTACCTTTCTAATATTTTTAAGAAGGAGACCGGGACAACAGTTAGCAATTATATTAATCAAAAGAAAATTGAGGAATCCAAATACTTCCTGTTGCATTCCGAACTATCAATCTCTGATATTTCAAACCTTTTCCGTTTTTGCAATCAAAGTTATTACACCGCCTTATTTAAAAAATATACCGGTGTCACCCCAAAAGACTTTCGTGAGCTTAATCATCAAAATGAATCGTAATTAAAGGGTTTGGACTTGTCTGGCTATCCGACATCGGCAAGCTGTTGACTTGATCGGTGCAACTGACTATCGATCCGAAATCTACCGGGAATTCTAATAGAGAGCAAGTGTTTTTACTTGATAACCTACTCGATACCGGCAGCCTATTCAGTTGACCGGTGCAACTGACAACCGATCCGAACACTACAGGGAATTCTAATAGAGAGCAAGTGTTTTTACTTGATAACCAACTCGATATCGGCAGCCTATTCAGTTGACCGGTGCAACTGTAACGGGTTTTGACTTGACAGACGATTCGACATTTAAGGGCTTGGCGTTAAGCGAATAAGATAGGCAGAACAGTTCATATAACTTGTTGAAAATATGAGCTCCGCCGGCGATTAAATAAAGTGGGAAAACGCCCTGCTACTGCAGACGCATGTTTTCGTTTGCACATCATTGAGCATTTTTATAGAAATGCATTATCGGCACTTGACTCTATGAAACATGTATCATGCTTTTTTTCACTTCTTTTTGTAAAATAAATATATTATAGTGGTTCTTATAGGAGGTTTATCGGAATGCAAGCCATTGAAAAATCGGAAGTACAAAAACTTATCGATCAATTTTTGAATGAAGATGTTTATATCCATATAGAAACGACAAATGGCGCTTATGCCACCCATAATGATCCATCCTTTTTCAATGCAAGTGCGTTTATCCGAAATGCACGAATTCGTTATGAGCGGGGGAATATTACTGGTGACGGGCCGTTCCGAGTTGGTTTGAAAATGGAACTTGGCTGGATTTACGGGGAAGGTCTGACCCATTATGAATTAGATGAACAAGGTCGGCTGTTGATGGCAGGACTTGACCATACCGGAAAATTAGCGATTGCGTTTGAAATTAGCCGGACACCTTTTGAGTAAAAAATGTTGCGCTAAATTTTTGAAACAGGCGTACAAACTTATTGAAAGAAGGATTTTGATTTTTTAAAAAAAGAGCATTAAATTTTTGAAAGAAAGGTTTTGACTTTTTGAAGGGGAACGCTAACCTGCTCTAACTTCTTGAAAGGAGAATGATCGATGATTGAAAATGAAAGACATGTCCTAGTCGTATTCCCTCATCCGGACGATGAAGCATTTGGCGTATCAGGTACGATTGCTTCTTTTGTCAAGCAAGGGACACCGGTAACGTATGCTTGTTTAACGCTGGGTGAAATGGGGCGAAACCTTGGAAACCCTCCCTTTGCCACCAGGGAATCATTGCCAAAAATTAGGAAAACCGAATTACAAAACTCGGCAAAAGCAATGGGTGTAAAAGATCTCCGAATGCTTGGTTTGCGTGATAAAACCGTTGAATTTGAAGATGAGGAAAAACTGGCTGACCTGATTTCCGAAATGATTGACGAATTAAACCCAAGCTTAATCATAACTTTTTATCCGGGTTATTCGGTTCATCCGGATCATGAGGCAACCGGTCGGGCCGTCGTTCGTGCTGTGAGCCGCATTGCGAAAGAGGAACGCCCGAAACTTTACTGTGTCGCTTTTTCCAATAATTGTGAGGAAGAGTTAGGCAAACCGGATATTATCCATGATGTCTCGCAAGCAGCTAAGGAAAAACTGGGCGCTATCCAAGCACACAAAACTCAAACAGCTTTCTTTTACGATAATATGGCAAAAAGATTGGAAGCAAAAGACCCGGATGCTTTAAAATGGTTGCAATATGAACGGTTTTGGACTTATAAGTGGAATGATTGAATTTCTAACGGATTTCATGGGAGTTTGTTTTGCAATGCGAAACAAACCACACTCGTCGGCAAAGTTGTGCTTTTCTCGGCCCAAGATGGTGACGAGATTGATTCTCGTCGCCAAAATCGGGCATTTTTCACTTCAAAAAGGTGACGAGATTAGGTTTCGTCGCCAAAATTGAGAGGTTTTCGACCAAAAACGGTGACGAGAACAAGCCTCGACGCCAAAAATGAGCATTTTTCGCCTCAAAACGGTGACGAGATTAGGTTTCGTCGCTAAAATTATGCGTTTCTTGCCTTAAAATAGCGACGAGAAAGGGTCTCGTCGCCAAAATCGGGCATTTTTTACCGCAAAATGGTGACGAGATTGATTCTCGTCGCCAAAATCGGGCATTTTTTACTTCAAAACGGTGACGAGAAAGGGTCTCGTCGCCAAAATCGGGCATTTTTTACTTCAAAACGGTGACGAGAAAGGGTCTCGTCGTCAAAATAGTGCGTTTTTCACTGGAAAATGGTGACGAGAATAGGTTTCGTCGCCAAAATAGGATGTTTTTCGCCCAAAAAAGGTGACGAGATTGATTCTCGTCGCCAAAATCGGACATTTTTTACCTCAAAATAGCGACGAGAAAGGGTCTCGTCGCCAAAATAGAGCCTTTTTCACTTCAAAAAGGTGACGAGATCGGATTTCGTCGTCAAAAAAAGGAGTTTCCCGGCTCAAAATGACGGCGAGAACAGACTTTGTCGCCAAAATAGACCGCTGCTCGGACATTTCCTCCCCAATTTTATCCAAAACTCCCTCTTGGTTCGTTTTAAGTGATTCACCCCATGCTCATTCTCAATGATTGTTTACCTTATACAAAATTTCCTTCACCTCACGAACAATCTCAAAAAAATGCTTGTGCGGTAACATTTCCTGATCCAGCCCGTGATCAACGTAAATATGGTCAATAAAAATTTTCGCAATTACCTCATCCCGGTCATTTTCCACTCGCTCAATCGCATGGACGGTAAGCAGCAAATCGGTCATTTCACTGGCTAACCTTTTTGCATGATAAGTTAGAACAGGTTCATCCGCCGTAGCAAGGACAACCAACATTCGCTTTAATTTTGTCAATCGTTCCTGAATGATTGCCAACCTGCCATTTTCAAAAGACAGCTTCTCTAATTTTCCCCCGATCTGTTTCAAGAAAATATTATCCACCCGATATTTCTTTATTAAACGGAGGACTTCAAGCCCGAGAATATTGGCGGTACCTTCCCAGACGGTCAATACCTGGGCATCGCGCAAAAGCCTCGGCGTGACAAAATCTTCAATATACCCGTTTCCGCCGTGAGTTTCGATGGCGGTATGGGTAAAAGCAATTGCTTCGTCTGCAGTCCTTGCTTTTAACAAGGCAATATACAAACGATTCAAGGCGATTTGTTCCTCGGTTGCCATCTCCGGGTTTTGCATAACATAATCAAACAACTCAATTGCTTCAAACAATGCAGACAGCTCGACTTCATAGCGGGCTTGTAATGTTGCCAATGTTTCTTGCACCATCGGATATTGAATGATAGGATTTCCAAAAGCCGAGCGCCAATCGGCATATTCCACCGACTCTTTCAAAGCCCGCTTCATAATGCCTAGCGAGGCAATTGCATTACAAACACGCGATAAATTTAATGCTTCCATCATATAATAGAACCCTTTTTTCTCATCACCAACAAGATAAGCTTTTGCCCCGTCAAACTCAATTTCCGCAGATGGTACCGCCCGGACACCCAATTTATCTTTTAATCTCCTAACTTGAATATGATTTAGCGAACCATTCTCTTTTCGCCACGGAACTAAAAACAAGCTCAATCCTTTGGTACCCGGACCGTTCCCATCAATCCTGGCCAATACCGCCGCTACACCACATTGACCGGCATTGGAGGCAAAATATTTCTCCCCGTAAATTCGGAAATGGTCGCTTTCTCGAATTGCCCTCACCTCATTAGCACCCACATCGGATCCGCCCTGCCGCTCGGTCAAAAAGGTAGCCCCTTCATACAATTCCACCTCACCCGTTGATAACACATGGGGCAAGAAGCGCGCCTTCAGTTCATCGTCCGCATAATGTTCGATCAAATAAGCAACCGCCATCGTCAATGTTACCGGACAATAAAACCCCGGCTCCACTTGAGATAACAAATAACCTTGGGCATAACTATACAGATAATTTCCTTTTTGGCCCAGCTCAGGTATTTCCTTATGAACATAGCCGACAATCCCCGTATTATATGTGTCTGCTACCGTCTTTTTATAACCTTCATTCACCCAAATCTCGGAAACTTCTTCCCCAAATTTATTATATTTTATTAGTTTCGGCTGCCCCTCCCGATCGGTATGAACCGCATGTATATCAAATTCCCGGTAACACTTATCATAAAACTTCTCCAACTCACCGACAGCATATTCATACAAAGCCGGGTTCAATTTTTTCTTTAAAATTCGTAACAAAACCTGTTCTTGTAAAAAAAACTCACGCATTACCGTTTCACTCCTTCACGCAATGGTTGTTTTAAAATTTTTCCTGTGGTATTCCGCGGCAGTTCATCAATTTGTTCATATAAACGCGGGATTTTGAAACCAGCAACTTTGTCTTTTAAAAATTCTTTACAAACGGTATCCAAATTCTGAATTGGTTTATTCGCAACTATGAAGGCTTTGACCGTCTCGCCCCACTCCGGATGAGGAACACCGATGATGGCCACATCAACAATATCCGGATGGGTTTTCAATATGTTTTCAATTTCTGCCGGGTAAATATTGACACCGCCGGAAATAATCATGTCCTTTTTCCGGTCAACAATCCAGATATACCCATCTTCATCAAATTTGGCCATATCTCCTGTATAAATCCAGCCGTCTTTCAATGTTTCCTTTGTTGCTTTTTCATTTTTGTAATAACCAACCATATTCCCTTCACCACGTAACAAGATCTCACCAATTTCACCCGGCTTAACATCTTCCCCGTTTTCATCAACAATGCGAATTTCACAATTAAGTGCAGCCCTTTTCCCCACACTGCCGGCCTTATGCGCATGGTCTTCCGGACTTAAATACGTACCGTTCGGACCCGCTTCCGTTAATCCGTATACACACATTAATTGATTGGTTTTAAACTTTTTTTGAATCAGTTGAACTTCTGTTGCGGATAACGGGGCAGCTCCATACACCCAACGTTTGACACTTGATAAATCATAATCATCAATGTCAGGTTGATTGGCAGTTGCCAAATAAGCAATAGGTGCTCCGAAGAAATGCGTAATTTTTTCACTGGAAACAAGTTTCAACAGTAAATCCGGCGTAAAGGTAGGTGCTAAAACATGAGTAGCGCCGACGTAAGTACCTGCTATAAAAAATAAGTGCAACGGCGCAGAATGACTGAGCGGCATCATGTGCAAAAGCCGGGATTCATTATTTATTCCGGTTTCAATACACATCATCGTTGCAACCGTTAAAATGTTGCGATTGGAAAATAAAACACCTTTTGGCTGACCGGTTGTACCGGATGTATAGAGAATCGTAGACAAATCATCTTCTTTAAGATGGCAATCAACCAAATTAGTGGAATCGCTTCCAATCAAATCGTAAATATTCTCTGCTCCACCCACTCCATCCGCAGTTGAAATCCCAGTGACAAGATAGTCATTCGTGAGCGGAGCAACTTGGGTCCAAAGCAGGTGATGCCCGATAAATGCTTTTGCCTCACTATGTTCGATGATATATTTCAATTCTCCTGTAGACAGTTTTGCGTTGATCGGTACAATGATTGCCCCCAGTCGTTGTACAGCAAAATAACTATAGACAAATTCTATTGTATTTGGAGAAAATAAAATGACTTTATCTCCCGGCATTATACCGTATGTTTTTAATGCGTGGGCGAGCCGGGTAACGTTTTCATCAACCTCCTTGTAAGTGAGTCGATCCGGTCCGGAAATGAAGCCGACCTTGTTTGGAAACTTTCTGGCATTGCGAGCCAATAATTCTGAAATATTCATGCTATTCCTCCCCTTTGATTTTATGTAATCGGTTTTGAAAATCGTTCAATAACTCTTCCATTTGACTTTTTAACTCCATCATATCCTGAATTTTTTCCTCCACCTCCTTAATCTTTTTCTTACCGTATTGTATTGTTGCTTCCAGTTGTTTTTCCCCGGTTCGGTCCTCGTCAAAAAGCGTAATCATCTCATGAATTTCTTCTAGCGAAAAACCAAATCGTTTTCCGCGCAAAATTAACCGAAGACGCGCCCGATCCCTTCTTGAATAAACTCTCTGCCCGCCATCTGTCCTTTTTGGGTGAATTAAACCAATTTCTTCATAATAACGAATCGTCCGCGTACTAATATCAAATTCCTCAGCTAAATTTGAAATTGTGTAATGGTCTGCCATAATACATCACAACTTTCCGAATACTTTTTCCTTATCCATAATATAGTTTACGTTAACGTTAATGTCAATATTTTTTAATAAAGAAAACTCGGCGACTGCCAAGCCTTCAGGCGACGGCAGAGCCGTAGTTGCGCTTATACTTAATTCTTAAAATTTCCCACTACGTCGAATTCGCTTCTTTGCTGGAAATTTATACATTCTTAACGTATAAGAAAAGCTTGGGCTACGACTGTGAAAGGGAAGAACTGCTTCAACAGTAAAGTCAAAAGTTCCGGCAGTACAACTCATGATTTCAGCAGATTAAAAATAACAGCATGGCACCGGGAATCACAAGCCACTTCAAAATTCATGGAAAAAAACCTGACAGGAACCCGGCCCGATGATATTAAAAAAATCCATGGGAACCGCCCCCACGGATTTACGTGAATCATATTACCTGCTCGATTCATACGGGTTTAATAGATACACACCCGCTCCTTACTGGTTTAAGTACCACACCTACAAACCGTCTCATACGATTTTAAGTTCATACACACGTGTTTCATACGGGTTTAATACCGTTTCATCCGGCAACTTGTTTTCTGCTTCCGGGTAGTTTTTCAATAATAGTGTAGACTCTTTCTCTCTCAATTCGGCCGGACATGTAAATACCGTTTTTTCCTCACTGAAATTACAAATAATTATTGCTTGTTTTTCTCCCAATGTCCGGGTGTATACAAACAATTTCGGGTCTTCCGGATACAGTAAATCATATGTCCCATACATAAACAATTCATTTTCTTTTCTAATGCGAATCATTTGCTTATAAAAGTTCAAAATCGAATCCGGATCGTTTTCTTGTTGCTCGACATTGATATAAACATAGTTTTCATTTAAACCGAGCCACGATTTCCCAGCCGTTGTAAATCCGGCCATCGGTCCAGCGTTCCATTGCATAGGTGTCCTCGAATTGTCGCGTGACCGATTCCACACCACTTCCATTATTTCTTCATGGGGACGACCTTTTGCACGTTCTGCCTTGTAAAAATTCCGCATACTAATATCATCATAATCTTCAATGTTCGCAAACTTGACATTCGTCATACCAATTTCTTGTCCTTGATAAATAAAAGGCGTCCCTTGCATAAGGAAATAGAGGGCACCGAGCATTTTCGCACTTTCCTTCCAATACACGCGGTCATTCCCAATATTGGAAACACTGCGGGGTTGATCATGATTTTCTAAAAATAATGCATTCCAGCCTATATTTTCCAAGCCTTTTTGCCATTTACTTAAGATTTTTTTCAAAGCTACCACATCTAGCGGCTTCTTTACCTCTTTATCCCAGAGACTTAAATGTTCAAATTGAAAAATCATATTCATATACCCGTTTTCTTCGCCAACCCAGCGGTCCGCATCTTCAATCGTAACACCGTTTGCCTCACCGACTGTCATAATATCATATTTTTTAAACGTATCTTTAGAAAAATCGCTTAACCACTCATCGATTCCTTCCACGTTTCGGGTATAATCCATTGCATCCACATAATCTAAATGATCCGGATTGGGCATATCAGGGAATCCGGGCTGTTTTTTAATATGGGAAATTGCGTCAATCCGAAAGCCGTCAATACCTTTGTCAAGCCACCAGCATACCATCTCTTTTAAAGTATCACGGACTTCTTTATTTTCCCAATTTAAATCAGGCTGTTTTTTTGAGAAGAGATGAAAATAATATTGCCCAGTCTTTTCATCATATTCCCAAGTAGACCCTTCAAAAATCGATTTCCAGTTGTTCGGTTCCTTTCCATCTTTTCCATCACGCCAAATGTACCAATCCCGCTTCGGATTTTCACGGGAGGAACGGGATTCAATAAACCATGGATGTTCATCGCTTGTATGGTTAATGACAAGGTCCATAATTACTTTGATCCCTTGTTTATGGGCTTCATCTAATAATTTTTCAAAATCCTCCATTGTACCGAATTCATTCAATATATCTTGGTAATCGGATATATCATAGCCGTTATCATCATTTGGCGATTTATAGATAGGACAGAGCCAGATTACATCGATTCCTAGTCTTTTCAAATAATCAAGCTTTTCAACAACACCTTGTAAATCCCCTATCCCATCGCCGTTACTGTCTTTAAAACTGCGTGGATATATTTGATAGACAACGCTTTCTTTCCACCACTTTTTCTTCATATAATTTCGTCTCCTTCTTTGACGTATATCAAAATCCTTAATAAAGCGAAACTTCCATCAGGGGGTTCGTCGCCTCTGATGGTTAGCCATTCGAACCTTTACGAGCACCCCGTCCCCACCTATCGTCTTTGTAAACGTAGAATCTTTGTGATGGGGGGATAACTTCTACCGTTAAACGAAAATGGATACAAACGATTCAAATGATACCCTTCATTTTTCGGTAAAGTTGCCAATGTTCATGGAATCATTTTTTTACAAGAATCCCTTTCTACTATCTTCGTTGGAATAATTAAACTTTTCTTCAGCGCATTTGGTTCATTGATTTGCTCAATGACCGTTTTAGCAGCTTCATATCCTAATTGAAAAATTTGTATATCCACTGAAGTTAATCTAGGGTTTGAGACTCTTGATATGGTTGAATTATTAAAACAAATAACACTTACATCTTCCGGCACTTTTAAGCCGATTTTAGATAAGGCGGACAATACAATTAATGCATTTAAATCATCCGTAAGAACCATTGCTGTAGGAGGCACAGGTAAAGACATTAGTTCATGAATCACTTGCACGCCTTCATCATAGTTGTAATTAATATTTTTGATATACTCATCGCAAATTTCTAACTGGTTTGCCAGTAAAGATTGTTGAAACCCGGCCAATCTCGCATTCGTTACTTCATATTTTTTATCGTCCCCTATAAAAGCAATTCGCTTATGACCAAGTTTGATTAAGTATTGTGTCGCATCCATTGCGGCGTGGATATTATCATTATCAACATAAGCAATTTTATTGACATCTTTTGTCGGCTTACCTAATATGACAAAAGGAATTTGACTTTGAATTAAATAATCGACAACCGGGTCATCTTTTTTTGAATATAAGACTAAGACGCCATCCACTTGTTTTCCATTCACCATTTTTAAGACATCTTGGAATAAATCTTCCTCAGACTCCCCTGTAGAAAGCCGAATACTGTATTCATATTTGTTGCATACATAACTGATTCCTCGAAGTACTTCCGGAATGAACGTTGTGTGAACCGCTTCACTAGCAGAATGTTTCATAATCACTCCAATGGTTTTGGTTGTTTGTTGGACCAAAGATCTGGCATTCAAATTTGCGTGATATCCGAGTTCTTCAATGACCTTCCTCACATGCTTCTTTGTTTTTTCACTGATTTTCGGACTATCTGACAATACTCTTGATACAGTTGAAATAGAGACATTTGCCTTTTTTGCTACATCTTTTATCGTTACCGCCACGTATTTTCCACCGACCTTCTCATTTCCGAAATGAATATTTCTTATCTTATTATATTTACTAATTTGGACTGGGTTAAGTAGCGTAAAAAATTTTCTTCCGCTTTGCAAAATTTTTACAAGTTTCCTGATGTGAGCAAATATTTACTTTCATATAGGGATAACGTTTGCACAATGTAATCTCATATTACCATTTATCATTGTACAAATCAATCGCAATAAAGGAGACCCGATTTCTAATATTTCTACATAAAACTCCACATTTGACTATTTTAGACAAGTGAATTTCTTGACCAATATTTTTATCTGTGCTATATTTAACCTATGAAAACGTTTGCCCTTTGACGCGGGTTACTCTATCATCTGGTACACGTTTATAAGAATTTAAGCTTGTGTTGTATATGACACGGGTTTTCGGCAAATGGTTTCACATTTACAAAGGGAGGTCTTATTTAATGAACAAGAAATGGTTCATGGTGTTATTCTCAATTGTACTTTCTATCGGAGTTCTTGCAGGATGTTCAGGCGGTTCTGATGAAAAAGCTTCCGGTGGTAAGGATGATAAAGGCTCTGTATACTATTTAAATTTCAAGCCGGAAATTGCTGATCAAATTAAACAAATGGCAAAAGATTTCACAAAAGAAACCGGCATTAAAGTTACGATGACTACAGCTGCAGGCGGTACATATGAATCCACATTGAAAGCTGAAATCTCAAAATCTGAAGCTCCAACCATTTTCTTTATTAACGGACCTATTGGTTATTCGAACTGGAAAGATTATACATTAGATTTATCAGATTCCGATATTTATAGCTGGTTGTTAGATAAAGATATGGCTATTAAAGGAGACGATGGCGGCGTTTATGGTGTTCCAATCGCTGTTGAAGGCTATGGAATTATCTATAACAAATCGATTATGAATAAATATTTTTCATCCGCTAATAAATCGACTGAATACACATCAATGGATGAAATTAAAAACTTTGATGCGTTAAAAGCCGTTGTTGAAGATATGACAAAATTAAAAGACGAATTAGGGATTGAAGGGGTCTTTTCTTCTACATCTTTAGCATCCGGCGAACAATGGAGATGGACCACTCATTTAGCTAACTTACCAATATACTATGAATACAAGGATAAAAAAGCAAACTCTTTAGATAAAATTGACTTTACTTATGGGGATAATTTTAAAAATATCTTTGACTTGTACTTAAACAACTCAGCAGTAAAACCGACTTTACTTGGTAGTAAAACAACTGACGACTCCATGGCTGAATTTGCACTCGGAAAAACCGCCATGGTACAAAACGGGAACTGGGCTTGGAATCAAATTGCGGATGTTGACGGTAACGTTGTAAAAGCTGAAGATATCGGGTTCCTTCCAATATATACCGGAGTTGAAGGTGAAGAACATCAAGGTCTTGCCATCGGTACGGAAAACTACTTAGCGATTAATGCAAAAGCTTCCAAGAAAGATATTGAAGCTTCCAAGAAATTTATTGACTGGATGTTCAACTCTGAAAAAGGAAAAGACTATGTGGTAAACAAATTTGGCTTTATCCCGACATTCAACACATTTGGTGAAAATGAAATTCCAACCGATCCATTGGCACAAGCTGTTATTGCCGATATGGGAAACAAGGAAACAACACCTGTTGATTGGGTATTTACAACATTCCCAAGCGAGAATTTCAAAAATGAAGTTGGGAACTCGTTATTGCTTTACGCACAAGACCAAGCAAAATGGGAAGACGTGGTAAAAACATTTAAGAAATCGTGGGAATCAGAAATGTCATTAAAACAATAAAATCCCCCTCACATTCATATAGGTCTTTCCGGGCAATTGAACCGGGAAGACCATTTTACAAGGATTTTACGCAGTCACTGGAAAAAGTGCGAAATATTCTTGCTAAACATCATATTTAGATGTATTTTCAGGTTTTAGCATATTATACATTGTGTTAGTAAATCTATTTCAGTGGCGTCGGATTTTACAAATTTCGTGTTTACCAATTTTGGGATTTATCCTTTTAGAAGAGTGTGGTGAAAGATTATGAATAAATCATTAAAGAAATATTTCCCGATCTTTGCATTACCGACCATTGTCGCATTTGTCATCTCTTTTGTAATACCGTTTATCATGGGACTTTATTTATCTTTTACCAAATTTAATACGGTAACAGATGCGGAATGGATTGGTTTAAAAAACTATATAACGGCATTTGCCAATGACACTACCTTTTTACAATCTTTATGGTTCACCGTAAAATTTACGGTTGTATCCGTTATTACCATTAATGTCATTGCTTTTATACTGGCCTTGCTGTTAACCGGTACCCTTAAGGGAACAAACCTTTTTCGAACGGTATTTTTTATGCCGAACTTAATCGGCGGGATTGTACTCGGATATATTTGGTTATCCATCATTAACTCATTCCTTTATAATTTTGATTTGACAATTACTTATGATGCCAAATACGGTTTCTGGGGCCTGGTCATCATGATGAACTGGCAATTAATCGGCTATATGATGATTATTTATATTGCCGGCATTCAAAATGTACCGATGGAGCTCATTGAAGCGGCAAAAATTGACGGAGCAAGCAGATTCCAAATTTTAAGGAAAGTAACACTGCCTCTTGTTATGCCTTCAGCAACAATCTGTTTATTCCTTACTTTGACGAACTCCTTTAAATTATTTGATCAAAACTTAGCCTTAACGAACGGGGCACCGGGCGAATCCACAACAATGGTTGCCTTGGATATTTACAAAACATTTTACAGCAGGATGGGCTGGGAAGGTGTTGGTCAAGCGAAGGCGGTTATTTTCTTCCTTATTGTCGGGATCATTGCGATTACCCAAGTTGTATTAACTAGACGCAAGGAGGTCGAAAGCTGATGAATGCAACAAAGAAAAGAACCAATAGTCTTGTTATTACCATTGTTTTATTCATCCTTGCTCTAGCCTTTTTAGCACCAATTTTTTTGATTTTTATTAACTCTTTTAAAGGGAAACTTTTTATTAGTGAAGACGTATTTTCCTTTCCGAATTCAAAGACCTTTGTCGGGTTGGAAAACTATATTCGCGGAATTGATACGGTTAATTTCTGGAACAGTTTTGGACTATCATTATTTATTACCGTATTTTCAGTGGCAGTTATCGTCCTCTGTACAGCGATGACAGCTTGGTATATTGTTCGCGTAAAAAATAAATTTACAAACTTCTTATATTATATGTTCGTCTTTTCAATGATTGTCCCGTTCCAAATGGTGATGTTTACGTTAACTTGGTTTGCCAATCGTTTGCATTTAGATAACCCGGTTGGGATTATTATCGTTTATCTCGGATTCGGCGCCGGTCTTTCGGTATTCATGTTCACCGGATTTGTTAAGGCCATCCCGCTTGAAATTGAAGAAGCAGCGATTATTGACGGTTGCGGTCCAATCCGGACATTTTTCTTAATCGTTCTGCCAATGCTAAAACCAACCGCAGTAACAGTGGCGATTTTGAATGCCATGTGGATTTGGAATGACTACTTACTTCCATATCTATTACTTGGAACGAATTACAAAACGATTCCGATTTCTATTCAATATTTGCAAGGCTCTTACGGCAACACCGATTACGGCTCACTGATGGCATTACTTGTATTATCCATTGTGCCGGTCATCATCTTCTACTTAGCTTGTCAAAAACATGTTATAAAAAGTATTACGGCCGGCTCGGTAAAAGGATAATAGTTTCACATCATATAAACCGGAATAAACGATGGAACAGTCTTTATTCCGGTTTATTTTTATTTTTTAAAAATCTCTATGTTTGAAGTTTCATTTTACTAAGGAGTGGAAAAATATCTATATTTTGTATAGATGGCGATCCCGCTTGTGAAAATTCACTGTTTTATTTTTTAAATCTATCGTCTGTATACACGTACCACGTACCAAAAATAACAATGGCTATTAATAAAATAAGCCCAACATTAAATAAAATTTTCATTTCAAAAAGACTGCTTAAAGCAAATAAAAGAAAGCTTAAACAAATCCCATACATCATTTTTCCCATAAATTTACATAAAGCTACTTCGTCATATTGTTCTTTTTCACTTTCGGGGAAGTTATTGTAACTTGCAAGCAAAAAACCGCCTTTTCCCCTTGATAGAATGATAGCAAAAATCAAAAAAGGGATCATTATTATTAGATGTGCAATCGCCATCGCCATATTGTTCAGCTCCTTCGAGTAAACTTTTTTGCTCTTTCGTTGTTTAAAATTAAACCAATTGTCACACTAATTGTAAAATGACTTCTGGCAAAAAATACACCATGAACCAAAATTTAATATTAAGTGCTATTTTGTTTCGGTGTTTTTTGGGACACTATTCTTTGAAGCATAGGTCTTCTTTACCCTTAAGAATGAAAACTTATTAAGCTATCCTTTCCAATCAATTTTATACACCATTACCAAATCTAAATCATCACGAAAAGCAAACTCTATGTTTACCTTTTTAGTTTTATCAAAATACCCAATAATTTCTTCCCCAGTGTCTTCCCTTTCAAAGTAATTTTCTCCATATACATCAATGACTTTCTTTTTTGAGTTGCCTATTTAAATTACTTTTTGTGTTATGTATTTTTCTTTGAATATGACTAAACTTAATAGCCTTGTACATTTCCGATAAAATTTATGCATAAACAAATCTCCTTTAAAAAAGACCGACAAGGGGATTTGGTCTTCAAATAATAGTACCAATATCCTTCTGCAGATAGATTGTTTACACTATAATTGAATAGAACTTGCAAATTGCAGCGAATCTTCCCTGTCAAAACCGTGACTGACAATCAGATGATCGGTGTCAATTGCATTTGTTTCCTCGGTTACCACATTTTTAACAACAACTTGTTTTATTTTATTTTGATGGTCATGGGGAATCAATGCCTCAATTGTTGAATTCAGTAAAATGGTGGCATTCCTTTTTCGCAACAGTTCAACTTGGGCTTCGTGTGCGGGAAAATCCCCTTGTCTATAGACTACGATTACATGTTTGGCAATATCTAACAGTTCAACCGCCCAGTCAATAGCCCCATTTCCCCCGCCGGAGACAACCACTGTTTTTTGATAAAAGAGTTTTAATGATGGCACAGTATAATGCAAAGTTTCCCCTTCAAATTTCTCTGCCCCGGGACAATCTAACCGTTTTGGATAAATAATCCCGCCACCGACAGCCAAAATAATCGATTTCGTCTCGTGTATTTCTCCATGATTTGTTGTAATGAGGAAGTGTTTGTCTGCAGTTTTTTCAACATATTCCACTTTTGTGTCCAGACAAACAGTTGGTTCAAACGTGAGAGCTTGGACTACCAATTGTTTCACGAAAGTATGACCTGGTACAGGTGGCTGTCCCCCAACATCCCAAATCATTTTTTCCGGATAAAGTAAAACTTTCCCGCCGAGCTTTGATTGAGATTCAATTAATTTTGTTTTCATCCCCCGTAATCCGCTATAAAAGGCCGAATACAAGCCGGCAGGTCCACCGCCGATTATCGTCACATCAAACATTTCCGTCATTGCCAATCCCCCTGTTCTTTTATTTTATGTAAAAAGCATATGAATTTCTTGATTATTTAAGCTCTATTCTTAAAACTGCCGCATTTCTCGGTAAAAAGGTTTTCTTCAATTTCAATAAAGCAACGGGTGGCTCGCTCAATTGCAACTAATTTGTCCCACCTTAAGAAAACCCACTGCCTCCGTATCTTATAAAAACAAAGTTGAAGAAAACCGTCTTCATATATGTTTTTGGTTGAAGACATAAAAATGATGATGATTTTATTAAAAAAGGCAAAAATAATTACTAATAGTAGAATACACGATAATGATAATGATAATCATTTTCAATTATAAATTAAATTTTTTTAAAAGGGAATAAAATGGAGGGGTAAGTGTAGGGTAAAAAACCAAACAACTGTCCAGGGGAAGGGATTAAGTTTTCAAATTGCTCAAAGATTATTGGAGCTAATAGTTGCGGGAAAATCAAATCTGGTAAAAGCAATTATGGGGTCATAAAATACCACGCTTTAATTTTTGCCAAAAAAAAGCAGGGCAAAGTGCGGGTTGGCCTGCAGAAACATAATTTTTTAGTTAAGTAAAGAGAAATTTAAAGACAAGAAATATTCCAATCATATAAAGTAGTTGAATTGTAACAAAGAGGATATATCCTTTATTCCGGCTTTTTTGTTCATGCTTTTGATAATACTTAATGACAAGATATTCATTGGTAAAACTTGTAAGATTGACGAGCAATAAGAATAGAAAGGTTGTCATTATTGGATTTGAATAATTTAAAAAACTGAACGAAAAAAGTATAAGAGTACTACCTAAAAAAATGTACGAAAAATAAAAATCCTTTAACCTCACCGCCATTTTTCATTCCTCCTTAAATAGGAATATACTTATTTTGACAAAACCAACCTATTCATTAAACAATGATACAGTTGCCTTTATTTGACTATATTCATTATATAAATATTATATCAGTTTATTCAAAAAACTTCAACATCCTTACCAAACCATTACTTGAAACTTTCGGATACTTGAAGTACCAAAAAGCGCACAAATTTAGTGGTACTCCTTATCCGCTCCCGCTTTCATCCCAACTACAAAGAAGTAGTTTTCTCATTGGAAAATTTGTAATTGAAATATGCTTTATTTTTCTTTTGTAATCGAGTTAATCACTTTTCCGCGATCCAACTCATGTACGGTGTCACAGAGGATTTCAAAATATAATTTACAAATTAGCTTGTCAGGATTCATTAATGCTTTAATCTCTACCGACATTAGTCTTGTAAAAGCATTTATTTTTCCAAAGCCCTTCTTATAAAGTTTTCCATTACTTTATTTACTTTAATTCCTCCATTCAAGCCATTAGTTCTGTACCTTCCTATATGTATTCCTATTATTTCATTTTTATTATTTAAAATTGGGGCTCCCGATTGTCCTATTGACGTATCTATATCATAATAAAGATTAAAGTGATCCTCGCTTAATGCCCTTCCTTCCATTTCATATTGTGAGACTTTACCTGTTTCTTCAAGTTTATCAACACGTGGATAACCAATTACTTTAATAGGATTCCCTAAGGTATATTTAATGTTTTTAAAGTTCAGCCTCTCTATGTTATGTCCAATGGGTTTATTTAATTTTATTATGGCATAATCAAATTTAGGGTTCCCTGAATGAATATATTGCACTGGAACGATATATTCAATGGAATTTGCAGAACCAAAAGGAAATTCATCCTTATTTACTCCGGGATAAATTGTACTATTTCTATAATACTGTTTTGTGCCTGGATTATATACACTGTGGGCAGCTGTTAAAACCTTATCATCGTCAATAATCGTTCCCGTACACATTGAATCAAGAGAGAATAAGAAGGAAATAGATGAGTATGGCATTATTTCTGAATTTACTACTTCAGTCCTTCCATCTTCTCCAATAATTGAAAAAGGAGTAATAAATGTATTACTCCTTCCTTCAAAAGCACTTACATTAGTACTATTAGGTAAAATAAAAAGGGCCATAGTAAATATTAAAATAAAAAAATATCGACTATTTTTCACTTTATATATTCCTTTCACTTATTTTATTTTGAAGATTGATCATCATCTTTTTTTATCAATTCTCCAATTTTTGCAATTCCAAAAAAGACAAAATACATAATTGTGAAAAAAATTATTTCTGTATTAGAATTGAATTTGACAATATCCATACGTGGGATTGTAAATTCCATATAAAAAATAAATAATGATAATTGGATTATGTGAATGATGAAGTTTCCACCATATTTATTGAACCCCGTATAATTAACGATCGTTTCCAATAAAATACTAAAAGGGATGAGTAAGAGAAATCCAGCAAGTACATTCAAAGATAATAAAATTGGCTTCCTCGCTATTACCGATTATTATGAACTTTACCGTTTTTCCCCCGTCTCCTGGAGCAGTATTGACCGGATCGATATTGAAGGATTAACACAAATGCCATCCATTACTTATATTTACATTGCCTTTGCTGTTCTTATTATCGGGTTAATTCTATCTGCCATACTTATTAATCGGAAACAATCGATTAATGTGTTGCCGCCTATTTAGGTAAATAGTACTTTGGCTAGTGCCGAGCTTAAGCAGCGTAGGAATTCATAGTTTTTTAAATATTACTACTACATCGAATTCGTAACGTATAAGAAAGGAGCTTAATAAAAATGGAAGCCGCCATTAAGGTTGAAAATATAACAAAGAAGTTTGGCGAGACTACGGTTTTGGATGGTATCTCCCTCACATTTGATAAAAATAAAATCCACGGGTTAATCGGTAGAAATGGCTCAGGCAAAACCATGTTACTAAAATGTATCTGTGGGTTTGTCATACCAACTACCGGAACTATTTACGTAAATGGCATGCAAATCGGTAAAGACCTGGATGTCCCGGAAAGTGTTGGAATTATCATCGAAGCACCTAGCTTTTTGCCCAATTATGACGGATATACAAATTTAAAATTTTTGGCTGCTATCAATAATATCATTTCAAAAGAACAGATCTATGCGGTAATTGAAAAAGTTGGACTGGATCCGAAGAGTAAACGACCTGTCGGTAAATATTCATTAGGGATGCGTCAAAGACTTGGAATCGCACAGGCTTTAATGGAAGACCCGGATATACTTATCCTCGATGAACCAATGAATGGTTTGGATAATCAAGGTGTTGCTGATATTCGCAAGCTACTACTTGAGCTTCGAAATCAGGGAAAAACGATTATTCTAGCCAGTCATGGAAAGGAAGATATTGAAATCCTCTGTGACACCGTGCATGAGTTGGATCGGGGAAAAGTGATTAACTCGATCATAAAAGAAAGAAAAGACATATTGTTTAATTAACAGAGGAGAATAAAATTACCATAATTAAGGACCTTTCATTGCCTATTTTAAACGTTGCAGTATAAAAGTATAAACCGGAAGATCGATGAACCACTTCTTCCGGTTTTTTTATTTTTCATCAAAATACAGCTTAATTCTTCTTATTTTCTCAGTAAGTATAAAAAGTAAGGGGCGCCAATGATCGCTACAACTATACCGGTTGGAACGGCTGCTGAGCTAAAGATAATTTGTGCAAGAATATCAGCCAACACAAGCAGAATCGCTCCAATAAAAGGTGTAATTACTAAAAATGATTGATGTTTCGGCCCGACTAGCCTTTTGGCAAAATGGGGGCCCATTAAACCGATAAAACCAATCCTGCCGGTAACGGATACGGCCGCAGCTGCCAAAGCAACTGCCACAACTAATAAAATTGACCGCTCCTTGTTTATATTCACACCTAAACCGATTGCAGTCGGTTCAGATAAAGTTAATAGATTCAACACATTAGCCTTAAAATAAATAATGGGAATACAAATCATGAGCCACGGGAATAGAGCAACAATAAACGGCCAATCGGTTCCCCAAACACTGCCGGCTAACCATTGAGATATAAATGCCACATCCTGTCTTTCCGCAGAAGAAATCATAAGAATCATGAGTCCCGACAAAGCGGAAGCAAAACCGACTCCGATTAAAACTAATTTAACCGGCTGAATGCCTTTTCCCTTTTCAAAAGAAAAAAAGTAAATACAGATGGCTGTAAGTAATCCACCGATAAATGCAATGACAGGCAGGACATAGTTAAAGTGCTGGATTTTACTTCCGGCGAATAAGTAGAAAACGGTGATTCCCACTCCTGCCCCTGAATTGATCCCGATGATTCCCGGATCGGCCAAGTCATTCCTTGTTACGCTTTGTAGCACTGCCCCCGCCATCGCTAATGCTGCACCGGCAAGAGTCAATATTAGTATTCTCGGCAAGCGAATTGAAAATAAAATAAATTCTTCCTTAAACGTCCCTTGACCGAAAAGCACAGGGATCAACCTGTCGATGGATAAAGTGGAAGCACCGAAAGATAAACCTACCACAAACAGAACCAGATAAATACCCATACTAAGGAACAGCCATTTTCTTGAAGTTCGTAATTTCTCATGCGACAAAGGCTTTTCCCCCTTTGCGTACGAGAATTAAGAAAAATGGTAATCCAATAACGGATACAATAGATACTACCGGCGTTTCAAATGGCGCATTCATGATTCTCCCGGTAAAATCAGCCAACACCATGAAGGAACCGCCAAAGCTCATACACATCGGAATCACATAACGATAGTCGGTTCCTACAAATGCCCGTACCATATGGGGAATCATAAGCCCAACAAAGGCAAGATTTCCGACCAATGCCACACTTGCCCCGGCCAGCAAAACAACAACAAACATGAGTATCCATTTCACCAGGGCAATATTTTGACCTAAGCCGATAGCAACATCTTCATTTAAACTAAGAATAGTCAATTGCCGACTCATTATCATCGCTAAAATAAGTCCAATTACAATGAATGGGACAACACCGATTAAGGCCTGCCATGTTGTTCCGATTAATCCCCCGGACGTCCACATGGAAACGTCTTTTGATATATTAAAGAGGATTCCGACTCCATCTGCAATCGCTTGTAAAAAACCTGTTACTGCAGCCCCGGCCAAAACAAGTTTCATTGGAGATAATCCCCCTTTTACAGTAGCACTTATACCATAAACAAGGATCATCCCTATCCCGGCTCCGATAAAACAGGATACAATAATCACATAATATGAAGCTGCCGGTGTAAAGACAAGTGTTCCGGCAAGAGCTGCATTTGCCCCGGCGGTAACACCCAACAGCCCGGGATCGGCTAACGGATTACGGGTTACACCTTGCATAACGGCACCGGCTACAGCGAGAGCACTCCCAACAAAAAAGGCCGCAATTACCCTGGGAAAGCGTAGTTCCAGCAAAACTGACCGGTATTGGCCACCTTTCTGTTGAAAAATTGCTTCAAATACATCTTTTAATGTTGTATCCGCAGCTCCATACCAAATGGCAAACAACATGATAATCAATAAAAACAAAATGGAGACTGGTAATTGCATATAAAAAGGTACTTTTCGAATCACTTTCATTAGTCTTTCACCATATCACTTAATGACTTCCTAAAAAGGCTTTTTCAAAAAAGTCTAATTGATAATCTAACGATAATGCATCATTAAAATAAAAAGTAGCTGCATCAGCAGTATACACATGACCGTTTTTCACTGCTTCGATTTCGTTATACCAGTCTGCTTTTAAAAAAGTTGTATCTTTCTCTTTTGTTAAACTTAATATGAGATAATCACCGACATAATCACCCAGCACTTCTTGGGAAATCGCATAGTAGCCCGGTTTAAGCGCTACTTCTTTTACCTTTTCAGGCATTTTCAGGCCCATTTCTTGATAAAGGATTTCTGTTCCGCGAGCCCAGTTGTCACCAAATAAATAAAATTGTTTTTCATCGTTTTCAACAACCGTAACGGTCGCATCTTCACCAATTTTTTCTTTTATTTTCTTACCGATTTGGGCTGCACGTTCTTTAAAATCATTCACCCACTCAGTTGCCTCTTTTTCTTTATTAACGACCTTGCCGATTTCAATATGCTGTTGCAAGTAATCTTTTCTTCCATATGTAAATAATACGGTTGGAGCAATTTCTTGCAGTTTGTCTGCGTTCTCGATATTGTTTAAGCCAATAATTAAATCCGGTTCAAGTTCAATAATTTTCTCCAAATCTTCATTGGAAACAACCTCGGCATTTTTTAAACCTTCTTTAAAGTTTGGGTTCCCTTTTGACCAAGAATCAACACCGACAATATTGACGCCTAGTTGAATTAAGTCCCCGGCATAACTGGATAAAACAACGACCCGCTTTGGATTTGCCGGTACTTCTACCGGACCTGTTTCTGATTCATAAACGATAGTATCTTTCTTTTCTGTTTTATCGGCATTTTGTTTACTTTCCTCATTACTGTTACATGCTGCCAACAAGAGTACGAGCAAAATCATCAGCCATTTCTTCATCTCTTTCCTCTCCCTTTATCAAATCATATGTGATACAAATTGGTTTTTTCGTTCGTGGATCATTGCCAATTACTGCATCAATATTGAATACTTTTCGTAGAAGTGCCGGGGTCATGATTTGTTCCGGCGTTCCATGTCCTGCCAGTTGCCCTTTTGTTAAAGCGATGATTTCATGGGAGAAGCGCGATGCCTGGTTCACATCATGGAGTACCATAACAATCGTCCTGCCTTCATCTTTGTTTAATCTTTCCAGAAGCTCCAAAACTTCTAATTGATGGGCCATATCAAGATACGTTGTCGGTTCATCAAGGAAAATCATTTCCGTTCCCTGTGCTAACGCCATGGCAATCCAAACCCGTTGCCTTTGACCGCCTGATAAGGAGTCGACAGGTTCATCGCAAAATTCAGTTAACCGCGTTACTTCTAACGCCCACTCAATCATTTCTTTATCTTTTTTTGACAAACTTCCAAGTCCTTTTTGATAAGGAAAACGACCATAAGAAACTAATTCTTGCACGAGCAGCCCTTGAGCACTTTCCGGATTTTGCGGCAAGATGGCAAGTTTCTTAGCTAATGCTTTCGTGTTCATTTTTGCAATACTTTTTCCATCAATAATGACATTACCGCCTTGGTAAGGTATCACCCGCGTAATCGCCTTTAACAAAGTTGATTTTCCGCAACCATTGGCTCCAATAATGGTCGTAATCTTGCCCTCTGCAATTTGTAAACTCATCTCTCGGACAATTGTTTGCTTTTCATATCCTACACTTAACCCCTCAATTTGTACCTTCATCATAACCCCTCGCTTTCATTCACATTAAAAAAAATTAAATTTATAATTGAAAATGATTATCATTATCATATATTATATATATTAGAAACAGTTAAACTCTTTGTCAACAGAAATTTTGGAAGCTTAATATTAATTGTATGTAATTTTATGAAAGATTAAAACGTCAGCTTTGTTGCTATGAGATACAGAGGATGGTTTTTATCAAACTTGTGGGTTTTCTTAAGGTGGGACAAATTAGTTGCAATTGAGCGAGCCACCCGTTGCTTTATTGAAATTGAAGAAAACCTTTTTACCGAGAAATGCGACAGTTTTTAATAATAGAGCCTAAATAATCAAGAAATTCATATGCTTTTTACATAAATAGAAGAACAGGGGGATTGGCATGACGGAAATGTTTGATGTAACGATAATTGGCGGTGGACCTGCCGGCTTGTATTCGGCCTTTTATAGCGGATTACGGGGGATGAAAACAAAATTAATTGAATCTCAACGAAAGCTTGGCGGGAAAGTTTTACTTTATCCGGAAAAAATGATTTGGGATGTTGGGGGACAGCCGCCTGTACCAGGTCATACTTTCGTGAAACAATTGGTAGACCAAGCGCTCACGTTTGAACCAACTGTTTGTCTGGACACAAAAGTGGAATATGTTGAAAAAACTGCAGACAAACACTTCCTCATTACAACAAATCATGGAGAAATACACGAGACGAAATCGATTATTTTGGCTGTCGGTGGTGGGATTATTCATCCAAAACGGTTAGATTGTCCCGGGGCAGAGAAGTTTGAAGGGGAAACTTTGCATTATACTGTGCCATCATTAAAACTCTTTTATCAAAAAACAGTGGTAGTCTCCGGTGGGGGAAATGGGGCTATTGATTGGGCGGTTGAACTGTTAGATATTGCCAAACATGTAATCGTAGTCTATAGACAAGGGGATTTTCCCGCACATGAAGCCCAAGTTGAACTGTTGCGAAAAAGGAATGCCACCATTTTACTGAATTCAACAATTGAGACATTGATTCCCCATAATCATCGAAATAAAATAAAACAAGTTGTTGTTAAAAATGTGGTATCCGAGGAAACAAATGCAATTGACACCGATCATCTGATTGTCAGTCACGGCTTTGACCGGGAAGATTCGCTGCAATTTGCAAGTTCTATTCAATTACGAAAGAAGGATGAGTATTTTTATGAAGCTTCTCCCACTTGTTCCACGTCCGAACCGGGAATTTTTGCCGCAGGAGATATTATTAACTATGACGGGAAAGTTTATTTACTCGTCGGCGCTTTCCAAGATGCCATCAATGCAGTGAATAGTGCAAAACAATATATTGACCCGCTCGCTGAAAAAATCGCAATGGTGTCATCCCATAATGAAAAGTTCCGAGAAAAAAATAAACAATTACTTGAAACCGAGTTGAAATTGTAAAATATATAGAAGAAGGGCCGGGATCAGGTCCCTAGCCCTTCTTCTAAACCTTTAAATTAGGAAGCATAATAATGTAAAATAAGTGTGCTAATCATTATTCTATCATTCATCAAAAGGGTGAGGTCAAATTATGAAACTATTACAATTCTTCAAAGAAAGTAAAGTACGTTTAGGTGTGGCGACAGAATTAGGGATTTTAGACGTTATTGAGGCGGAGAAAAAATATAATGTATCCGTACCGGGCAGTCTTCAAGAATTACTTTCAGCTGAAGATGGTATGAAAACAGTGGAAACGGTAACGAGTCGTGCATTAGAGGGGAAAACGACCGAATTATTCCTTTCTAAAGAAGAAATTCACTATGCACCGGTCGTGACGAATCCGGAAAAAATTGTCTGTGTCGGCTTAAATTATATTGACCATGCAAAAGAATCAAAGATGGACATCCCAACCTCACCAGTGATCTTTAGTAAATTTAACAACGCATTGTCTGCGCATTTAGATTACATCCCTATTCCTGAGGGAGCAAAGCAAATAGACTATGAGGCAGAACTCGTTGTAGTTATCGGTAAGGAAGCAAAAAATGTATCTAAAGAGGAAGCGCTGTCTTATGTATTTGGCTACACGATTGGAAATGATGTCTCCGCTCGCGACTTACAATTTCGAACAGGGCAATGGTTATTGGGAAAAAGTCCGGACGGCTTTGCCCCTGTTGGTCCATTTGTCGTGACAAGTGATGAAATGGATCCATACAATCTCAATATTGAATGTCGTATTAATGGAGAGATCCGCCAAAAAGCAAAGACAAGAGATATGATTTTTGATTGTGCAACATTAGTAAGTTATCTTTCAACATATATGACATTGAAACCGGGTGATCTTATTTTTACCGGAACTCCGGATGGTGTCATTCTTGGATATGCGAAAGATCAGCAAGTATGGCTGAAACCAGGAGATGAAATGGTTGTATCCATTGAGAAATTAGGGGAATTAAAAAATGTCTTAAAGTAAACTTTCATCGTGGGGGTTTCTTATTCCCCCACGGATGTATTTTTGCCACAGAATAGCGAATATCGCAAGCACCTCGATAAAAAATTTTATCCTGTTATATTTTCCGATAATAAATACGCATACACAAGTTTTTCTGTATTTTGTATCGATGAAATATGGGTTCGTTCAAAGGCATGAGAAGAATCAATACCCGGACCAATTAAACCATGAACAATATCAAACCCGCTCCGGATAGCGGCTGATGCATCGGAACCGTAATACGGGTAAATATCTAACTGATAATCAATTTGATGTTGTTTCGCCAGTTCAACAAGATGTTTCCGTAATTTCATATTGTATGGTCCACTCGCATCTTTCACACAGATGGAAACCGTATATTCATCTGTCGACTGTCCGTCACCCATGGCACCCATATCAACCGCCAAGTATTCCACTGTTTCCGGTGTAATATTGGAGTTGCCGCCATAGCCGATTTCTTCGTTATTTGAAATCAAGAAATGGGTCGTATACGGCAACTTGATTTGATTTTTCACTATGTATTCAATTGTCTTCATTAAAATTGCGACACTTGCTTTATCATCTAAGTGACGGGATTTAATATAGCCGGATTCCGTTATTTGAACCCGCGGATCGAATGAAACAAAGTCACCCACTTCAATACCAAGCGCCCGAACTTCATCGGCATTGGTCACTTTTTCATCGATGCGAACTTCTATATTTTGCTGATTACGCTCTGCTGTTTTCGCTTCTTTATAAACATGAACAGATTGTTGATGCATTAAAATCGTCCCGGTATAAATTTTTCCGGAAGCTGTTTCAATTTCGCAATATTCCCCTTCAATCGAATTCCACGCAAAGCCGCCGATCAAGTCTAAGCGAAGTCGGCCATTGCTTTTAATTTCCTTTACCATCTCACCTAATGTATCGACATGGGCGGTTAACATACGGTGCTTCGTGTTATTTTTCCCTTTTAACGTCGCAATAAGACCGCCTTTCCGATTCCTGCATGTATCAACCCCTAAATTTTTGAAAAAGTCTTCCACAAATTCGATTACTTTCTCTGTATTACCGGACGGGCTCGGGATGGAGACAAGCTTTTGAATCAGTTCCATGGTTTCTTTACTGTTTGGTTCATAGGACATAACAAAGACTTCCTTTCATTTCTGGCTTATAATTATATCTTGAGTTTCGCACCTGATAAAGTCAATAAATATCCCTGCAGAACAAATAAAATCCTAAAAACAGTTGTAGATAATCAAACAAAATATTATGATAAAAGAAAAAAGTTGTGTGGTATTGTTTTAAAAATATTCATTTAATAGAATATGTAAAAAATAATTTAGGGGGGCATTTTCATGAGAAAAGAATCGGCATTTACTTTAGCGATTATAGGTTATATTGTACCAATTGCTTTTTGTATATATATTCTTTTTAATGAAAAATTGTTAATTCCAAAAGGCTATGAGTTATCAGTGGACGGTGTAGTAATTTCGAGGACATTGTTCTTGATATTTTTATTATACCTTTTGTCGAAACTTGGTGTGTTTATTTATAAAGGGGTAGAAAAATAATTTAGCATCTTAAAAGTAGGCGTACATTAGGTTTATTATGTTCTATATAAAAATACCCTTGATTGATTTCGCAACCAAGGGCAGATTCTTTTATAAAAATATAGATAAAACAAGAGTTATCACATTCATCGCCACGTGGGTCATCATATGGGCAATCATTGCTGTTTCCAAATTGTCCTTCCAGTATAGCCAACCAAAAACAATACCGCCTAATCCATTAAGCACAAGCATACGAATCCAAACAATAGGTGTCATGTCGGTAACCGCAGCAGTGGCACCATAGTGACCGAGGGCAAATACCAATGCACTGATAACGATGGCAATAATATAAACACCATTACTCGGCTGATGCTTAGCTCTTTGAAACACCTTCCACAAAAGGAAAGTGACCAAACTCATAAAACCAAACCGCATTAACAATTCCTCGACGACACCACCATATAGAATGGCTGATATGAACGGTACAAATGAAGGCGGTTGTATCGGTCCCGTAAAAACGTCCGGTAAAAAAGGACGGAGCAAAAGGTCAAACCCGATAAATATCACACCCAGTAATCCACCACTAACCAATGCAGGTTTCCATGCTATTTTTGAATGGACATGACGATGAAGAACGATGGAAACAAAACTTACTTTATCGGCAATAAAATAACCAATGATTAAGGCAATCAATAATAATATGAACGGATTTAATAATGCTATGATAGCTAACGTTTCTACCGGCATCTCCGGATCAACCGGTAATTTATCCATTTGTGTTTCGATTGTTGCTTTCTGTACAGGATAAATAGTTAAAATGGCCACAATCCCAATGAACAAATAACCAAATAGCCCATATAGCCGTTTTGATTTTTCCATTTTTCCACTCCCCTTTTACGATGCAAACACTGCAATAAGAATCGGAATAAGAAGAATTAAAATTAGAAAGATCCATGAAGTTGGTCGGGCAAAATTATTTGTCCAGCCGCTCCCAAACCGCTTTTCGACCCAAACAGCCGGATCATCCGGATTAAAGTAAAAGACACCAAGCTTCCAATATCGGTCATCGTCGCGGTTCATTATCTCCCCGGTTTTACGATTCGTTACGTTTACGCGGCTGCCTCCTTGCCCCGTCACAATTGACAATACACCTGCACCAATGACAATCACGCCAACAACAACCATCGTAATTATAAAGGAAATGAACGGATCAATTGGATAAACAAAGGAAACTTGCGGCAAGGTGAATAACAAAACCATCATCGTACCGCTAATGATGATAAATAATGACCAACGCCGGCGAAAAATAATATTTTGTTTAATCAATTCTTCCGGATTGGCCGGGTCCATTTGTTGTTTGCTGCGGGCAATGATAATATTGATAAAAACAAATAACCCGAGCATAAACAGTTGAATGAACGGAAACAGAAGGACTGTCCGATATGATTTGTCCGCCCAATCGGTAACCACGCCATCTAATGTATAATGCATAGGTAGTTTTTCGGGCATCCGATCATAATTCCAAAACGTCCAAAGAAGACTAAAAACTGTAATGATGAACGGTAGTAAAAACCAACCGTTTGAATAGGTTAATTTTTTATTATAAAACGAAAGATCAACGGCAACGACTTCTTTTTTCTTACTCTTCCAGTTTTCTTTTTCCTTCAATTGCATCATTTTTTTGTGAAATTGAAAATATATAATGAAAGCCACTAAAATATAAACAAATATTCCCACCGTGTATAAAATGGTCCATAAAAAATTTGTTGTAAAACTAGCAGCAATCCCAAGAATCACGAGAATAAGAACACCGGCTAATCCGGACTGAAATGCATACTTTTTTCGGAATTCGGCAATGGTCGGATGTTGGTACACGTCTGATGGAATTGTGATACCGAAGCTCTCTGTTTTTCTTGTAATATAAGGTGTGATCGCTGTAATTAGGACGAGCGGTAAAAAAATCAGCAACATACTAATGTAAATCATCATGTTCTCCTCCTTTTTGGATTTCTTCATAAACTTCTTGGATAAGCTTCATAAGTTCTTCCTTGTTCATCCCCCGACAAACTGACTCACTGATGACAGGTCTCAAGTTTTCCCGCACATTTGCCAAGTAATTCCCATCAACAGAGGGCATTCCATCGGGATTAATGACAACCCCTTTTTGCCGATGAATTTGAATAAAGCCATCTTGTTTTAAAAGTTGGTACGCCTTGTTAACGGTATGCATATTCACGCCAAGATCTTGGGCAAATGTACGAACGGACGGCAACGGATCACCCGGTCTCAGCTGTTTCGAGGCAATCCCTTCTATTATTTTGTTCCTCAGCTGGATATAGATAGGTGATTCTGATTGTAAATCTAATGAGATAATCACCACTTTCACTTCCTCTGTTTTATTTGTTTTATCTGTTATATTAATTATAGAACAGTTATATAAAAAATACAATAAATTTTTTAGTGCAAAAACGAAAAGGAGCCGGCACAAAATCGAAACAGTAGGTAAGGTTTTCCCGCTTATTCTTTCCTGCTCCATATTGTTTTAAAGCGCTAAAATTCTTTCATGCGCTGAATAGCTTATTAATGTAATTTTTTTCTGCGGTATTGTATAATATAGTGGACTTCCTAGTCTATTTCTTATTTTCTAATTTCTTACCATATGTTTTAGAGAACCACACCTATAAATCAGGCAAAGGGGCATTTTATTTGTCATGTAAGGAGGTCACTGAAAAACTTACACAATATGATCGTAGGGGAAATGTAGTTTAGGTTTTTTAACAAGTTGGCTTATGGATTTGCGCTTTTCAGTGGGTACTTTCCAGCATGGTTTTAAAAAATTTTAAATTAATGGGGGAAATGAACGTGAATCAAATTTCAACAACACATTTGTTGGATACGTTTTCGGAAGTTTTTCCGGAAGATACCTCGATTGCCATTGCCGATTCGCGTACTTTTATTTATTATAAGCCGAGTCCTGTCATTGATTTGCAAATTAAACCGGGGGATCAAGTAAAGCAAGGCAGTGCGACGTATAAGGCATTTTCTTTAAGAAGAAGTATATTTTCATATATTGATAGCAGCGTATTTGGCGTTTCATACTTTGGATTGTCGGTGCCCATTTTTAATAACGGAAAACCGGTAAATTGTGTTACTGCCATTTTTCCGATGCGGAAAAATTATTCATTACCTGCATTTTTTACCGTGAAAAATGAGGATTGCTGGTATCCGGTTGCCGTATCCGATATTCTTTATTTAGAGGCGGAAAATCGAAAAGCAAAAATTGTCACAGAACAGATTCAAGGGTACCATAAGTTTAACCTTTCAGAAATTGAATATTTATTACCAAGTGAATATTTCATTCGATGCCATCGGTCTTTTATTGTGAATGTGCGGGCTATCGCAGAAATTCAACCGGATTTTCATTCAACGTTTTTACTCATTATGAATAACGGAGATCGCATTCCTGTCAGCCAATCTTATGCCAGTTACTTCCGAAAACAATTTATGTTCTAGAGATAGAGAAAGCACTTTCACCTTTCCACGCCAAATAATACTGTTTTAATAATGAATATAGTTGTTTTATTCAAGTGATAAGGAAAAACCCCTCTCATCCAAATAAAATATATTCAAACTATGCAAAGAGGGGATACAAATGGAGAAAGGTTATCGTGCGGTTCCTGAGTTTCTCCAAGATCGGGTTGTTTCTGCGGAAGAAGCGGCTACTTGGATTGAAAACGGGATGACTTTGGGGTTAAGTGGGTTTACTCGTGCCGGTGATGCTAAAGCGGTTCCACACGCCTTGGTTGAAAGAGCTAAACAGGAGCCGCTTAAAGTAAACGTTTACACCGGTGCTTCATTGGGTTCTGATGTTGATACATTGATGGCGGAAAACGGAATGATTTTAAAAAGATTGCCGTTCCAAGCCGATAAAATGATGCGAACCAAGATTAATCAAGGGGAATTATTGTTTGTTGACCAACATTTATCTCATACAGCCGAACTGATACGGTCTGATGTTTTACCAAAAGTCGATTATGCAATTATTGAAGCCGTCGCGATTACCGGTGACGGGATGATTATACCGACAACATCGGTTGGTAACTCAACGATTTTTGCAGAAAAAGCAGATCATGTGATTGTTGAGTTAAATGAAACCGCACCCAAGGAATTAATTGGTGTCCATGACATATACAGTGTCGGAAAACAGGGGGAAAGATTGCCAATTCCGTTGACAAAAGCAACTGACCGAATTGGTTCGATCGGCATACGGGTGGATTTGTCCAAAATTAAGGGGATTGTGGTAACAAAGCTTGCTGACTCCCCATCTACCATTGTTCCGCCTGATGAAGAAACAAAAATCATGGCCAATCACTTATTAATATTTTTACGGAAAGAAATTGAAGCAGGACGTTTGACAAAAAAATTGGCACCGCTTCAATCGGGCATCGGTTCGGTAGCTAACGCAGTTCTGCACGGCATGTTAGATTCAGAATTCACTGATCTTGAAGTTTACTCGGAAGTATTACAGGACGCTGTATTTGACTTGATCGATGCGGGCAAGGTTACATTTGCCTCAGCTTGTTCCATTACATTATCTGAAGAAAAGGGCAAAAAGGTTTTTCAAAATTTTGATAAATACCGAGATAAATTGATATTACGCCCACAGGAAATTTCTAATCATCCGGAAATTATTCGCAGACTCGGGCTCATTTCTGTTAATACGGCTCTGGAAGTCGATATTTATGGGAATGTCAATTCAACCCATGTATCGGGTTCAAAAATGATGAACGGGATTGGCGGTTCCGGAGACTTTGCCCGTAATGCAAGACTGGCTATTTTTGTCACCAAGTCGATTGCAAAAGGTGGAAACATATCCAGTATTGTTCCGTTTGTTTCTCATGTAGACCATACGGAACATGATGTTGATGTCATCATTACCGAACAAGGTTATGCTGACTTGCGTGGGCTGGCACCGACTGAACGGGCACCGCTTATTATTGAGAATTGTGCGCATCCAATGTATAAACAACAGTTACTTGATTATTATCATGAGGCACTGGCTAATGGTGGTCAAACACCGCATATTTTGGAAAAAGCCTTCTCATGGCACGTCAATCTAGCAAAAACCGGAACCATGTTGGAAAAGATACCACAAGAACAATATTAGAATAGCCACCTATACAATTTAAATGTAGCCCCGGTACCAATTACAAACTTCCATACGCACAAAAAATAAAAAGGTGCCTAGCCATACCCTTCCTTCAACCTCTCATCCATATTGAAGGAAGGTTTTTTTATACGTTCAGAAATTATAATTTCCTACTTGATGCGGTGAATTTTATATTTTAAGCATACGTATGTTCTAAAAACATTCTTTTTTTACTTCAAGGATCATCAAAAATAAAATGTGGACATTTAAAGGTTTTTAATAGCAATGGCAGAAAAAGAATAATGGTATAATATACGAAAAGTAAAGGACGTACAGGGGTGATGGTATGGACTTTGTTCGAGTGTATGAATTGAAAAAGAAATTGGATGAACATGGACCACTTGACCCTGCACTTGCTGAAAAATTGCGTGAGGTTTATCGGGTGGAGTGGACCTATCATTCCAATGCGATTGAAGGAAAATACGTTAACCTTATTAGAAACGAAAATTGTTCTTGAAGGTTTAACTGTCGGACATTGATGGGAATGGTCGGACAGCTCGGTTGTTAATGAATTTTATTTTAATGCAGAACGGGTATCCACCGGCTATCATCAAATCAAAACCGGAAAATCGGTTGGTGTATTATGAAACTTTAGAAGAAGCTAGTGTTCATAGACGAACAAAGCCATTTGTAACATTCGTTGCAAAATGTGTGGAAGAAAGTTTATATGACTACCTTCATGCATTGGGAGTTGAATAATTGTAGTTAGTGATTTTTGGTATGGATTTTTATAAAAAATAGTAAAAAGGCGTTCAAGGTTAACGTGAATCCAGAAGCAAATTTTTTACAGCTCTGCTCTCGCCTAAAAGTTCGTCCCTCGAAATTTTTTATAAATTTTGATCGTTGTGTTATTATGGTTTTCAAATGGTGAAAGGTGGATGGCAATGAATAGAAACGAAATAGAAAGAAGAATTGAAGAATTGAAAAGTGATTATATCCGTATTCAAGGGGATATGGAAAAACTGGAGTCGCTCGGCAAAAACGGCAATGTCGCCTATTCGGAAAAACTGCTTGAAGAAATTGAATTAGAATTAAAGCAGCTAAGGGAGATGCTAAATTCAGCAGGATAGAAAACAAATAGTAAATGACACAAAAAGAAAATATACTGCGTTCCCCTCGTTAATGCGCGGGCTAAATCACTTCTATAATAGATTAAGGTGAGCCAATGAAAAAGTTATCCTTAAACAAGATTCTGGATAATAGGAACTTATTAATAAGCAGTATTGGCGTTTCATCAATTGGTGATACAGTATTTAATATCACGATCATGTGGTTTATTTATCAAGAAACTCAATCAGCCATAAGTACATCAATCATTGGTGTGCTTTGGCATTTAACATCTATCTTTATTAGTCCATTTGCAGGGACTTTCGTGGATCGCCATACTCCAAATAGGGTATTGTTATGGTCTTATTTCGCATCGGGACTAATATGTATATTATTCGTTCTTGGTTATATAATTCTTGAATATAGGGATTTCGTTATATATAGTTCCGTTTTCCTGTTAAATTCTATCAACACATTTATTATGCCAGCCAAGAATCGAACTTTAGGAAAAATAGTTCAAAAAGAAAAAATACCACAGGTCAATGGTTTAATCGTTTCAGTAAACCAAATATCTGATATTATTGGAAATTCAATAAGTGGTTTGCTAATTGGAATATTGGGGTTTGCTGGAAGTATTTTATTTGATTCAATCACATTTTTTATTGCTTCCCTGCTCATCAGTCATTTAAAAATAAAAAGATTAGATAAAGATCAAAATATAACAGGCTTTGTAGAAACTAATCAATATAAAGGGAACTATAAAAAAGATTTAATTGATGGTATCAAATTTATTTTACGACATAGAACAATGGGTAAACTTGTTCTATTAGTATTACTTATAAATATATCTTCTTTAGTAGGTCCACTATATATTATACTTGTTAATGAGCAATTTAAAGGGGGACCTACTGAGTATGGAATATTACAAATATTCGGTGCCCTGGGAAGCATAATAGGGGGATTATCCATAAAATATTTTAATAAACTAATTTCCCCTGGAAAGGGTCTTTTTGTTTCTTGGATAATAGCAGGAATCTTAATGGCGTTTCTCTCCGTAACTTCATTAATGATTGTAGGTTATATAATATTCTTTTTTTACTGTTTCTTTTTAGTATTGGGTAATATCATCTTCTCATCACTAAAGATAGTTCTGGTTGAGGACAAGTACAGAGGAAGAATAGAAGGTGTTACTTACAGTTTATCCTCTATATTAATTCCTTTGTCCACATTATTAGGAGGAATCCTAGCTGAATATACTAATGTTTCAATTGTTTTTACATTTTCTGGACTATGGATCGTATTCGTTGGAATTATTTTCTTTTTTGATAAAGAGCTTAAACAACTAAAACATTTTAAAAATTAAATTTTTTAAACCCATCAAATAAAATGAGATAGTGCTCTCCTTTTGAAAAGTTTTGAGTCTTAGTCTCTTTTTTATATTTTTAACATTTTATAAGATAGTATAAACTATCAAATAGGGTATGAAAAAATTATATATTAAATTAGGGAATTCTACAGTTCACCACGCAAATTCAACAACTACCCCCCGTTATTCAACGGTGACTCCTCGTAATTCAACAGTAAATAGAAAAAATTCTACAGTAAACCGGCATGAATTCATCAGTAAAATTGGAAAATTCTACAATACACCCATCTTATTCAACAGTAAAATCAGGTAATTCAACAGTACACCCCGCGGATTCAACAGCAACCTCCCGTTATTCAACAGCAAGAGCCCATTATTAAAACTCCAGACCCGATTTTGCCGCAGTGCCGGGCACAAAAAAGGTTTCTAAGCACATGGCTTAGAAACCTTTTTTCACAATTTTATTCGGCTACATCTGCCCATTTGTATTCATATGTGGCACCAAATGGATTGATGAAAACGCCTTTTACTCGCGGTGAAATTAATTGTGCTCTTGAAGCTTGATAGATTGGTGCAATTGCTGCATCTTCAAATAGAATTTTTTCAGCTTCCAAGAAATTTTGATAGCGGGCATCATTGTCAGTTGCCAGCGTTGTTACGGTCGCTTTAACCAGTTCATCATATTTTGGATTTGAATAACCCATCCAGTTATTACCGCTATCTGTTGTCCATAAATTCATATATGTGTACGGATCAAGGAAGTCCGGACCCCATCTGGAAACTTGCATTTGATAATCCATATTTGTATCTAAATCAAGCCGTTGTTCTTTCGGTACTTGCTTAATTTTAACCGTTAAGCCTTCCAAATTTGTTTCTAGCTGATTGGCAATATATTCCACCATAATTTTTGTTGTTGCATCATCATCTGCCAACAATTCTAATTCCACTTTGTCTGTTCCGAGTTCCTCTAAACCTTTTGCCCAGAATTGTTTTGCGGCATCCAAATCATATTTCATCAAGTCGCCGCTCACTTCCCGGAAATCTTTACCGGAATCCGGCATTGGTGTGAAGTCTTTTGGAACAAGTCCGTTAGCAACAATGGATCCATTGTTAAGGATTTCTTCAACCAGCGCTTTTTTATCAAATGCTCTGCTGATTGCTGCACGAATATTTGTATTGGCTAAGGCTTCACTTTTTGTTTGGTTGAACTTAATAAAATAGACAAATGTATCCGGCGTTACTGTATAGTCATCATTTGAAGTATATTGGTCAACGAGGTCGGATGTTAAGTCTACCCGGTCAACGGAATTTTCTTCATATAGATTTACTGCCGTTTGCGGATCTTTCACAACCTTGAATGTAAGTTTATCCATTTTTACAGTTTTCGCATCCCAATATTTATCATTTTTTACTAGATTCCATGAGTTGCTTGTGCTTTTCCAATCTTTAATTGTATATGGACCATTTGCCAGTAAAGTATCAGAGCTTGTTGCAAATTTATCGCCTTGTTCTTCAACAAATTTTTGATTTAGTGGCAAGAATGTTCCAAAAGTCGTTAATGATTCAAAATAAGGTGTCGGATTTTCTAATTCTACAATTAATGTATAATCGTCTTCTGCTCTTACACCTAACTGATCAGGCGCCATTTCTCCTTTACTGATTGCAGTCGCATTTTTGATAACCCCGTTCATCATATATGGACCATATTCAGAACCGGTCGCAGGATCAACGGCACGTCTCCAAGCGTATACGAAATCATTTGCTGTTACCGGATCTCCATTTTCCCAAACAGCATCATCTCGGAGTTTGAACGTCCAAGTTAAACCGTCCGGACTAACCTCATGATCAATGGCAATCCCGGGTACCGGTTTCGTGTCCTTATCCAAGCGGTATAAACCTTCCATTGTTGCTGCTAAATAAACAAATGAAGATTCATCCGTAGCAAGTGCCGGGTCCATAGATGGAATGGCTTCCGGATTGATGAAATTAAGAACTTTTTCGGACCCGCTATTTGATTTATTGTCTGCCGTTCCTTTTGTCTCTTCTGCCTTATCACCGGAACATGCCGCAAGAAAAGCAACCAACATACCGGCCAAAAATAGTAGAGACCATTTTTTGATTTTCATTATAGATCCCCCTTTTATCTCAATATAATATTGTTAAAACAACTGGGCCAAAATTAATCAAAACATATACAGTATTCAGATTTCCTAGTCTGTTATTAAGCTATATTAATATAATTTTGGCTGCAGGTTATGTTTAAATATTATAAACTATTATACTATTACTTGTAAACTGCTTTAACAATTAATTTATTTTATTATATTGGTTGTGAATTTAAATAATGTTATATTTATGAGGACTTGAAAATGATTTTTGAATTTTTTGTGAGCAACAATTTTTATGATTGTCATGCAAAATTATTCTTACATAACAAATAAACCCATTCCGCTTGTTTTGGAATGGGTTTTATCTCATTAAGAAGGGTTTAAATCGACCTAGTTAAATATTCAGTTTAGGCACAAGGGAATCCGAGTCACGAGTCCCTATAGACCCGAGCACCCAAGTTCCTTTTATTTAAAAATCGTCTTCTTCTTCATCTTCATCTTTCTCGACTCTGGTAACTAGTACTTTATCGACACGTACATGGTCCATATCGACAACTTCCAAAATTAAATCTTCAATTTCTACTGTATCTTTTATTTTTGGAATGTCCCCGAGGCTCATCGTTATAAACCCGCCGAGTGTATGGAAATTGTTACCGCCACGCAAACTTGGCTCGTCCTCCAAGTCAAAGTAGCGCCGAAATTGATCTATGGAAATTAACCCGTCCGCCAACCATGTATTTTCACTTCTTTGGACAATTTGCGGTTCTTCCTCATCTTCATTTTGCGGTAAGTCCCCGACAATATTTTCCATAAAATCATAAATGGTTACATAGCCTTCGATTCCGCCATATTCATCAATAACAATCGCTTCATGCTGACCAGATTTTTTCAACGCTTCTAATGCTTGGAAAACTTTCATCGGTTCAGGCAATACGATGGTATCTTTGATGCACTCTGACAGGTCGAACGGTTTATTTTCTGATAACTTGGCAAATACATCCTTTGTATGAATAATTCCAAGGAAATTATCCAAACTCCCCTTCCCCACAGGAAAGCGGGAATGATTACTTTCATTCATTCTCTTAATATTTTCTTCAAACGGTTTTTCAATATCAATCCATACAATTTGTGTCCGTGGTGTTAAAATATCGCCGAGCCGTTTATCACCCAAATAAAAAATCTGTTCAACCATATCCTGTTCGATTTCCTCAACTACACCGCTGTATACACCTTGTTCGATTAGTTGGGTAATTTCCTCCTCCGTAACATCCGGTTGGTTTTTCGGCTTTACCCCTAATACTTTTAATACAAATTCGGTAGATTTACTTAAGGTCCATATAAGCGGTTTGCCAATTTTCGCAAAATAATACATCGGTTTGGCAACAAGCAATGCCACCTTTTCCGGATTTGACATTCCTAATCTTTTTGGAACAAGTTCACCGATGATCAACGACAAATAGGTAGTTAACCCAATCACAAGGATAAAACTTAATTGATAACTATAAGGATGTAAAAATGCAACTTTATCCACATAAACAGATAATTGTTCTGCAATTGTTGCACCACCAAAAGCACCTGTAACGACGCCGATTAAGGTAATTCCGATTTGAATGGTCGACAGTAACTGATTCGGATTTTCGGCTAATTTTAAAGCATATTTCGCTTTCCTGTTTCCGTCCTCTTCCAGTTTCTCCAGTCTAGCTTTTCTTGATGTTACAATAGCAATCTCCGTCATGGAAAATATTCCATTAGCAAGGATTAATATAAGAATAATAATAATTGAAACCCACAGACTGTCCAAAAGTACAATCACTTCTCCTTTAGTCGATACTATATGTATAAATTTTAACCTATTCTTCAATATTTTATCATATTCATTTATTGTAATAAAACATTTTGCTACTGTGGAAATTTCGATGATTTTGTGAAATTTTAGAGAAATAAAAGGGTTTACAGCAGAATTTGTTGAATATTGTCAGTAGGGAGCAACTTTTTGCCCTTAATTTACTTGATGGGAGGGAGAAGGGCTAGTCCCCGACAAAATGAGTAAAAAAATAATTGTTCCGATTGATGATTCCATTCATTCACATCACGCGCTTCAATTTGCCTTAAAGATTGCCAAAGAAATGGATGGGGAAATTGTAATCGTAAATGTCCAACCAAATTTGTTTACTCCAAATATTCAACGGTTTATTGCAAAGGGGGAAATTCAACAATATCTTCAACAAATGGCTGACGAAATTTTGGAAAAGGCCTCCGAATTGATAAGTGAGGAAGATGTGCAAGTAGAGAAAATTGTTCGCATTGGCATTCCAAAAGTCGAAATCACCAAACTGGCAAAAGAACTAAATGCGCATCAGATTGTCATGGGCTCTCGCGGTATGGGGCCGGTAAAAAGCGCCGTCCTCGGCAGTGTGAGTATTGGTGTTTTGCAACTAACACCATGCCCGGTAACGATTGTGCCTTAGTTTTCCCTTAAAACGGCAAAATTCCTTTCGTTTCTTTAAGGTTTTATTCTGATTGTCCCTCCCCAATTTAGGGAGCTCTAAGGGGCAATCTTTTTTTATGGGCTTTGAAAAAATAAATTCAAAGTATAACGGCACAAGGAAAGCTTCCGAAAATGGGCCACAACAAGAAAATTTTTTTGGCGAACATCAAGAAGCGAAAAAAGGCTTTCTCACCCGTTCTACTCTTAAACCATATTTATCCTGTATAGGAAAAAGCCGGTTGGGAATAGTAAAAGGGGATTGATTTCACGAATACGCTTTTCAGGAAGGGATTTACAATGGATTTTAACTACGCCTTGGAAAAGAGAGGACTTTTCATCGCCTATCTTTGTATTTTTCTCTTTGTTGCTCCACTGTTTCTACTTGGTGAACATGCACACATTCGTGTTCATGATAATCTCGATTCCAATCTTGCTTGGTATAAAGTACTTGTAAACAGCGGGGAAATGTTTGGACCGGTTAATGCCGTTATTCCACAAGTGATTAACGGTTTGCCCCGCTACGCCTTTGGTTCAGAATGGAGCGGAATTGTCTGGCTCCACGCACTTTTTCCAACAATGACCGCCTATGCCCTTAGTCAAACAATCACCAGAGTTTTTGCCTTTCTCGGGATGTATTTGTTGCTCAAAGAATTTTTCATCAAATCAGACGACGGGCGCATGATTCGAATCGGTGTTTCCCTTGCTTTTGCCCTAACACCGTTTTGGCCATCCGGGATGTTATGTACATTGGGGCACCCGCTCGCTTTATGGGCTTTTTTAAAAATTCGCTCGGGTAAAGACACATGGAAAGAGTGGTTAACGCTTGGTTTACTCCCTTTTTACTCCGGCCTTGTGCTCGGTTTTTTCTTTTTTTTGGTTGCGGTAAGTTTTTTATGGTTATACGACTTATTCAAAACAAGACAAATAAACTGGCGATTTCTTGGTAGCATTGCTTTCATGGGTTCTGTTTTTCTTTTCGTTGAGTACCGACTTGTCTATTCAACAATTTTCAGTGAAGATATCAGTCATCGCGTCGAATTTATTTCTTCTCGTCATGATTTTTTTCGGTCTCTGCGATTGTCCTTAAAAAATTTTTTGCTTGGTCACACCCATGTAATGACCGTACATACAATCGTCATAATACCGATTCTGTTCATTGCACTTATCCTAATGATTTATCGAAAAGAGTGGCGTAAAGAAAAATTATTTATTTTTTTACTTGTACTAAACTATTTGCTTTCTCTTTGGTACGCTCTTTGGTTTAACAATTTATGGATTCCGTTGAAGCAAAGGTATGATATTTTCAACACGTTTAATTTTGCCCGATTTCATTTTTTGCGGCCATTGATCATTTATTTATCTTTTGCCATCGGGTGTTCATATTTATGGAAAATTGGTTTGCGGCGGCTTGTGAAGATAGCTGTAGTTGCACAAATTATTGTTCTCGTTCCTTTCAATGAAGAAATTCATTATCGTTTTATTCACCATACACCGACATTCGAGGAATTTTATGCCGAAAAGCTTTTTTCTGACATCGATCAATATATCGGTAAACCTAAATCTTCTTACCGTGTGGCCAGCATCGGACTCCATCCGGCGGTCGCTCAGTACAACGGCTTTTACACCCTTGATACATATAATAATTTTTACCCGCTTACATATAAATATCAGTTTAGAAAAATAATAAGATATGAACTGGAAAAAAATAAAACCTTACAACGCTATTTTGATGAGTGGGGCAGCCGGTGCTACATTTTTGTCGATGAACTAGGGAAAAAATTTGATTATAAGAAAAGCTCAAAAAAGCGGATTACAAATTTACACTTGGACACAGCGGTGTTTTATGAAATGGGCGGACGCTACCTTTTTTCAAGTGTTCCGATTGACAATGCTGCAGAAAATCATTTAGCTTTGGTAAAAAGTTTTGAGGACGATTTATCGTATTGGAAAATTTATTTATATGCCGTAACATTACCGGAAGAAACAGCTAAGGAGGACATCTAAAGTGGATAAACGGTTACCAATGCTGACAATCATCGTACCTTGTTTTAATGAAGAGGAAGTTTTGCCGGAAACAATTAAACAATTAACCGGATTAATGAATGAGCTATGTGAGGAAAAATTGATCGGAAAACATAGTCGAATTCTTTTTGTCGATGATGGCAGTACAGATCGGACCTGGATGATGATTGCCATGGAAAGTGTGCGGAACCAGTTTGTGACAGGGATTAAATTAGCCCGCAATGTCGGTCATCAAAAGGCGCTCTTGGCCGGTTATTTAAAAGCAAGGGAAAAATGTGATTGTGCCATTTCCATTGATGCCGATTTGCAAGATGATGTCGGTGTTATCAAAGAGTTTATGAAAAATTACCATGAAGGCTACGAAATTGTTTATGGTGTTCGGAAACGGCGGGACACAGATTCCTTTTTTAAACGAACAACCGCCCAAGGATTTTATCGCATGATGAAAAAGTTAGGTATTGACCTTGTTTATAACCATGCCGATTTCCGCTTATTAAGTAAACGTGCATTAGATGAGTTAGCCCGTTATCCGGAGAATAATCTCTTTTTAAGGGGGATTCTCCCTTTACTTGGTTTCCGATCCACAAAAGTATTTTACGACCGGAAAGAACGGCTGGCCGGGAAGACAAAATATCCTTTGAGAAAAATGATTTCCTTTGCTTTAGACGGACTTACTTCATTTAGTGTACGCCCCATCCGATTTATAACGATACTTGGAATCATCTTATTTTCTGTCAGTATACTTTTAGGCAGCTTTACTATTTTCAACCATGCTATATTTGGTTTGAATGGCACTGTCCTTTCCCTTTGGGTACTCGGTTCTCTTCAACTCATTGCCCTTGGAACTGTCGGTGAATATATTGGGAAAATTTTTATTGAAGTGAAAAACCGACCAAAGTATGCCGTTGAAATTGATTTATTTACGAAATCAATGGTGGAGCGACTGGATCGAAAAATGGATGAAAGCTATTTTTTAAAGTATAAAAGTTAATTGATAACCTTTTTGCCAAAAATGAAAAAATGCATCCCCGTCTTTGTTGTAATTTTTTATCTCTTACTTTACCAATCGGATTTAAGGTATTATAATATATGTACCTTAAAAAGGAAAAACTACTGATCATTTATTAATGAGTCAGTATAGAGGGGGCTATCATGGATACTTTACTTGTTATTATAAATATTATCGCTCTTTTTGCCTTAATTGCTCTTTTATTCACGATGCAAAAGAAGCATGTATCTTTTTCAAAACGTGTTTTTACCGGGCTTGGGCTTGGAATTGTTTTCGGATTTATTATTCACTTGCTTTACGGAACAACATCGAATATTACGACGCAAACAATTGACTGGTTTAATATTGTCGGATCCGGTTATGTAAAATTATTGCAAATGATCGTTATGCCGCTCGTTTTTATTTCTATTGTTGGGGCATTTACGAAAGTGCAATTGACGAAAAATCTTGGCAAAATCAGTTTCTTGGGTATTGGGATTTTACTCGTTACAACCGGGATTGCTGCAGCCATCGGGATTGCCTCAGCCCTCGGTTTCGGTTTACAAGGGACTGAACTGACTGCCGGAGAAGCTGAAAATGCACGGAATGAAGCTTTGACTGAAAATGTAAAAATGGTTCAAGATATGACCATTCCACAACAAATTCTTTCATTTATTCCGGCAAATCCTTTTGATGATTTGACTGGTTCACGACCGACATCAACAATCGCTGTCGTTATTTTTGCATCCTTTGTAGGAATTGCTTATTTAGGTGTAAGAAGAAAACAACCGGAGCCAGCTGAACTTTTCAGAAAAATTGTTGAAGCTTTATATGCCATTACCATGCGGATTGTCACATTAATTTTACGGTTAACACCATATGGCGTTTTGGCTTTAATGACAAAAATGACGGCTACAAGTGACTATGGGGCAATCGTAAAACTCGGTAAATTTGTCGTCGCTTCTTATGTTGCCATTATTGTCATGTTCCTTGTTCATTTATTATTGATTAGTCTGGTAAAATTAAGTCCGGTTACCTATATGAAAAAGGCGTTTCCGACTTTGACATTTGCCTTTACATCCCGCTCCAGTGCCGGGACTTTGCCATTGAACATAAAAACACAGACAGACAGTTTCGGTGTTTCTGAAGCTATTGCCAATTTCGTCGGACCGTTTAGTTTATCAATCGGGCAAAACGGGTGTGCCGGCATTTATCCGGCGATGCTTGCCATTATGGTTGCACCGACTGCAGGAATCGACCCGTTTAATCCGGCTTTCATTTTATCGGTCATTGCCGTTGTTGTCATTAGCTCTTTTGGTGTCGCCGGTGTCGGTGGCGGGGCAACATTTGCATCGTTAATTGTTTTATCTGTATTGAATCTTCCTATTGCGATTGTCGGTTTATTGATCTCGGTTGAACCGCTGATTGACATGGGGCGTACCGCTTTAAACGTAAGCGGCAGTATGACGTCCGGTATTTTGACAAGTAAAATAACCGGTGAATTAAATAAAGATATCTACAATGATAAAAGCCGCAATGACTTTGTAGAAGCTTAATATTGAAAGACCAGATCCGCTAAAATAGGGATCTGGTTTTTTCTTTTTACGAAAAATTTACCCGATAATCATATTTTGTACGGGACAAGTATGCTCTCGTTAACATGTTCTTTTTGGATGTTATTATTAAACCGGACTAACTCCATGTTTTCGTTCCGTAAATACTTGATACTTCGACATATAAGCATGTAATCGTGATATTAACGCGGATCGCAATTCATTTGGTTCAATTACATCATCAACGACTAACTCGGAAGCAAGGCGATAAATATCAATTTCTTCACGATATTCTTCCCGTTTTTGGTTAATAAATGCAGCTTGTTCTACTTTTGGAAGTTGCGCGATTTTATTGGCATATACCGCATTGACCGCCGCTTCCGGACCCATTACCGCTATTTGCGCAGTTGTTAAGGCAATACAGCAATCGGGTTCAAAAGCGGGACCTGCCATGGCATATAACCCGGCACCATATGCTTTTCTAACAATAACCGTTATCTTTGGAACGGTTGCTTCACTCATGGCAAAAATCATTTTCGCACCATGGCGAATGATGCCTGCTTTTTCTACTTGTGTGCCAATCATAAATCCCGGTACATCTGCAAAAAAAATCAAGGGAATATTGAAAGCATCGCATAGGCTAATGAATTTTGCCGCTTTATCTGCTGAATCGTGGAACAAAACCCCGCCTTTTACACGCGGCTGGTTCGCAATGATGCCAACCGGCTGACCGTCCATACGTGCCAAACCGGTAATGATTTCAGGTGCAAATAGTTTCTTTATCTCACAGAAAGAGTCTTCATCAATCATACAGTCAATCAAATCGTACATATTAAATGGCGTGTTTTGATTTTTTGGTATCAGTTCATCTATTTCTTTTTTAAAATTAGCCGGCGGTTTTGGCGCTTCTGCTTTTGGTTTTTCCCGATAGTTGTTTGGGAAGTAACGGATATAATTTCGAGCATAACGAATGGCTTCTTCTTCGGTTTTCGCTAAGACGTCTCCACATCCGGATATCGTACAATGCATTTTTGCCCCGCCCATTGTCTCTAAATCTACTTTTTCTCCAATGACCATTTCCGCCATACGGGGGGAACCTAAGTACATGGAGGCATTGCCCTCTACCATAATCACAATATCGCAGAATGCCGGGATGTAGGCACCGCCCGCCGCGGATGGGCCGAATAAAATACAAATTTGCGGAATCTTTCCGGATAGTTTAACTTGATTATAAAAAATACGCCCTGCCCCGCGTCTGCCCGGAAACATTTCTATTTGATCGGTAATCCGAGCACCTGCTGAATCAACTAAATAAAACAACGGGCAATTTAGTTTGTCTGCTGTTTCTTGAATACGAATAATTTTTTCAACTGTTCTTTTCCCCCAGGAACCTGCCTTTACTGTTGAGTCATTAGCCATAACACAAACCGTGCGGCCGTGGATTTTACCAATTCCTGTTACTACGCCATCTGCAGGTAGGTCGCCTGCCAAACAATTTGCGTATAAACCGTCTTCAAATTCAATATTGTCATCGAACAATAGTTTTAGTCGTTCCCGGACAAATAATTTCCCTTGTTCTTTGTTTTTTTCGTGATACTTTGGATGACCGCCTTTTAAAATTTCCTCCTTTAAATTTTTTGTTGTGATAACGTCATTCATTTCACTTCCCCCTTTGTCTGCAACTGCCTGCAAAATTAAACTTAATACAGCGTTAATTTCCGGTCATATGAAGTAGCTACTTACCTACATATTGCGGCTGGCGTTTTTCTTGAAATGCTTGTAATCCTTCGAGCCTGTCCGCTGTACGTAGAAGCTCGTTATAAGCAAGTGCCTCAATTTTTAAACCCGTTTTCAAGTCGGCATCCATACCATGATTAATGGCCGTTTTTGCCTGTATTAGTGATAATGGAGCATTTTTGGCAATCTCGAGCGCCAGTTCATGGGCTTTTTCCATTAATTGCTCAGGTTCATAAACATACTCCACAATGCCAAGCCGGTAAGCCTCATCTGCTGAAATCCTTCTAGCCGTATAAATCAATTCCTTCGCACGACCCATTCCGATTAAACGCGGCAATCTTTGTGTTCCACCCGCACCGGGAATAATGCCCAGCGATGTTTCTGTTAAACCGATTTTGGCATTTTTACCGGCTATCCGAAGATCACATGCAAGTGCTAACTCAAGTCCGCCGCCAAATGCGACCCCGTTCAAAACCGCAATAACCGGCTGCGGTAAATCTTCTACTTGTTGAATGGTTGAGCCAATAAGTGAGACCGTTTGCTTTACTTGATGCTCATCCATCCCTTTCCGCTCTTTCAAATCAGCACCTGCGCAAAATGCTTTTTCCCCTTCACCGATAATTAGCACGACACGTATATCGCGATTATAATGAAGTGCTTTCAGTGTATCGCTCAATTCTGTTAATAACTGAATCGACATGGCATTGGCAGCTTCGGGTCTTGTTAATGTAATGACACCGACCCAGTTTTTATAAATGTCAAACCGTATGTTTACTGTCACTGTGGGCTAACCCCCTTTTACCCCTGGCAATTTCTAGTTGTTTTGATCCTAATTTTCGACCAATTTTTTCTTCTATAAAAAATGCACTTGCTAAGATTGCATCCATGTTCACCCCTGTTTCAATGCCCATTTCAGTTAATAAATATAGCAAGTCTTCTGTCGCTACATTTCCTGTTGCTCCTTTTGCATAAGGACAACCGCCAAGACCACCAACTGAACTGTCAAAAATTGTTATCCCCATTTCAAGTGATTTTACGATATTGGCGAGTGCCGTACCCCTTGTATCATGAAAATGCATGGCAAAAACATTCGGTGGATACTCGTTGAATAAACGCGCTAATAATTTCTCTACCTGCGTTGGTACAGCTACACCAATCGTATCCCCGAGCGATACCTCTGTGACACCCATGTTAAATAGGGCATCGACAACTTTTAACACTTGCTCCGGTTCAATATATCCTTCATAAGGGCAACCGATTACCGTTGAAACATATCCCCGGACAGATCGGTTGGCTTTTAACCCTTCTTGAACAACTTCTTTCAAAATAGGGATTGTTTCATCTATCGTTTTATTTATATTGTTTTTATTATGAGTTTCAGAAGCCGATAAAAAGACACTTACCTCATCCACTTCCGCTTCAAGAGCACGAATAAGCCCTCGCATATTCGGGACCAGTGCGGCATATGTGATTGTTTGATTACGCTTAATCGATTGAAGAACATCCTTTGCATCAGCAAGTTGCGGAATCCATTCCGGGTGAACAAAAGATGTCACTTCGATATATTTTAGCCCCGATTCACTTAACTGATTAATGAATGAGATTTTATCTTCAGTTAAAATTTTTTGTTTTTCATTTTGAAGTCCATCTCTCGGTCCTACTTCTTTCATGACAACTTGACGTGGAAGGTTCACTCGCATCCCCCCTACTCAATTTCTAAAAGGTCATCTTCTTCATTGACGAACATGCCTTCTTGGACAATAATTCTTTTCACGACTCCATCACTTTCCGCTGAAATTGGGATCTCCATTTTCATTGACTCTAAAATGACCACATCTTGGCCTGCTTTTACCTCTTCCCCTTCTGAAACGACGATTTTCCAAACGGTTCCTGCCATACTTGCCTTTATTTTTGTCATTTCTATCCCCTCCAAATAATAAGAACTACGCGATTGCCTGGCTTTTGCGTGTCGTGAATAGTTCTCCGCCGGCATCTTTGCATGAATCTAGCGTATAAAGGAAAACAGGGAGAAGGCTCCCGTTTATATTTTTATAATGGAATCCTTCTCTTACTTACTCTTGATTTCTTGAATTTTTGGCAAATAATAGTTTTCTACAAAACTCGTAGTTGGATATCCTTTTAAAAACAGTTCATGGCTTACTGTTTCAATCAACATAGGTATATTTGTTTTAATCCCTCCTACTTTGTAATGATGGAGAGCGTCTAGCAAGCGCTTACAAGCCTCGTCCCGGTCTTTACCCCAAGCAATTAGTTTTGCTATCATCGGATCATAGAATGGTGTAACCACAGTTCCCGCTTCAATGGCGCATTCATGCCTGATACCCGGTCCTTGTGGTAATTGCAAACCCGTTATTTTACCCGGTGATGGGAAAAATGTTTTTGGATCCTCTGCATAAATTCTTACTTCAATGGCATGCCCTTTTCTCTCAATATCTTCTCGTTGAAATGAAAGAGACTCTCCTGCTGCGATTTTTATCTGCTCAGCAACTAAATCTAATCCTAAAATTTCTTCTGTTACCGGATGTTCAACTTGCAATCTTGTATTTACCTCTAAAAAATAGAAGTTTTGCTTTGAATCAACTAAAAATTCAATTGTGCCGGCATTTGTATAACCAATATATTTTGCAGCACGGACAGCAGCTTCTTGCATTTTTGCCCTTGTTGCTTCCGAGATAAATGGTGATGGTGCTTCTTCCACTACTTTTTGGTTACGCCTTTGAATTGAACATTCCCTTTCAAATAGTGGGACAACATTTCCATAGGAATCTGCAATTATTTGAATTTCCACATGGTGAGGATCTTCAATAAGTTTTTCTATATACATTGTGCCGTCGCCGAAAAATGATTCTGCCCGCTTCTTATTCCCTTCGTAAGCCTTTACAAGTTGATCCGAATTATCAATCCGCTGCATGCCAATTCCGCCACCCCCGGCAGATGCTTTTAACATGATTGGATAACCGATTTTTTCAGCAGCTTGACATGCCGCTTCCGTATTTTCAAGGGCAATATCCATCCCTTCAATAATGGGAATACCAGCTTCTTTCATTTTTTTCCGCGCTTCTAATTTACTCCCCATTGAAGCAATTACTTCCGGTGAAGGTCCGATAAAAGTGAGTCCGGCATCTAAACAACTTTGAGCAAACGTTGCATTCTCCGACAGTAGCCCGTAACCCGGATGAATCGCCTCTGCATGAGATTCCTTGGCAATTTCAATAATTTTTTCAATATTTAAATAGCTTTGGGCAACTGGAGGTTTTCCGACTAAGTATGCTTCATCTGCCTCCTTGACATATAGCGACTGAGCATCGGCCTCTGAATAGATGGCAACGGTTTGAATATTTAATTTTCGGCACGTGCAAATAATTCGCCGTGCAATTTCACCACGGTTGGCAATTAAGATTTTTTTAAACAATGACGACTCCCTCCTTATCACTTATTTTATGAAACGGTTCACTTGTTCTCTCAATCTAAACTTTTGAATTTTCCCGGAAGCTGTCATTGGGTAGCTGTCTGTAAAAATAATGTACTTTGGAATTTTATTGCGGGCTATTTTATTTCTACAGTAATTTTTTATTTCTTCTTCTGATGCTGATTCTCCTTCACGTAAAATAATAAAAGCGGCTACCTCTTCACCATACTTGTCATCAGGCACACCAACGACTTGCACATCGAGAATTTTCGGATGTGTATATAAAAACTCTTCAATTTCACGCGGATATATGTTTTCACCACCGCGAATAATCATATCTTTCAAGCGACCGGTAATACGGACGTAGCCGTTTTCATCCATCGTTGCTAAATCACCCGTATGTAACCAATGCTCTGCATCAATAACTTCCCCGGTTGCTTCGGGATTGTTATAATATCCTTTCATTACGTGGTAACCGCGTGTGCAAAGTTCCCCTTGCGCACCGGGCGGTACTTCGGTATCTGTTCCCGGTTCAACAATTTTTACTTCAACATTTGGTAATGCGCAGCCGACTGTTTCAACCCGTAATTCCAAAGGGTCATTCGTACGCGTTTGCGTGATCACCGGTGAAGATTCCGTTTGGCCGTAACAAATGGTAATGTCGGTCATTCCCATTTTCTGAATAACGGCCTTCATCACTTCAACCGGACAGTTGGAACCGGCCATTACCCCTGTTCGTAACGATGAAAGATCAAAATCGTCAAAATTAGGTAAATTTAACTCACTGATAAACATTGTTGGCACACCGTGAAGTGCTGTACATTTCTCTTTTTCTACCGTTCTTAACACTTCTTCAGGATTAAATTCTTGTACAGGTACCATCGTTCCTCCACAGGTTGTTATGGCCAATGTACCAATCACACAACCGAAACAATGGAAGAAAGGTACCGGAATGCATAAGCGGTCATCCTTTGTTAATTTCATACATTCGGCGATGTTCACTGCATTGTTAATTAAGTTATAGTGGGTTAACATGACCCCTTTTGGAAAACCTGTTGTCCCTGATGTATATTGAATATTAATGACATCATCATAGTGTAATGTTGCTTTTCTTTCCGCCAATTGTTCGTCCGTAATCTGTTCTGCAGCATTGAGGATGTCGGACCAGTTAAAGGTTCCATCATAACGGTTTTCGCCTAAAACAATGACATTTTTTAGCTTTGGTAACCGTTTGGATTGCAATTGACCAGGCTCAGATGTTTTTAACTCGGGACATATTTCATAAACAGTATCAATAAAGCGATGATCACGATATTGTTCAATGAGAATCAGTGTTGTCGAATCCGACTGTTTTAATAAATATTCCAGCTCACGGGCTCTATAATTCGTGTTTACAGTTACGAGAGGCGCACCCATTTTCCCTGTTGCAAATTGGAGACTTACCCACTCGGGAACGTTTGTTGTCCATACAGCCAGATGGTCGCCTTTTTCAATACCGAGGGCCATCAAGCCTTTTGCCACTTTGTCTGAGAGATTATCAAGTTGCTGATAAGTTAAGCGCAAATCACGATCAGTATAAACAAGCGCTTCTTGGTTTGGATGTTGATTCGCTTTTTCTTCAATCAATTGGCCGATTGTTGAAAAAATCAGATCTGCCATTGTATCCCCCCTAATATACTTTTCATTCGTCTACTAACATGCTATTGTTCTTGTCGGTAACTTCTTCTGCTTGAGCTACTAAAATACTTTTTTTACTAACATCTAAAGGTCGCCGGTAACTTCTTCTTTTCGGGCCACCATTATCTTGTTCGTTTTTCTACTAACATCCAATTAATCTGGAAATAACCACTCTTTGAATCTCTGATGTTCCTTCTCCAATTTCCATTAACTTAATGTCACGTAAATGTCTTTCCACATCGTATTCAGCCATGTACCCGTAGCCGCCATGGATTTGAATCGCTTGGTTACAAACTCTAAAACCCATTTCGGAAGCAAATAATTTTGCATATGCCGCTTCTTTGCTAAATGGTTTGTTGTTATCCTTGAGCCACGCTGCTTTGTACAACATATTTCTCGCTAATTCAATTTCCATAGCCATATCAGCAAGTTTAAATTGAATGGCTTGGAACTTTGAAATTGAACGACCAAATTGGACTCTTTCCTTTGCGTATGCAAGCGCTTTCTCGAAGGCTGCTTGAGCAATACCGACTGATAAGGCAGCTATTGAAATTCGTCCGCCATCCAATGTATTTAAAAATTGACTAAATCCTCTTTGCGGGTCTCCAAGTACATTTTCTTTCGGTACACGAACATTTTCTAACACGATTTGAGAGGTGTTTGATGCCCGAACACCCATTTTTTGATAATCAGATGTAATCGTCATACCGGGAGCATCTGTCGGTACAATAAGTGCAGTTATAATCTTCTTCCCATCTTCCCTTTCACCGGTTACCGCAGTAATAATTACTTGCCGAGCATAACTTGCATTGGTAATCCAACATTTTTCTCCGTTAATCACATATTCATCCCCATCAAGAACGGCTTTTGTTCTCGCCCCGCCGGCATCAGAACCGGCATTAGGTTCCGTTAACCCGAATGATCCTAATGCTTTTCCTTGCGCCATAGGTACCAGCCATTCTTGTTTTTGCTCCTCTGTCCCAAAGTTATAAATGGGGGATGCACCTAAGCTAACGGCCGCCGCATAACTTAATCCTGTACCTCCGCAAGCTTTACCGATCTCTTCAACGGCAATTACATATGAAATGGTATCCCCACCGGAACCCCCATATTTTTCCGGAAAAGGAATCCCCATTAAACCCAATTTACCCATTTTCTGAAACGTGTCGAGTCTGAAGGAATGTGTTTCATCCAGTTCTCTCGCATATGGTTTTACTTCCTTTTCCGCGAAGTCTCTTACCATATCTCGAATCATTAGCTGTTCTTTCGTTAATTCAAAATTCATTCTCTCCCAACCCCTTTTTCAGTGATCGACCAGGCGGTATTCTTAAAGAAAGGTTATTGCTAAGACCGACCAGTCGGTTTGTTCAACAGTTAAAAACAAAAAAATATTTACTTTTCGCTGACAATTTCCTTCTTCCCTAATAATTGGTTTTGCTCACTTGCTTCTGTAAGGCCTTCTTCTGTGGCTATAGAATGTAAGATGAGATCTCTGAAAACATCGCCAATTTGCTCTATCGACAACGGACCATCACGTTTATACCATTTATACGACCAGTTTATCATCCCGATAATGGACATCGTTGCAATATTGGCAGGCACTTCTCTTCTGAAGTCTCCTCTTTCTTGCCCTTCTTTTATCACCCTTTCGATAAGTTTCCGATACTGATCACGTTTTTCGTTAATCACTTCTTTATACGCAGCTTGTAAATAGGCACTTTCTTGATAGAAAACCGTGATATAAGGATTATAGACATCAAATACTTTAATAAAGGAATGTAACATGCCGCATAATCTTAAAATAGGTGTTTCATATTCATCGTATGTTTCCTGTGCTTTTTTTATGACGTACGAAATAAATACATCATGAATTTCATATAACAGTTCATCCTTTGATTTAAAGTAATGATAAAATCCCCCTTTTGAAGTATTGGCCTTTTCCACTATTTGTTCAACTGTTACACCATGATATCCATTTTTTTGAAACAGTTCTAGTGAGCTTTCCAGTATGCGCTGCTTCAAAGCCTTTTTTTCCATAGTTTGTTTACCTTTCTTATAAAAACAAATAAGTTTTACTGACATTTTCCAAAGATTTACCGGTAAACTTTTTACACATGATGTATGAAACTTCTACTTTGACCATGTTTATTTTCCCGGCATTGCATTATTGGATTAAAATTATGCATATTCACTCTCTACTTTGCTTTTTAATCAGCCCCTTTTTCCTATACTTAAGGCAATCTTACCGAAAATTTTTTTATTAGTGAAATATCTATTTCGAATATTATTCATTCAATTTTCGAATAAATCCGCATTTATTATTTTAAAATATTTTTTGCCAAGACCAAATTTCTGTTTGAATAACGGTTAATAATTCTTTTAATGCGTAAGATTGATAACTGTCTTTGAGGGTGACAATTCCTAATTGCCACATTAATTGATTTGTTTCAAACGGGATAATTTTTACGTTTTTATTTGTTTGTTTTGCATAGATTGCTTTTGGTAAAATTGTTATTCCTAAGTTTAATGCTATTAATTCAAAAATTAAATCCCACTGTGAACTTTTATAAGCGATTTGTGGTTGGAATCCTTCGCTTTGACATGCACGAATGACAAAATCATGCAGGGCAAACTCGGCTGTAAATGTAATAAACTGCTCATTTTTTAATTCCGGAAGAGTCACAGCTGAACGGCTCGCTAATGGGTGTTCTGCATTTACATAGACTACAAATTCATTTTCAAAAAAAGGCAAAATGGTAAATTGTTCGTTTTCAACCGGTAATACAACAATTGCTAAATCAACTTCCCCGGATAGTACAAGTTCTCCGATTAACTTTGCCCCTTTCTCAACCAGTTCCAGCGTGATGTTAGGATATTTTTCATGGAATTTACGGGCAATTTCAGGGAAAAATAATGTGCCTATTAAAGGCGGGATGCCAAATTTGATCTTCCCAGACTTTACGTTTCTTACATCTTGAATGGAGCGTTCCAATTCTAACACAGAATGTAAAATTTTTTGGGCATGTTCGTATACGACTCCCCCGATATCAGTAAGTTGGAGTTGTCTCGTTGTTCGACAAAGAAGATCAGCTTTCAAGGATGCCTCCAGTTTTTGAATACTTTTACTTAATGTTGGCTGGGAAATGTAAAGGGCCTCTGCAGCTCTCGTAAAATTCCCATATTGAACAACCGCAACGAATGCCTGTAAATCCCTAAGTTCCATTCCGTTACCCCCTCATACAAGTAAGCGAACAAGTTTTATAATTGGCAGGAAGATGTCCTTTCAACTTGTGAGACGTGCCTTTTTCCCGGCCCACCCTTTGATTCATAAACAACGCATGTCACCCCGTGGCGATTGCCCGGCCGGTGCTCGACTGGTAAATGTCCATCAACCGGTGATTCATACACAAGGCAAGAATTCCCACAAACGCCCCCCTTCAACCGACAATCCATAAAGCTTTCATTTTAGTGTTAATTACAAATAAAACGAATAAAGCAATGCTAACCGAAAGAATAGTGGACCAATTCCCCTTTGGCAACAGCGAATCAATGAACCATTGAACAGCTAAAGGGAAGGCAAGCTCGAGAATGGCAACAACAACCGCACTACTGAAGTCAATCAAAAATAATTTTTTATGGGGTTTATAGTATGATAGAAAACGACGAATTATGTTTTTCTCCTTTTTTTATGCTTACGTTTTTATTCTTATTTTATCGTATAATACGATCATTGACTATTCCTGTACTCTCCTTCTATATGTTAGAATGAATGAGTAAGCGTAAATAAGGAAAATGTTGGATGAAGTGAGGTTCTACTCCAATGATTAATATTCTTGTTACATTAAACGCAAATTATCTTCACCCTTTGAAAGTTTTACTGAAGTCATTATTTCATCATAACCCCAAAGAAAAGTTCTCTATCTATTTGATGCATTCTAATCTCAACCAATATGATCTGGATGGATTACATCAGTTTATTACCGAACACCAACACCAGTTCTATCCAATTTTTATTGATCGGGATTATTTTAAAGAGGCACCCGTGTTCCGCCATTACTCAACAGAAATGTACTATCGATTAGCAGCCCATGAATTTCTTCCTAAAACTATTGACCGGGTTCTATACTTAGACCCTGATATTGTCACCATCAATCCGATTGGTTCTTTTTATCGGACTAATTTTGAAAACAATCTATTTATTGCGTCTGAGCATGAGTTTCCGACAAAAATAGTTCAACCAATCAATAAAATTCGTTTAAAAACGCCTTTAACAAAAGGATACTTCAATACCGGGGTACTATTAATGAATGTCGCCTTAATGCGCGATCTTGTTCACTTGGATGAAATATATCAGTATATTGAAAAGAACAAATTTAAATTGGTTTTACCGGATCAAGATGTTTTAAATGCTCTCTATTGGGATAAAATTAAGCCCGTTGACAGTTATCGATATAATTATGATGCCCGCTACTTTGAGTTTGCAAAGTTTTACCAATCCGATAAAAATAATCTTGAATGGATTAAAAAACATACATTATTTATCCATTACTGCGGCAAGGATAAACCTTGGCATGATGATTATAAGGGAAAATTGGGCGTATTTTATCAAAAATTTGAACAAATGATATAATAAGGATTACAATAAAATGGAACTTCCATCAGGGGAACTTATCTTCCTCCTTTATATTTTTGTTTTCCCTTAGACGACATGACCGTTTGTGCGGGGCAATTAATTGTACATAATATGACTTATATTACCTGTTTAGGAGATGAAAAAAATTGAAAGATGAATTGATTACACGCTTTACCACTTATGTCAAGATTGACACACAATCAAATGAAGATAGCCAAACTTGTCCATCCACACCGGGACAATGGGATTTGTTGAACCTTTTGGTAGATGAATTAAAGGAAATTGGCATGGAAGAAGTAACCATCGATGAAAATGGGTATGTGTTTGCAACTCTTCCAGCCAATACGAATAAGCAGGTTCCGACAATCGGTTTCTTAGCACATGTCGATACGGCGACAGATTTTACCGGAAAAAACGTCAAACCGCAAATTGTCGAAAATTATGATGGTGGAGATGTGATTTTAAACAAAGAGCTAGGAATTGTTTTATCACCGGAAGCCTTCCCTTCTTTAAAAAATTACAAAGGGCAAACCTTAATCACAACCGATGGAACGACCTTACTTGGAGCGGATGATAAGGCAGGCGTCGCTGAAATTATGACGGCCATGAATTACCTCATTCAACATCCGGAAATTAAACACGGGAAAATTCGGGTTGCTTTTACACCTGATGAGGAGATTGGACGCGGGCCGCATAAATTTGATGTTAACCGTTTTGGTGCAAAGTATGCTTATACAATGGACGGCGGGCCACTTGGGGAATTACAATATGAAAGTTTCAATGCAGCCGCTGCTAAAATTACGATAAAAGGAAACAACATTCACCCGGGTTCTGCCAAAGGAAAAATGGTGAACTCAATAAAGATCGGTATGGAGCTAAATCAACAATTACCGGTTAGAGAAGCCCCCGAGTATACGGAGGGATATGAAGGATTTTACCATCTTCTTTCTTTCCATGGCGATGTTGAAAAAACTGAGCTTTACTATATCATACGTGATCATGATCGGCAAAAGTTTGAAGCAAAAAAAGAGAATTTAGTAAAAATCGTTGACCAATTGCGCCAAAAATATGGAGAAGACACGATTGGTTTAAAGTTAGAAGATCAATACTACAATATGCGGGAAAAAATTGAGCCGGTTAAAGAAGTTTTTGAGAACGCCAAAGAAGCGATGGAGAGATTGGATATTACCCCTGTCATTGAACCGATCCGTGGCGGTACGGATGGCTCCCAATTATCTTATATGGGTTTGCCGACACCGAATATTTTTGCCGGTGGAGAAAATATGCATGGGAAATATGAATTTGTCTCCATAGAAACAATGATGAAGGCAACTGAAGTGATTGTTGAAATTGCGAAAATTTTTGAAGAAAAGGCAAAATAACTTGCTTGTATAAAACGGTGAGGAAAAAAACATCTTCATCTGCTCGTATTGAAACAATAGTGGAGAAAACTCGGTAATTGCCGAGTTTTCTCTTTATATCAACGTTTCTTCGTTTTTTTTGCGATTATGCGAATGCTTCACCTAGATCGATAGAACCTGAATAGATTTTATTCGTTTATTTATCGCGATAACCGGTATTAGCCCGGAACTTCACTTCTGCATAACGAACGAAATCAGTTTTTCCTGATAACACCGTCCCCAAATATCCGCCCAAAAATCCAAGCGGAACAGAAATAATGGCCGGATTGGTTAGCGGGAAGATTGGGTTGCCAACAAAAATAGCTGCTCCTTCAGTCGGTGAAAATACACTTGGACTGATACTTACTAATACTAATGCTGAAGTGAGACCCGATAACATAGCGGAAATTGCCCCCGCTGTATTAAACCGCTTCCAAAAAATTGTATAAACGATAACCGGCAAATTGGCACTTCCTGCAATACAAAAAGCAAGTGACACAAGGAAGGCAACATTCATATTTTGTGCAAATAATGCCAATAAAATGGAGAGCACTGCTACACCTAATGAAGCATATTTTGCTGCGAGAACTTGTTGTCTTTCTGTTATCTTACCCTTTTTAATAATTTGTCCATAAATATCATGAGCAAATGCCGATGCACCACTTAATACAAGACCGGATACAACGGCTAAAATGGTTGCAAAGGCAACTGCTGATACAAAGGACATTAAAAAGTCTCCGCCTAATACTTGAGCAAGTAATGGAGCTGCCATATTCCCCGCTTCGTTTGCTTCAACGATTTTTTCTGAACCGACAAAAGCCGCTGCTCCAAATCCCAAGAAAACCGTTAAAATATAGAAGATTCCAACAATCCATGTTGCCCACATCACTGAACTGCGTGCCGTTTGTGCATCTTTAACCGTAAAGAAACGCATTAATATATGCGGAAGTCCTGCCGTGCCTAATACGAGCGCCGTCATTAATGAAATTGTATCGAGTGGATTTTTATATTTTACACCCGGATTTAAGAAGTCCTCTCCAAGCGGTGTTGCAGTTTTCATTTTGGTAAACATCGTAGCTATATTAAAATTGAATTTAGACAAGACAATAAAGGAAATAACGACGGTAGCTGCCATCAACAGAACAGCCTTGATAATTTGTACCCAACTGGTTGCTGTCATTCCGCCAAATAATACATAAATGGTCATCATAACACCAACGATTAATACAGCCAACCAGTAATCAATATTGAATAATAATTGAATAAGTGCGCCTGCACCGACCAACTGAGCAATCATATAAAATATGACAATGGTAATCGTACTTAATGCAGCAACCCCGCGAACTTTTTTTGCATCGAATCGTGCATTAATCATATCCGCTAACGTATATTTTCCTAGATTCCGAAGCGGTTCAGCAACAATAAATAAAACAACGAGATATGCAACGAGATAACCGATACTGAAGAAGAAACCATCAAACCCTGTTAAAGCAATGGATCCGGCAATCCCAAGAAAGGATGCTGCCGATAAATAGTCACCGGCTATAGCCAAACCATTTTGCCATCCCGTTAGACCTCCGCCTGCCGTATAAAATTCATTGGCCGTTCTTGTGCGTTTAGCAGCAAAATACGTTATGATTAGCGTACTAGCGACGATCAGTAAAAATAATATAACAACTGTCGTATTCATTTACTCTCCCCCTTCTTAACGAATTCTTCTGTAACATCGGCTGCTAATTTGTCAAACTTTGATGACTTTTTCATATATATAGTAACTAATGTCCAAGTCATTATGAACTGAGCAAACGCAAAGATCCACGCCCAATTGATGTCGCCAAATGCCGGTTGATGTAGCAATTTTGTATAAGAAGTCATAATCGGTAAGGCAAAGTAAAATAACAGGAAAAACACAGTACACGGGACAAGAAATTTTTTCTTTTGATCCATTAATTCCTTAAATTTTCCCGTCTCAATGATTCTTTCAAACTTTGTTTTTTCTACTTCCACTTTTTGCTCGGCATGATTCATAAATGATTCCTCCTCAGTACATTTTTAAGCGTTTACATTTTGAAAATTAAGATACTTTAAGAAATAATTCTTCCTGTTTCCTAAGGTTTATTACACCACCATTTCTAACTAAAATTCTTATATTTTAAAATATACATTTTTTAATTAAAATGGGCAACATATTTTTTATCTTTTTAAAATTTTTCTAAAATAATATTGCTTTTTTATGTTTGGACCGTCTTTTTGGCTTACTACATTTTACCAAAAATAATATTCTAAATTGAATTGAATTGAAGGTTGCTTTTTTCATATATAATAGGGGAGTTTTTTATAAAAAACAGGGGAAATCTTTGCCCAGTACCATAAATAAATCATTGAAAAAGGGACTTCTTATGGATAAAGTGATGTGAGAAAATAATTTATTGACTTTCTTTTCTTTTCCTGCCATAATATTTTTGACAAGTAAATGAGTACCTTTAAATTCAGTCCTGTGAGGCTGGCAAGGTTGGCGGAATACAACGTTATACTGTTTCTGTATCCTTTTGTGTTGGATGGACGGATATAGCACCTTGCCCTTGTACAGGCAAGGTGCTTTTTTATATATAAAAATTTTTTCGAATCGTATTTAAGAAGGAGAGAATGATGATGGAAAAAAATGTCATCCAAGTTCATGAAAAATTACCCTTTTGGGAAAGTCTCCCACTAAGTTTACAACATTTATTTGCAATGTTTGGGTCAACTGTTTTAGTCCCTGTGTTATTCGGCGTCGATCCCGGGACAATTTTATTAATGAACGGAATTGGTACACTCATTTACATCTTTATTACAAAAGGAAAAATTCCCGCATACCTTGGATCAAGTTTTGCCTTTATTTCACCGGTTTTCGTTGTGTTGGGCCGCTATTCCGGTTTGGAAGGGTATAGTTATGCTCTTGGTGGATTTTTTGCTGTTGGTGTCATTCTGGTCATCATTGGTTTAATCATTAAGGCTGTCGGTACCGGATGGCTGGATCTCATTTTTCCCCCGGCTGCAATGGGCGCTATTGTTGCCGTTATCGGGCTTGAATTAATACCAACTGCTGCCCAAATGGCCGGATTTATTGCGCCGGCAGATGCAACCACAGACTGGGCCATGGATCCAAAGACCGTGACTGTATCACTTTTGACTTTGGCCATTACTATCGTTTGCTGGGTAACATTACGCGGCTTTTTGAAAATTATCCCGATATTAATTGGGATTATCAGTGGGTATATCATCGCTTTCTTTGCCGGTCTTGTTGACTTTACAACGGTAAAAGAAGCATCATTCATTGCCTTACCAACCTTCTACTCTATTAAATTTAACTGGTCTGATATTTTGGCAATTATTCCGGCCGCTCTTGTCCTAGTTCCGGAGCATATCGGGCATACAATGGTTACCGGAAACATTGTCGGAAAAGATTTAACAAAGGACCCCGGGTTGGACCGCTCATTTTTAGGGAACGGGATTTCAACAATTCTGTCCAGTTTGGTTGGCTCAACACCTAATACAACTTATGGGGAAAACATTGGTGTCTTGGCCATAACAAAAGTGTATTCAACATGGATCATTGGCGGAGCAGCAGTCATTGCCATTTTCCTTTCCTTCTTTGGTAAATTTGCAGCATTAATTTCTTCTATTCCAACGGCCGTCATGGGCGGAATTTCCTTGTTGCTGTTCGGAATGATTGCTGTGAGCGGTCTCCGTACACTTGTGGAAGCAAAAGTTGACTATGATAAATCACGAAACTTAATCTTAACTTGTGTTGTTTTAGTTGTCGGCCTAAGCGGCGCTACAATTCAACTCGGCTCGGTACCGCTAAAAGGTATGGGCTTAGCCACCATTGTTGCCATTATTCTGAGCTTATTCTTCAAACTCCTTGATGTTTTGAAATTATCGAATGAAAAATAGATAACTAATTTGTAAGATTTGAGAAATTTTTACAAAGAGGTTAGAGGCAACTGACTAATTATAAGATTACTTGCTTTTGTGGTCTGACCTACTATAAGTAAGTGAACTTATTCGAATTTTTTCAGTAGCCTCAAGGGGTTACAGGAAAATGTCCCATAGTTTGGTGCTATGGGACATTTCATGTTAATATACAAGAGGAATTGGCTCATTGATAAGGGCAATACCCCGGTTATGGGATATTTGATTAAAGATTCCGAGACCAATGAAAAAGTGCAAATATATCCATAAGATTGACCGTCAAACACCATATCTATTTATATCCACGTGGTCTACCCTACTGAATATTGTGTGAGTAAACTTATTTAAATTGTTTTTCCCTAGCTTTAAAGATTTCTTGAAAAGTGTCCTATTGAATAATTTATCTTGAAAGAACCACTCTCGTCACCATATTTGGGCGAAAATCTGCTTTTTTTGACGACAGGACTCTTTCTCGTCACCTTTTTGAGCCGGAAAATGCCACTTTTTGGCGACGAGACCTCTTCTCGTCACCTTTTTTGGGCGAAAAACACCATTTTTGGACGACGAGACTCTTTCTCGTCACCTTTTTGAGTCGAAAAACGCCATTTTTTGACGACGAGACCTCTTCTCGTCAACTTTTTTGGGCGAAAAACACCATTTTTTGGCGACGAGACTCTTTCTCGTCACCACTTTGGGGTAAAAAACTCACTTTTTTGGCGACGAGACCTCTTCTCGTCGTCATTTTGAGCCGGAAAATGCCCATTTTTGGCGACGAGACTCTTTCTCGTCGTCACTTTTGCTCGGGAAACTCACTTTTTTGGCGACGAGACACCTTTCTCGTCGTCACTTTTGCATGGAAAACTCCACTTTTTGGCGACGAAACTCTTTCTCGTC
>NZ_CCRF01000103.1 GCF_000751775.1 Caldibacillus thermoamylovorans
ACCTTTTTTGGGCGAAAATCTGGTTTTTTTGGCGATGAGACACAAGACGAGATGCCAAATCTTGCCTCAATAAACCGAAAACTTGCTCATATAAAATCTCACATACTACATAAATAAGAGCAAGCTAACCGCCATGACCGTCATACCGGCAATCAGGCCGTATATGGATTTATGTGCTTCATCATATTTTTTGGCAGCGGGTAACAACTCATCTAATGAAATAAACACCATTATCCCCGCCACGGCAGCAAAAATAATACCGAACACTAAATCTGTTAAATAAGGCAGTAAAACTAAATATGCAACAAGAGCTCCGAGTGGTTCGGATAAACCGGATAAAAAAGATAACTTGAACGCCTTCCTTTTACTCCCTGTTGCATAATATACCGGAACCGATACAGCGATGCCCTCAGGTACATTGTGAATAGCAATGGCAACCGCAATTGAAATACCTAATGTCGGATCTTGCAGAGCTGAAGCAAAAGTGGCAATCCCCTCTGGAAAATTATGAATCCCTATAGCCAAGGCTGAGAAAATCCCCATTTTCATTAAACCCGGATCGTCCGAAGTTAAGCCCGGTCTGTCCTTCATATCTTCCACTTTCCTTAACTCATGTGGATTATTCTGTTTTGGAATTAATTTATCAATTAATGCAATCAATAACATACCGGCAAAGAAACTAATAACGGTAATCCAATTTCCTGCAGGGCTACCAAGTTCTGAGACCAGTGCGTTTTGTGCCTTTACAAAAATTTCAATCATAGAAACATAAATCATCACACCCGCGGAAAACCCTAATGCTAACGAAAGAAATTTTGTATTTGTGGTTGAAGTAAAAAATGCTAAGACACTTCCGATTCCGGTCGCCAAACCGGCCAATAATGTCAGACTAAAGGCGAATAATACATTTATATCCATCCTGGTTTCTCACCTCAATTCACAAAAATAATATGCTACTATTGTTTAAGAAATACAAAATTTCCCCTTAATGACTCATCTTATATTCCCATCTAAAAAGTTTGAGTCAACGAGAAAGATAAGTTGGAGGGACTTTTCACTTTAAGTATCGAGGCAAGAATTTTTCCTAATATAAACATTTAGTAGTGAAAAATTGATAGGATCATATGAATTATTTTATGACAAAAAAACCAGCCTATGCAAGACTGGTTTCTTTTGTTTGATGAAAAGCCACATTTGCCGTAGCTTTATAATGAAGTTTTAAAACCACCACTCTCAGACAAGTGGGTGTTTGCAATAGTGATCCTGCTTGCCCTCCACGTCATATAGACAGAGATTTGTCATTCACACTATATTCTCTTAAACTCCCTATAAATACTTAGGTGAAAAACTTAATTATTTATACGAACAATGCAGCTTACATTTTGATAATAAACTATTCTCCCGTAAAATTCAATGGAAAATTTATGTTGATTTGGTAGCGCTGTCATTTGTTTTTTAAAAATGTTGCCGGCATAATGACCGCAACTACTTCTCCTTTGACACAGAGAATATCCCCGGCATATACTTCTGTTAAAACTTTCCATTTTTTCGGATGAATTTCCTCTAACTTTCCAATAGCTTTTAATACCACGTTTTGCGGGGTCGGCTGTAAAAAGTCAACATGCAATGAACCTGTTACAAATCTTGGCGGTTCGATACCGTCACCGAGTTCATGTCCATTTTTATAGTGTAGTGCTAATGATGCAGACCCTGTACTATGGCAATCAACAAAAGAAGCAAGTAAACCTCCGTAAACGAAACCCGGGATAGCTGTATGTTCCGGTTTTGGTTGATAATAGGTGACTGTTTTCTCTCCGGGTGTTAACCAGCCTGTCCGAAAATGATGACCTTTTTCATTTAGTCTGCCGCACCCGTAACACCATGCAATTTCTTCCCCATAATAATCTTGAACTGCCTGTTCGACCAATTCTTCCATATGAAATCCCTCCTTCTATAACATTATACGATAAACGATTAAGAATAATATATTCATAGTTAAAATTTTTCAAGGGATTCGGGAAAATTGGCTGTTTACCATATTACAATTACTTGTTTTCCTATTCCATAAAAATTTTGGTTGAAAAAGCTGAATTATATTCTCTTTTTCAAGACTCATTTTATATTCTCTTGATAGGTAAGTTTATTCAAATCTTTTTCTTTTGGAATAACATCGTTTTCACAATTGACAAAACCACTGTCAGAAACTAAGATTTAGTTAAAATGATAATTTCATATAAGAAATAGGTGGCTCATTTAAATATGAGTCTTAAAAGGGAAGTTCGGTGCAAATCCGACGCGGTCCCGCCACTGTAATTGGGAGTTCTCTATCGGATACCACTGTTTTCATAACGGGAAGGTGTAGAGAATGATGAACATAAGCCAGGAGACCTGCCTGTTTCAAACGCCATAACCCTACGTGGATATAGGGGGTGTGTCTGTTGCATTGAAAAAGTAGTTTAATATAACTTCATGCACAAATACATCTCCTCCATGAGATGTTTTTTTATGGCAAAAAACAACAAAAGGAGGAATGATTAGTGAATTTCGCAAACAGAGTAGGAAAAAGAATTTTCGTTTTTATCGCATTAATTTTACTGATTACCCAAAGTAGTATCTCTTCTTTACACCACGTTTTAGCAGATACACCTGAAAATAAGGTCAATGTTTCCGTTATGAAAGAAGATGGCAGCTTTTTGATCGAGCGCTCAGTCGTTGATTTTTCCGATGGGGATACGGCTGGTGATGTGCTAAAAAAGGCTGCAACCGATGTCACCTTTGAAGACTCCGATTATGGCCCTTATTTAAAAGCAATAAAGGGTGTTGTTGCTGAAGGAAACAAATATTGGGGATTTTTTGTAAATGGAATCGCTTCAAATACTGGTGTAATGGATAGCAAAGTAAAGCCGGGTGACCAGTTGCTATTTCGAGTAATTGATTGGACAAAGAACCCTACTGTGCAACCAGAAGAGATCTCATCAATTATTGAAAAAACAGCGGCTCATTTGCTTAGTAATAATTCTCTTGATTGGTATGGAGTCCTTACTTTAGGCATTTTAAATAAAGATATTCCACAATCCATAATTGATTCAAAAATTAATGAAGTTGTGGCCAATAACGGTGAGTTTCGGAAAGTAACCGATTTGGAGAACACAATTATTTTATTATCTGCTGCCGGTAAAGATGCAACAAATATCAAAGGCATCAACTTGATCGACCTTTTAGTTACACACGAACGAATGACGAATCAAGGAAATAATGGGCCGATTTTCGCCTTATGGGCACTTGATAGTGGTAATTATACTATTCAAAATCCAAATGCCGAATGGACAAGGGAAAAATTAATTAACCATATAATAGGTGCCCAATTAGACAATGGTGCATGGTCCCTATACGGCCCGACTCCTAGTGTGGATATAACGGCAATGACACTGACGGCCATGGCTCCTTATTCAAATCAGGAAAACGTAAAAGCGGCCATTGAGAAAGCTGTAACTTGGCTCTCAGCGAATCAAGCAGACACTGCAGGGTACTACGATACTTTTAACGGTGGAGAATCAAGTGAATCGATTGCCCAAGTAATTATCGGATTATGTGCTAATAACATTGATCCAACCGGTAAACAGTTTACAAAATCTGATTTGAATTTAGTTCAGCGTCTTCTTCATTTTCAAAGTGATGACAATGGATTTGCCCATTTACTGACACAAGGCTCAAATAGCATGGCAACGAATCAAGCATTTTTCGCATTAGCCTATTACCAAAACTTTTTAAAAGGTGAAGTACCTAGTAAAGAACCAAATCAGCCTGAAGTACCCGAACCAACAACTCCAGAAACACTTTCACCGGAAGAATTTGCAACGGCTTTAAATAGTAGCCGTCAATACTTGCTTGACCATCGTGTTAATGATTTGTATAGTACCGTTGCATTTAATGCTTTAGGGGTAACGATTCCAAGTGATTATATTGATCAGTTAATAAACCAGGTTACTGCCAATAAAGCTGAGTTTCGTAAAGTAACTGATTTAGAGAGTATTATTTTATCTTTAACCGCTGCTGGCAAAGATGCGACAAAGATTGCCGGCTATAACTTAATTGAACAGTTGGTTAATCATAAAAATATGACGAATCAAGGAAATAACGGGCCTATCTATGCCCTGCTTGCTTTAGATAGTGGTGGCTATCCTGTTAATGAAAAGGCTGACTGGACAAGAGAAAAGATAGTTGACTATATTGTAAAAACTCAACTTAATAACGGGGCATGGTCTTTAGCAGGAGAAACGCCCAGTGCAGATTTAACCGGGATAGCGATTGCTGCTCTTGCTCCCTATTCAGAAAATGAAAATGTTCAAGCAGCCATTGAGAAAGCTGTAGACTGGCTTTCCAGTAATCAAACGAGCTCAAGCGGATTTTATGATACTTTCGCTGGAGGAGAAGCAAGTGAATCGATCGCATCTGTCATTATCGGTTTATCAGCAGCAGGAATTGATCCGACAGGTAGTGATTTTACAAAAGCAGAAGGGAACCTAGTCAAACGATTATTGGACTACAAAAATGCTGATGGCGGATTTTCTCACCTTATATCGGAACGTGAACCCAACCCGATCGCTAGCTCTCAGGCAACTTTGGCTCTCGCTGCATATCAGAAATATAAAAATAATCAAGGTTCTGTATTCCATCTCGTTGGCGACCTCGAACCGGTTCCAATAAAAAATTCGGTCGAAATAAGTAAAGAACAAGATCAACAGGTGAGCAAAACCGAAGCAACGAAAGATTCTGCCGCAAATCAAAACGGCAAAGAACAAAACAATTCAGAGAAGACACTGCCAGAAACTGCAACGAACACATATCTCTTTCTATTCATCGGGATCGTACTCGTTACACTTGCAGTTACGGTAACTGTTTATCAGCATAGGAAAAAGGCTGTTATCAAGTAATTTCAACACGTATCAGCGTTTCGATTAGAGTTATCAAAATTGTTTATCAAGTACTAAACATATATCAGCTCCTCGAGGGGAGTCAAGCATCTTAGAATCTGTAGACATCATGCTCGATCAGTGAACTGGCCACGCCTTAAAGAATAAGGATACTGGACACGAAAATTGTTTGGAGGCCTACTTTAAAATTGAATTTACCCGGTAAATGATTCTTAATAAAGGAGGGTTATCGTGAGAAGCGAGAGCCCTCCTGTACAACCAAATCATGGTTTTGGACGGAAAGCCACGAAGAGACGCTTATTCAACCATTCAAGGAGGGAGAATCATTGAAACTTTGCAAAAAAGCACTATTTATCTTATTATCCGCTTTCATCCTATTGTTTGCAGTCGGTTGTCAAAAAGACAGTGCATTACCTAAAAACGAATCTGAAACGCTTTCCGAGAAAACAACACTCGAAAAACCTTCTAAAGAAGAACCTGAACTGAAAGGAAATCAGGAAAACGGTTCAACAGAAGAGGGGAATTCAGAAAACAATTCAAAGGAAAGTGAGGCAAAAGCTACTACTGAAAACAAACAATCAAATTCAAACACAGATAAAGCAACTGAGAATACAAGCAAAAAGCAAGAAAATACAAATACCAATACAGCAAATAAAGCGAATACCCAAACTTCTAAATCCGTTGAAAACAAAGGTACAACACCGGCACCGAAAACTGAATCCGGACAGCCAGTGAACGGAGGAGGGCAAACTCCCGCTCCCGCTCCTGCTCCAAAACCGAAGAAGGATACCGTTACTGTATCGGTTGATGGTTACCAGGGGCCATTAAATGCACCAATTCCAACCGTATTTCTTTCCCCGACAGAGGTAGAAATTGAACCGGGAAATACCGCACTCGATGCCACATTAAAAATTTTAAAAGAAAAAAAGATACAGATTAGTGTCAGAGGATCCGGAGCAACCGCTTATGTCGAGGGAATTAACAACATATATGAATTTGACTATGGCCCACTAAGCGGCTGGTTAATCGAAGTAAATGATGTATTAATAGATAATAGCGCGGGGATTGAGCCAATAAAAAATGGTGATAAGATTGAATGGATCTATACACTAGACTACACGAAAGATACAACCTACTAAAAATTTACAGGTGATAAATAATGATGATCAGTAAAAGACAGACAGTTGGAGGGGGCAAAGCTGATGGATAACGGATTCCGCTCTCTCCATCCTTTTGTCATATTTCTCTATTACGTTTTAGCCATTGCCATGATTATGCTCTATCAGCATCCATTTTTTTTGACCTTTGCTTGTCTTCTTCTCGTGATTTTTAACTTTGCCTTAGATCAGGGGAAAATGCTAAAAAAATGGGTGTCCATGATGATTGTTTTATCCTTGTTATTCCTGATTTTAACACCCTTGACGAACCATCGCGGTAATCATGTTTTGTTTTATCTATTTAACAGTGCAATTACATTGGAAGCATTGATTCAAGGATTGCTAAATGCCTTGACCCTTATCGCCATTCTTACTCTAACGATTACTTTTAACTATTGCATGACTGCGGATAAATTTTTATTTTTATTTTCCAAGTGGATGCCAAAATGGTCTTTGTTAGCCATGCTTTCTGTTCGATTTGTTCCCTTGCTGAATAGGCGGATTGTGGAAATCATAACCGTACAAAAAGGAAAGGGCTTATCCGTTACTTCCGGTCCTCTTAAACAAAGAGTCAAACATGGTTTATTGCTTGTTCAAGTGTTACTCACTTGGTCACTGGAAGATGGTATTCAAACAGCTGACTCGATGTCAGCAAGGGCTTATGGATTACAAAAAAGAACGAAATATACCCCCTATAAACTACATATGAATGATGGTTTCATGATACTCATCCTGACAGGTTTAACAGGCACCGGCATATTTGGCTGGTGGTTGGGTGATGGCGTCCTTACCCTAACACCATTTTTAGAACCAACCATTTTATATGGGCGTGAATGGGTATTTTTTACGATTTATGTTCTCATCATTGGATTTCCGCTAATTGTGGAAGGAAAGGAGGCTATACAATGGCAATATTGGAAACGGTAAAGGTAAGTTTTACATACCCGGATCAATTGCTACCAGCCCTCAATCAAGTTTCATTTTCTGTTGAACCCGGAGAGTTTATTGTCATTTGTGGGCCTTCCGGAAGTGGTAAATCAACTTTGCTCCGAATGGTAAAACAAGAAATTGCCCCCTACGGAGAGCGATCCGGCGAGATTTTTTATAATGGAAAAAAATTGACCGAATATGAACCTGTCAAAATCGCTAAAGAAATTGGAATGGTGTTTCAAGACCCTGAAAATCAAATCGTGATGGATCGGGTATTTGAAGAACTTATTTTTGGATTAGAAAACATCGGCATGCCGACGGAAACCATGCGAACAAAACTTGCAGAAATGGTCCATTTTTTCGGAATCAATCACCTTCTTGATAAGAAGATTCATCTTTTATCCGGCGGGCAAAAACAAATTGTCAATCTTGCCTCCGTTTTGCTAATGGAACCGCGGATTCTTTTACTTGATGAGCCAACAGCCCAACTCGATCCCGTGGCCGCAAAGGATTTCCTTCATATGGTAAAGCAAATGAATGATGAATTTGGAATAACAGTTCTTATTGTCGAACACCGATTGGAAGAAGTCTTTCCTTTAGCCGATCGGGTTTTCGTTTTCGACCATGGTTCGTTAAAAATATCCGGTCCACCAAAGGATGTGATTGCGAAAGTTTGGCAAGAACAGTACCGACCATTATTTCCTTATTTGCCAAGTACGGCATTATTATATTTGGAACACGCAGATAACTTACAAATTGCCGATATTCCTTTAACCGTCAAAGAAGGAAGGAAATGGGCTTCTCAACTGAAGACTCACCAGTCCGATACCTCCTTCAAAAAACAAGAAAATTATAATGAAAAACAGAACCCTATTCTGCAAGTAAAAAACATTTATTTTCAATATGAAAAAACAGGCAAAAAAATATTACAATCTTTATCTTTAACTATTAATGAGGGGGAATGGTTAACAATTGTTGGTGCCAATGGGACTGGAAAATCGACATTACTTAAGGTGATGGCCGGTCTTGAAAGTCCCCAGCGAGGGAAGCTAATTTATAACGGGAAAAAGTATTCAAAACCAATTTCCACTGATATTGCCTACTTACCGCAAAACCCGAAGCTCCTCTTTATACAAGATACCGTCCGAGGAGAATTAATCGAAACGGCACAGCAATTTCATCTTGAAAATTATGAAGAGAAAATAAATTGTTTGGTAGAGTTATTAGGAATTCAGTCCATCCTTGATCGTCACCCGTATGATGTAAGTGGCGGGGAAATGCAAAAAAGTGCATTAGCGTGTGTATTATTACCACAACCGAAAATACTCTTACTCGACGAACCAACGAAGGGACTCGATCCGGAAATGAAAGTTGCGTTAGGCAAATGGCTTAAATCGATGCAAAGCCGCGGCTTAACAATTGTAATGGTTACGCATGACATTGAATTTGCCGCACGTTTTTCTGACCGCAGTGCGATGATGTTTCAAGGAGAAATTACTGTCACTACTTCTACAAAAGACTTTTTTAAAGGTAATGCTTTTTATACAACGGTAGTTAATCGGATGACACGGGACGGAAACATTCCAGAGGTGGTAACAGTTGAGGAGGCTGAAGAAAAATGGGGTTCTCAGAAAATCAAAAACTAAAAAAACAGAAATATAAAAACTTGCTTATTGCTGGGTTACTAATCCTGTTAGCAGTCCTGCTCATCTTTGTACCATTATTGGTTGAAGAACAATATATGTTGGCAAGTATTCTATTTATGGTTTGTTCCTTTTTTCCTTTGATGATTAAGTATGAACATAAAAAGGTTACCAGTAAGGAACTCGTTTTAATCGCTATTCTTGGGGCAATTGCTGCCGTGAGTAGAGTACCTTTTGCCAGCATTCCAAGTGTCCAGCCAACTACCTTTGTTATCATTATGGCCGGCGCTGTTTTTGGGGCAGAATCTGGTTTTGTTGTAGGTGCATTAGCTGCTATCGTGTCAAATATTTTTCTTGGCCAAGGACCTTGGACACCTTGGCAAATGTATGCCTGGGGAATGGTTGGCTTTGCTGCCGGGCTTTTAAAAAACACTTGGGTTATGAAAAGTTCAGTAGGACGCTCGATTTTTGGCTTTATCACCGGCTTTTTATTTGGATGGTTTATGAATCTTTGGGTTGTACTGACCTTAATGAATAGTTTTAATTGGGCACAGTTTATCGGGTTTTATACGGCTAGTTTCTATTTTGACTTGGCCCATGCTTTATCAAATGTTTTCTTTTTACTTGTATTTTCGCAAAGCTGGCTAAAGATTTTAAAAAGATTTCAAAAGAAATATGGTTTGTTGACAGCATACGGATAAGATGAGCGAATGACCCCCTCTTACCGGCATCTTGTACTTCACGAATGGGGTTAACCGAAATACTGACACCTTGATGGTTTGTAGCTTTTGATTTAGACGACAATAGAACGAACAGGTACATTACCTTTTTGGTGGTATTTTACTCAGAGTCAGAACAATGGGGAATCTTTCCAAATCCATTGGATCAAGCTTTTAAATCATAAAGGGGCACATCCATAAGTCAAAAAATGACTTTGCGGACAGCCCCTTCATTTCATTTGATGCCGTTTAAACGCTTCTATAAATAATTGGGGATCTGAATGTAAATGATACGTATAAACACCATGGTTTGTATGCAAATACAAAGTGCCCCCTTCACTTCCAAAGGGTTTATAGGAAAGGTCGAATATAGTTTCTAAGGGGAATTCATGATACCGGGTCACAAGTTTATCTTTATATAAGTACATATATCGTTCCTCTTCAATGTACTTTTGTTGGAATCCAATGTAATCGACTTCACGCTGAACCTTTATATATTTTAGCACCGCTAAGATTTCCCTCATAGATTTACCTCCTCGACAATCACCTGTATTGCTAAAGGTATCTTTAGTTTATCAAGAACAAACTTCCTTTTTAAAGATGTTACTCTGTGAAAAAAAACTCGGCAATCACCGAGTTTTCTTTGTAGATATATTAGGATGTGCAAAATATTGGTAAACAGCCTTTAGACAAGTTTAGATTCGGGCACTCTTCCCTTTTCTTACAAAAGGATTTGCATATAAAAATACTGGTATACAATCTTTAGACCATTTTAACCTAGCCTTTGGCGCCACCCGCCTGCTTTTCTTATTCTCCCAATTCTTTTTTATATTGCTCAAATTCCTTGCTTGTACAACGGACCCAATGGTGAGGTCGAATTTCGCGGAACTTTGGTTCTTCACTTGTATCATGAATCGATGGATCATAAGTAATCCGCGTACGACCCCGTTCATATTCAGGATCCGGCAGCGGTATCGCTGACAGTAATGATTTTGTATACGGATGGACCGGATTTTTATATAATTCTTCACTATCCGCCAACTCTACCATATGTCCAAGATGCATAACCCCAATCCGATCACTGATGTATTTAACCATGGAGAGGTCATGAGCAATAAACAAATACGTTAATCCACGTTCTTTTTGAAGTTTTTTCAATAAATTTACAACTTGTGCTTGAATCGATACGTCCAAAGCAGAAATCGGTTCATCACAAATAATTAATTCCGGTTCTACGGCAAGGGCACGGGCAATGCCAATCCGTTGCCGTTGACCGCCACTGAATTCATGCGGAAAGCGTGTCGCATGTTCTTTATTCAACCCAACCGCTTCCAACAGTTGTTCCACTCTTTCTTTCCGTTCTTTTTCATTTTTTACGAGGTGATGGACATCTAATCCTTCCGCAATAATATCCAATACAGTCATCCGGGGGTTGAGCGATGAGGATGGGTCTTGGAAAATCATTTGCATTTTCCGGTTAAATTTCAATTTTTCCGCTCTTGACTTTTTCGCATGAACATTTTCTCCGTGAAATAATACTTCCCCATCCGTCGCATCGTAAAGTCGGATAATTGTCTGACCGGTTGTTGATTTACCACTGCCGGATTCTCCAACTAGCCCGAACGTTTCTCCTTTGTAAATATCAAAAGAAACGTCATCAACAGCTTTAATTAGCCTATTTCGTCCGGCAGGGAAATATTTCTTCAAATGCTTGACTTCAAGAATTTTTTCCGTTTTCATCACGTTCATTCTCCCCCTTTCTTACCGGTTTTGGCAAAGCCTTCAATTCTCCGTCTTACGGACTCAGGCATTTCAATTTTCGGTGCATTTTTATGAAGTAACCAAGTTGCCGCATAATGTGTATCCGACACTTTAAACATCGGCGGTTCCATCACCGCATCGATTTCCAAGGCAAATTCGTTCCTTGGTGCAAAAGCATCACCCTTTGGCGGATTCAACATATCCGGCGGTGTACCCGGGATCGTATAAAGTTCTTCATCTTCTGCATCCAATGTCGGCATGGATCCAAGTAAGCCCCAAGTATATGGGTGTTTCGGGTTATAGAAAACATCGTCAACCGTTCCGATTTCAACAATTTTTCCGGCATACATTACCGCTACCCGGTCTGCTACATTAGCCACAACCCCTAAGTCATGAGTAATAAAAATAATGGATGTTTTTGTATCTCGTTGAATTTCCTTCATTAGTTCAAGAATTTGGGCTTGAATCGTTACGTCCAGCGCCGTTGTTGGTTCATCGGCAATTAATATTTTTGGGTTACATGCAAGGGCGATGGCGATGACAACCCGTTGCCGCATACCGCCGGAAAATTGGTGCGGATATTGATTTACCCGAATTTCCGGATGTGGAATGCCAACTTGATCCAAAAGTTCTATTGCCTTTTTCTTTGCTTCTGCACGATTCATGCCTTGATGTTTGATTAAACCTTCAATAATTTGATTCCCGATTTTCATTGTCGGGTTTAATGAAGATAAAGGATCTTGGAAGACCATCGATATTTCTTTTCCACGGATTTTTTGCATTTCCTTTTCGGATTTTTTTACTAAATCCTCTCCCTGAAAAAGGATTTGACCGCTTTTAATAACGCCTGCCGGTTTGGGAAGAAGCCCCATTAATGTCGAAGAAGTTACCGATTTTCCTGAACCGGACTCTCCAACAATAGCCAATGTCTCACCTTCATTCAGGTCAAAACTTACACCTCGAACAGCTTGTACTTCACCGTTGTAGGTGTTAAATGAAACTCTTAAATCTTTCACTTCCAATAGTTTACTCATTTAAAGACACCTACCTTGATTATTTATGCATTTTCGGATCAAACGCATCACGAAGACCATCACCTAAAATATTAAATGTGATCATGATGAGCGAAATTAATATCGCCGGATAAACCAATAAATGCGGGTAGATCCGTAAGTTTTGGAACCCGATATTGATCAATGAACCTAACGATGCTTTTGGTGGAACAATCCCTAAACCGATAAAGCTTAAAAATGCTTCAAAAAATACCGCACTTGGAATGGAAAACATCGTGTTAACAATAATAATCCCCATAATATTCGGCAATAAATGCTTTCTAATAATAGAACCGTTTGATGTACCTAATGTTCTTGCAGCTAATACAAACTCCTGATTCTTTACCTTCATGACTTCACCGCGAACAATCCGCGCCATACCGGTCCATCCGGTTATCGCAAGGGCGATGACAATTGACATAATCCCCGGTTGCATAAATAACATCATTAGTAAGATAATAACTAGGTTTGGAATACCTACCAGAATTTCAATAACCCGTTGCATATAATTATCTACTTTTCCGCCAAAGAAACCGGAAATCCCACCATAGGCAACACCGATTAAAAGGTCTAAAAGAGCTGCAACAAAGGCTATAATTAAAGAAACCCGAGTTCCTAACCAAAGTCTTGTCCATTGGTCACGGCCTAAATGGTCCGTACCTAACCAGAAATACTGATCTCCCATACCTTTTGCTTCATATACGTGATAAGTAGCTTCTACTTTAGCTGAATTTCTTTCGCCATTTCCTTTACTTTTTACTTTAAAATCAATAAATTTTCCTTTATTCTCCTTATCAAAACGAAGAATTGCTTTCCTCTTTGCCTCTTCCACAGTGGAACCTTTAAAATCATCGGTTAAAGTACCGTCGAATCCAAGCCACGATATTTTTTCTAAAACCGGTGCATGCGGCGGTAATTTTGCACGACTTAAATTTTGGTCATCATTTCCGTATTCAGTCATATGAGGACCAACGATACTCATAATAATAATGATGACTAATAGCATGAGACTGATTAGCGCAGGTTTATTTTTAAAAAATGTTCTTTTTGCCTCCTGCCCGAATGTTCGACTAGGTTTAGAAATTGTCTCACTTGTATCTTCCTTACGTACTAGAGGTTTAAATAGATCTTTCGGTAGATTATTTAAATTGTTGTTTTCCATATTATTTATTCCCTCCAGTCACTCGAATTCTTGGATCAATTAATCCGTAAAGGAGGTCAACGATTAAAATAATAACGATAAAGGCAAATGCATAAAGAAGGGTTGTTCCCATAATTGTCGGATAGTCATTGACTAGAACTGAGGAAACAAATTGTTCCCCAATACCGGGGATTGCGAAAATTTGCTCAATAACCATAGAACCGGTCATTATGTTTACAGCCATTGGTCCAATAACCGTTACTAGTGGAATAAGAGCGTTCCGAAATCCGTGTTTCCATACCCGACCGGCTTGACTAATCCCTTTAGCTTTAGCAGTAAGCATATAGTTAGAACCTAATACGTCAACCATCTCAGTTCTGATAAACCTTGCTGCTGTTGCTAATGGAGTAATTGCCAATGCAATTGTCGGTAAAATCGTATGTTCAGGTTCACCCCAAAGAGCTACCGGAAACCATCCCAGTTCAACTGCAAATACATATTGAAGAAGTCCGGCAAATACAAAGGAAGGAATAGAAGTACCCAGTACAGCGATTATTGTTGAGGTATAATCCAGAAAACCATTATGGAAAACAGCAGCAATCAATCCTAATGCGATACCTAAAATCGTTCCAATTACCATGGCTTGAAAACCTACAAGTGCTGATGGCCCTATTCGATCCATTAATATTTGGGTAACCGGGGTATTATCAAATTTAAATGAAATTCCTAAGTCCCCTTGGACAAGTCCGGTCAAATAACGAACATATTGAACCGGAACCGGATCATTCAACCCGTATTTTTCTAAGACGATCGCTTTTTGTTCTTCACTCAATTTATCTTCTGCATTCAGCGGACTTCCAGGTAACATTTTCATGAGGAAAAATGAAAGTGTTGCAATAATAAATAGTGTTACAATCATATATCCTAAACGACGTAGAATATAGCGAGCCATTTTGCCACCTCCTAAAAAGTAAAAAAAATAAATGTTCTCTATTGTATGAAATTTATAGTTACATGAGGAAAGAGAGCGCACGCCAACATCTTGGCATACACTCTCTAATTTTAACTCCAGTTCAAAATATTAGTAAATATATTTTTTCATTTATTTAATATAAGCCCATTTCCATTCATAGTCAGCACCAACTTGGTTGGCAATAATGTTATGAACTTTTGGTGAGCTTAATAATGCCAATGAACGTTGATAAATCGGTGCAATCGCAGCATCTTCAAGCAAGATTTTTTCTGCTTGTAACATAGCTTCATAACGTTTGTCTTGGTCATTCGCTAATGTTGTTTGGGCATCTTGAAGCAGTTTATCATATTCCGGATTTGAATAACCCATATGGTTGTTTGGACCATCGGTAACCCATAGACTTAAGAAAGTATATGGATCTAGGTAGTCCGGACCCCAACCGGAAAATTGGATATCATAGTCCTCGGCTGTATCAAGATCAAGTCTTTGTTCAAATGGAACGTTTTTAATGGTAATTTCCAATCCCGGTAAGTTTGTTTTTAATTGATTGGCAACATATTCATTAAAGACTTTTGCATTTTCACCGTCATCGCCTAAGAACTCTAATGAAACACTAGTCACACCAAGTTCTTTCAAACCTTGTTCCCAATATTTCTTCGCTTCTTCTTTATTATAGACAGCTAAGTCACCGCTTGCTGCACGGAAATCTTTATCCTTACCCGGTACTTTCACAAAATCTTTTGGTATTAACCCGTTGGCAGCGATGGAACCGTTATTGAGAATTTCATTAACGCCGGCTTCTTTATCGACTGCCATCATGATTGCTTTCCGAATATTGACATTTGCCAATGGTGTTTTTTCACCGTTACGTACTTGGTTTAATTTTAAATAGAATACGTTAGCTTGCGGAATGGTGATAAAATCGTCATTGGAAGAATACATGTCAACTAAATCTGAAGATAAACCTGCACGGTCCACTTGGCCTTTGTCATATAAATCAACACCGGCTTGCGGGTCTTTCACGACAACAAATGTAATTTTATCCAATTTAACGGAATCTTTATCCCAGTAATTTTTATTTTTTACAAGTTCCCATTTATTAGAAGTACTTGTCCATTTCTCTAAAGTAAATGGTCCGTTGAATAGTAATGTTTCGGTACTTGTTGCATATTTATCACCTTGAGCTTCAACGAATTTTTGATTCAATGGTAGGTAAGTTCCGAAAGTTGTCAGTGATTCAAAATATGGTGTAGGGTTTTCTAATTCTACCACTAAAGTATAGTCGTCTTCTGCCCGCACACCCAGTTGTTCAACAGGTACTTCACCTTTGTTAACGGCTGTTGCGTTTTTAATGACGCCACCCATCATATATGGACCATATTCTGAACCTGTTGCCGGGTCAACTGCACGGCGCCATGCGTATACGAAATCATGCGCTGTTACAGGGTCACCGTTAGACCATTTAGCATCTTCCCGTAATTTAAACGTCCAAGTTAAACCATCGGCAGATACTTTATGTTCGGTTGCTATTCCATCCTCAATTTTCCCGTCTTTCCCTAAGCGATATAAACCTTCCATTGATTCGCCCAAGAATTGAAAGGCAAATGTGTCAGTTGCCAGTGAAGAATCCATAGTCGGAATTTGATCAGCATTCATTAAACGTAATACTTGTTCCGAATCCTTTGATCCTTTTCCAGAACTCTTATCTGAGCCACCGCCACAAGCTGCTAAAACTGTGCTTACTAATAATAAAGCAGCCAGTAACAGCGACCACTTATTCTTCTTCATAAATATTGCCCCCCTAAATTTTAATCTTCTGAAATTTGGGACTGTACGTCCCTGTAAAGGATATATTACGAAGTATACAGTTAATTATTATTTTTGTAAAGAAAAAATTTTATATTAGTATAAGATTTATCAGGACTATTCATAATTTACCAAATTAGGTATTTTACGGTTTACTTTGTGTATGCATAATTTTAACATTTTTTAATTTATTATAATAACATAATAATTAAACAATTTTCCTGCAGTTATTAAACAAATCTGTAGAAAGTAGTTTTCACTAATCTGTACATGGTATAATGACAACGACTACTTAAAATAGGTGAAATCAATGATAGAAAAACGACAAGCAGGTTTATTTTTAGTGAATATGGCAGTTATTTTCGTAGTTTTTTTCTTTGGGTCCGAACATACTTTAATCAGTTTCATTAATACCGTGTTTTACATCGGGTTGATTTATGTGGTAACTGTCTTGTTCATGTTCACGGTAAAGGGTGGATTTTTTGACGGGCTTGTCTTTGGATTTAGGCGATATAACCATATTATGTTTAAAAGAAAAGATTATTTGGAAGAATGGAAGAAAAAACCTCTTCCGTCAGAATCGTTCAATATCCGATTATACCGATTATTACAATTTCAATGCTATATCCTAGTAGGAGGGTTAATTGTTCTACTTATCATATATTACATGGTTCGATAACTTTAGGGAGAACTCAGCCATAAATATATTTTTAACTGACTACTAAATGGGATAGTAGTTAATTAAACTATTGAAAGAGGTTAGTTTCCATAATCGATCTAAAAATGCCCGGCTTCCACAAACATCGGAAACCGGGCATTTTCATTATATCTATTCTATTATTCTAGTGATTATTTTCCGGCTACAGCAGCTTCTACTTCACTCATCGAGATGCCCAATGCTTTTGCCACCCCTTCACCATAAGCCGGATCCGCTTTGTAGCAGTTTGTAATATGACGTAATTGAACTTCTTTTGTCGTTCCTTGCATATTACGGGCTGTATTTTCAAATAATCTTTGTTGCTCTTCCGGTGTCATGAGGCGGAACAATTTACCCGGTTGTTCATAATAATTGTCATCATCTTCACGAAAATTATGATAATCAGCAGTACCGAAAATATCTAGAGCCGGTTCCTGATGTTCCGGACTATCTTCCCACTCACCGTAGCTGTTCGGATAATAAGAAACGGATCCTCCTTCAGCCGCATTGAAAATTCTCATTGCACCGTCACGATGATAGGGATGGAAGTTTTTCGCATTTTTTGGATAATTTACCGGAATTTGCCAATGATTTACTCCTAATCGATAGCGTTGGGTATCCCCGTAAGAGAATAGACGTCCTTGCAACATTTTATCCGGGGAAAATCCAATACCCGGCACAATGTTTGTAGGTGCAAATGCTGCTTGCTCTACTTCGGCAAAATAGTTTTCCGGGTTGCGATTTAATTCAACCACACCGACTTCAATTAATGGGAAGTCTTTTTGATACCATACTTTTGTTAAATCAAACGGGTTATATGGTAGATTGCGAGCTTCCTCTTCGGTCATGACTTGAATGTACATAGTCCATCTCGGATAATCACCACGTTCGATAGCTTCATATAAATCTCTTTGATGGCTGTCACGGTCACGGCCGATTAATTCTTGTGCTTCTTGATCGGTTAAGCATTTAATTCCTTGTTGTGTTTTGAAGTGGAATTTTACCCAAATGCGTTCATTATCTGCATTAAACATCGAATACGTATGACTGCCAAACATATGCATATGTCTGTAGCTTGCCGGGATACCACGGTCACTCATGGTAATCGTCACTTGGTGTAAAGCTTCAGGTAGAGAACTCCAGAAATCCCAGTTTGCCTGCGCACTATGCATGTTTGTTTTTGGGTCACGTTTGACTACGTGGTTTAAGTCAGGGAAACGTTTAGGATCTCTCATGAAGAATACAGGTGTGTTATTACCAACAAGATCCCAATTTCCTTCTTCTGTATAAAATTTCATGGCACAACCGCGAATGTCCCGCTCGGCATCTGCGGCCCCCCGTTCTCCGGCTACCGTTGAAAAACGAATAAACATATCTGTTTTCTTACCAACTTCAGAGAAAAGAGCTGCCTTTGTATATTTCGTAATATCATTTGTTACAGTAAAAGTTCCGTATGCACCCGAACCTTTTGCGTGCATCCGCCGTTCCGGAATGACTTCCCGGTCAAAATGAGCTAATTTTTCAATAAACCAATAATCCTCCATCAAAAGCGGGCCACGTGGACCTGCCGTTTTCGAATCCTGATCATTTGGCACCGGAGCACCGAAAGCTGTTGTCAGTTTTTTCTTTTCACTCATCCTATGTACACCCCCAAAGTTTTTAAACTGATTAATAGCTATACTATATCATAATTATTTTTACTTTACAATTATTATAACTTAAAAATCGCAACTCCCTTATTTCGACAAAATTAACCAATTATTTAGGTCTTTATTTTGATATAATACTTATTAGATCAAGTGTCAGGCGGGATTACACTAAAAAATATTAAAATCGCGTTATTCTCATTTATTTATTTTTATTGATAATAAACCTAACTTTACTTTCACTTATTTTTTGTATAATAATTTCACAAGGATGAATTTTATCTTGATATTTTTCGGATATGTTGATAATATGAAAGAGCAATATTTTTGGAAAGCTAATATTCAAAATAGTGAGTCTTTCCAAGCAGATAATTTTTGACCACTTCCTGATAGGGGAGTTAAGGCCACGGACAGCCGGGTCAAATGCCGATTGGTAGCTTCGGTTGCCTTATTGATTGAGTTTAAAGCTCAAATTTTATAAGTTGGTTACTTTACAACCGGTGCAGGTGCACATCAACTTGTGAAACGATCAATAAGAGTGGTAAAAGTAATTATTTGCTATATAGACTCTGATCTTATGAAGAAATTTTGAATATTAGAGAACTTCCAAACGACCGGCCTTATGAGAAGTAGATGGTAAATCTTAATTGTATTTTTATTTGGATGATTCTTTAATATTGACTTTAATCTTCAAGCAAGTGTTGTGCGCGGCGCCGCGGTTTACACTTGCTTTTTTATTATTTTATAAACAAAATCCAATCAGTAAGGAGAAATGAAAATGGGAAAAGCGCTTGTTATCGGTGCAGGTGGCGTTGCATCTGTTGCCATTCATAAAATGGTTCAAAACAGTGATGTATTTGAAGAAATTTGCATTGCCAGCCGGACAAAAGCTAAATGTGATGCGTTAAAAGAAAAATTGGACGGCGGGAAGACAAAAATTACGACAGCCCAAGTGGATGCTAACAATGTAGACGAGCTCATTACTTTAATTAAACAAGTTAAACCGGACATTGTCGTAAATTTAGCACTTCCATATCAAGATTTAGCAATTATGGATGCTTGTCTGGCAACAAAAACTCATTATTTGGACACAGCTAACTATGAACCGGAAGATACGGCAAAATTTGAATATAGCTGGCAATGGGCTTATCGTGAACGTTTTGAAGAAGCGGGAATTACCGGCTTGTTAGGAAGCGGCTTTGATCCGGGTGTAACAAGTGTCTTTACTGCCTATGCTTTGAAACACCACTTTGATGAAATCGAGTATATCGATATTCTTGACTGTAATGCCGGCGATCACGGTTATCCATTTGCAACAAACTTTAACCCGGAAATTAATATTCGGGAAGTTTCTGCTAACGGGCGTTACTGGGAAAACGGCAACTGGGTAGAAACAAAACCGATGGAAATTAAGCGGGTTTATGACTTCCCGGAAATCGGCGAAAAAGATATGTATTTACTGTATCACGAAGAGCTTGAATCACTAGCCAAAAACGTACCCGGACTTAAACGGATTCGCTTCTTTATGACGTTCGGACAAAGTTACCTCACTCATCTTAAAGTGCTTGAAAATGTCGGCATGACTTCCATTGAGCCGATTGAATTTGAAGGAAAACAAATAGTGCCGCTTCAATTTTTAAAAGCCGTTTTACCGGATCCGGCATCTCTCGGACCAAGGACAAAAGGAAAAACAAATATCGGCTGTATTTTCCGCGGCAAAAAAGATGGAAAAGAAAAAACCTACTATCTATATAATGTCTGTGACCATGAAGAATGTTATCGTGAAGTCGGTTCCCAAGCCGTATCCTATACCACAGGGGTACCGGCCATGATAGGTGCCATGATGGTATTGAACGGATATTGGAAAAAACCGGGCGTTTGGAACTTAGAAGAATTAGATCCGGATCCGTTCATGGATGCATTAAACAAATGGGGACTCCCGTGGAAAGAAAGTTTTGATCCGGAGTTAGTGGACTGATGAGATTTGAAGAATTACCAACTCCTTGTTATGTCGTTGATGAAAAGCTTTTGGAAAACAACTTAAAAATCTTAAACGGGGTAATGGAGCGGACAGGTGCTAAAATTGTTTTGGCGCAAAAAGCATTCTCTATGTTTAAATTGTATCCGCTCCTCGCCAAGTACTTGAACGGAACAACGGCAAGCGGCCTATATGAAGCCCGGCTCGGATATGAGGAAATGGGAAAAGAAAATCATGTCTTTTCCCCGGCCTACCGTGATGATGAAATGGATGAAATTGTTTTGATTTGCGATCATATTATTTTTAATTCTTTCTCACAGCTGGAGAAGTTTAAAGATAAAGTTTTGAAGGCCGGTAAAAAAGTTGGGTTGCGCATTAATCCGGAATGTTCCACACAAGATGGGCATGCCATCTATGATCCATGTTCACCCGGATCCCGCTTAGGGGTAACAGTCGACCAGTTTCGCCCTGAATTGTTGGAAGGTGTTTCCGGGCTTCATTTTCACACCCTCTGCCAACAAAACGCTGATGATCTGGAAACGACATTACATGCGGTTGAAGAAAATTTTGGCCAGTGGTTGCCCCAAATGGAATGGATTAACTTTGGCGGTGGACATCATATTACAAGAGAAGATTATGATATCCCGTTACTTGAAAAATGTATTAAGAGGATGCAAGATACGTACGGTTTGGAAGTCTATCTTGAGCCGGGGGAAGCTGTAGCACTTAACGCCGGGTATTTAGTAACAACTGTCCTTGATACAATCAAAAACAAAATCGATATTGCCATTCTTGATACATCGGCCACTTGCCACATGCCGGATGTATTAGAAATGCCTTATCGTCCACCGTTGTTCGAGTCTGGTGAGCCGGGTGAAAAGCCATATACGTACCGGCTTGGCGGACCTACTTGCCTTGCCGGTGACATCATTGGTGATTACTCGTTTGATCAGCCATTAAAACCCGGCGATCGCCTGATTTTCGGTGACATGGCCATCTACACAATGGTGAAAAATACCACTTTTAACGGTATGCCACTCCCGACTATTGCGGTTAAAAAGAAGGACGGCGATTGTGAAATCATCCGCCAATTCGGATACGAAGATTTTAAGATGAGGTTATCATAAATTTGCAAGAGGCTTTCCGGAAGTAATGGGGCACTTCCTGTTAGAAAGCCTCTTTTTTCATGCGCTTAACGTCAAACTTCCGGTAAGGCAAATTTGTCCTACTAACAGCCACTGAGAATCTCTACTGATTGAAGTTTTCACTTTATTCGCGGGCTATAATTTTCCTTCAGCCATCAATCCTCATATATGTATGGTAATTTTATTTAAAACAGTCATTGTAATGTTAATTCATGTTATTTAACAATATAATTTTTTTATTATACAATAATGATGATGAGAAATTTTCAAGTTATAACTTTTCTCAAATTTGTACAAACTTAATAATACAGGGAAATTGTACTACCCGGGCCTTTTGTTTGACAAATATATTTATTATTATATAATAATTATTGTAAAAGAAATTTGTTATGCGCTTCACAAAATTTTCCCATATTTTTACAGAATTCTAAAATATTCTCAATAATACATAGGAGGTATTTATTATGTCATTAGTAGGAAAGCAAGTATTACCATTTAAATTACAAGCATACAAAAACGGCGAATTTGTAGAAGTAACGGAAGAAGATTTCAAAGGACATTGGAGCATTTTATGTTTCTATCCGGCAGATTTTACATTTGTTTGCCCGACTGAACTCGAAGACCTCCAAGAACATTATGCGACTTTCAAAGATCTTGGCGTTGAAGTTTATTCCTGTTCAGCCGATACACATTTTACTCATAAAGCTTGGCATGACCATTCCGATGCCATTAGTAAAATTGAATATACGATGATTGGGGACCCTTCCCATAAACTTATCGAAATGTTTGATGTCCTAAGGGAAGAAGAAGGTCTTGCAGATCGTGGAACATTCATTATCGATCCGGATGGTGTCATTCAAGCAGTTGAAATTAATGCAGACGGTATTGGACGTGATGCAGCCAGCCTAGTTGACAAAATTAAAGCAGCTCAATATGTTCGCACACATCCTGGTGAAGTTTGTCCGGCAAAATGGAAAGAAACTGGAGAAACGCTGAAACCGAGTCTTGACCTTGTCGGAAAAATTTAAGGAGTGCTTATAAATGATACTAGATGCGGATATTAAAGCACAATTAAATCAATATCTTCAGTTAATGGAGAGCGATATCATCATTAAAGTAAGTGCGGGTTCTGATAAAGTATCAGGTGACATGCTGGCTCTTGTTGACGAGCTGGCTACGATGTCACCGAAAATTAAAATTGAACATACTACTTTACAAAGAACACCAAGCTTTAGTGTGAATCGTGTGGGAGAAGATACCGGAGTTGTTTTTGCCGGTATTCCTTTAGGCCATGAATTTACTTCACTTGTGCTTGCGCTATTACAGGTAAGCGGTCGACCGCCAAAAGTTGAACAAAAACTGATCGACCAAGTTAAAAGCTTAACCGGTGAATATCATTTTGAAACATTCGTCAGCTTAACTTGTCATAATTGTCCTGAAGTTGTTCAGGCTCTAAACATCATGAGTGTCCTTAACCCGAATATTACACATACAATGATTGACGGTGCGGCTTACAAAGAAGAAGCCGAAAGTAAAAACATTATGGCGGTGCCGACTGTTTTCTTAAACGGCGAGGAATTTGGCAGCGGCCGGATGTCACTCGAAGAAATTCTGGTCAAACTTGGGAAAACATCGGACCCATCTGAGTTTATGAATAAAGATCCGTTTGACGTTCTCGTTGTCGGCGGTGGTCCTGCCGGTGCGAGTGCCGCTATTTACGCCGCTCGGAAAGGAATTCGTACCGGAATTGTGGCAGAACGATTCGGCGGTCAAATCATGGATACCAAGGGCATTGAAAACTTTATCAGCGTAAAATACACTGAGGGGCCGCAACTTGCTGCCAGTTTAGAAGAGCATGTAAAAGAATACAATATTGATATAATGAACTTGCAACGGGCAAAACGTTTAGAAAAGAAAGATCACCTTGTCCATATTGAATTGGAAAATGGCGCAGTGTTAAAAAGTAAGACGGTCATTCTATCAACCGGTGCACGTTGGCGCAATATTGGCGTACCGGGTGAAGAAGAATTCAAGACAAAAGGTGTCGCCTATTGCCCGCATTGTGACGGTCCGTTGTTTGCCGGAAAACATGTTGCGGTCATCGGTGGTGGAAATTCCGGGATTGAAGCGGCAATTGATCTCGCAGGAGTTGTTAAACATGTGACCGTTATTGAATTTATGCCGGAATTAAAAGCCGACCAAGTACTTCAAGAACGTCTTCACAGTTTATCAAATGTGACAGTGATTACAAACGCCCAGACAAAGGAAATTACCGGAACTGATAAAGTAAACGGACTAACTTATATTGACCGTGCAACCGGAGAAGAACACCATATTGAACTAGCCGGTGTTTTTGTTCAAATCGGTCTTGTTCCAAACACCGATTGGTTAGAAGGTACGGTTGAACGAAATCGCATGGGTGAAATTATTGTTGATAAGCGTGGTGCAACCAATATCCCGGGTGTCTTTGCTGCCGGTGACTGTAGTGATAGTCCATATAAACAAATTATCATTTCCATGGGATCCGGTGCAACGGCGGCCTTGGGAGCATTTGATTATTTAATCCGAAACTAACCCGGAAACCAAAAAAACTACGCAAAAAACCGTTATACTGCTTATTCTGTAGTATAACGGTTTTTTATATTTTTATTCTTTCTATGTGTTTTTGGTGTCTGACTTCGTAATGTTATTCATTTACAATTGGTAATATACCCTTTTTATGATAATACAACAGGAAGCGGATCGTCTAAAACAAGTTCATCGACTTTTACAATTGCGTCATATGCTAAAATTTGCACACCTTGTTGCGCTGCTTTTAATAAGGATTCTGAAAAAGTTTTATCCATTTCTTTATTAGGAGTAAATGTGGAGCAACCTTTCATTTGTACGACAAACAAGATGGTTGCACTGTATCCCTTTTGTACCGCTTTCGCCAACTCCAATATATGTTTTGTCCCTCGTGATGTCGGTGCATCCGGAAATAGTGCTAGCCCGTTCTTTTCCAATGTGACACCTTTCACTTCAATAAAGCCGCTTTCATTTCCCTTTTCAAAATAGAGATCAAACCGGGAATCGCCAAACGGAACTTCCCTTTTTACCATGTTTACCATTCCAAGTTCTTTCACCTTTCCCGCTGCAATTGCCTCAAAAACAACGGTATTGGGAGCTTGTGAATCAATATTTACCCAAATATGATTTTTACAAACAGCAATGAGAGAATATTTTGTTTTCCTATTTGGATTATCACTGACTTCCAACCGCACGTCAGCATCCGGTTGTAGCAACTCTGTTAAACGGCCGGTATTTTTAATATGAGCCGCTTCTTTTTTTCCATGAATGAAAACTTCGGCAATAAATCTATTCACCCGCCGATGCAGTTTACCATGGACTATTTCCCCATACTTCATAAGTTCACTTCCAATAAACGGTTTTAGGTTATGTGATGAATAATCGTGTAACAATGGAGGCGTTTAATAATAGGAAAAGGAAGTACAATTGCCAAATCGGCAATTTATACTTCCTGTAACTGACGAGTTTTGTCATCCGTATTTGTCGGTATTTCTTCCTCTAGGCCAAGCGTCTTTGCTGTAGAGGAATGAATTTCTTGAAGAAGGTCCGGGTTTTTAGCTAAAGATACACCATAGGAAGGAATCATTTCTTTAATTTTTGATTCCCATTTCGGCATATATTGCGGGAAACATCTGTCCAATACTTCAAGCATAACATGTACGGCTGTTGAAGCGCCGGGTGAAGCACCAAGTAAAGCGGCAATCGAGCCATCACTGCTATTTACTACTTCTGTACCGAATTGAAGTGTTCCTTTCCCACCGGTCTCCGTATCTTTAATTACTTGTACACGTTGACCTGCTACGACCATATCCCAATCCTCAAGTTTGGCGTTCGGAATAAACTCACGTAACTCCTCTAACCGTTGTTCATTTGATAACATAAGTTGTTGAATTAAGTATTTTGTTAGCGACATTTCTTTTACACCGGCAGCCAACATCGTAAGTACATTATTTGGTTTTACGGAGCTAATTAAATCAAAGTTTGAACCGGTTTTTAAGAATTTCGGTGAGAAACCGGCAAACGGTCCAAACAACAATGTCTTTTTATTATTAATATACCGGGTATCAAGATGTGGCACGGACATCGGCGGGGCGCCAACTTTTGCTTTACCGTAAACTTTTGCATGATGTTTTTCGATAAGTTCTTCATTTTTACAAACCATAAATAATCCGCTAACCGGGAAACCGCCAATATGTTTTGATTCAGGAATTCCCGTTTTTTGCAATAACGGCAAAGAACCGCCACCGGCACCGATAAAAATAAATTTTGCTATATAAGACTTATTTTGACCGGCGTCAATATCATGTACTTTTACTTCCCACAATCCTTCACTTGTCCGTTTAATATCTTTCACATAATGTTTATAGTTAATCTCGACGTTTTCCTCTTTTAAGTGTTCAAACAACATTCGAGTTAATGCACCAAAGTTGACATCTGTTCCGGAATCCATTTTTGTAGCCGCAATCGGTTCATTTAGTTTACGGCCTTCCATCATCACCGGAATCCATTCTTTCAGTTTTTCCGGATCATCCGAAAATTCCATCCCTTGGAACAGCGGGTTATCAGCTAATGCATTAAAGCGTTTTCTTAAAAATTCTACGTTCTTATCCCCTTCGACAAAACTCATATGGGGTAATGGCATGATAAAGTCCTGTGGATTACGAATCAAATTACTTTTTACAAGATAAGACCAAAATTGTTTTGATACTTGAAACTGTTCATTAACTTTTATTGCTTTGCTAATATCTATGGATCCGTCCGGTTTTTCGACGGTGTAGTTGAGCTCGCACAGTGCAGAATGACCCGTCCCCGCATTATTCCATTCATTGGAACTTTCCTCTCCGGGTTTTTCGAGCTTTTCAAACACTGTAATTTCCCACTCCGGTATCAATTCCTTTAACAACGAACCGAGCGTGGCACTCATAATTCCGGCGCCAATTAAGATGACATCTGTTTTTGTTTGTCTATTACTCATTTTCCCCACCTTATCCCCTTTTGAATTCTTGGAAAAGCTGCAGGCGGTTGCATTCCGAAAAAAGACGGAAAACAGTCAGACTACACACCTTTCCCGAATCAATTATAACCTAATTCTAGTCTACCAGAATCTTTCAGTGATTAAAACATTATTTTACTATTCTAAGATAGTTACAATTTACACCAAATGTGGAAATTATGCAAATATTTGATTTGTGATTTTTTAAACAAAATAATGTTCATTTCTTAGGTTTGTTGTCGTTTCATCACCGACTTTATAAATCTTTGAGATTCTTATCCAACTGTTGCTTTCTTTCCTCCGTTACTTTAAAAAACGCCCGAAAAAAATCCATCGTGACTTTTTCCAAGCGTTAATTTATCCTACCTTAACAGGGAGTTCACCCCCACCTCACAATTTTCGAGTTTACAAAGAAGATTGGTGGGGGATGTGTTGCCCGCATGCGTCCCATCAGTGGAAGATGAAGAAACCCCGTACTGACAGAAGTTGCACTTTATATTAACCTACGAAGATAGTAAATCACTTTATTTATTTGCAATTACCTTGGTGTTTTACAATGCGGACATACAGTTTTTAACGAGTCATATTGTTGTCCGCAGTTACGGCAGAATACGACTCCTAACACGGCAGAATCTTTTGTCTCATTTGTGCCGGCAATTTGTGCTACTCCGTTTTCAACATTTTCAATTATTTTTCCTTTAATCTTTTTTAACAATATAATCACTAATATCATTGTTGTGAGGTTAATGATAAAACCACCGATTAAAAGTGAAATAATGATTTGGTCAGACATGTTTTAACCTCCTATGCTTCAACCGCTCTATCATCATCCTTTTTCTTTCTAAAGAATACAAAGTAAGATCCAACCCCCACAATAAAGGCACCTGCCCCGGCAAGAGATCCGATGAATAACGGTGTATTATTATATAAACGAACAAAGAAGTTTGTTGAAACTAAAATATCTCTAACTTCTTTTTTAATAACGTTGCCGGCCGCATCCACCGCTACAATTCGAACATCCTGCGGTGAATTCCCACTCGGTACTGTAAATGTATAGTTTCCTCCGTCTACTGTGTATTCAACTTCTTTATCATTTAAAAAGACCGAGGCTGAAGAAAGCACTAAATTATCGGTAATGGAGACGACTACAGGTTTGGTATCTACCGGATATTGCGTGTCATCTTCAATATTAATTGGGACAATTACCGGTGCTGTTTTATCAACACCAAATGAAATTTCCGCCGCCTTTTTTGCATCAATATTTTCATTTACATTCCCGGCTGCATCTTCGGAATATAGGGCGACTGTATACTTCCCGTCACCACTGAAATTTTTTTTATCAATTACGTACGTATACTGACTCCACTGATCATTACCCCCGGTTTCTGTAACCTTATAGTCCTTACCTTCAACTAAATCTTGCGGAACTCCATCTTTTGTCATCTTTACTTGGATACTATCTTTATTTAAGTGGTCTACATTCGTTTCTGTTACAATTACATCCATTTCTTTCTGAACAAATTTTCCATTTAGATCCCGTAAAGATTCGTCAAATACATATACGGATCCAAAACGATTTACTGAGAAAGTAATCGTTTCGGTTGTTTCATTTCCTGCCCGGTCTGTCAAGGTAGCTTTCAGTGTATAAATATCATCATTTTCCTTCGTTCTTTCAAAATTATTAAAGGTAAATACTTGGCCATTCGGTATATCAGAAAAATTTCCGTTTAACTTAACGGTTTGTCGGTTTGCTCCTGTTAATTCAATTTTTACTGTTTTTGCGTCAAAATTTGTATCCGAATAAGTAACAATGGGAATAACATCACCATTATTGGCAGAGCGATCTTGAACACCTGTAATTGTTAATTCAGGAGCTGTTTGGTCAACAATGAATTCATCTACCTTATAATCAGCCATTACATTACCGGCCATATCGGTAAAATCAATGTCAAAACTATACTTTCCATCCTGGGCATAATGAATGGTCGCTGTGTGAATATCTCCGTTCGTCCTCCATCCGCTTAAAGCAGGAAACGCAATGGAATTCCCATTATCTGTTGCCGTACCGGTAATCCGTATCCGACTTGGATCAAAATTATGTTCTTTAATGACTATAGTTGCCGTCCGATCTTGCTTAAAATAATTGCCGTTGGTAGCAGAGTTATTATTGTAGGAAACTTGAATTTCCGGTTTTGTCTGATCAATTGTAAAAGAATCTTGTTCAACTGCAGGGGCTTGATTACCCGCAAGATCTTTATAACTAATATCAAATGTATAGTCCCCGTCAGCTGTATAATCAACGGTTGCAATATGCAAAGTTTGATCCGGGTTTTCGGGATTTGGTACAGTGCGCCAACCGTTTAGCTTAGGAATCACTCCATCTGAATTTGCGATGACATACTCAACATCCTCGGGTTTAAAATTGCGCTCAGTTATTACAATGGTCGCTGTCCGTTTTGCATTATAAAATTTAGCATTTTCCGCATCCGGTCTATTGTTATCATACGAATATTGTATGGTAGGTGCTGTCTTATCAATACTGAAATGAATTTGTTCCTCGGAAGTGTTTCCTGCCCGATCCGTCATTTTTACTTGTAAAACTATATCATTACTATTGTTATTGACTGTAATAGTTTTCGTCATCTCCGTAACTATGTTATGATCGGTTTTTGTTTGCGTCCATCCTTCCGCGCTACTGCCGGCAGCATATGTCTTATCATTATTGATTTTAAGTGCGCCTGATTGATTGTTTTTCGTATCATATGGGGAGACGACCGACCATTCAATTTTTTCAATCCCGGAATACGTATCCGTTACGGTTAGATTAACATTAACTTGACCAGCATATAAATCCAAGTTTTTATTATCCTTGAACTTTGCTTCCGGTTTATCAATCTTGATGTGTTCTTCCAGTTTATGTTGTTGCTCAGTTTCAATGATCGTGCCTTTTGGTGTTGCAAACGCACTTTCGTTATTTACTTTGTCAATCGCCTTGGCAAAAATTTGCCCCTTAAAATTCTTTGGAGCAATAAAAGAAAATTCTCCATCTGTTTCAACAGGCTCAATACTGCCAAGCTCAGACTCCGTTATTTGCGCTAATTGACCATCTTGTAACACTTTAAAATATTTTCCCTCCGCATAATCCTTTAAATAAACGACTATTGATTTTACTCCACTCGTATATTGTTGCGGTTTGGTCAAATCGGAGGCATGAACGGTAACCCGTACTTGCTCTTTAAAGAAAAATCCATATTCCGTTAATTCCACATAGTTCTGGATATTCCCTGTTAATCCCTGTCCACCATCTGTCGAAAAAATAATATCATTGATTTCCGGAACTACTTCGTCTTTATATGTTATGATTTCCTTCGTACTTACGTTTCCTGCATTATCAACAGCCTCGATAACTACATGATATGATCCGTCTTGTTGCGGTTCATAATCGGCTGTATGAAGGCTTTCAATTACCGGGTTCAGTTGTTTTTCCGGATATTCGTGATAATGTTTTCTGATTGCTTCTTTCCCATTAATTCGAATAATTACTGAATTAATACCCGATTCTAAATCGTTATTATCTCCGGAAGTTTCATCACTTACAGTAAAGTTATAAGTAACATCACCGTTATACATGTATCCATCAACATGCGGGTCAACCGATATGTTTACAACAGGTTTATTTTGTTCCACCATAATAATCCCGCTGTTATCCGCTTCAATATTTGAGTTCTTACTTGTTACCGGTACCGTTTGTTCATTGTTAACATTATCTTTAATGACGACCTTAAAAGAACCTGCAAATGCCTCCTCATCAAGAATAAATTCTGCCTGTGCAGTTCTCCCATCCATTTTAAAGCTTCCGGGAACTAACTCCGGAACAACAGAATCATCATCGGTTATCAGTTTTATCGATTGAACTCCGGAACCATCGTCCTGGGCTTGAACAGTTATTTTTACTTGTTTATTGAAGAAAGTACCAAAGGTTAAAAAGTTAAGAATCCTAGAAAGGGTATCGTCGTTTTCTTGCTCAAAGGTAACCGCCTTTTCCCCTTCAACAAGATTTGGTGCTGTCTTATCAATTTTTACATTTATCACTGTTACTTTAGATATATTCCCTGCTTGATCCTCTGCCCAAATGGAATATTTTCCATTGTAATCGATATCTGCTGTTTCAAAGGTATATTCCCCTGTTTCTTGATTATATGTTGCCAACTCACCGTTTCTTAAATCAGTTCCTTGACAATAATACACTTTTTCGATATCGGTAGAATATGTAACCCCCTCAAAGGTTTGGGTTGGATTTTCAATATTACCTGAAACAGTTATCTTACCATTATGCCATTTTTCCTCATCTATTGTGGGTTTGCCTACAACCGGAGCTATTGTATCAAACAAAATAAGAATTTCATTATCTAATGGTACATTCTTTGGCCATTTTAGACCAAATTCTTTTACTTTGATATCTTTGATGGTCTTCGGTTCATTAAAGTTATATTTTGTTCTCCACCATTTTTTATTAATCTTTATGCCGTCGTAGGGTTCAAGCGGAATAACCTCGGCTTCTGCTTCTTTAGAAAATACAAATACTTCTTTATCATCTTTAACATATGAATCTACTATTTTTCCCTTTTTCGGAAGGACTGACACGAATTCGGTCCATGAACCCGTTAACGAGTCCATTTTTTGAAATTTAACTTTTACCACTTTATCCGAAGTTATATTTGATATGTTAAAAATAACATTTCCCTCTTCATCTTCAATAAAATTAGGGTCATTACTTATATCCGTATATTGCGTCTCATTAATAGTTACAGATGCAACCCGGTAGTCAGCATCCGGTGTCATTGTCAAAATAGCCGTTCCACCATGCCGGACGATGCCTTTATCTAAGTGAGCCGTACCGTTTTCTGTTGGTTCTGCACGGACCGAGTATTCATTAATTGCAAAGAACACTTCTACGGAGCAATCCTTTGTCACATTTCGAAATGTATATTGGTAACTGTTATCCGCTTGTTTTTTTAGATTTTCATCCCTTTCCAGATCAATTTCTGCACCATCAATACGAACACCCGCCAAGTGATAACCGGCGGCAGGAACCATAAGAAAGGAAAAATCCGCTCCTTGCTGAACTTGTCTAACTTGCCCGCCATCGGAAATAATATCGATATCTCCGTCTTTTACTTTCCCTTCTCCATTAACAGCGAAAGAAATGGTATGGGTTGTTACAGCAAATATAACCGTAATGGTAGTATCCTCTGTTATTTTTTCAATTCTTTTGGAAAATCTTTTTTTATCGGTTATTGTCTGGTTTTCGTCTCCAATTGTGACTGATTGAATATCATACCCGTCTTTTGCCGTAATTGATACCTCAACCGGTTGTCCTGCTAATACAGATAATGTTCCGTTGTCTGTTAACTTAGTTCCATTTATGATGACTTCACCATTATTCTCGTTTGTATCAACAGTAACGTCAAACTCTTGAGGAGAAACCTCTTTTTCGATAAAAGCTACTTCAATGGTTGTATTCGTCTTGATATTTTGGATGGTTTTTGTAAACTTACTTTCATCGGTAATTTCTTGATTTTCACCGCCAATGGAGATAGATTGAATTTTATATCCATCATCCGGGGTAACATCTATATCTATCGATTCTCCCGCTGTAACCTCAAGTGTTTCACCGTCCTTATAGGGATTCCCATTCAATCTTACTTTCCCATAATCGTGATTTATTTCGACGGTCATTTGAACCCGGGCTTGTCCTTCTACATCCTGCAATGATTGTGCAGGTTCTGTCGTATTGGCAAATGTAATCACGCTGATTGGCATGTTACTAAAAACTAACATAATTGCCAGAATCATTGATACGAAACGAATCGTCTTTGATCCTTTCTTTTTGTGCATTTCTCTCCCCCCAAAAACACTTTATACTTATCTGCCAGATCTTCTAAAACTGAATTATTTTAAATGGTCTCATCCGTATGGGTTACTTTCATATCTTTTATCATTTTAAAATCTTTAACTTGCTTAACTGTAGGCTCTTGATATGGCAATTCTTCTGTTTGGTCCAGAACTGTTGTTTCATCGGCGGCCACTGTTACATCCTCATCCAACACCTCAGTCCTGTCATCAAATAACAATTCAGTTTCTTCTGTTAACAGCATTGTTTCTTGATAAGCTGTTGTCTCATCATTCAATACAACGGTAGCCAATGATGGATCTTCCGGTTGATTTACCATCGTCTCTCGGGTAAGTTTATCTGAGTTTTTAACAGGTTCCGTTAATTTCCCCCTTTCTATATTAAAAACATCCGGTTTGTACAGTTTTATACCTGTAGATGAATTCCGTTTGCGTAGTTCTTGAATTTGTTTTGCCGCTGTTCTGCCTGAAAGATCTCCAATAACTGCAGGTATTTTTAATTTAAAAAACATAATAATGGCAATGATAAAAAGTAAACCTGCCAGAGAATAACCTACAACAGAAACAATGAACCAATCTGTTGCATCGATGGAAATCACCCCCCTTGGTTCCTATATGCATTCGTGATAGACTTTTCAATTGTTTCAAAACGATTGATAATCTCATTTTTCATTGTTTCCGTTTTATCTGTTGTTGTGACAACATTTACCGTGCTCTTTTTCACGGTTTCAAAAACAGCACGAATTTCTTTCTCTTTAACGCCATCTGCTTTAAATTTTCTCGCATAATTTTCAATTGCATTAGCTGCTAATTTATAAAGTTCCAGTTTTACAAGTTCGCTTTCGTCCGGATTTTCTTCAACTAATGTAAGCAAACTTTGAATATTTTCCCAGTAAGGCAAATATAATCCTTTATCGGAAGCTTCTTCAATTTGGGAGTTAATTTCAGCGTTAAATTTACCAATATCCCGATAAATAATGGCCATCTCATAATAGTCTCTGTCAGCCGTGCCATATGTAACGGCATCTTCAAACCATTGTGTTGAACTTTTCATTCTTGTAATCTGGTTATCATTGTTTTCCGTCCTGCCATAATCATAGTAATACCAATATAATTTACCGATTTCGAAGGCAAGATCTGCATATTCAGTATCGTCTTCCGCTACATTTGTAAAATTAGTCGTCATCTTTTTCTTCAATTGTTCTTCTTCTTCAACCGTAAAAACCGTATCACTTTTAAAAAATTCAATTAAGCCGAGATACGCATCATTGGCAGTTGGTTTAATATCAATCGCATTCAAATAATATTTTAGTTTTTCTTCGTTCTTCGTTGCTTTCTCAGCCCATTCGATATTATTGTTATAATCGTTGTTGTTTATTTGATTGTTCATAACCTGTCCAAATATCCCAATCCCAAGAGAAAAAATAGCTGCACCTACGACAAAACTAAAACGTCGCAGTTTCTTTTTTTGCTTTATTCGATATTCATCATCCGCTTCTTCATAATGATTCAGCGCATATAATAATTCCGCACAAGATTGATAACGGTCATCCGGATTTAATTGAGTACACTTCTGAATAATTCTTTCTAAACCCCCTGATAAATTTGGGTTCCATTGACGGATTGGATATAACTCATAGGGAGGTTCACTCGGATTATGACCTGTTACTAAATGATACAAAGTTACGCCGAGACAATACACATCTGTTCTTGGATCGGTTTGACCTTGTCCGCCAAATTGTTCCGGTGCTGCATATCCTTTTGTACCTAAACTCACTGTATCTGCCAAATTTTTCTCTTTATATTCCCTGGCAATACCAAAATCAATTAATTTTATATTTCCATCCGGTTTTAACATGACATTTGCCGGTTTCATATCTCGATAAATAATGGGCGGATTACAAGTATGTAAGTAGTCAAGAACTTCACAAAGTTGTTTCGCCCACTCAATAACGATTTCTTGGGGCTGTGCACCGTATTCTTCGATGATTTGACTAAGGGGCTCCCCTTCTATATAATCCATTATCACGTAAATAACGTTTCCGCTGTCTATAATATCCACGATCCGAGGAAGTGAGGGATGGTCCAGATTTTTTATCATATTGGCTTCCGCGATCGCGCTTTGAATCACCACTTCATTATGTTTATTTCTCGCCCTTTTTTGAATCTCTTTAACGGCCCACTGTTTGTTCAGTCGCTTATCCATCGCAAGGTAAACTTTGGACATGCCGCCTTGACCGATTAACTTTAAAATCTCATATTTTTCATCTATAACAGAACCTATCGCAACCAAACAATATCCCTACCTTACAAAATTTTGACAAGCAAAACGGTAATATTATCTGTTTCATTCCTCGTCTTATTTAGCTCAACTAATGCTTTTGCTCTTCGTTCCATTTCCGCTTCATCCGTTAGTACTTCCGGAGCGAACGCTTGATATATTTCCTGCTCCGTAACCATGTGACGAAAACCGTCTGAACATAGCATAAACAGCTCACCTGTACGAGGAACTCCTGATATAAATACCGGCTCTACCAGTCTTGATGCTCCGATACACTGCAAAAGTACATGCCGTCTTGGATCTGTCTTTGCTTGTTCCGGTGTAATGATCCCCCATTTTATATCCCGAAAAATGAGTGTTTGGTCTTCCGTCATCTGTTCGATACCGTCATTAATGCGATATACCCGTGAATCGCCAACATGACCAATTAACAAGGCTTTTGTATCGATTAAGAGAAGTGCTGTTGCCGTTGTCCCAAGCTTGACCTGTTCTTTTCTCCCGTACTCAGCGATTCGGTGATTTTGTTCCCTAATCATCCGTTCCCAACGATATTGAATATCACCCATATTTAACTGTTCAAGTTGTCCGGGGAGTTCCTTTTCAAACCAATCAGAAAAGGCATTTATCACACTGGCACTGGCAACCTCTCCTTTAGAAAGCCCCCCCATCCCATCACAAATAACGGCTAAAACAACTTTACCCAAGTACGTTTCCGCAACCTTTAATAAATAACTATCTTGGTTACTCTTTTTTCTGATTCCAATATCCGTACATGCTGCTGTCAGTACTTCCATTTCAGCATCATCCTTACTTAGATATAAAATGTAAACTCTTCATTTGCCAGTTTTAGTTTTGTACCTGAGAAAATTTCAATCTCCTGATGAATAGGTATGACACGACCATCTACATATGTTTTATTTGTTGAATTATGATCCATGACAAAATATCGGCCGTTTTTTGTAATAATATCGGCATGACTCCGACTGATGGCGCTATTATCGAATATAAAATAATCACAGTACTGACGTTCTTTTCCTATACGGAAGGAGGGTTTATCGATATGAATCTTTTCCCCTGTTTTTTCTCGAATTAAATAAGGAAAACTTGGTTCTTCAAGCATGTCTGCCCCAAGCACCGTGGTTCCTTCCGTTGTTTCTCCTAATACGGTTGTTTCACTGAAATTCTCGGTTTGAATACGATTTAATTCAGTTTTTTCCTCTTTCATAAGAGGTATCTGCCGAGTGCTATCATCCATGTATAATGGTAAACCACAATTGCTACAAAACTTTGAGCTTTTCGGCAATAATTCCCCACATTTTGGACAAAAGACAGATACTTCTCTTCCGGACACTGAATGATTACGATTCATTTCTAACGGATTATAAGCTATGTCTTTATGATGTTCATTTGATTTTTCAACTTTTACCCCGTGATTTAACTGATATGCTTGGTTTGTTGGCCCGGAAAAAACAGTCTTATTATTTTCTGCCGTTTTCCCCATCAATTCAAGAATCATTTTTTCAAATCTATTAATTGAAAACGGCGTACCACTTTTGAAATATTGTATATATACTTTTATATAGTCCAGATTTTCATGTTGAGCAAAAACAACATGAAACGGCATCTCTTTAAAAAACTCTGACGGATAATGCGGGTGTTGATTATTGACTATTGGCCAAAACAAGCAGGTAACTCTTTTTGTCCTTGGTTCGATAAATATATAGTCGAGATTTAACATTAAATTACTTGTATTCATTAAATTCTGTTCACATTCCTTCACAATTGTCACCAGATGATAGACAATACCTAAGAACATTTTCTTTGTCATAATGCTACTTAAGTATGTTTTTAATGGGATTAGTCCGGAAATTGTGCTTTTTAAAAGAATCGCCTTTTTCTTATGTTGAATACGAATGGGTAAAAGGTTTTCTGACACACCTCTTTCAATCGCATGTAATTCCCGTTCATTTATGACTTCGGGGTATACAATTTTATTTTCGACATACCATATGTTTTTCTTCTGTTCAATCGTTGTTTTTCCCATAACAATCTCCCGCACTTTAAATCTTACATATAATACTTATAAACTATTGGCCCTTCGTATTGCTTTTTCCTGAGCCTTTTTGTATTCCTTTGCAGCTTTTTTCAATACTTCCGCATAGGACTCTAAATATTTGGTAAAAGCTTTTGTTGTTGAATCATTATCATCTAATGTATTCCATTGGGTCAAAAAATTATCGTAATCTTTTCCGCTCCAGAACGCTTTTAAGGTTGTTACTTCATTTGTTGCTTTGGTCATATAATTTTTTTGCTTATCCAGATAGGTTTCAATTGTAGCAGCAGTCTTTTCTAATTCGTTATAATTCACTTTAATATACGAACTCACGGCTCTCCCCCCTTTGATCTACTTAAAGGCATCGGCTAAAGATTCGTTTGCTTTCTCTGTTTTTTGATAATCAGGAGAAACTTGTTGCATAAGTATTTTAGAAAAATCATTGACAACCTGATATCTGGCATCACTATATTGATCTCTAAAATTATAAAATTTTCCAATTACTGTTTTGCCCGCTTGACTGTTCCAGCTTGAATCAAGTTTCCGAATTGCCGTTTCTACATCTGCAAAATCATCCTTAATCCGATTATTGATTTCGCGAATTTTCACCGCCGTCTTTTCGACCATATCCGTGTTAATAACAATTTTTTCACCCATATAACCCCGCCTTTACATTGTTTAATTTTCCTTAATTAACATACCTTCCATAGTTTTTTTCTAGTAAACTAGTTTTCTTCACGTACCTTAGAAGTATCAACACGCCCGAGATAATATTGTGCATTTTCACATTGATCAATGAAGTCCCGAATTCTTCTTGCACAAACCTCACTGCCAATCCCTTCAAAATCCCTTGAGATACCGGATGCAATACTCTCCAACTCATGAATAATGCTTCTCAACTCTCTTTGAAGACTACCTAAGCTAGCCACAAAGCTCCCCCCCATCATAAAATCCATTATTTTCACCTACGCATCTTGCAACTTACACTTGTTCCATAATATTCCGTTCGGCCTTTTCAAAAGCCTCTGCTGTATCCTCCAGGTAGTTTATGTAAAATTTTAGTTTCATAGAGTTTGGCAATCGATTTGCTCGGATAATATCTAGTAAATCAAGAAAACCGTTTGTAAAATATAAGGAATTCATGTCTGCGTCAAGATTTTGGAGTCGCTTGCGTACATTTTCTAACCGCTCGGCATAATGTCTTAACTTATCTGTATTTACTTCAATAACTGGTGTTGCGACGGCATAACCGTATGATTTCATTACATGATTAAACCAGTCTCGAATCTGTGAAACTTTCGTGCTCATAAAGTCAATGAGTTGGTTAATTTTATCGTTCGTCCATTTGAATGCTTTACCAAAACCCTTGCCTATTTCCTTTGCTAATTCAAGGACTGTTTCTATAAAAACTTCCATGTCTGCACCTCTAGTTACCAGTAAATATATAGCTGCAACGGCTAAAGTTATCGAACCAGCCAAAGCTAATGTTGCCGAGAATATCGCTTGCGGACCGGCCACTATTAAAAAAGTTGTTACTCCGAGAGCAACTCCTCCAATAAGTACTGCTTTTACCAATTTATTGTCTGAAACCCAAGCGGATACAATCAGTACACCACCAAAAACATCGACAAGGACATTTCCCAATTTTTCCGGTAAAGTGTCTACAAACTCCGTAAACTTACCTACAGTGTATTCGTATTTACTCTTTTCCCCGCGGTAAGCTTTTCCCGATGGATCAAATTTCAGATTTTCCGTTGAATGCTCCATGATTGCAAAATTAACTATCTTATCAAAAATTCCATCCTTTTTCTTCGTTGCTAATGTTTCACAGTAAATTCCCGGTACCGGCTCAAGAATACTTCCAACCACGCTCCATTGGTAGTGCCGGAAGTTATCGTCCAAAACTTGGTTCATTACGTCGATTTGCTCTTTATAATGTTCAAAGTATTCCTTAGAAAAACCCGGTCCATCGAAATTAACACTTTGCCGGACTCGAGGGAAGATGTTTTCATAAAAAGTCGACATAATAGTTCCATGCACCGATAAATTCCCACCTAAGGAATGACCGGTAAACGCAATATTGTCATATTTTGTTATATAGTCACTCTCATTGATTTCCGCCAAAAATTCATTTACCTTTTGTTGTTGCTTAGTTAAGGTCGAATTAACCAACGCTAAATCCGCATTCACCCAATCTTGTTTAACATGTTGCAGATCAAGAATATCCTCACTTCCACGAAAAGAAACGATATGTCCGTCACCTGTGTCAATGACGATGCCGTAAAAGCCGGTTTGACCTTCTTCATTATCATTTTTGTAATCTGCAATTTTCCATTTATTATTGTTTATTGCTTCAATCTTCTCTATTTTCTCTATGACTTTCTCGTAATGCTTGACATCCTTAGAACTTAAATTTTCATGATTATGGTGAATTATATATTTTATAGCTTCAGCAACGGTCACTTCCCCTTCTAGCTGTTCCAATGCTACATGAAAGTCCATGTAAGCAAGATCAGTAGCTATTTTTAATTCCTCATCAGAATAAACCAAGTTACTCTCCTCCTTGGAGCAGTTGATCTAATTCATGCTCACTCAAGTTTACACTATCCTTTTTAACTGAAAATTTAAAATTACTCAGTGTGTTTTTATCTTCAAACCAACTATTACTGACCTCAGGAAGTCGAGAAAAATCCTCAATGACCTCATCATAACTTTCTTCCGGTATTACCCAGATATTTGCTCGCAAGTCAATATTTTGAATATCATTAAAAGTCCTTTGGAATGCGTTAGTAAGAGCAACACCTGTATTATTTGGGCTTTCTTTAACTACTATATATCCACCAAAGAATTCAGGTTTATGTTTTGCAATATAATCATCTAGGGAGATACCTACTTCTATTTCACCTGTATCGATAGTGCTAAATGCTATCATTAAGCTTTTTGCAGTTATTCCTTCACTTTCTAAGTTGCTATTCAGCATATCTTCAAGCTGTTTTGATACTAGAACACCCGCATAATTATCAGAAATTATTTCACCTTTTGTGTTCATTTTTGCAGAGAATACAACACCCGAATCCACTGCTTTAACATTTGCCTTAACATAATCATTCGTCATGGTTCCATATCTATTTCCGAGTGCAAGGACTTCAAACGTACCTCCGTACATTTCAGATAGTTTTTCTTCAATTTGTTTTGCATGGATTTTATTTAGACTCTCACAACCCATTAAACTTAATATTGATATCATCACAATCAGCAACCTCGCTTTTTTTCCTAGTTTTTTTACCATTCTTACTCTCCTGTTCTGTTACTAAATTTACTTATAATGGAATTAAGTAACATATGTTTGCTAAAGTAATGTATTATTGCATTTTAAAAGATCTATTTTGGAAAAATCCATTTACCTTTTTCTGCTACCCTAGTAATGTTTGTCAAATTTATTTATTTCTAAATCTGAATTCCCTAGTTTTGGACAGCTTTGCGGATCAAGAATATTTCATTTCCACAAAAAGAAACGCTGACCGTTACTTCTATCAATGACAATTTTGTAAAACCCAAATTTATCCTCATTATTATTATAGTTGACCAACGTCCGAATTTCATCGATTTTTCTAAATAATTGATAATATTTCATTTAGCATTTGAATTATTTTCCTCTATTTGAATTTGGATTTTGAAACCTGGATACATTAAGCTAATTCAGTAGCATAACGCAACTGTTCATCAGTATAAGTCAAGCCACTCTCCTCCTTTGAGTAGATTATTTAATTTACTCTCATCGATGTTTACACCCTTTGCTGTTACTGAAAATTGAAATGAACCAATTGTGTTTTTATCTTTAAACCAACTATTGCTAACATCAGGAAGTTTTACGAACTCCGATATAACCTCATCATAACTTTCTTCTGCTATCACCCACACATTGGCCTGCAATGGAGTGTTTTGCAATTCCTCGAAACTTTCTTGGAATGCCTTCGTAAGAGCTGAACCTGTATTATTATTACTTTCCTTAATTACTAGATAACCTGAAAAATACTCTGGTTTATAGGTAGAAATATAATCGGACAATTTCATATTGGGTTTTAAATAACTAACATCCTCCACGCCAAAGCCAAAGGTTAGGCTGTCAGCAGTTATTCCTCCGTCTGCTAAATTTTTATTTAAAATATTTTCTACTTGAGTGTTCATTGCCCTTCCCGGATAATTACTTGAGACAATTTTTCCTTTTGTATTCATTTGACATTCAAACACAACATCCGTTTTTTTTTGACTTCACAAAAGCTGTTACCGTATCATTGGTCAATGTCCCAAATCTGTTGCCCAGTGCGAGGACTTTAAATTTCTCCCCTTCATACATTTCGGATAGTTTTTCTTCAATTTGTTTTGCTTGGATTTTATTTAGACTTCCACAACCCGTTAAACTTAATATTAATATTGCCATAAGGAGGGATTTTCCTAGTTTTATTAACATTCCCTGCCTCCTTTTTGTCATGGAAATTTATAATAATAGGTATTAAAGTAATATAGGTTAAAAATATATGTATTATTGCGTATTAGGAAGATTCTTATTCTAAAGATCATTTATCTTTTTATACTAACTCCTGAAAAACTGTCACATTACTACTGAAATTTTTTATCTCCACCTTGGAGCAGTTGATTTAACTCATTCTCATCGATGTCCGCACCCTTTGAATTAACAAAAACCAGAAAGTTACTTAGTGTATCTTTATCATCAAACCAACTATTGTCTACATCAGAAAGCTGAGAAAAATCCGTCGCAATTTTATCAAAATTTTCTTTCGGTATAACCCAGACATTTATACGTATCTCAATATTTTGAACCGCATGAACCGTATCTTGCAACGCCTTCGTAAGAGCAGCACCTGTATTATTTGGACTTTCTTTAACTACTATATATCCACCAAAGAAGTCAGGTTTATGTTTAGCAATATAATCATCTAAGGAGGTACCTATTTCTATTTCACCTGCATCGACATTACCAAATCCTGTCATAAAACTCTTAACGGTAATACCCTCGCTTTCCAACTTACTATTCAACATCTCCTCAAGCTGTTTAGATACTAATGTGCCTGCATAATTATCAGCTAATATTTCCCCTTTTGGACTCATTTTGGCAGAAAATACAACGTCTGAATCTACCGCTTTTACATCTGCTTGTACATAATCATTTGTCATTGTTCCATATCGATTTCCGAGTGCAAGCACTTCAAATGTTCCCCCATACTTTTCTGTTAATGCTTTTTCTATTCGCTCTGCAGTATACTTATCTAGATATCTGCATCCCATTAATAATAAGATTGACATGATAATGAGAATCACACCTACCTTTCTACCTAGTTTTTTAAACACTTTTATCCTCCTTTTCCATTCGATAATATATGTTGCAACAGAAAAGTAATTCTTATATTGTTATTTGTTTTAATCTGGTAATTGGAAATACATTTTATTTGTTCTTGTTTTGAACTACGATCTAGTTTAGTAGCTTTTGGTTCTCAATCAGAAAAAACCTCACTTCATTTTCCTCCTTGGAGAAGTTTACCTATTTCACTTTCATTCATATTTAGACCGTCATTTGTAATTGATAATTTCAGAAAACTAATTGTTTCCTTTTCTTCAAACCAACTATTACTAATATCGGGTAATTTGGTAAACTCACCTATTAAATCATCATAGTTTTCTTTTGAAATAATCCAAACATTTACCTGCAATGGCGTATTTAGAAGGTCCTCGTGTGTTTTTCTTAATCCGTTTAAAAATGCATCTCCTGAAAGATTTTCATTTTCCTTTAAAACTAAATATCCGGAAACATACTCTGGAGAATAGTCTGATATATAGTCACTCGGTTCCATATTTAAATTTAGCGTAGTAATATCTTTCCCTCCGAATATAAATAAGAGACTTTCAGACGTAATTCCTTGTTTTTTTAGGTTTTCTTTAAGAAGAACTTCAATTTTAGTTTCGATTAATCTACCTTTATAGTTATTTGAAACAATTTCCCCATCTGTATTCATTTGACATTCAAACACAACATCCGTTTTTTTTGACTTCACAAAGGCTGTTACCGTATCATTGGTCAATGTCCCAAATCTGTTGCCCAGTGCAAGAACTTCAAATTTCTCCCCGTCATACATTTCGGATAGTTTTTCTTCAATTTGTTTTGCTTGCATTTTATTTAGACTTCCACAACCCGTTAAACTTAATATTAATATTGCCATAAGGAGGGATTTTCCTAGTTTTATTAACATTCCCTGCCTCCTTTTTGTCATGGAAATTTGTTTTTAATAATGGATATTGGTGTAATACAAATTTATTAAGAATTTTGTATCATTGCGTATTTAGAAGATTCCTTTTATAACGATCATTTACCTTTGCTAATACATGAAAAACTTTCAAATACTACCGGATTTTTCCCGGCTTCATAAGAGGTACCTATACGCAAATCAGTGCCTGTATAACTAGTCAAGTTTAACTCCTCCTTGGAGCAGTTTATTTAGTTCATTCTCATCTGGGCTTACACTATCTGTTTCAATTGAAAATTTAAAACTACTCAGTGTCTCTTTATCATCAAACCAACTATTATCTATATCAGGGAGTTGGGACATTTCTGCAACAATCTCATCATAATTTTCTTCAGGTATTATCCAGACGTTTGCCCTTAGTTCTATATTTTGAATCTCATTGAATGTTTTTTGAAATGCATTCGTTAATGCTGCACCCGTATTATTTGGGCTTTCTTTTATTACTAAATAACCAGCAAATAGATAAGGTTTATATTTAGAAATAAACTCATTTAAGGGTGTACCTAATTCTACTTCACTTGTGTTTGACTTACTAAATCCAGACATCATACTCTTCGCTGTTATCCCTTCACTTTCTAAATTACTATTAAGCATCTTTTCAAGTTGACTTAAAACTGTTTTACTAATGTAATTATCTACCAATATTTCCCCTTTTGGGCTCATTTTGGCTGAAAATACAATGTCTGAGTCAACAGCTTTAACATTTGCTTGTACATAATCATTTGTCATTGTTCCATATCTATTTCCGAGTGCGAGGACTTCAAATGTTCCTCCATACTTTTCTGTTAATCCTTTTTCTATTCTCTCAGCGGTATATTTATCATTACCGCACCCCATTAATCCTAATATTGACATGATAATGAGAATCACACCTGCCTTTTTGCATAGTATTTTATTCATTGTCAATCCTCCTATTCCAATCCGGGAGTAAATTTTACTATTATGATAGTTAATTACATATTGTTAATTACCTAAAACGGTAAATGATTTACATTTTAGCGATTCTTTAAAGTTTCACATATGCATGATTAGTATCTTCCTTTAATTTTTCAACAGAATAGGTCAAATTACTTTCCCCCTTGAAAAAGTTGATTTATTTCATACTCAGCCATTTTCACACCATCTGTACTCATAACAAATTTAAAATAATTGAGTGTATTTTTATCATCAAACCAACTATTATCTATATCAGGGAGTTGGGACATTTCCACAACAATCTCATCATAATTTTTTTCAGGTATTATCCAGACGTTTGCTACTAACTCAATGTTTTTGATTGTGTCAAATGTCTTTTGGAATGCATTAATAAAAGCTGCCCCTGTATTATTTGGGCTTTCTTTCACTACTAAATAACCACCAAATGAGTCAGGTTTATGTTTAGCAATATAGTCATCTAAGGACATGCCTACCTCTATTTCTCCTGTATCTGTACTGACTATTCCTTGCATCATGCTTGAACCTGAAATTCCTTCACTTTCCAAATTTTTATTGAGTAGCTCTTCAAGTTGCCTTGAAACTTTTCTAATTGCATAACCATCAGCTATTATCTCGCCTTTTGTGTTCATCTTTGCCGAAAATACAACACCCGAGTCAACCTCTTTAACATATGCCTTTACATAATCATTCGTCCTTGTCCCAAATCTGTTGCCCAGTGCAAGGACTTCAAACGTACCTCCGTACATTTCAGATAGTTTTTCTTCAATTTGTTTTGCTTGAATTTTATTTAGACTTCCACAACCCATTAAACTTAATATTGATACTGCCATAAGGAGGAACGTTGCTTTTTTTCCTAGTTTTATTAACATTCCTTCCCTCCTTTTCTGACACTAAAATTTATTTGTCATAATTGCAATATTTAGAGAAGAGTACAACAATACTGTTTTAGACTTGTTCCATAATATTCCGTTCGGCCTTTTCAAAAGCCTCTGCTGTGTCCTCCAGGTAGTTTATGCAAAATTTTAGTTTCATAGAGTTTGGCAATCGATTTGCTCGGATAATATCTAGTAAATCAAGAAAACCGTTTGTAAAATATAAGGAATTCATGTCTGCGTCAAGATTTTGGAGTCGCTTGCGTACATTTTCTAACCGCTCGGCATATTGTCTTAACTTATCTGTATTTACTTCAATAACTGGTGTTGCGACGGCATAACCGTATGATTTCATTACATGATTAAACCAGTCTCGAATCTGTGAAACTTTCGTGCTCATAAAGTCAATGAGTTGGTTAATTTTATCGTTCGTCCATTTAAGTGCATTACCAACAACTTTTCCTATTTCCTTAAACAAATCACTGAATAATTCAAGCATGCTTTCAATGGTTGCTCCAAAGGCTATTACAGTGACAACTATGGCGACAACAGCTAAAATCAATTGTCCAATAACTGCAAGGGCAGGAATTCCGCCAATGGCAACAAGGGCAAGAACTCCACCACCAACTGCGATTGCTAATGGGACTTTATAATACATGACAAAAACAAGTATGCCGCCTAATGCATCAACCAGAAAACTACCTACAGGTGCCCATAGATGATCGATGGACTCAGTAAACTTACCAAACATAAGTTCCCATTGACTTTTTCCACCATTAACGAGATTGGTTTCTCGTTTTGCTTTACCTGTAGTTTCATCAATAATTAAATTTGAAGTTGAATGTTCCATAACTAAATAGTTCAAAGGATTCCATGTCGCTTTTGTGGCTAATGTTTCAAAGTTAATGCCCGTAGCCGGATTTAAAATAGCCCCAACCACACTCCATTGGTAATGACGGAATTCACCGTCTAGTTTTTCACTAATCAACTCAATTTGTTCCTTGTATTCTGCAAGATATTCTTTGGAATATCCCGGTCCGTCAAAATTAACAGCTTGCCGAATTCGAGGGAAAATATTTTCATAAAAAGTCGACATTATTGATCCGTGAATAGCCAGGTTACCACCTAGAGAGTGACCTGTGAATGCTACATTATCATATTTTGTTATATAGTCACTATTATTGATTTCTTCCAAAAACTCATTTACCTTTTTTTGCTGCTCGGTTAATCCGGGTTTTAGCAATGCTAAATCAGCTTCACTCCAGTCTTGAAGAGCATGTTGTGAATTTAACATGCTTTCACTTCCCCGAAAAGCAACAATATGTCCATCACCCGTATCGAGAACAATTCCGTAAAGACCAGTTTGATCCTTTTTATTATCATTCTTGTAATCAACAATTTTCCATTCGACATTATTTCTTTTTTCTATTGCCTCTATTTTATCTATGATTTCTCGGTAATGGTTAACCTCATTATCGCTTAAATCTTCATTATGATTCTTGATTAAATATTCTATAGCTTGCACAACATTAATGTCACTATTTAATTTCTCATATGCTTTGTGTAAATCCATATAAGCTAAATCAGTAGCAATCTTTAATTCTTCATCTGAATAATTCAAATTAATCCCCCCCTTGGAAAAGTTGATTTATTTCATTCTCAGCCATGTTCACACCATCTGTACTCATAACAAATTTAAAATAATTGAGTGTATTTTTATCATCAAACCAACTATTATCTATATCAGGGAGTTGGGACATTTCTGCAATAATCTCATCATAATTTTCTTCAGGTATAATCCAGACGTTTGCTACTAACTCAATGTTTTTGATTGTGTCAAATGTCTTTTGGAATGCATTAATAAAAGCTGCCCCTGTATTATTTGGGCTTTCTTTCACTACTAAATAACCACCAAATGACTCTGGTTTATGTTTAGCAATATAATCATTAAACGAAATACCTACTTCTATTTCTCCTGTATCAATACTGCTAAATCCTGTCATACAACTCTTTGCTGTTATTCCTTCACTTTCTAAGTTGCTATTCAACATATCTTCAAGCTGTTTTGATACTAAAACACCCGCATAATTATCAGCTATTATTTCACCTTTTGTGTTCATTTTTGCAGAGAATACAACACCCGAATCCACTGCTTTAACATCTGCCCTTACATAATCATTTGTCATGGTTCCATATCGATTTCCGAGTGCAAGTACCTCAAATGTTCCGCCATACTTTTCTGTTAATGCTTTTTCTATTCTCTTAACGGTATATTTATCATTACCGCAACCCATTAATCCTAATATTGACATGATAATGAGAATCACACCTGCCTTTTTGCATAATATTTTATACACTGTCAATCCTCCTATCCAATCCGGGAGTAAATCTACTATGCATGATAGTAAATTACATATTGTTACTTACCTCAAAACGGTAAATGAATTACCTTTAAGTGATTCTTTTAAAGTTTCACATAAGCATAATTAGTATCTTTCTTTAATTCTTTAACAGAATAAGCCAAATTACTTTCCCCCTGAAAAAGTTGATTTAATTCATTCTCATCTAAATTAATGCCATCCTTATTCATAATGAATTTAAAATGGTTACGTGTATTTTTATTATCAAACCAGCTATTATCCACCTCAGATAGTCGAGTAAAATCTGCAATAATATCATCATAACTTTCTTCCGGTATTATCCAAACATTTGCTACTAACTCAGTATTTTGGATATCAGTGAATGTCTTTTGGAATGCATTGATAAACGCCGTTCCTGTATTATTTAAGCTTTTTCTTTAATAACTAAATAACCAGAAAAGTACTTAGGTGATTGTTTGGAAATATAATCATTTAATGATGTACCTAATTCTGTTTTAAGTGGGTCTTTACTTCCATATACAAACATTAAATTGTTAGCTATAATGCCTTCACTTTTTAAATGGTTATTCAGCAGCTCTTCAAGTTGCCTGGAAACTTTTCTACTTGCATAATCATCCGCTAAAATTTCCCCTTTTGGGCTCATTTTGGTAGTAAAAACGACACCCGAATCCACTGCTTTAACATTTGCCATAACATAATCATTTGTCATGGTTCCGTAACGATTACCAAGTGCTAGTACTTCAAATGTTCACCATACTTTTCTGTTAATCCTTTTTCTATTTTGTCAGCGGTATAGTTATCTACATGAACGCAACCAATAAAAAATAAACTTATTGCAATCGAAACAATCATTACAACTGCCATTTTGCTTATGTTTTTAGTCAACATAATGCCTCCTGCTCATTATCCGGAGTATAATTTTTATTTCGTGGAAAAATATGTATGTAGGCAGTCTTATTGAAGTTATAGACTACAAACGATTGAATCATCGTTTGTAGTCTGTATTCTTCTTATATATTACTTGAATGCATCAGCTAAACCTGTGTTGGTTGATTCTGTTTGGAAATAGCCTTGGTCAATTTGAGCTCTTAAGAACTTTACGTAATTATCGATAATATCGTAGTAAGTTTGGAAGTATTTCGCTTCAAATTCCTTATATGCATCAATCGTTGCTTGAGAAGCTTGCCCTTGCCAAGTATCTGCAAGGCTTGCAACTAATTTTGCCGTTTCTTGCAGTTCAGTAGAAAGCTTTTGGTTTAAAGACTCAATTGTTGAAGCAATTTGTGCCACCTGATCGGTATCAACGCGAATATGTCCAGCCATGTTTATCCTCTCCTTTTTTTCTACTAATTTTGTAGTTTACGAACTTGTGTTATGTTATGTTGCTGGGTTTGTACATAGTTATCTTTAATTTGTTTTAGTGCTTGACCCGCTACCGATAATTTTTGGGCCATTTTGTCTAAATCCTCCGTGAAGCCGGTAATTTGATCGACAAATGCTAAATTGTCGTCACCTTCCCAAGCCGCTCCCATTGTTTGGGCTGTTTGCATCAGTTGCTTGGCTATGTCTGAATAACTTTGCGAATGTGTTTCGAGTTGACCGGAAGTTGTTTCCAGTATCTCAGGTGTAACTAAAATCTTTTTACCCATGATTTTTCCTCCTTTAGATTTTATAAAAATTATTTATATTAGCATGAGTTTTGAACCATTCTTAATACCTAGTTCAAAAACAGTCATGTTAATATTGAAAATTATTCCTGTTTCTGCATCGCATAATACAGCATCTTGTGTAGCTTTATATTTGCCATCAGATAAGTCACTTAGTAGAGAAGAAACTAACACGAGCACCTCGCTCATTCTACTTTCTAAAGGGATATAAACATCAAAACTTTGATTCGCAGCAGGAAGGAAAATTTCAACAAGTACTTTATTCACTGCCGTCTCCCTCCTTTTCAGTGTTTAACAGTTTTACCTTTACACCCTTACCATTTTGTAAAGAAAAACCAAAATCAGCACTGATTTCCTCTCTCATCTCTTCTGTATTTTTTGAAGGTTTCAGGTGAAATTGTTCTATAATACCATTGCCCACCCAAATACCATCGCTACCATTAATATGTTGTTTATACCACTTGGCAAATGTAATATCTCCACTAAGATTCCTGGCTTGTTCGGTAATAATAAAGGTTACATTATACTTCACTTGTCCCTTTTCCAAGACTAACCAAAGTTTTTCGGCACCTTCATCAGAAAGCGTATTTTTTAAACCGGCAATGGAATTAATAATAATTACTTTTTGCTCAAAGTGTTCAACTTCCACACCTTTCTCAAGTGCATCTTTATATGTGTTATTTCGGTAAACGACCAGATCAAATAATGAAGATACAATGGTCTCACATTCATTGGGAGTTGAGTAATAAAGGATATCTTTATGATCTTTTGCTTTAAAACTCCCTATTGGATCGATAACGGTAACATTAAAACCGCATTTTTGTACCATAAGAATAGATAATGCTTCAATAAATGGCCCATATTCCATCCCTCCGGATAAAACCAAATGGATATAGGAAGCGCCAAATGGATAATAATGGACATCTAATGAATTTCTTTCTACACCAATCGGAACCGTCAAACTGCCCTCTTTTGCATACTCAGCCAGAAATGCAAGATCTACCTTCTCCGGCAAAACTGGAATTCGTTTGGCTGTTTGACCTTCCCATTCTTGCTGTAACTTGATACATTCATCTTGAATATACTGATAAGGAACCGCATCTTTTGTAATATAGGCAACTTGAAATTCATATAAAGAATCTTTCTTAACGAGTCCCCGACCTTTATATTTGGAAGGAAACAGGCCTTCCGTTTTCCCGACAATTATTGAATAGTCGGATTCATCATTCAACTGTAACGTCAACAACTGCTTAAAGTTTTGCAATAATCGATAACGTACTGCATTTGTTCCAAGAGCAGTTAGCACAAAGTAAATGCCATACCTTGTACCTTCACGGGAAAGATAAGATACCGCATCTTCTTTTTCTGGATAAATTTCATTAAAAGCAGCAAAATTATGAATCACGATAACGATAGATGGAATTTTCCTTCTCGTTGCTTGTGTATAGGAAGCATGGTCACCGCCATAGTCAGCGAATATTTTCTTTCGATCTTCAATTTCACTTTTTATCATTTTAAATAGATTACTAATTTTTTCGTTTTCATAAGATAAAATAACGTCTCCTACATGCGGTGCCTTGGCAAAAGCACGTAACGTTTCAGAAGCAAAGTCCAATAAATAAATATGAACCTCTTCAGGTGTATGCTCATGGATTAACGAATAGACCATCGCATTTATAAAAGTTGTTTTTCCGCTGCCTGCCGAACCGTATACAATCGTATTACCTTCTTCCGTTAATGGCAGACTGAGAAGTGCTTGCCGTTGCCGGGCCGGATCGTCATACTCACCAATTACCGGATTAAGCACTATAGGGTCCACCTTTTTGACTTGATATTTTTTCTTCAAATCATCCAGCAAAATTATTGGCGGAATAGGATCTAACCATAGCGGGCGAATGTTAATATTTTCCTCCGCAGCAATATTGCTTAGGTATTCAGTAATTACATCCAGCTGTTTCTTTGGATTCAGATCCTGATTTTTCTTATTATCCATTTTTGCCGCCTTAATTGGACGTCCGTTTCTGTCTATAACGACGACACTCAGATCCTTTTCAACTTGTACCTTATCAGCTGGATAATATGGGGCTCCTGCCCAAGCTGATTGCCCTAATTCAAATATTTCATTATAGCCAACCTGTAGATAAAATCGACCGGTTTCTGTCAGTTCAGCGGCATCCGGGCGTTTTAACATGTCCATACTATCCGCTCTTTCCTGAACTTTTAGACTCACGCGGAATTTACTGTTGCTCCATATTTGATCATCCACGACACCACTTGGCTTTTGTGTGGCTAAAATTAGATGAACACCTAAACTACGGCCAATGCGGGCAGCACTGACTAACTGACTCATAAATTCAGGCTGCTGTGTTTTTAATTCAGCAAACTCATCAGAAATGATAAACAAATGCTGCAATGGTTCGTTTACAATACCTTCACGGAATAACTTCTGATATTTATAAATATCGATATTACTTTCACCAACATTTTTACTTACTTCCGCAAAAATAGATTGCCTGCGTTTTAATTCACTTTCAATTGATATTAATGAACGTTTGATGGCAGCCCCATCCAAGTTCGTTATAATACCGGCAGTATGCGGCAAGTTTTCGAATGCTTTTGCCATGCCCCCACCTTTGTAATCGATAAGGATAAAGGCAACTTCATTTGGATGATAATTAACAGCTAGAGATAAAATATATGTAATAATGAATTCACTTTTCCCGGAACCGGTCATCCCTGCAACTATGCCATGTGGTCCATGAAATTTTTCATGCAAATCCAGTTTAAATGTTTCACCCAAAGTATCTACCCCAATAGGTGTTTCCAAAGACTTGGTTGGATCATTTTCTTTCCAGCGAGTTAGTGCATTTAAATGTTCAACTTTGCCAACATCAAACATTTCTAAAAATGTAACCACTAACGGTAAGTTCGCGGAATTCTCCGATGTATCTAGTGGAATATTAGCTAGCTTGACACTTAACTCATATGGATCTTCCGTTAAAAAGATGTCCGGCGTAAACGGTATCGATATCCCGGTAATATCATTTTTATCAAATAATTTTCCGCCATTCTCTTCAAGTTCAACAACCATCGTACATTCTTTTGGCAGGTTTTGCAGTTCATTATAAAAAGTAATGACACTAAAGTGGATATTCTTTTTATGGGAAAATATTTTTTTCAACATCTCTGCCCGAGTTGAAAGCCGTTTACTTAAGGCAAAGACAACATAATACGGTGTCACATCTTCAAATTGGCTATCACTCTGAAGCAAACGATTCTCAATTTCCTTTTCGATATAAGCTGAAACCTCTTTAACCTCATTATGATTTGTTCCGATAAACCGAATTTTTCGGTCATTGCTCCAAACATGCGGCAGCCACTTAGTAAAACCAAAATCTTTTTCTTCTTCCTGATCATAGATAAAGATCATTTTCACTTCATCATAGCTATAAAAGCCGGCCAACTGAAATATGAATCCTTTGGCAAACTCAACGATTTGTTTACGTTCCCCGATAACACCTGAAATATGATTCTCAAATAAAGATAGCGTAATGGGAATGTTCTTTAAAATTTTCGGGGAGTTTACTACTGCATGTAATTCTTCTTGCAGGTTATCTTCCTCAATTGTAAACTTCTTTTCTCCTGAAGATATTTCCGCATCCAACAAGCCTTGGCCGTTACCGACACGGAGTTTCAAAAAGTCATTTTGTCCGATTCCCCGCTCCCAGAGGTTTCGTTGCACATTTTTGATACGGTTCTCCACATCAGTGATTGGAACATGATTTTCCCTTAAAATTTCCTCCTGTTTTTCAATTTCTTCATTAAAAAGAACTTCAAACTTCTCTAAATATCTTTTATATCTTTCTTGACGAAGCTTTTCCTTTTTTCTCCTTCTTCTTGCATCAAATTTTCTGGAAATAATGGGCCACATCACTGTTCCGAGCAACATACTGGCAGACATAACAATCGACGGCATTGCCCTTGAAATATCACCTGTTGCCATGGCATTATTTATAGCAAAAATAGCTGTTGCCATGGAAGCCATTCCCATTGTCATGGATGGTCCAATTGCTAACATAATCGGCATCTCATCGCCAATTGCATTTTGTGGTGGAGGATCGATTTTGAAAATTGCCGTTTCAATATCCCTTTTAAATCGCGGTGACCGATAAAAATAATCAATCGCTGGTACTTCAATTTCATCCTCATCGTCAGTGGGCTCTATTTGTTGTTGGATAAAAGGAGATAAAAATTTTGTATGAATTGAAACTTTTCCATCCGGATTATTAAAAGCAACAAACACATTGCCGATGATTATTTTGAACCCCATAATATAAATAACATCACCAACATGTAATACTTGGTTATTTTTTACCCGTTTCCCGTTTACGAATGTTCCGTTTGTACTATCGTTATCTGTTATTCTCCATTCCCCGTTATAAAAGGATAATTTGGCATGGGAGGCAGATACAAAGCGATTATGTATGACAATTTCATTTTGTTCATTTCTACCAATGTTTATATGGCAGTAATTTTCTGCTACCATTTTAGTAAAAGTTTGGCGATCTTCTGTACTGGGCTCTGTAAATACAAGTGTTTTATGTTCATAACCGTTAATATGTAAGTTGTAAATACTTAGTGGACTAATAACCGTATTTCTAATGATTTTTCCGCTATTGTCGAGTACCTTGACATCTTTATTTGATTTCAAAATCCATTCTCCATTAATTCCTTCAATGCTGATTAATTTTTTTTGCGTGCCTGCTTTAGGGTCAGTAATCCAATATTGACCTCTTATTTTTTCAGGAAGAGTAATGGATGTGATACTTTCTTTATTTAAAAGTGTGACAATCATTTCTGTTACTCCTTTTTTGCAGGTTGAATTTGCTTAGGATACTAGTAAAATAAATTAAATAGAGTTGGCTATCAATTCTGAATAGTTTTGCCTAACTATACTATACCTAAAATCCTTTTAGATTCATATATCCCTTAAGTCCTAGGAATATATACTAAAAAAAGGATCTTACGCGATGTTATTACATGGATACGTATATAGTTAGTCAATAAATCAAAATAAAAGCCCATCTGAATAATTAATCAGATAGGCCTTTAGACATATTTTGGCAAGGTTTCTAGTCATATTTTCCTAATTATTATTCTGAAAATTGGTTATAAAGCCCTAGGTTTATTGGTACCAAAAAACCATTTTCCTAAAAAACTTACACTAAAAGTACATGATTTTGTGTCGTAATTCTATGGGTATGGTTATATTTAGCGTGCAATTTCCTGTAGACCCTTTTGGATGTTAATTTTCCGGTTGTATCGTTTTCATTTTTTAATAAAATTTCCCTAAAGAAAATGATTATACAATGAACGAGTGACTGTTTACGTAGAAAAGTATTGGGGTGAATTATCCCTTTTCCACCGGATTGTCGCTATATGAAACCCAGTCACTGTAACTTCCTGCGTATAGTTTTACATTTTGATAGCCTGCCATTTTTAGAGCTATATAATTAGGTGTGGCCGTGACACCTGATCCGCAATAGACAATAATTGGTTCCTTTTGATCCAACTCGGCAAATCTTTTTTTCTGTTCTTCGCTTCCTTTGAAGAAACCATTTTCCAACCCTTCTGCCCAAAATTTATGAATGGCCCCCGGGATATGTCCGGGAATTTTATCAATTGGTTCTTCTTTTCCCAAATAGCGTGCTTTTTCTCTTGAATCAATTAAAATTGGCGACTTTTTCTTATTGGCGACAATTTCCTTAATCTCTTCATAAGTTGCCAGCATCTCTTTTCGAATACTTACCTTATATTGAGCAGATTCCGGCTTTGGCACTTCTTTTGTTGTCGGGTAACCCGCTTCAACCCAACCTTTAAAACCTCCATTTAACACGTAGACTTTGTCATGTCCAATATATGTAAGCAGCCACCAAAACCGGGATGCGAACGCCCCCTCTCCTCCATCATAGGCGACGACCGTTTTCGTATTGTCAATTCCCGCTTTCTCTATTTCACGTCGAAACTTTTCAATATCCGGAAGCGGGTGCCTCCCTCCATGTTTAGAAACAGGTGCAGATAATTGTTTTTCCAAATCGAAAAAGTTTGCACCCGGAATATGGCCCGCCTTATATAGACGTTCTCCCTCATCCGGCTTGCTTAATGAAAAACGGCAGTCTACAATTTTAACATCTTTATTGGCTAATTGTTCGAGCAACCATTCTTGATTAACAACATACTCCACTTTAACAACCCCTGTTCATTAGTTTTATTATAAAATCAATGTGGGCTTAGAGTCAGCAATATCCTTTATCCTCGTGAATTTTTTGTATATATTCTATTATAAACCCAAATGATTAGCAGGGGATATTGCTTAGGACGACCTTACATAAGGTTTAAACTCAATTACTTATGGTACGGTTCACCGTGGTAATTTAAGAGGCAAAAAATAAGCATTGGGATTTTATTCCCAATGCTTTACCTAATTAATAAAAAGCTACCCTATATTAGGTTGTAATTATATTATTACTTAAGTTAAGCATGAATACCGG
>NZ_CCRF01000104.1 GCF_000751775.1 Caldibacillus thermoamylovorans
ACCGGTGTCGAGGTCGAATTAACGTCAAAATACTGAATTAATAAGGCTTTATGAAACCCATGTGTAAAATAGATTAACCAAATTAAACCAGAGTTTATTTACCATTCTTTCCAACCAAATTCAATAAGTTCTTCTTTCAATTTTTCTGTTAGCTTATCCTTGTGAATCCCTATCGCAACTAAATGAGTAGGTCTACTAAATGCTACATATGCCAACTTTAAAGCATTTTTAGTTTCTCTTTTTAATTGAAGATTCGAGATGTTTTCTAAATCTATATAATGACCTATTAAATAATTATTTAATAACTCTAATATTTCATAGCTATATGTTCCATGCCAATCAGAAAATACTGTATTTAATACTAGTAGTGTTGACCGATGGGTTTCACCTTTAACTGAATGTACTGTTCCAATATAAAACTCTTCTTTTTCCTGTTCTACTATAGCATTTTTCCTTGAAGATTCCATTTCATTCTTGAAACTATTTAATTGCTCTTTAATTTTTTCTTTTTTAGAAGGTTCAATAATATCATTTTTAATTTTTTCTATCTCAAGAATAATACTTGAAATTGTACTTTCAATATTATCTTTTGTAATCAAATCCTTAATAAGCTTAGCTATTATCTTTTTATTCTCTAACAAAGAATTTAATTTTTCTTCCGTCTGTTGCAAATTTAAATCTATTTCTTTAGAAATTATGCGTAAAATTAAAGAATAAATTTGTTTAACTCCACTCTCTGATTTTTTTACTTTCGAATTAGATACTATATACTCTTCAAATAAAGACATTAAATCATCATGTTTTGCTGAAAGTATAGCGTCCTTTTTATTAGAACTTTTGTATTCTGAAGATTGTTCTTCCAACGTGGATATTAATTCTTTGTATTTTAACTTTAACTCCAGTCCATCATCATATGTAATAAAATAGGGTTGAAATGAATTTACAGAACTAACAGACCTAAAACTATCATATTTTTCTATACAAACATTTCTAACTAAGTTAGCAATATTTTCGTTAAACCTAGATGTTTCAGCAATTTCAATTTTATTTATATAACTAGCTTCTTCAGATGGAATCCAAGCATCTTCTTTTGTATCAAAAATACTATATAGTGCTTGATAAGGATCTCCAAAACGTTGAAATTTTATATTATCTAAAAATAAACTATTTAATAGTTCATATTGAAATTTATTTGTGTCTTGAGCCTCGTCTAATAATACATATTCAAATCTGTTAGAAAGCGCTTCCCTGATCTTTGATAAATGTTTTTTAATATACCAAGCTGACAACTCTAAGCATTGTTTATTTGTAACAATCCCAAATTTTAATAAATGTTTTATACTATCATTAAAAGCTTCTCTATACGTACTATTGGCATCACTAATAACATCATAAGTTAAGTCTTGATTAATAATTAATTGAGGGTTTTTACTTTTTACATTTGGATTATTATTGGTATACCAATTTGGTTTTAATCTATCAAAAAAATGATCAAATCTTTCTCTATATTCTTCATCATCCATTATTCTAATGTTTTTATCTCCAAAAATAATATGAAAAGCTTTCCTTCCAAAGAAATAATTAAAAAATTCTTGTATTGTACCTAAAAAATTGGGATATTCGATATTGTTAAATCCGATTTTACTTAATCCACTCTTTATCTCATCTACAGCTACATTCGTATGTGTAATTAAACATATTCCCTTGGAATTACCGATATTTTCTTTTAATAACATAGCACATTTAGCTATTAAAACTGTAGTTTTTCCAGATCCAGGACCCGCTACTATATTTGCAGTATTATTGTGAAATATTACTGACTTTTGCTGTTCTGAAAATGTAGCTCCTTTAGGTAATAATTTTGTTTCTATTTCTTTTAAAAAAAGAACTTCTGTAGAAATCATTGGAATACCCCTACTTTTTCTTCAAATTCTTCTTTAAATTCTTCTTCAGATTTTTCCACAACATTTACTGTTGAAACATGTTGTATTGCTTCAATAAGATATTTCAAGTAATCATCCTGCATTATTTTATTTTGTATTTTTTCTAATTCTTCTTTATTATCTTTTTTTCGTTCAAATAAATCTTTTAAGTATACACTAAGTTCTTGAGCGACTTCAGCTTTGGATACTAATTTTTTATCAATAGGTTTAAATATCTCGTATGCAATTTCATCTGAAAAATCATTGTCTTCTTTTATGATCTGTTTGAATTCTTCAAATTGTTTTAAGCGTTTACCTTCAAAAGCATTTTTATATCTAAATGTATGAATAACTTTATATAACATTTCTCTAAGGCAACTTTTTGATAAACTGTATTCTAAAGTCCATTCTGGTGCTGTAAATATTTTAAAATTACAGTTATAACTTCTATATTTCTCTTCAATATCTTGTAGCTTTTTATCCTTAGATTCTTCAATATATTTTTCACTTATGTCTAGTTTAAGAGCATGAACTAACTCGTTTTCATTCTCATTATTAACTTCAAATTTAAAATCCTTAGCAAGTTTCTTTAATGTTGAATATTCCTTTCCAATAAACTCAGTATTTAAATCTTCCTCTTTTTTATTTATTATCTTTAATATACCTTGTAAATGTGTATTATTTTGAATGCTATATATTGACTTAAAACCTTCTTTTTCATAATAAATATACGGTTTTATATCAATGTCAGTAATTATAGAAATAGGAATATTCAATTTTGGGTAATTTAATTCTTCAATCCAATGCTCAGACCTGGAAAATAATTTTAGATAACGTTCAAATGAAGTTCCATGAACATTTATTACTGAAACACCACTCTTATGCAAAGGTAACCCAATTAATTCTGCTAATGCAGGAATTAAAAACATTTCTGATTCTCCTTCGACAAGGATGATTCCCTTTGCAAAAAACAAATTACATTTAGTAGCATCTAAAAATCGTTCTAAAAATTTATAGTCATTCTCGTTTAATAATGTATAGTCCTTATTCATTGGATAACAAAAATCATTATGAATCATAATTATATTACAAGGATTAATAGATGAAACTAAATTCGAGCTATGTGTTGTTAAAATAAATTGACTTGAATAGTTATTTTTCTCAAGTTCAGATTCTAAAAACTTAATTAATCTTATCTGAGCTTGTGTATGTAAATGCGCTTCTATTTCCTCTATAAGAGTTATATTAGGACCTATAGATTCGGATTCATTCAAAAAATTATTTAATAATAACATTTCGGTTGCTATAAAAAGCAAATTTTGATTTCCTAACCCTAAATTTATCTCTTCTGTATTTAAGCTTAACCTTCTCAAAATCGAAGTTAGATCGTTCTTTGAAACGTTAAACTTTGCTTTAGACTTTTTTAAATCAGTATTGTCATAAAAATCACTCAAAACATTTTCTATATCTTTTATCAATGAGTGACCCTTAGTATATTCTTTTTGGAAAAATTTTTCTATTTTTGTATTCGCTTCTTTCATAACTTGCACTAATTCATTTGATTCACCACTTTGAAATATTGGATGAGCTTTCAAAATATTTACTAACCTTGATCTAAATCCAGGCTTCAATTCTGAATTAGCATCTCTTAGTGGTTTTAGATAAGTTGTTTTTAATAAATCTCGTGCTTGGCTATTTAATCTTAGTTCACAATTTACTTCGCCAGCCAATATTTTTTTATCTATATACTCTTTGCCGTTTTCATTTGTTTTTCTTTCCGCTTTTAATATAACTCTTAACTGATATTCATTATCTGCATCAAATGAAAGCCACTCTAAAAAAATACCTGCTTCCTTTTCATTTAAATCGGTAAAAATCCCTTCTATAATAAATGATTTTGCGAATTCATCTTTATTTATACAGTAAAAGTCTTCCATAGTAATCTTCTCATAATCATCACTTAAACTTCCCAATAAATATCTTATTGCATCAATAATAGCTGTTTTGCCTGAATCATTCTCACCAACTATTAAGTTTAGATTTTTATTAAAATGTACTGTTAAACCAGGACTAGAATCTTCCCGCTCTGCAAATTTCCTAAAATTATATAAGCTTAGTGTTTTTAAATACATAACTCTCTCTCCTAAATAAGTAAGTAATTTATTATTACCATATAAAGAAGTTCCTTAGTTATAGGGTTTCCGTTGTTATTTAAGACGAAATCATATTTCTCAGTACTTTTAAATTATTCGTACATAATTAAAAAATCATTATGAGTATCATGAAACTAATTACAGAAATTACTCTAATAACTTTTTAAAATTTTCTTTCAGAAATACATATGTACATCTAATTAAAAGTTATACACTAATCCTCCAAAACATTATTAATTCTTTCCCCCTAATATATAAGTCTGCAAACTTCTACACTTCATCTTCGTTGATATCTTTAAGTATTCCTATCAAAAAATCAAAGTCTATAAAATCTAATTCTGTTTCACTATCCTTCCACATTTTTATTCCCTCCTTTATTCCCATTAAAGCTTACTATTCTACTTCACTATCCAACATCCAAACCCTCTTAATAGGAATCTCCTTCTTAATTTCATCACTAAGCTTTTCGTAGTTCTCAAAGATTTGTTGAATAATAGTTTTCGAGTCCCAAAGACGAACTTTGAAAAATTGCTTAGGAATTTCCTTAGTGACAGAAGATTTAAAGCCACTCCACGATACTAATAAGCCAAAGTCTGCACTATAATTGCTCATTGTACCTATCAACTGATCTAATGTCGGTCTATCAAGAAGAGTATCAGATGTCTTGACTTGGACACAAATTTTTGGATTTCCAAAACCTAACGTATCTGAAGCTGCTAATATATCCACACCGTGATCTGCACCTTCTGGACTTCTGTAAGTAGTAAAGCCTTTTGCTTTCAAAATTTCTTCAATTAAAATTTCCATCTTATGTCCTTTAAAACGCTGTATAATTCTTTCAGAGATTTGATCGTATATATATTCTTCTAAATCTATTGAAACTGTTTCTTCATTTTCCTCTACTAGCTCCTTTACATTTTTATTTTTTGGTACATGCCAATTATTTTTACGCATTTCTCTAATACGCTCTTCAGCATTATTTCTGTGTATTTTACAGACCGTCATAAAGGCTCCTAATGAATATAATATATCCTGATCAAAACGATCCCTTGGTATATCTTTTGCAATCCAGTTTACATTTCGATAATGATAATAGGGACTTCCAAGTAATTCATCATACACATAATCACCCGTAACTTCACCTATATGTATAGTACGATTAAATTTAGAGGGCAATACAACTAAATCTCCAAGTTCCATTGAATGTGCTATAGGCCAAATTTGAGAAGCCCAATTTATTGCTGTTTTTTCTTTATCCAGATCATAATGTTGTATTAAGCTTTTATATAGGCTTTCTTTAGATTCAATTATTTTTAGATTGATATTAAGGTCATCCCAGGTAAGATAGACTCTTCCATCATCTAGGAATTTATTTTCAAATTCTCCTTGTTTACCTGCACGAAATAACCAAACTGTCATTTTAAAACCTCCTCTGATAAACCCATCCAAATCATATTCATTTCCTAAATTTCTTATCCCTTCTTAAATACTATTATAACATTCTTAATAAACCAAATTATGGTATGGGAGCTATCGCTAAATATTCAAATACTAGAAATACCACTAGAAAGAATACAAAAAGAAGGCAACATCCTGTAAAGATGTCCCCTTCTTATCATTAATTATTAAGTAAAAGCTCAAGAAATTTCTTTGACTGTCTCTTTAGCACAAACATTTAACACAATTTCATCATTTAAAACCGTATCGATATCCTAATATATTACGTGATACTTATAAGTAGAAAAATTTCTATAGTAGGTTATAATGTATATTACATCTTTAATTAGTTGTCTAATGAATTGCAATAAGCCAGCATTTTAAAATGCTGGCTGTTGTAATCTCTTCTGATAGTCCGCACGCTTTTGTGAAAGCTAATTAGTATGAGTAGAAAGAAAAAACAAATACGAAATATATTTTTCATCTTTTTATACAAAAACTTTTTTACTTAACTCAGTACGGGATTTGTGTAAAAACTTTAGGTTTAGT
>NZ_CCRF01000105.1 GCF_000751775.1 Caldibacillus thermoamylovorans
CTTATACACGAAAAGATGGGACGAAACGAAAACATCGTTATTATGTCTGTAGCGATTTTCATAATAAAGGATCTGCTGCTTGTAAAGCTAATTCCATTAAAGCATATGAAGCAGAAGATACAGTTATTAAAAGGATCCAACAATTTTGTTCTAATAAGAAAAAACTTTATAAGACACTAACAGAAATAAGTTCAACTTCTGCCCATGCGATAAAACGGCTTAATATAGAACTAGAAGAGATTGAAAAACAACTAAAGGAAATAGAACAATTACAAGCAAAGTATATGGAAGCCTTTGAGAAAAACACTCTCCCAATAGATATTCTGCAAGAAAGATTACAAAAGGTTTCCGATGATAAAAGGGGGTTCGAACAAAGAAAAAATGAGGTTATAATGCAATTAGGTTCTATCGACTCAAAAGTAATTCAACCAGATTTGATTGAAAAATTACTGAAGAAATTCCTATCTGTTTACAAGAAGACAACTAGGGAAAATCAAAAGCAATTGCTACTGTTGTTAATTGATAATATTACTATCAAACAAGATGACAAATCAAGAAGCATTAAAAATATAGAACTTGAATTTGATTTTACTGAAATGAACATTTCGAAAACCTTTACTCTAATCCACTTGTTATATCGAGAAACGGATAATGAACATACATTTTCAATACCCGCTTCCGATAAAGAATTACCTCCATATCTTCAACAATTTTTGCCTCTATTTATGGTACGGTTCCCCTCGATTAATCCGGTAAGCCCGGTATATTTGTTCGAGTAAAATCAGCCTCATTAACTGATGTGGAAATGTCATTTTTGAGAAGGAAAGGGCCAGGTCACTTCGGTTTTGCACTTCTTTACTTAGTCCGAGCGAGCCACCGATAATAAATGCTAATTTACTTTTCCCATATGTACCGAGTTCATCGATTTTTGCGGCAAGTTGTTCGGAGTTTAACATTCTGCTACTTATTTCCAGGGTAATAATGTATGTATCTTCACTAAGATGGGAAAGAATTCGTTCCCCTTCCTTCCGCTTCACTTCTTCCATTTCTGCCTCACTTAAATGTTCCGGTGCTTTTTCATCGGCTACCTCAATGATTTCCACTTTGGCATAGGCGGATAATCGTTTTAAATACTCATCAATACCTTGTTTTAAATATTTCTCTTTCAGTTTTCCTACAGTTATAATCGAAATCTTCATTTTAAATGACCTTTCCAATTTATTCTTTTGTATTTTATCAAATGGCAAAATAACAATTCAATCGAAGGGCTGCGAATAACAAAAAACCCTAAAGGCTAGGATTCCTTTACAAGTATGATGCTTCGACGGCCTCGATTAATTTTTCCACCGTAATTTTTAAAGATTACGGATTTTCCCCGGTGACAAGATTGCCGTCCCGTATCGAGTAATCTGTCCATTTCGCACTTCCTTCAAAATTAGCAGTTTCGGACAACTCCTTCTTTCTGGTGGATAAAAATAGATGGAGAAATCCCCATCTTTTTATACAGATACGTCTGTTTCTTCACGATTTACCGAGGAAAGATCAGGTTTTTGTACAAAGGTCAATAATATAAAACCGATGATAAACAAAATGATGAGACTAAAAATGCCCATCGAAGAACTTCCCGTTATTTGCGTTGTTACACCCATGAGAAACGGCCCTGAGACAGCTGCAAATCGGCCAAATATGTTGTAAAAACCGAAAAACTCGTTTGATTTTTCCTCAGGCACCATTTGGGCAAAAAAGGAACGGCTCAATGCTTGAATTCCCCCCTGTGATGTAGCAACCAGCATAGCCAATACCCAAAAATCAAAAGCACTGTCCATAAACATCGCATAAACACATATAAAAGTATAAATAAAAATTCCGACATAAAGCATTATTTTTGCTCCATATTTTTTTGCAAGTGTCCCAAAGAGAATGGCAAACGGTGCTGCAACAACTTGGACGGCTAGCAGGGCAATAATCATATCAGTAGCACTCAAACCTACATCCGTGCCATAAGCGGTTGACATGGAAATAATCGTATCGACCCCATCGATATAAAAGAAATATGCTAATAAAAATAAGAAAATATTCCGATATTGCTTTATATCTTTAAATGTCTTACCCAGTCTTTTAAAACTATTTACAATAATTTTTGGCTCTCTCTCTACATAATAAATCTGTTTTACATTTTTAATGAGCGGGATGGCAAATCCAATCCACCATACAGCTGTTATGAAAAAGGCAATTCGGCTTGCTGCTGTCATTGACAAAGGAATAATGCCGGTTTGCGCTAAAATAATAATCCCGATACTGATCACAAAAGGAATACTACTGCCGATGTACCCTAAAGCAAATCCCCGGGATGAAACATCATCCATTTTATCCTTTGCTGTGACATCAACGATAAAAGCGTCATAAAAAATATTTGCCCCCCTGGCACCAATGGCCGTTAATAAATTCATTACCAGTAAAAGCAGCCATTGATCACTTGGTACGAATACGAGACCCACCGTTGAAAGTGTCCCCAAAAGAAAGAAAAATACAAAAAACTTTTTCTTAAAACCTCGATAATCTGCAATCGTACCAAGTATCGGAGCCAACATTGCCAAAATAAAAGTGGAAATTGAAATCGTATACCCTAAGAAAGCTGTAGATTGACTTGGGTCAACGCCGGCATTCGTTGCAACCGATTTATAATAAATTGGAAAAATCGCCGTCGTTATGACAACCGAATAAGCCGAAGTTGCCCAATCATACATCATCCAGCTCTTTTCCTTTTTACTGTATTTCGCCATGTTTTCACTCCCTCCCCTTATACCCAATATACCATATTTACCTAAAACGAAATATAATTGTTTTGTAAAATTTTTAAAAGACATAACTTTCCATTACGTCATAAATTCCTATATATACCGGTAATTTTAAAATCATTGGGTTTCCGTTATAATAGGTTAGTATAAAAAGAATGATATTTATTTCCCTTGACTATAACGGAAAATGACATAAGCGTTTTTATATTGAAAGGAGGAACATGATTGTCTACTACTGTAGGATCATCTTTCATAACCGAAATCAGACAATTGGATAAAAATGGAGCCGGACAAGCTGTCGTTTGGCATGAGAATGAAAAGGGAAATTCAAAAAAACTCAAATTGACTGTCCCGGAAACACTGCCCGGAGAAAAAGTACGCGTTACTGTTGATAAACCTGAACGGAGAAGGAGAAAAGCCGTTCTTGAAGAAATTATTGAAGCTCATCCGGAACGAATTGGGCCAGCCTGCCCTCATTTCTCTTTATGTGGCGGTTGCGTCTGGCAGCATTGGCAATATGCCGGACAATTGCAAGAAAAAACGAATCACGTAAAACATGCCTTGGAAGCACAAGGCTTTGAACCATATCTTGTCCAAGATACAATGGGTATGGAAGATCCGTGGCATTACCGTAATAAGATGGAATTTACCTTCTCCCCGGATGGCACGCTTGGTTTGCATGAGCAAGGGAATTTCAGAAAAATTATTTCACTTGAAACTTGCCTAATTGCCGGAAAGAAAATGGTTGAAGCGGCAATGGACATAGCAAAGTGGGCTAGTGATCATCATTTATCCGGGTATAATAAAGATACTCATGAAGGGTTACTGCGACACTTAATGGTTCGTGAATCTTTTGCCACAGGGGAAATGATGCTTGCTTTATTTGCCACCGAGGCGCCGGACGGAAATCTTCGTGAAGCTGCATCCGATTTAATTGATCGGATTGAAGCTAAATTTCCCGAAGTAAAAAGTTTATTATGGCTGGAAAATCGAGATTGGGCTGATCGGACCCAATCAGAAAAAACCCATGTTTTATCCGGAAGAGATTTTATTTATGATGAATTATCCGGTTTTCGATACCGTATTTGGTATGATACATTTTTTCAAACAAACCCGACTCAAGCACAAAAATTAGTCGATCTTGCCATTGAAATGGGACAGCCTAAAAAAAATGAAAAGATGATCGATCTCTTTTGCGGTGTAGGCACATTTTCCCTTCCTTTTGCTAAACAAGTAAAAGAATTAAGCGGCATTGAAATCGTGGAAACATCCATAGAATCAGCAAAGCGAAATGCAAAAGATAACGGAATAACCAACACTCATTTTCTGGCGAGAGATGCACGTCATGGCATAGACGAGGTTATCGATAGCTTTGGAACACCCGAACTATTATTATTAGACCCTCCTCGCTCGGGTGCCGGCGGGAAAGTCATGCGGAAAATCGGTCGTGCGCAACCTGAACGCATTGTCTATGTTTCATGTAATCCGGACACATTTGCCACTGACATGAAAGAATTACGCCCATTCGGTTACCAATTACAGCTGGTTCAACCGGTCGATCTATTCCCACATACAGTACATGTGGAGTGCTGCGCATTGTTAATAAAAAAATAGAAGATATATAAAGGGTCCGAGAATCGGTAATGGATTCTCGGACTCCCATCTTCTTTTATCTCAATTCTTTCTATTAGTTTGTGAAGCATTTGTTCTTCAAGAACAGAGTTTTGAACAAACCGTTCAATTTGTTGGATTAGTTTTGTAAAATCAATCATTTGTTTTTATTGAAGTAATCCCTTTTCTAATTTAATCTTTCCTCATTCAGTTTAGCGAGTTGGATACCATTGTTTGAAAAGGTATCCTTTGATTATAGATTATTCAACTTCTAATTCACTTATGAATGCATGTGTATTGCCTTCTGTGTCTTTAAAGAAAGTCATCCAAGTTTCGGTGCCGCCCATTTTTGCAACAATATGGGGTTCATCAATAAAGGATACCCCAGCATTTGTGAATTTTTTATAGGTTTCCCATATGTTTTCAACTTGAAAGTAAATAACAGAGCTTGGATGTGAAAACTCATCTTTTTCTGGTAAACTTAATAGAATTCGTATTCCGTCACAATCGAAAAATGCCATTGTATCTGTTGAAAAAAGTAATGGTAGGCTAAGAGCCTTATAAAAACTTACTGCTCTATTAATGTCCTTAACAGGTACTCCTATTTGGTTAATCTTTTGGATGTTCATCATTGCTCTCTCTCCTTTAATTGATGTCTTCTTAATGATAATAAAACATTACATATATTAATTCTTATCCAAAATCACTTTTTTTCTATATTGAAGTGGAGATAAACCTGTAGAAGCCTTAAATATCTTGCTAAAAGATGCAGGGTTATTGAATCCTATTTCATAAGTAATATCAGTCATACTGAGTTCCATATCCTCAAGAAGTTTTTTTGCTTTAAGTATTCTCAATTCAGAAACATGCTGGTGTGGGGTTTTACCATAAATTTTTTTGTAGCTCCTCAACAGATGGTTCTGCGATAAACATGCGACACTTGAAATATCATGTAATTTTATCTGGTGATTAAAATAGGCCCTAATAAAATCATGTGCAACGGATACACGTCTGAATAATTCATCACGGGTTGAACTTTTAATTGTGTTTAGTGATTCCATTTTACTAAGGGTATCAAAATGAGCAAATAACATGATCTGCATAAGATTGTGAAACTGCTCATCGAACCATAAAAAATCATTATGGAATAAGTCGTAGTGTCTTTGAAACTTTTCTAATTGTAACATTAAGGTTGGAGTTATCTGGTAGGTCTTCTCATAGAATTCGACAGTATCCATATCAAAATATGGGTCTGATAGAATAGAGTTTGTTGACTTTAGTATGGAAGGTAAAACTTCTTGGGCAAACCCATCTCTAAAAAAGATACAAAACGATTCTACTTCTGTTTTTTCATCAATTGATATTGTATAGGAGCCCTCATTAAGTAGAAGGTATCTATTTTCCTCAACGGAGTAAAATCCTCTATTAGTTTTGTAAAACGCTTTTCCATTAGCAAATGTTTTGATTGAAAGTTGTCCTTGTCCTTCCCAGAAAAACTGTTTGCTCTGGGCATGAAGAATGTAGTTTTTAGAACTTTTTTTACTCATACTGAAACCTCGGCACTGGCAGATTTTTTATGACCTTAAATAAAATTATAAATGAACTAATTGGAAATGGCAATATAAAAGGGGGGAGATGAGAGAGCTGTTCAATAAATGTAGTGTTCTCTAATGGGCAGCTTATGTTCAATTAGATATTACAAAGAAATGCTTTGCGCTTTTTCCGTTCTGATCGTTTTTCTGTTTTTGTAAATTGTGTACTTGATTCATATTATAAAGTTAAGGTGAATTCCACTACTCGTATTAAACATTGTCTATATTCAGCACTCAACGCACTTGGAGTGCTGTTCATTGTTAATGTTAGTTAAATAATGCATTGAACGGCCAAAGAATCTGATAATCACAGTGTACGGCGCACGATTACAAGGGCCTTCCATTCAGAAGACCCTTTTTCTTGTGGAAAAATTTTTTCTTGTCTGTTTCCTATAAATTCATCATACCCAATCGTTTTCCCCAGTTTATAAACAGGCTATAAACAGGTTACTGACAGCTTATTAACAAAAGTTATCCACATATCCACATTTATTATCCACATTTTGTGTGAGAATATTAGTTCGACACAATATATTCTGCGAGTTGTCCACAGTATTCACAGGTTACTGTTGGCAACTGTTCTTTTACCTCCTCGAGTTTTGGCGGAACTTCACTTTCATTTATGACTTCTTCTAGTCCATATTCGACATGCTCTTTGCAACAATAAATATTTTTCATTTCCATCACCTGACTTGAAGAGACTGCCACAGTGACTGCCACAGTGACTGCCTCAGTGGTTTCATTGATCAATCATATCCCCTTAAATCTCCGTAAGATAGAGTCGAAACCCACCAGCCTACCATATAAAAATTCACGAGGTGCCTCTGTGACTTACCTACCTTCCCCGGTTAGTGTAATCGTCTTTTCTTGGTATTTTCCATTTCGGTAAAATCCAACTTTCAACTGATCGCCTATTTCTTTTTTTGTGTATAAATGCTTGCGTAAATCAATAATGTTGTTCACTTCTTGCCCATCCAATTTCACAATAACATCCAATTGTTTTAATCCACCTTGATCTGCCGGACCACCCGGGGCAATTTCTGCAATTAACAATCCCGATTTAATATTATCCGGTAAATGAAGGGTTTGTTGTTGATGATAAATGGGCACTTCATTAATATCCTCCAAGGAAACACCCATATATGGCCGCTTCACCACGCCATTTTTCTCCAAGTCTTCAATGATGGGAATTGCTGTATTAATTGGAATGGAAAAACCTATTCCTTCCACTTGTTCTTGGGCAATTTTCATGGAGTTGATACCAACGACTTGCCCGGCTATATTCACAAGGGCGCCTCCGCTATTCCCCGGATTAATCGCTGCATCCGTTTGTAACACCTCTGCGTTCCAATCCGGTATACCGTCACCGTCGAAGTCAAGCGGCACTGTCCGTTCCAATCCGGAAATAATCCCCTGAGTAATCGAGCCGGCAAATTCCAAACCAAGCGGATTTCCAATGGCAATCACCGGTTCACCTAATTTTAATGCATCTGAGTCACCAAATTCAGCTACCGTTTGAATCTTATTTCCATCTACTTGTAAAACGGCAAGATCGGTCCATAAGTCACTTCCTAATAATTTCGCCTCTATTTTTTCTCCATTGGCTAAAGTGACTTCCAACCGGTTTGCCCCCTCGACTACATGGTGATTGGTAACGATATAGGCTGAGTTGTCTTGTTTTTTATAAATGACCCCTGAACCGGTGCCTGCCTCTTGTGCTTGTGTCCAAACATTGCCTCCTTGGATATTCGTAATTCCGACAACGGAGCCACCTGCCTTATTTACTGCTTTTGTCACGTCTGTTTCTACTTTTACGGATACATTTTGGACAATGCTATCACTGTTATTTTCTTTACCTGTCTTCTCAATAATGGCATCCGATTGATTCTCATTGGTTTGGTTATCCATTAGATAGGGTGAAGTCAGCGATACAACTAAGCCGCCAATGACAGCCCCGATGAAACCGGAGAAAAAATAACCTCGCTTATTATCTTTCGGTTTTTTTCGGCTTCCAAATCCGTTGTCATCTTCATAATAGCCCATTATAATCACACCTTTTATTCAATTTTTATGGATGTATGTATGAGTCAGCTAAAAAATTTTCTACAAACAGTTCTACTCTCAATTAATATGAACAATATTTTATGAAAAAATTCCCAAGATATATGAAAAAAGCCTTTGTTTCAATATATGAACAAAAGCTTTTTCCTTTCAACCTTTTTGCTTATTTTTAAATTGCCTTTAATACGGTCGGAATTTTCGGATCGGTATCATATAATGAAACTTGCTCACCCACAACAAATCCCCGACTTTCTAAAACTTGGCCAACTGACATTCTCGCCAACTCTTTCATATTATTATCTTTACTTAAGTGTGCCAAATAAATCCCTTTCGTATTGTCACCTATGCATTCGCTCATTGCCATTGCCGCATCTTCATTAGACACATGGCCAATATCGCTTAAGATTCGCCGCTTAATATTCCACGGATATTTTCCCATCCGCAGCATTTCGACATCATGATTACTTTCAAATATGTAGTAATCGGCATTTTCAATTGTGCCGATCATCCGATTGCTAACATATCCGGTATCGGTTATGACTACCAACTTTTTTCCATTATGATGAAAAATATAAAACATCGGTTCTGCTGCATCATGGGAAACGCCAAAAGATTCGATGTCCAACCCTTTGAAAGAACGAACGGATTCTGTGGGAAATATAAATTTTAAATCCGTTGGTATTTCACCGATTAACGGAGACATCGCTTGCCATGTTTTTTCATTTGCGTAAATCGGCAACTTGTATTTTCTTGCCAAAACACCAACACCTTTTATATGGTCACTATGTTCATGAGTGACAAGAATGCCATCCAGCTGATCGGGTTTTCTTTCAATTTGTTGCAACAATCCTTCCATATGTTTTCCGCTTAAACCTGCATCAACTAAAAAGGCGTGCTCCTCTGTCTCTATGTAGATTGCATTTCCGGTGCTTCCGCTTGCCAAAACACTAAATTTTAATGTCATTCCTTTCACTCCATAAACCGTATATTTATCTACTTAAAAGTTTTTCCTTCTACCATATTTAAAGGCTAGTAGAATGAATTCTACCAGCCTATCAAGTATTTTTATACTTATTATCTTATCATATTTAACGGTTTATCAAAACATCTACCTATTTTAAAATTTCTTCTTCTTCATTTAATACATGACCTTCAACAGCATTTACAAAATAATCCCGTTTATCATCAATAGTAAAACACCATGTAGGCGCAAGTAATTGTGAAGATTTTATCGGTACCAATGTATAATAGCCGAGCTTAATATTTGTTATATTACTACCGACATCCAGCAGTCCTTTATTATAAAGAATAGCCATTGCTTCATGAGCAGTAAGAATCTCTTGTTTCGAAATTTCCTTTATATCATCAAGCATCGTTTGTGAATAGGAAACAATCTCATTTTTATCATTTAACACTAATTGAACTTGTCCGCTTGCATTTTTGTAAAACATTTGATTTTTATACAGTTGATAATAGGTGATCATATTCTTGTCTTTATCATATTGATAATATTTGTATTGGTCACCGTAATAAACATAGTTCTTTAAAAATTGATCCACATCCGCCACTTTCCAATCTTTCTTTAACGGATACGGGCTTGTTAACTGGCTTTTTATTAAAATATTATCGTTTAGGATCTCAATAGACTGTCCCGATAAAGAAGAAATATCATCGGCTTGAAAAACCATGGCATCTGCCTCAACATAGCTTGCCTTTGTTGGTTTTAATGGTAGTTCTGTTTTAATTTGAATATTATCAGCCTTCAATTGTTGATCAATTGGCGTATCTTGAATTAAATCATACGTGTTTTCGGATTTTTGAATAATAAATTGACTGATCAAAAATATATCCAATATAAGAAAAATCATAATAAAGACGTTTTTGGCTCTACTCCAGTCCATTTTCGACCACTCCCAGTTTTTCATCATTAACCCGGATCCATGAATTACCGATTTTATAGAACCAAGAGGGTTGAAATTTTATAACAGCATTCTCATTATCTTTTTCCATATGATACCCAATTAAAATATCTTCAACCGATTCTAAATTTACACCATCCCCTTGTATTTCCGCTAACACATCGGTTCCCTTAGGTAAGGTATACTCCTGTTTGTTTGGGTTATATGGGATAAAGTCTAATCTGAAGTACGGGCGTCTATACTCATGAATTCTATTTTTCCCGACTACTAATGAAAGTTCATTTAATCCGAGTTCATTGAATACAGGATAATTATTTGTATAAAGTTGAAAATTAATTTTTTTCGTGTTTACGAATGCTCCCGAATAATAATATTGATCCGTCCAGCCTCCATGCGCATTTATATAATTAACACTCGTTGTTATCATATTATAAACGGTGTCAGGTGACTCAGTAATGGTTGGATCTACAAAAGTTAACATCTGCTGATCAGATTGAAGCTTCATCAAACTTGAACCGTCCGTATACTCTTCATCATTTATCGTTACCCTGTCCGGATTCGAAAAGAGTGCATCAACAAATATTTTTTCATCGTATAACCGTGGATAGTATTGATCATCCGGAATAACCGTTTCCTTGTCGTTAATAAATAAATAGCCGGAATTCTTCTTGTACGCGTAATAAGGATTGCTATTATTACTCATAATTTCAATTAAGTTTCTAAAATGTGCAGAAGATTTTTGCCGAACATTTGCCTTAATGATCGACCTTAAATCATTGGTAGCAAAATAAACAATTCCTTCGTCATCGTTTAGGTCTTCCTGAAAAATGAACATGTAACGGAAATTTCCGCTCGGTATCTCTTTTACCTCAACCGTATACATCGATTTTAACAATTCAAACGGGACATCACCGGGAAACTGGACAATGAGAACCTGCTTTCCGGGCATTCCTTCAAATTTTTCCACAAATTCATTGACACTTCTTTGAAAACCATAGAAAGTCCATTTCCTAATTTCATTAACAAATGGTGTGATCTGTTCCATATTTTGGATGCCATGGAAACTGTTTTCCCCATTTCGATAAATGATCTTATTCGGAACAACCAGATCTTTTATTGGCTTTTTTATATCATTAATCGTGACTTCTTTTACATATTCTTGATTATTCACTAAGTCATAGTTTCGTTGAAAAGTAACAAGATTCCAAAACAGAACGATGCTAACCAAAACCAAAGTAGTGAGTATTAATGTTTTGATTTGTTCAACTTTCATTAAAAATCATCCCCTTGATCACGGTCATATGGAAGAGTGAAATGGATGGTCGTTCCTTTCCCTTCAATGCTCGTAGCCCAAATATGACCGTTATGGGCTTCAACCATTTCCTTTGCAATTGCAAGTCCGAGTCCCGTGCCGCCAATGTGTCTTGCTCTCGCTTTATCAACACGATAAAAGCGGTCAAAGATACGATGTAAATTTTGTTTTGGTATCCCTACACCTTGATCGGAAATTTTTACTTCCAAAGAATCATGAAAGACAACCATTTTAACGGTGATTGTTCCACCGCTTGGCGAATATTTTAAAGCATTGGAGATAATATTATCTAATACTTGGGTAATTTTATCCTGATCAATTTCTACGAGTATTGGTTCATTTAAATAGTCACGTGAAAAATGAACATTTTTTTCTTTTGCCATCTCGAACCGGTCGATAATATGGTCAAGGAACTTCGGAAAGTTAATCCATTCTTTACGTAATTGATAATCTTTACTATCCATTTTTGATAACACGAGGAGATCATTCACTAACCGTATCATCCGTTCCGTTTCATTTTGCGTTACCTTTAAAAATTGAGGAGCAATGTCTTTATCCATCCAGGCACCGTCCGTCAAAGCTTCCAAGTAACTTCGCATCGTTGTTAAAGGTGTTCTTAACTCATGAGATACATTGGCAACAAATTCACGGCGTTCCCTTTCAATTTTTTCTTGCTCGGTTATATCATGAAGGACAACAATTAAACCGTTCATAATCCCTGTTTCTTTTTGGATAATGGAAAAATTAACACGGACAATTAGCGGTACCGCATTCGTACTTAAATCGAGAATAACCGAGTTTTGTTCCTGTGTTAAATCCTTTAATGAATATTTATCCCCAAGCTCCAGGACATCAATAATATTTTCAGATATGACTGTTTCACGTGTAACATTCAGCATTTGCTCAGCCGCTTCATTAATAAGAATAATTCGTCCTTTACGATCGGTAGAAATAACCCCGTCTGTCATAAACTTTAAGATTGAGGACAATTTCCGTTTTTCACTATCGGTTTTCGCTTGTTCATCTTGAAGTTTTTTAGATAAATTATTAAAAGTAATGGCTAATTGGCCAATTTCATCATGACCGTATACTTTTACTTTCCGGGAATAATTCCCTCTGGCCATTGCCTGAGCCTGCTTTTTCATATCTGTGATCGGTCTTGTAATTGTTTGAGCAATGATGACTGCAACAATGGCTGTAAAGACTAGCGCAATTATCGTTCCATTTATGAGAACTTGGTTGATGACTTGAATTTGTTCAAAAACCCTTTCAATTTTCCCTTCAATGAATAGGATCCCTTCAATTTCATTATCGACTTTGATCGGGACGTACAATAACCACTTCCGTTCATTCGTTGATTTGTCAATAGACATTTTTTCAATCATTTCTTCCGTAACAAAGGTTCTTGTTACAACGATATCTGTCGTCCTTTGACCAACTTTATCCTGACTTCCCGGATCGGAAGTAGCGATGACCCGTAAATCTTTATCATACACCCGCATTTCTTCTATATCTGAAGATTTATTATCAATTAACAGTTTTTTCACGTCATCTTCAAATTGTAAGGATTCTTCACTATCCCGCTCTTTTAAAAACTCTTCTTCCAAATTATAAGTTAATAAATTTACTCGGTTTAAAATCGAGTCTTTAAAGTTCTGCGTGAGTTCCTTTTCCAACTCCCGGACAAAATAAACGCCAATAATTTCCATGGCAAGTAAGATAAGTAAAACGAAGAAAAGAATAAATTTTAACCGGATCGAAGAAAATATGGAAAATTTTTTCATTTGCCTCGATTACTCCTGTTCTGGGTTTTGTAAATAATATCCGACACCGCGTCTCGTGACAAGCCAACCAGGATGACTTGGATTATCTTCAATTTTCTCCCGTAATCTTCGTACTGTCACATCAACTGTCCGTACATCGCCATAATAGTCATAACCCCAAACAGTTTGAAGTAAATGCTCTCTTGTCATTACTTGACCGAGGTGTTTTGCCAAATAATATAAAAGCTCAAACTCCCTGTGTGTAAGCTCGATCATTTCGCCTCGTTTTGAAACGATATATGCATCCGGGTGAATAACGAGGGATCCGATGGCAATTTCTTTATTCTCATTTTCTTGGTTTGCTGTGTTAACTTGTTGGTGGCGGCGTAAGTTTGCTTTTACACGAGCCAGCAACTCCCTTGTACTGAATGGTTTTGTAACATAATCGTCAGCACCCAGTTCAAGTCCTAGAACTTTATCAATTTCTGAATCCTTTGCGGTTAACATTATAATTGGCATCTCATATTTCTTTCGGATCTCTTTACAAACTTCCATCCCATCCTTTTCCGGAAGCATAATGTCCAGTAAGATAAGATCCGGTTGTACTTCTTCAACTAATTCCAGTGCCTCATCCCCATCGTATGCACAAAAGACCTCATAACCGTCCTTTTTTAAATTAAATTGTAAAATATCTGCAATAGGTTTCTCGTCATCAACGACCAATATTTTTTTAGCCATTTAAACCTCTCCTCTCTGCTTAACGTAATTACATCATCTATTTTCATCTATTCTAGTTTTTAGAGATTTTCAGGAAATTAGGTTCTACTTATGAATAATACAAAATTTTTACAAATAATTCACACTTAGAGTTGCGTAAACATATTTTATCGCAAACTTTAGAAAAGGAGGCCCTACTCTTTACTTTATCATGAAATAGAGGTGAAGTTCACCACATATTCATTAATTTCCTTTATTTTTCAATTGGAGTAATCCCAATCTATACGGCGAGTGAAGATTTATTTCATAAGAAAATTCCCCGGATAACCAGGGAATTATAGCTATTTTATATTTTTTATCCTACTTTTAACAGGAAGTCAAGACTCCCACCTAGAATTGGATAGTCCCCTGATTGTTTACCTGACAATCGGCGGGGATATCGATTCCGTCCATTGATTAATGTTACACTTTATTGCAAATACGTTAATGGATTTTGTAATACGCCATTTTTATACACTTCAAAATGAAGATGGATGCCTGTAGAATTACCTGTACTCCCCATTATACCGATTTGGCTTCCTTTTTCTACCGTTTGCCCAATAGAAACATTGATCGATGAAAGATGTGCATAAACGGTTTGTATGCCATTATTATGATCAATGACGATTTTGTTTCCGTAACCTCCATCCCATCCGGCCGAGACAACTGTGCCATTATCTGCTGATTTAATAATTCTGTCTTCAGGACGAGCGATATCAATTCCTTTATGCTGTTTTCCCCAGCGGTAACCTAAATGACTGGATATATAGCCTCCATTTGTTGGCCAGGCAAATTGCCCGGTTCCTCTTGAAGGAATGACCTTCGTACCTTGATGAATAATTTTGTTTACCGGTTCTTTAATGACTTTTTCATCAGCAATTTCTTCTCCAATTTTTGTCCCGTTTTGTAATGTGATAATGGAACGGACCATCTTTTCTCCTTCGACGCCCTCTTGAACTAATTTTGCGTCCCCTTTATACATTGTTTCATCTTCAACAATTTGAACTTCATATGGAATCTTTTGTAAAGACATGTTTTCTTGTTTCACATTTACTTTCACATATGGCTCATATACGGTTACATTCAGCTCATCGCCAATTTGAATGATGGAATCTTCATTTAAACCCGGATTTAGATCAAGAAGCTGTTTTAGATCCAATCCATGACTTTCCGCGATTGTCCCTAAAACATCTCCCTCTTTTACAATGTATTTTTCCTCTTTCTCGATTCCTTTTTGTAATAAATTTACCGCTTCATCAACTGATGTTACTTGGGCGGGATCAATTTCCTCATGTACATAGGTTAATTTTGTACTCAATGAAATATCTGTAATTCTCGTTTCTCCTTCTTTTAATTCAGGTAAATTTTCGTTCGATTGTGTTTCTAATGCTTTTAGCTGTTCTGGTGGTATATAAGTGAGTTTAAGTTTTTCTATTAATTCATTCACTTTTTCTTCATCTGTTAAATATGTAACAGTTTTACCGTCAATTTGTACAGCAACGGCTTCTACGGCTACATCATAATTCTCCTGTATTTTGCTAATAACATCTTTCTCGTTATCAACAGAAGCTGTAAAAACTTGTTCCGGGACAAAAGCGAGGTCATCCTTTTTATATGCTAATTGGTATCCTTCAAATCGCTTTTGTGTTTCACTCATTTTTTGATTAACGAAACGTTCGACTTTTTCTTTATCAGATACAGTGCCTAAATAATTGTTATTTATATAAACATGATATACTTTTTGTAATTTGGCTGTTTCTTTTGCTGTAGCGATTGACGTACTTGTGGAGATTGTCGATATAACAATGGTTGCTAAAATCGTTCGTTTAAACGTCTGCCTTTGTTGATCCTTCAAGCTCCCTGCCTTTACAGATATTTTCTGCCAACCTTCTTTCAGTTGCATTCTGTACCTCCTATAACCTATTTGTGGATGTCAAATAGATATTGAAGAAAATTATCAAAATTCAATTCTCTATTTACTAATTTATCATAAAAGCTGAATAATTTGCCGGAACGCCCATTTTTGTAATGCAACTGTATAAATGGTGGGAAATAATGGAAAATGGTTTGTGAAGTCGTTTTTCTTTCATAAAAATTTTTTATGTTTTTTTTGCCTTTATCTATTATGTTTTTTCTTTTGAATCGTTTGGAATTTAATCGGGTTCAAAATTACATTTTTATTACAAAAAAGTTACTTCAGCGAGAAGATAGATCTTTGATTTATTGTGGGGACAGTGAATGGCGAGGTTGCAATGTACTGCTTGAACATCTTTGTGCACTTATTTAAAACATGCTTGACCATTCATTGGTCAAGCATGTTTATCCCTTATAGACGCCGGCTGTTCAAAGAGACAGGTATACTATCGATAAACGCCTCGTACTAAATTGGTTTGTGTGCGGTCAGGACCAACAGAAAAAATCGATAGCGGAATCCCGGTTAATTGGGAAACACGTTCCACATAATGACGTGCATTTTCCGGCAGTTCATCCAATGTTCTGCACCCGGTTATATCTTCCGTCCAACCCGGTAATTCTTCATAAACAGGTTCACATTCGGAAAGAACTTTCAAACTCGCCGGAAATTCCTCAATGATGGTATCTTTATACTTATAGGCAACGCAAATCTTCACGGTTTCAATTCCCGTTAAGACATCAATGGAGTTTAAAGATAGGTCGGTTATGCCACTGACTCTTCTCGCATGACGAACAACAACGCTGTCAAACCAACCGACTCTGCGTGGTCGTCCTGTCGTTGTTCCATACTCACGGCCAACTTCACGAATTTGATCGCCTATCTCATCCAAAAGCTCAGTCGGAAATGGCCCATCGCCGACTCTTGTTGTGTATGCTTTTGCTACACCAACAACATGGTCAATTTTTGTCGGTCCAACACCGGAACCGATAGTCACACCGCCTGCGACCGGATTAGAAGAGGTAACAAAAGGATAGGTGCCTTGATCAATATCAAGCATCACACCTTGTGCGCCTTCAAACAATACACGTCTTCCCTCATCTATTGCATTGTTTAGTACAACAGAGGTATCGCACACATATTGTTTAATCTGTTGCCCATATTCATAGTATTCTTCTAAAATCTCTTCTAATGTAAATCCTTCTGTTTCATATATTTTTTCAAATAGTCGATTTTTCTCTTGGAGATTACGAGATAATTTTTCTTTAAATACATCTTTATCTAATAAATCAACAATCCGGATTCCGACTCTGGCTGCTTTATCCATATAAGCCGGTCCAATTCCCTTTTTCGTCGTTCCGATTTTATTTTCCCCTTTTGCTTCTTCTTCCACCTGATCCAGCTTAATATGATAAGGTAAGATGACATGTGCTCGATTGCTTATATGTAAATTGTCCGTTGAAATATTACGATTATGGAGGTATTTTAATTCCTCTACTAAAGCTTTCGGATCAATAACCATCCCATTCCCGATGACACAAATCTTTTCTTTATAAAAAATCCCGGATGGAATTAAATGCAATTTAAATGTTTCACCATTGAATTTTATTGTATGTCCTGCGTTGTTTCCACCTTGATAGCGTGCAACAACTTCCGCATTTTCCGACAAATAATCAGTTATCTTTCCTTTTCCTTCGTCGCCCCACTGAGAGCCAACGACAACGACTGATGCCATTTGGACACCTCCAAAAATTTTATACGTACCTTACAACAATTTAGTGTATCACTTTTCTGTAAAAAGTCAATGTAAAATACGAATAAATTAGTACATATAACTTATTAATGTTCGTAAAAAAGGCGATAATCCTTAAAAAGCGCCGATTGACCCGATCTGGATTATAAAACTTGTTTAAAAGATGATTTCCTGGATTTTTTTGTATAAAAAAGGGAGCCTGAATTTTTAAGCTCCCGGTGGAATGGCTGTTTCATCAAATCGCCTTTCTAAATTAACAAATTTATTAAATTCTTTTGCGAACGCCAATTGTACCGTACCGACCGGACCATTCCGCTGCTTTGCAATAATAATCTCAATTATATTTTTGTTCTCCGATTCTTTATCATAGTAATCTTCACGGTATAAAAAGGCAACGATATCAGCATCCTGCTCAATACTTCCTGATTCCCGAATATCTGACATCATCGGTCGTTTATCTTGGCGTTGTTCAACGCTACGGGACAGCTGTGACAAGGCAATGACCGGTACTTCCAATTCACGGGCGAGAGCTTTCAATGAACGGGATATTTCAGATACTTCTTGTTGTCTGTTATCCGAACGTCTGCCACTTCCTTGAATTAATTGCAAATAGTCAATAACGATCATTCCTAAACCTTGTTCCTGTTTTAGGCGACGGCATTTGGCACGAATTTCTTGAACACGAATTCCGGGCGTATCATCAATATAAATACCGGCATTTGATAAACTTCCCATTGCCATCGTTAGTTTTTTCCAATCCTCATCGGTTAATGCTCCTGTACGCAAATTTTGTGCATTAATATTCCCTTCAGCACACAACATCCGCATGACAAGCTGTTCTGCCCCCATCTCAAGGGAGAAGATCGCCACATTTTCATCTGTTTTAGTCGCCACATTTTGAGCAATATTCAAGGCGAAAGCGGTTTTCCCTACAGATGGACGTGCAGCGACAATGATTAAGTCATTGCGTTGAAATCCTGCAGTCATTCGGTCAAGATCATTAAAACCGGTTGGGATCCCGGTAATCTCCCCTTTTCTACTGTGGAGTTGCTCAATATGATCATAGGTCTTTACCAAGACATCTTTAATATTTTGGAAAGCTCCGGTATTTTTGCGGTTCGCTACTTCAAGTATCCGCTTTTCTGCTTCCGATAAAAGAATTTCTACCTCATCTTCACGTGTATAACCTTCTTGCGCGATTTCACTGGCGGTTCGAATAAGACGACGTAATAAAGATTTTTCCTCAACAATGTGAACATAATATTCAATATTGGCAGCAGTCGGTACCGAATTTGCCAATTCCATCAAATAAGAAATACCACCTACATTTTCCAATTGATTGGAAGCTGCTAATTCCTCGGATACCGTTACAACATCTACAGGTTTGCCCAGATCATTTAATTTCAACATAACGGAAAATATTCGTTGGTGAGCACTTCGGTAAAAATCTTCCGGTATTAAATTTTCAGAGGCAAAAATCAAACTCTCAGGTTCTATAAAAATAGCACCTAAGACAGCTTGTTCTGCTTCAATATTTTGAGGAGGAGTTCGATCGATTAACAAATCATTCATTTGCTTTTTCAAACCTCCAAATATTGTTGTTTTTAATTTTGGGAAAGAACGAATTCCTTCCGACCAAGGATGCCAATGGACGACGTTGAAAATTTTAGACTGAAATTATATGTGCACAAAGAAGCTTGTCCATGTTCCTTTTGATACGTACAAAACAACAAGGATACGAACTTATGGCATTCGTCATTTTGAAGTAAGCTTACCTCTAATCTTTTTTCATGACCGAATTACTGTTAAATTCTTTTTTCATGATTAAGATCCTGGTTTCAAATAGAAATAGGCTGCTCAATACAACCTCATTGTATAGGTTACTACTTAAAGGTCTGAGTCTTGAGACAGCCGTAATATTTTCTTATATCATTTTATCATGACCGTTTTTTGATTTCGATGGAAAAATTTATTCTGTATGACGTAAATCAATTTATTCTTATATTAATTTTCATCTTTTACATGGACGGTTAATGTACCTTGAACCTCCGGATGTAATTTAACTGGGACTTTGGTAAATCCAAGAGCACGAATGGCATCTTCCAATTCAATTTTCCGTTTATCTAATTTTATACCATGTTGCTTTTGTAGTTGTTCCGCAATTTGTTTTGATGTAACCGAACCAAAAAGTCGACCACCTTCACCAGACTTTGCGCCAATTTCAACAGTTAATTTCCCTAATTTTTCCTTCAGTTGCTTGGCTTCTTCCAACTCTTTCTGTGCTTCTTTTTCTTCCTTCCGTTTTTTCGCTTCAAGAGATTTTATATTTGCCGGCGTCGCTTCGATGGCGTAACCATTTTTGATTAAAAAATTTTGTGCATAACCGTCAGCCACGTTTTTGATATCACCTTTATTGCCTTTCCCTTTTACATCTTTTAGAAAAATAACTTTCATGATTGATTCCCTCCTTCTAAATAACTATCAATCACTGCTTTCAGTTGTATTTCGGCTTCATTTATTGTTATATCCCTCAATTGTGTAGCGGCATTGGTCAGGTGGCCTCCTCCTTCCAGCTGTTCCATAATAATTTGTACATTTATTTTTCCTAAGGAGCGTGCACTAATACCAACCATGTCATCCGGTCTTTTTGAGATAACAAAGGAAGCCTCTACATTTTCCATCGCTAATAATAAATCTGCCGTTTGGGCGATAAGAACATTGTTGTAAGATTCGGATGGTTCTCCTTTTGTAATCGCAATTCCTTCTTTATAAAATTCTACTTTTTCAACAAGTTTTGCCCGCTTGATAAAAGTATCTAAATCTTCACGTAAAAACTTTTGGACTAAAACCGTATCAGCGCCCTTTGCTCTTAAATATGAAGCTGCATCAAATGTTCTTGAACCGGTACGTAGAGTAAAGCTTTTTGTATCGACAATAATTCCTGCAAGTAATGCAGTCGCTTCAAGAATATCAATTTTCCGATTCGGTTGATATTGAAGCAGTTCTGTTACTAATTCAGATGTTGATGAAGCATATGGTTCCATATAGACAAGCAAAGGATTTTGGACAAATTCTTCACTGCGGCGATGATGATCAATGACAACAATTCGCTCGCAACGATTGACTAATTTTTCTTCAATAACTAAGGATGGTTTATGAGTGTCAACTATCACTAGCAAGGCATTTGTCATATTTATTTCTAATGCTTCTTGCGGTGAAATAAAATGACTGTAGATATCCGTCTTTTGCTTCACCTCACTGAGCAATTTCCTTACTCCGGAATCAATTTCTTGCTCATTTAGTATAACATAAGATTCTCTTTGATTCATTTGGGCAATTTTTAATATACCAATCGCTGCACCAACTGCATCCATATCCGGATATTTATGGCCCATAATAAAAATTCTGTCGCTATCCTGAATCAGTTCACTTAATGCATGAGAAATAACTCTCGCCCGTACCCGGGTTCGTTTCTCCATCGGATTTGTTTTTCCACCGTAAAATTTTATTTTTCCGTTTGGGAGTTTTATGGCTGCCTGATCACCACCACGTCCCAACGCCAAATCAAGACTTGATTGTGCATAGCTGCCAAGTTCCGGAAGCGAGGAACTCCCTGCACCGACACCAATACTTAATGTTAGCGGTAAATTATTTTTTGCCGTCATTTCCCGGATATTATCTAGAATTGAAAACTTTCCTTTTTCTAACACTGCTAATATTTTTTCATTAAAAAATGCGATAAATCGATCTCCGGAAACTCTTTTTAAATAAATCCCATACTGACTTGCCCATTCGTTCAACAAAGAAGTAACCCGGCTGTTTAAGCTCCCCCTTGCTAAATCATCCATTCCTTGTGTAACTTCATCATAATTATCTAAAAATATGATGGCAATCACTGGCTGTTCCTCTTCATACTTTTGTTCAATTAATGCTTGTTCCGTAATATCAAAAAAATAAAGTAGTTTTTCTTCTCTTTTATAGAAAACACGATACTTCCGCTCATGGAGTGTAATAATTTTTCTCTCATTTTCTTGGATCATCATTTGTATAAGTTCATCCGCAATATCATAAACCGACGTACCGATCAGAGATTCTTCTTGGAAAACAGATAACATGTAAGGATTTGCCCATTCGATCGTGTATTCTTCATCAACCAGCAAAATTCCAATTGGCATTTGTAATAAAGCCTCTTCGCCAACCTTTTCTACGCGATGGGAAAGAAGTGATATATAGTGATCTACTTCTTTTTGAAATTTTACACTTTGTTTTATTAATAAATAAAAAAAATAAAGCAAGATTATTATTGATATTGCACTTAACCACCAATTATAGATAGCAAGGATTAATAATAACAGGAATATGACAGAAAAAAATCCTATCAATATTTTTTTCATTCCGTTTGTTTGCAAAAAGATTGGCATACGCTCCAACTCCTAAATTTTTAAAAACTAAGTGGAACTTTAAAACTGAATGCTTGAAACTTCTATTATTGTATCCGTTTACGTAATTCAAATCCTAAATCAATAATACCTAATATTTTGGCTAATTGATTAAAGACCGGATTCAGCATAATAAATACTGATACAACAATAGCCCATGCTTTATGTATCCGTTTTTTATAACAATAGTCAAAAATAAATGTAATTGCCTGTAGGACAAATAGTATATCAATCAAATACAATAAATTTATAAATACATTATACAAAAAAGTACCTTTCTCTGCCTCAACTATAAAAGATAAAAAAGTAGTTATTAAAAAATACCATATTAAACTTTTCGGTAATGTGATTTCCCTGAATGGTTTTGCAGCTTTTACATGAATTCCAAACCTTTTTAAAATCGGATAGGAAATGAACTGGATAATCAAAACAATTAAAGCCGATGACAAAATTAATAATGAAGGAAGTAAAGATATGATTAAATCATAAGCCTCGGTCAATTGTTCTTTGATTTGATCCGTATTTTCCCCCATATAATTAAACATAGAAATGGTTTGATCCATCACTTCTTTAAATATAGTTTGTGCTTTCTTTATGAAGTTCATATCGAATAATGTCGCGGATATAATATAAACAACGACAACGCTACATAATAAAGCCAAAGTGGATGTTGAAAAAGTGATCAGTGCTTCTCTTTGATGATAAATATTCCAACCTAACACGAAACCAACAAAACCAAATAGAAAAGGGATCGGTAAAGCAATCCAACTTCCAACTATAAATGTTAAAATGACCGAAGCTGTAAAAAACAGCAAACCGGCTTTCCAATTATATTTTGCCGTATAATAAAGGAAAGGGAACGGCAATACAAAAGTGAATAGTCCACCAAAAAAAGGTAAATATAAAAACATAAGTAAAATAATGATATAAATCGCTAAACTTATTGCCCCTTCAGTTAACTCCTTTGCTTTCACCTAAACACCTCTTTACGAATCGCTGATATAGTAACTCAGTTAGTTGCGGGCTTATCTGATTTCCCTATAAAGCATTATAGCTACATAGGTTAATACCCTAGTCTGACTTGAAGCAAGTGGCGATTTGCTTATTACCTATATAATTTTTAAATTAAAAACAATAATATTTTAGAAAGAACCCGGCTGACTCTCGCACCAACAATTGTATTACTCGTGTTTTTTTACATATTATATAAAAATATATATATTTATTTTAACGATAATTACCTTCTCCTTCAACTAAACTTGTATAAGAAAAGCGGCAAAGGTTCATCTTTGCCGCTTTAAGTATCATTACTTCTATTTTATTTATCTTCCGCAACATAAGGAAGTAATGCAACTTGACGTGCCCGCTTAATTGCTTTTGTAAGCATGCGTTGATATTTTGCACTCGTTCCTGTTACACGACGAGGCAATATTTTTCCACGTTCAGAAATAAATTTTTTCAACAAATCAACATCTTTGTAATCGATGTGAGTGATTCCGTTCGCAGTAAAATAACATACTTTCCGACGTTTACCGCGACCTTTTCTGCCACCAGCAGCCATTTATAACACTCCTTTCATCATTTTTTCGCTCAAATTAACTGCCTTATCAAAACGGCAAATCATCATCAGAAATATCAATAGGTTGTCCGTTATCAAAGAACGGATCGTCATTTCCTGCCGGGCTAGGGTTCTTCGGTTGATTCTGATTGTTAGATCCAAATGGGTTATCATAGCCCGAATATCCTCCCGCCGGAGAACTTTGATATTCCCGATTGGAAGAACTTTTTGGTTCTAAAAACTGAACACTCTCAGCAACTACTTCTGTTACATAAACTTTTCTTCCGTCTTGGGCTTCATAACTTCTTGTTTGGATACGTCCATCGACCCCTGCCAAGCTTCCTTTTTTCAAGTAATTAGCGACATTTTCTGCCGGTTTTCTCCAAACAACACAATTAATAAAATCAGCTTCACGTTCACCTTTTTGATTCGTAAAAGGACGATTACAAGCCAGTGTAAAAGTTGCAACCGGAACTCCAGTTGGTGTATATCTTAAATCCGGATCTCTCGTTAAGCGGCCAACTAATACCACACGATTTAACATCAGAATCAACTCCCCTTGGACAAGAATGTTTCACGTGAAACATTCTCCATTACATATATTAAAACTTATTCGTCTTCTTTAACGATTAAATGACGAATAATATCTTCACTTATTTTTGCTAAACGGTCAAATTCTTGAACGGCAGGTGGTTCAGCTGTAAAATTAATAATTTGGTAATAACCGTCACGATAATCTTCAATTTCATAAGCAAGACGACGTTTACCCCAATCTTTTGTTTCAGTAATTTCAGCACCATTATCTGTCAAAACTTTGTTAAAACGTTCGACAACCGCTTTTTTTGATTCGTCATCAATATTTGGACGGATGATGTACATAACTTCGTACTTTCTCATCACTATTCACCTCCTTTTGGACTTAAACGGCTCAAAAATTTGAGCAAGGAGCAATCTTCATTACTCACGATTCATAATTATAACACAGCCTAGACAATTCTGCAATGAACTGTTGAAAATTTTCATTAATCGAAGGGAAGGGGCTGTCCATTTTGACTTTTATAAATTTAAAACCCAAGAATGTTGAAATAACCGCATTCTTGGGTTTTACTTTTTATCTGTTTAGTCATTGAAAGCTACTTTTTAAACAGCCCAAACCATGGCCTTGGTCAGTACTACTAATGTTCGTATGTTTTTATAAAAGAAGTGAATAAGGTTTTTCTATAAATGAGACGATTCTCCCTAAAAATTCTGCAGCCGGAGCTCCATCAATTAGTTGGTGATCGAAAGTTAAGCTTAGTGGCAATTCTTTTGTTGTTATGACTTGACCGTCGTTATTTAAAGTAAGTTTATCTTGAAGACTTCCCACACCTAAAATACCCGTTTCAGGCGTGTTTAATATTGGTGTAAAATACTCGATGCCACTTTTCCCTAGATTTGTTATTGTAAAAGTGGAACCGGTAACGAGTTCGCCTGCAAGGCTTCCTTCGCGAGCAGCCTGAGTAACTTTTGTAATGGCACCACTTAATTCTTTTAAACTCATTTGATGGGCATTTCTTATAACGGGTACCATTAACCCATCGGATAAAGCGGTCGCTATGCCAAGATGAACTTCATCAAAAGTTTGGAATCCATTTGTATCCGGTTCATACCAACTATTCATTTCAGGATACTCTTTTAAAGCAAGGATGACAGCTTTTGAAACGCAAACAGTGAGACTCAGACTTCCGGCAATTTCTGTATCAGAAAGATGACGCTTTATTTCCTCTTTAAACTTTATAAATGCAGTTAAGTCCGCTTTTCGATGAATGGTCAACTGTGCCGTTTGGTCAAGACTAGTTTTCATTCGTTTAGCAATGACTTTACGCATACCTGTCAGCCCGGCACCCATGTTTTGGCTAGCTGTACTCTTTGATGAAGCAACTACATCGGTGGTAGATGCTACCTCTCTTGTAGCTGAATGCTCATATGCTTCTATATCCCTTTTTGTAATTCGGTTATTCCCACCTGTACCTTTTATAAGAGTGAGATCAATATTTTTTTCCTTGGCTAATATTCTTGCTAGCGGACTTGCGAAAATACGTTCACCATTAGATACCAATGGTTTTTTAGCAGACACCGGAACAAGTTGTTCTTGTACCCTTTGATTTTGTTTTGGTTTTGAGACAGTTTCTTCAGGTTGTTGTGTATCAATTGTTTCTCCTTCTTGAGCCACAATACCGATGGGTTCCTTAACGTCTGCCTCCTCCCCCTCTGCTACAATTATTTTTACTAAGATCCCGTCAGCAGGAGCTTCGACTTCGGCCGTTAACTTTTCTGAGCTAATGGTACAAACGTGTTCTCCCTTTTGAACAGGTTCCCCTTCCTTTTTTATCCATTCATCAACTACTCCACTTGTCATGGTTAACCCTAACTTAGGCATTAAAATTTCTGTAGACAATTTGTTCACCACCTTAAACGAGAGTTCGGTTTTTTAAATCAAAAATAATGTCATCCGCCACTTTTAACACCTTATCTGCATTCGGAATATATAGTTCTTCCAGGTTTTTGGCAAATGGAACAGGTGTATTTGGTGCACAAACGCATTTAACCGGTGCATCCAAATAATCAAAAGCTTTATCAGAAACGACACTTGCAATATCAGTAGCGGTATTATTATGTGGATTAGACTCATCAATTACGATTAAGCGATTTGTCTTTTTAACAGAATGAATAACCGTCTCTTGGTCCCACGGAGCTACTGTCAAAAGATCGATTACTTCAACAGAAACTCCCTCCTCTGCTAGTCGATCGGCAACTTCTTCGGCAACATACAACATTTTTCCAATGGATACAATTGTTAAATCTGTACCTTCCCGTTTTACTTTTGCTTTTCCAATTTCAACTGTATAATACCCTTCAGGAACTTCCCCCTTTAGACCATAAAGCGTCTTGTCTTCTGAGAATACAACAATGTTATCATCTTCTATTGCGGACAGAAGAAGTCCTTTTGCATCATATGGATTAGAAGGAACAACAACTTTAATTCCCGGAATCGAGCCAAGAATCCCGTAATATGATCCGGAATGCTGTGCTGCCGCAGATGCACCTGCCCCATGATTTGTACGTATCGTCATCGGTATTGTTGCTTTTCCCCCAAACATGTAACGCATTTTCGAGCCTTGTGCAAGGATGGTGTCAAAACAAAATCCAATAAAATCATTGAACATTAATTCCGGAACTGGTCTTAATCCGGTGGCCGCTGCTCCAACAGCTGCCCCCATGTATCCCATTTCAGAAATTGGCGTATCAATTACTCGTTCTGTTCCGTATTTTTCAACCAAACCTTTTGTTAAACCAAATACACCTCCCCAGGCACCTTTCCCGTTTAAATGCTCAACGGTTGCACCACCAGCTATATCTTCACCAAGAAGGATTACTTTCTCATCTCGTTCCATTGCAATATCCAATGCTTCATTAATTGCTTTCATCATCGTTATTTTTCTTGTCATTTTCCAACACTTCCTTTCTCATTTATTATGCATATACATCTTCATATAAAGCTTCCGGTCTTGGTAGCGGACTTTCTTTGGCAAATTGAATAGCTGCTTGAATTCTTTCCACTGATGCTTTTTCAATTTCATCTGCTTCATTTTCTGTCATGAGGTTAAGTTCAATGGCTTGTTTACGGAAAATCGTAATACAATCTTTATCTGCCAACTCTTTTTCCGTTCCATCCTTTGCTTTATACTTTTGCTCGTCTCCTTCAAAGTGGCCATAATTACGATAGGTAACACATTCAATTAAAGTAGGTCCTTCACCATTTCTTGCTCGCTCGATTGCATTTCCCGCCTCCTCATACACTTCCAACACATTTTTTCCGTCTACCCGTACACCCGGCATATTATAGGCAACGCTTCGTTCAGCTATTGTTTTCGAAGCCGAAGCATACGCTTGTGGGGTCGCCTCACCGAACATATTATTTTCACAGACAAAAATGACCGGCAACTTCCAAATTGAAGCGAGATTTAATCCTTCGTGGAATGTCCCCTCATTAGCCGCACCATCCCCGAAGAAACAAACAACAACATTATCTGTTTTCAAATATTTATTACGAAGCCCTGCGCCTACAGCCAATGGAAATCCACCACCTACCATGCCGTTTGCACCAAGCATCCCTTTGTCGATATCAGCAATATGCATCGAGCCGCCTTTTCCTTTACAAAGCCCGGTTTCTTTGCCAAATATTTCGGCCATCATTCCATTTAAATCACAACCTTTGGCAATACAATGTCCATGACCTCTATGTGTACTTGTAATGTAATCGTTATCATTTAGGTGTGCGCAAACACCAGTTGCAACTGCTTCCTCTCCAGCATATAGGTGAACAAAACCCGGAATTTCCCCGGAAGAAAAAATCTCATGCACTTTGTCTTCAAATAAGCGAATATCGTTCATCTTTTCATAAATCCATAAAGCATCCTTCTTTTCCATAGCATTTCCTCCTCAACCTTATTCGTGTATAGCTTTAAATAAAATACTTTCGGCCGTTTCCCCGATAACTTCAGATAAATTTGGATGTCCATATACGAGTGTAGCCAGTTCTTCAATTCGACCTTCTGAATGTTTTACGGCTAATATTTGGTTAATTAATTCTGTAGCATTTGCCCCAACCACAACGGCTCCTAATATTTCGTGATATTTTTTCTCGGTAATGATTTTCACAAACCCTTCCGTTTCACCCATTGCGATTGCCCTCCCATTCCCTTGAAAGGACATTTTCTTTGTGACAACCTCATAACCCTTTAATTTCGCCTGCTCTTCACTTAGGCCAAAGGAGGCGATTTCCGGGTGGGTGTATACACATCTAGGAATTTCATCCGGATTATATGGTAAATGATTTTCATTAAGGATAGCCGAAACAGCTGTTAATCCTTCTTTGCTGGCTGCATGTGCTAGTTGAAAACCTCCAATCAGATCTCCAATGGCGTACACATGATTTCTACTTGTTAAAAATTTCCCATTTACTTTAATAAATTTTTTCTTCTCATCCAGCTCTAAATTTAAGGCGCTTACAATTTCAATATTAGGTTTTCTTCCAGTTGCTACAAGTAATTCTGTATAAGGGATCTTTTGATTTTGTAAAATTACTTCATTATTTGTTACTTCTTGAATTGTTACTTTCGTATAGTATTGAATTCCTAGTTGATCCATTTTTCTTTTTATTACATTACGAGCTTCATTGTCTTCTGTTAATAGAATGTCATCCGCTACTTCCACAACAGTTACTTTTGTTCCTAATGGCGCCATGGCAAAGGCTAATTCAATTCCAATTACACCTCCGCCAATAATAACAAGTTCTGTCGGCTGTTTTTTTAAATCAAAGAAATTATCTGTCGTGTAATAGGCCACTTTGTCTAAACCTTTAATCGGTGGAACAAATGGTCGACTACCAGTAGCAAGGATAATATCTTTACTCTTAAACTCTTGATTATTTACGACAACAACCAAGTTGTCTTTTACAACCGCTTCCCCCTGAATCAAGGTAATGTTATTTTTTTTCAATAAATATTGAATGCCATTTACTAATGTTCCAACTACTTGATCTTTTCGTTCTACTAATCTCGCATAGTCAATATGCTTTACTTCAGAGAGAATTCCAAACTGATTGGCTGTTTTTATTTTTTCCATCCATTCACTATGTTGTAAAAAGGTTTTGGACGGGATACAGCCAACATTTAAACAAGTGCCACCTAATGATGCTTTTTCAATTAAGGCCACTTGCTTTCCTTTTTGTGCTGCCCGAATAGCTGCCACATATCCACCAGGACCAGCTCCGATGACAATTAGATCAAATTGTTCCATGATCCCTACCCTCCTATCCAATTAAGATGGTCGTTTCTTTTTTTAAGGGAAAACATCAAATTTTTCCTTTTATTGATGTTTTCACTGTTTAATATTGCAAAAAGCGTGCCAAAATGAAAAACTACGGATAGAGACGGTTTTATGTATAATAAGAAAAGCGCTAGTCGCTGGCGCTCGGAGCCGGACATTAAAACTAATCCAAAGTTACTTCCTTGTATTTTTATACTTTCTTATTCTCAAAAAAAATAAAAATGCGACAATCGTATCAAATCGTCGCATTTTTTCTCATTTTAATCCAACTTGTATTTTTTTATTTTACGATAAAGGGTACTTTTCGATATCGAGAGTTGTTTTGCCGCCATCGGAATATTTCCGTTATTATTTACTAAAGCATTATAAATGTTTTCTTTTTCTATTTGTTCCTTAAAACTTAATGTATCACTTGTCTCTTGAAACTCGATTAACCCCCCTTTCTGAATCAACTGAATCAACTGCTCCTTCGTTGGGATGCGATCTCTGTAATAAATAAGACATCTTTCCAAGAAATTATTCAGTTCGCGAACATTGCCCTTCCACGGATACTGTTCCGCAACTTCAACCAACATTTCTTCCCAAAACGGATACCAAGAATTAGCGCTTTCAAAATACTTGATAAGCTCTCGTATATCTTCCTTTCTATCTCTTAACGGTGGAATCTGAAGGGGACATACATATATTCGATAAAAGAGATCTGTTCGAAATTTCTTTGCCTTAACAAGTGCCTTTAAATCCTGATTACTCGCTGTAATGAGTCTAAAATTTACATTAATTTCTTTAGTCCCACCAATTCGAGTTAACTTTTTTTCCTGAAGAACACGTAATAAGTCTGATTGCATTGATACAGGCATATCTTCAATTTCATCTAAAAATAATGTACCATTATTCGCTTGCTCGATTTTTCCTATATATCCATTTGGGTTTGCTCCTGTAAAAGCACCCTTTTCATAACCAAATAATTCACTTTCCATCAAGTTTTCCGGTATCGAGCCACAATTGACAGAAACTAGTTTTCCCTCTGCAAAAGGACTGTTTTCATGGATTGTTTTGGCTAACACTTCTTTTCCGCTCCCTGTTTCACCGTATAAATGAATGGGAGCTGAAGTTGGTGCAACAATTTGTACTTCTTCCAATAATTGATGAAAAGTTTTGCTTCGACCTGAAACATAATGAAACTTAAAAGGATGATTAAATATTCTATGTTTAACGTAAACAAAATAGCCGATACAAGTATCTTCTTTTCGAATAGGATCACGTTTTACAATCTCCCATTTTTCATTTGGAAGAGCACTTAGCTTTTTTCCAATATAGGCTTCAGGTTCATCTACTAGTTCAGGGGATATGTGTAAAATGGTCATGGAGGAGTTGCAAAGTATTCCTGGTTGTTTTTTACTAGAAAAATATTGTAACATATACTTCTGTTCTTCAAATACTTTCCTTTGCAATGCTTCTGAAATAAATTCCGCAATCAATTGAACGGTAAATAAAAAATCCTCTTTCTTCGGATAATGTGCAGGCATTGATAAATCGACTACCCCTACAACTTCTCGATTTTCTCCAAAAACGGGAGATGCGACACAGCTCCAGTTGTGCGAGGCTCTGGCAAAATGTTCGTATCCGTGAATAAAATTTGCCTCTTTTGTTCGTAAAGCGATTCCAATTGAATTCGTTCCAACCATCGATTCTGTCCATTGATATCCTTGTGAAAACCGGATTTCACGTGCATGTTCTTTCAAATGCTCATTGCCTGACTGCCATAAAATATAGCCGTCAGCATCTGTCAACACAAGAATAAAATCAATATTTTTCAAAAGAAATTGGAATCGATTTAAACTTTTCTTTGCTAAAGAAACCATCGTCTCATGATCTCTTAATCTTTTTTGAAAATCGCTCGTCGTAAGAAATCGTTTGCCAATTCCATCTTTAGGATTGACTTTGAATTTTTTACTAAGTTGCCAAGAATCGATAATTGTTTTATCAATTATAAATGAATCAAGTGAATTTTCAAGGACATATTTCTCCCAAATTTGCTGCATTTCCATACAACTCATATACCTCCCCCCTAATTCCTAACTATATTATACACTAGAAAAATCCCTGAATTAAACCAAACGGTATTTGGGGATGTAATAAGTTTTCCTTGGTGTATTAACACACCAGTGTAATTAAAAATCCCAGTTTGAATATTCTCTCCAAACTTGCTTTTATTCTGCTTTTTCTGTCTTGGTCGACGGATGCGGGTAGTGAACTGGGCAAAAAAAAGGGCCGGGGCTCGATGTCATTTTTCATTGTTTCGCAACTCCATTTGTCCTCGAGAGCCGGTCTTTTTTCAAGTCAATCGATACTTTTTTTGGCATTGAGAGTGGGTGTCGTGGTCTTTTCTCCATTCTTCAATGCATTATTTAACTCCGAGAGATGGTCTCGTTGCTTTTTTTCATTTTTTCACTGCTTCATTTGGCTTCGAGACCGTTCTCAACCTGCCATTTTATACATTGAACCGAAAATGCATAATGTCTCCGTCTTGGACAATATAATCTTTTCCCTCTAAGCGAACCTTGCCGGCTTCTTTTGCCTTATTAAATGATCCGTTTGCGACTAAATCATCGTAGGATACCGTTTCCGCCCGAATAAAGCCTCTTTCAAAATCACTATGAATGATTCCGGCACATTGAGGCGCCTTCATTCCTTTTTTAAATGTCCAGGCTCGAACCTCTTGAACCCCGGCAGTAAAAAATGTCGCTAATCCTAAAAGATGGTAAGCTTTTCGAATCATTTGATCCAATCCGGACTCTTGAATACCTAATTCTTGAAGAAATGCTGCTTTTTCTTCCGGTTCTAATTCGGCAATTTCTTCTTCAATTCTTGCACAAATAACAACAACTTCCGCATGGTCTTTCTCGGCAAAGTCCTGTACTACTTGGAAATATTTATTTTTATTTGCATTTGCAACATCATCTTCCCCGATATTTGCAACATATAAAACAGGTTTCATCGTTAGAAGTTGAAAACCTTTCACTATTTTTTGTTGTTCTTCATTGAATTCAATCGTTCTTGCGGGAAGTTCATTTTCAAACGTTTCCTTTAACATGGTTAAAATTTCATATTCGGCTTGAGCCTCTTTATTTTTTTGCTTTGCCAATTTCTCAACACGGGCAATCCTTTTCTCCACTGTTTCCATATCAGCAAGAATTAATTCGAGATTGATGGTTTGAATATCATCAAGCGGATCGACCCGGCCTGACACATGGGTAATGTTTTCATCATCAAAACAACGAACAACATGACAAATGGCATCCACTTGGCGAATATTAGCCAAAAATTTATTCCCTAATCCTTCACCTTTACTTGCTCCTTTGACAATACCGGCAATATCGGTGAACTCGAACGTCGTTGGTATCGTTTTTTTCGGTTGATACATTTCTGTCAACTTATCTAAACGGGCATCCGGAACTTCAACGACCCCTACATTCGGATCGATTGTTGCAAATGGATAGTTTGCTGCCTCTGCACCCGCTTGGGTAATTGCATTAAAAAGTGTCGATTTCCCAACATTCGGTAAACCGACAATACCTGCTGTTAAAGCCATTTATTTCACTCCTAATATATGATTTCATCTGATCAAAACTTAATGGTTAGAAAAATCAAGTATCGAACAGAACAAATTATAATGAATACTGGATTTCATGTAAAACCTTTTTGGGTGACAATCAAAAATTACCTTTTCATAATGACAAGAATTGCCGTGGTAATTAACATTTACATCATGAAAATTAATCAGCATGATCAATGACTTTTTTCATTTTCCTTACAAATTCTTTTCTTGGTAAAAGGACACTGTGAGAGCAGCCTAGACATTTAATCCGAATATCCATGCCTAACCGAATGATTTTCCAACGGTTTGTACCACAAGGATGTTGTTTTTTCATTTCAACAATATCATTCAACTGAAATGTCTTCTCTTCCATTTTCAAACTCCTCCACATTTTATTACTCTTTCCCCAAGAAAGGATATTCAATCATAAAAACACGCTACATCATATTTAAATAATTATAGCATAATCCTCTCTACAATAAGTAATTTAAACAAATTAATTTCCCAATTTTGTTCCTCCATGTATAAAAAACTTTAAATCTAACTAAACTTATAATACAAATGATTACCGGTAAAGGTGGGAAAATATGTTTAGAACCGGGTTTATAAAAGGGAAAAATGATTTGAAAATAGATTGGCAGGATCGTTTCGCAGCCGGCAAACTCGCTAATGCATTACTATCATTTTTACCAAATGATTTTTCAGTTCCAATTGTTTTTATTTGTATAGGTACGGACCGATCAACCGGAGATTCACTGGGACCACTGGTCGGCAGTCTTGTTACGGAAAGAAATTTACCAGGAAATTTTTATGTTTTTGGAACTTTGGATGAACCTATTCATGCCATTAATTTGACCGAAAAACTGGATATGATTGAGAGTCGTTTTAACAATCCTTTTATTATCGGTATCGATGCCTGTTTAGGCCATAGTAAAAATGTGGGAACCATTCATATTAAAAACGGTTCATTAAAACCGGGTGCGGGTGTTAATAAAACATTGCCGGCTGTTGGTGATATTCATATGACCGGAATTGTAAATATCAGTGGATTCATGGAGTATTTTGTATTACAAAACACTAGATTACATCTTGTTATGAATTTAGCAAAAACGATGGCAGAAGGAATTTATAAAGCCGGTTTACTTTACCATTTTGAACAAATGTCTAAAGCACAAACACTATCTTTGAACAAAGATACTGTTTAAATGTGCGAATGGAGAAGTTCCGGCATTTAGTAAGAAGGGGAGCTTAGGTGGGAGAATGAAATTATCCATCTACCTATCAGTGGGGATACCGATTCCCCACTGACTAATATTTAAAAAAGCCTACAATTGATACCAATATAGCAATCACGATCAAACCGGGTAACAGATTTGCTACTTTAATTTTCGTTATTTCTAAAATATTTAACCCTATGGCTAGAATCATAATTCCCCCTGTTGCAGTCAGCTCCAAAATGAAAATATCCATTACCTGTTCGGGAATCAACCGATTAATTTGGTTTGCGAATAAAGCGATGAAACCTTGATAAAGAAAGACCGGTATACTGGAAAAAACGACACCTAAACCAAGCGTACTTGTCAACATAATTGCTGTAAAACCATCAATAACCGCCTTTGTATAAAGCACTTGATGATCACCACGAATACCGCTGTCCAACGCACCAACAACCGCCATTGCTCCGATCACAAAAATGAGTGTGGCCGTTACAAAACCTTGGGCGATATTTCCTTTTGATTTCCCTCCAACTTTCTTTTCAATCCAGATTCCAAACTGATTTAATTTTTCCTCTAAACATAACCATTCCCCAATAATAGCGCCTAAAACAATACTAATGATAACATATAGAAAATTACTGCTTTTAATTCCCATTTGAATTCCTAAAACGGAAACAGTTAAACCGATCCCTTTCATAATCGTATTTTTCATCGATTCAGGGATATTTGCTAATAACCGCCCGATCAGTGAACCAATTATTATAAATAGTACATTGACAATTGATCCCCATAATGCCATAATTTCACCCACAAATTTTTTAAAAGAATAAATGTATCTTTTATACTATCATATCTTTTCGTATCTCTACCATCTGTAAAAATAAAATAGTTTTTCCGCTCCATAATAGAATAAAAAAATTCTCAAATGAAGAAACGTATGAATTACCGAAGTTGACAGGGTATTTCTCGGCATCCTTCCGTTCCTAATGTAAAAAAATAAGTCACTATACATGACTTATTCTACGAGTCCGAATTCAAAATTTCTAAAATACGGTTTAAATCGTCTTTAGAAAAAAATTGGATTTCTATTTTCCCCTTGTTTTTTGATTGTTTAATATTAACAGTTGTTCCAAATCTTTCACGTAAATATGTTTCTTGTTCGATTAAAAAGATATCTTTCTTTTCTTTTTGATTTTTTGTTTCACGTGGAACATTTTTATTCAAGTTGTTGACAAGTTGTTCCAATTGCCGAACATTTAATTGTTCTTTTATTACTTTGTCTACAACAGGTTTTATTTTATCCTTTTTCTTTAATCCGAGCAGTGCACGACCATGGCCCATTGACAATTTACCATCAATAATCAACTGCTGAATTTCCTTTGGTAAAGAAAGTAGGCGAACATGATTTGCGATATGCGGTCTACTTTTTCCCAATCTTTTTGCCAATTGTTCTTGAGTGATGTGCAGCTGATCCATCAGCATTTGGTAAGCTGCCCCTTCTTCAATGGGGGTTAAATCTTCTCTTTGTAAATTTTCTAATACAGCTAATTCCATCATTTGCTGGTCATTTAAATCTCTTACAACAACCGGAACGATGTCCAACCCCGCCATTTTCGCAGCACGGTAGCGACGTTCACCAACAACAATTTCATATCCTTTTATACTTTTGCGAACAATTAAAGGCTGAAGGATACCATGTTCAAGAATGGATTGCTTTAATTCTTCAATCGCTTCATCCGAGAAAATTTTTCGTGGCTGATACGGATTTGGTCGTAATTCTTTAATATTTACTTCTTGAACGGTTTCTTCTTCTTCTAATTTTACATTTGAAAACAAAGAATCTAACCCTTTGCCAAGACCTTTAGCCATTCACCACCACTTCCTTTGCTAATTCTAGGTACACTTCTGCACCCCTGGATCTTGGATCATAAATGATTATTGGTTTACCGTAACTCGGTGCCTCACTTAGTCGGACATTTCTTGGAATAATTGTATTAAAAACCTTATTTTGAAAGTATTTCTTTACTTCATCAATCACTTGGATTCCTAAATTTGTTCGGGCATCCAGCATCGTTAAGAGAACACCCTCTATTTTTAAATCACTGTTTAAATGTTTTTGTACGAGACGAACTGTATTCAGTAACTGACTCAGACCTTCCAAGGCATAATATTCACATTGCACCGGTATCAGGACAGAATCTGCTGCCGTCAATGCATTTAAGGTTAATAGCCCTAAAGATGGAGGACAGTCGATAATAATATAATCAAACTGATCCTTTACTTGTAATAGAGCATGTTTCAATCTCATTTCCCTTGAAATCGTTGGTACTAATTCAATTTCCGCTCCCGCTAACTGAATCGTTGCAGGGATGACAAATAAATTTTCAACTTGAGTAGAAAGAACAACATTTTTCGTATCTTCATCATCAATTAAAATATCATATATACATTTTGAAACATCAGCTTTTTCTATACCTATCCCACTTGTTGCGTTACCTTGTGGGTCTACATCGACAAGCAATACTTTTTTTCCAATATAAGCTAAACAGGCAGACAAATTAACAGATGTTGTCGTTTTTCCTACTCCGCCTTTTTGGTTAGCAATTGCAATAATCTTACTCACAGTTTCACCTACCTTAAAACTTAAAACTTATTCTATTTTACCATGAAAATGAGAAAAAAACTTTTCATTTCTATAAATAATCATTGGCATTTAATCATATGAAATTTTACCATTCTAGTAGTTTTATTGGCTAATACTGATATTTTTAAGATTCACAAAAAAATTTTCAATAAAAAAAAAGACTGAACCAAGCAGTCTTTTCATATATGTTAAGAAAGTTTTAAATTTCCAACAAAGATGCCCTATGCGGCCCAGTTGGAAATTTTAAGAATTACAGATTAGCACACAAGGAAAGCATCGAAAGCATAAACTCCCTATAAAAAAAGCCATCACTTTATCAATAAATGCATCGCAGCCGAAAACATGGTATCTTTTTTTTTTGCACTGACGCCCGCGTTTTCCTTCCATAACAAATTCTATTAATCTATGATTTCTTTTTAGGAATGCGAATGGTGATTTGATAAAAATCATCGAGCTCTTCCTCAACCGAGTCAACATTAATTCCACTTTTATGTACCATTTGCAAAGATTGTCTGATTGTATTAACCGCGATTCTGACGTCTTTACTAAAAGAAATCCGCTTTGGTTTCGGCTTCGCATCCTGTGATAATAGTTTATTAATTCTTTCTTCCGTTTGTTTTACGTTTAAATTTTTTTCGATTACCTCGTTAAAAACCTTTAACTGTTTTTCTTCATCTTTTAGTGGCATCAATGCCCGGGCATGTCGTTCAGTAATCGTTTTCGACAATAAAGCTTCTTGAATTGGTTGGGGGAGCTTGAGCAACCGAAGTTTATTCGCAACCGTCGATTGGCTTTTTCCAAGACGTTGGGCTAAAGCTTCTTGCGTTAATTCATGAATTTCAATCAATTGATTGTAGGCAATTGCTTCTTCAATCGGTGTCAGTTCTTCTCTTTGTAAGTTCTCAATTAAAGCAATCGAAGCCGTTTGTTTATCGTTCATATCTTTAATAATGGCAGGAACATATTCCCAACCTAATTTTTTTATGGCCCGATAGCGTCTTTCTCCAGCAATAATTTCATACTGATCATGGTCCAGTTGGCGAATGACAATTGGTTGGATCATCCCATGTGTATGAATCGTCCGTGCTAATTCATCAATTTTTTCTTCATCAAAAATCGTTCGGGGTTGAAACCGATTAGGAATAATTTGTTCGACTGGAACTTTAACGATTTCCTCTCTGTCAACGTCTAATAAAGTTTCTTTTTCTTCATCCATATTTGTCTCCAACTTTTCAGTAACCCCAAATATACGTGATAATGGATGTTTCATTATTCTTCACCATCCTTTTAAAACTCCCTGGCCTTGAAGAAACTTGTTTAATATATCGTCAGCACCCAAAAAGACATGTTTCTACAAAAACTTACTCCCTAGCGAACATTTGTGCTATTCAAATGATTATTCATCTTGTACCTAGTGTAAAGCCTTTTTAGAGTGTTTATCATTAGTCAGAACTGATCCAATCAAAAAATGATATCTCCATCCATAAAATAACCGTAGTATACTTATATACATATTTCTCTATTTCCCGCCAAGTTCCTTCTTATTCGAATCAAATTTTGTAAATTTATGAAAGAACATGTTTTGTCTCTTTTATTATAAAGGATTTTTCGTTGGAACGCCCGGTTTTCTCGGGTATTTTTTTGGTGTTGATTTTGCTTTATGGATATGGATGATGGTCCGTTCACTATTTTCAAAAGGCAAAATGAAAGATTGTACCCCGGAAATATTTCCTCCGAGCGTCATAATTGCCTTTTTCCCCTCTTCCAATTCTTCTTCTCCACTTGCTCCCTTTAAAGCAATGAAATACCCGCCCGGTTTTACTAAAGGTAAGCAAAATTCACTTAGGATTGACATTTTGGCCACTGCCCGAGCGGTTACCAAGTCATACTTTTCCCGGTGTTGCGGATTTTGACCGAATATTTCTGCTCGATCGTGGTATAAATGGACATCTGTTAATTTTAATGTTGTCACTAATTCTTCTAAAAAATTAATTCGCTTATTTAAGGAGTCTACAATGGAAACTTGAATATGAGGAAAGGCGATTTTCAAAGGAATACTTGGAAAACCGGCACCTGCACCTACATCACAAACAGTAAAATTTTCAGCCAATGACCATGGAAATTCCCTGACGATCGTCAAAGAGTCATAAAAATGTTTTAAGAAAACCTCTCCCTTTTCTGTAATGGCTGTTAAATTCATTTTTTCGTTCCAATGAATTAAAGTTTGATAATATATTTCAAATTGATGAAGCTGCTCATCCGTTAAATGAATATGCAACTTTTCTAATTGTGATAGAAATTGTTCTCTATTCAATTTGCTCACTCTTTCCGAGGAAGTTGTTTTCACTTTAGCCAATGAGCAACATTTTTGTTACTCATTGGCGACGCGGGCAATTTTTCCTTGTTCCAAATATATGAGTAAAATGGATATATCAGCCGGATTGACTCCTGATATTCTTGATGCTTGAGCCAACGTTAATGGATGAACTTTTTTTAAGTTTTCTCTTGCTTCATTCGCCAACCCTTGAATCGCATCGTAATCAATATTGAGTGGGATTTTTTTATCTTCCATTTTCTTGAGCCGCTCAACTTGTTGTAAAGCTTTACTAATATAACCTTCATATTTGATTTGAATTTCGACTTGTTCTTCAATCTCAGGTGATAATTCTTCTTCTGCCGGGATTAATTTTTTTAGATAATCATACTTCATTTCCGGTCTTTTTAATAAATCACTGGCTAAAATCCCGTCTTTCAATTCACTTCCGCCGATACTTTTGATTAATTCTTGCGTTTTTGCATTTGGTTTGATTCTGGTTGCATGTAACCTTTTTATTTCCCGGTCAATTTTTTCTTTTTTCTCAAGGAATCGTTGGAACCGTTCTTCACTAATTAACCCAAGCTTATATCCAAGATCCGTAAGACGTAAATCAGCGTTATCGTGACGTAGTAATAATCGATATTCTGCTCTTGACGTTAACAGACGATAAGGCTCAACCGTACCTTTTGTCACCAGGTCATCGATTAATACACCGATATAGGCTTCCGACCGTTTTAAAATCACTTCTTCTGTTTTGCCGAGCGCACGTAAGCCTGCATTAATTCCTGCCATTAATCCTTGTCCGGCCGCTTCTTCATAACCGCTTGTTCCATTAATTTGTCCCGCTGTATACAGATTTTTAACTGCTTTTGTTTCCAAAGTCGGCCATAACTGTGTTGGAATGATTGCATCATATTCAATCGCATAACCGGTTCGCATCATTTTTGCATTTTCTAATCCCGGTATTGTTTTTAATAATTCGTGTTGCACCTCTTCCGGAAGGCTTGTAGAAAGGCCTTGTACATAGACTTCTTCTGTATTTCTCCCTTCAGGTTCCAAAAAAATTTGATGACGCGGTTTATCGTGGAAGCGAACAACTTTATCTTCAATGGATGGACAATATCTTGGTCCTCTGCCTTTAATCATCCCGGAAAACATTGGGCTGCGGTGTAAATTAGCATCAATTAATTTATGACTTTCTTCTGTTGTATACGTTAGCCAACAAGGCAATTGATTGGTAATCTCCTCCATTGTTTCATAAGAGAATGTTCGCGGATGTTCATCACCCGGTTGGATTTCCGTTTTTGAATAATCGATTGTATTTCCATTTACCCGTGGCGGTGTACCCGTTTTAAAGCGAACTAAATCAAAACCGAGTTGTTCTAAATGCTCGGAAAGTTTTATGGAAGGTTGTTGATTATTCGGTCCGCTCGAATATTTTAATTCACCAATAATTATTTCCCCGCGTAAAAACGTTCCTGTTGTGACAACGACCGTTTTTGCACGGTAAATGGCTCCTGTTTTTGTTATAACACCTTGACATTCACCATCTTCAATAATTAATTGTTCAACCATTCCTTGGATTAATTCCAGATTCTCTTGATTTTCTAACATTTTTTTCATTTCTTGTTGATACAATACTTTATCTGCTTGAGCCCGTAATGCCCGGACTGCAGGACCTTTCCCGGTATTGAGCATGCGCATTTGAATGGCTGTTTTATCAATGACTTTTCCCATTGCTCCGCCTAAAGCATCAATTTCCCGAACAACAATACCTTTTGCCGGACCGCCGATGGACGGATTACAATACATGAAAGCGATCATATCAAGGCTGATCGTAATTAAAGCTGTTTTTGCACCCATTTTCGCTGTTGCTAGAGCCGCTTCACATCCGGCATGTCCGGCTCCTACAACAACGACATCATATTCTCCCGCTTCATATGTTTGCATTTTCTAACCTCCATTCCCCTACTTTCCTAAACAAAATTGGGAAAATAATTTATTAATTAATTCATCGTGGACACTTTCACCAATAATTTCGCCCAACAGTTCCCACGTTTTTGTCATATCAATTTGGACAATATCAATTGGAACTTCCATCCCAATTCCATCTAATGCATCATTTATTGATTGCAACGCTTGATTCAGTAACCCAATGTGGCGTGCATTCGATACATATGTTAAGTCATCCGCTTCCAGATTACCGGCCATATACATGTTTGAAATCATTGTTTCCAATTCTTCAATTCCTTTATCATCTTTGACCGAGATTTTGACAATTTTCCGACCGCGAGCCATCCTCTTTATCTCATTAAAATCGATTTTTTGAGGCAAGTCTACTTTATTGACAACAATAATCGCATCCATTCCCTCGATTGTGTCAAATAAATGAATGTCCTCCTCTGTCAACGGTTCATTATTATTCAGCAAAAATAAAATTAAGTCCGCTTCCCGCAACACTTGCCGGGACCGTTCGACACCGATTTTTTCAACCACATCCTCCGTGTCACGAATTCCGGCTGTGTCAATTAACTTTAATGGGACGCCATGAATATTTACATATTCTTCAATCACATCTCTTGTTGTCCCCGGTATATCTGTAACGATCGCTTTATTTTCATGGACAAAGCTGTTTAATAACGAAGATTTGCCGACATTTGGCCGCCCGATAATTACGGTTTTTATTCCCTCCCGTAAAATTTTTCCCTGCTTCGCTGTCTCAAGCAACTTCTCAATTTCTGATTTGACATATAACGCCTTTTCTTTAAAAAGTTTATGTGTCATTTCTTCTACATCATCATATTCCGGATAATCAATATTTACTTCAACCTGGGCTAAAACTTCCAACAGCTCTTGCCGCAATCTCTTAATTTTTTTCGATAACCGACCTTCCAATTGTCCAATCGCATTCGTCATTGCTTTATCGGTTTTTGCTCTGATTAAATCCATAATTGCTTCCGCTTGTGATAAATCAATCCGCCCATTTAAAAATGCCCTTTTTGTGAATTCACCCGGTTCAGCTATACGGGCACCGTGGGTTAATACTAATTGCAGGACGCGATTTACGGACAATAAACCACCATGGCAGTTGATTTCAACTACATCCTCACGTGTAAATGTTTTCGGAGCTCGCATTACCGAAACCATTACTTCCTCAATGGTCTTTTGTTCTTTAGGATCATAAATATGACCATAATGGATCGTATGAGACGCTACCTCTTGCAATTTTTTTTCTGATGGACTTTGGAATATTTGATCAATAATATTTATTGCCTCCGGACCCGAAATCCGAACAATCCCAATCGCTCCCTCACCAAGCGGAGTCGATATCGCTGCAATTGTATCTATATCCATGCTTTCCTCACCTTTTACTAAATCTATTTTATTATACTCTCCCGGTCGCACCAATCTCTATACTATATTAACGAAAATATTTCTTATATATCATCCAATTTATGTTTTATCTCATTCATTTTAACTTATCCACATGTTGATAACAATTATTATACTGTTTGATTAAAATTTGTGCACATGTGGATGATTAATTTTTTTGGTCAACAAGTAGAATTCGTATGCTTCAAAGAAACTTTTCCTTTCTTAACGTATAAG
>NZ_CCRF01000106.1 GCF_000751775.1 Caldibacillus thermoamylovorans
ACTATAAAAATAAGGGTCAAGCATAGCGATACAAAAACCAATCTGATAAACCTGGTTTCTTTGTATGGCCAGCTTGACCCCTTTATCTCATTTTTCATTTTATCGTTTTGACCTATTTTGGTGAAATGACCAGATGCCGATGCGGGTCCGTTCCAACTGAATATGTTTTTATTTTTTCATTATCAGCCAGTGCCGCATGAATGATTTTCCGTTCAAAAGAAGGCATCGGTTCCAAGGAAATTTCCTTTTTTTCTTTAATTACTTTATTAGCCAAACGATTTGCAAGTAATACCAGCGTTTCTTCCCGTTTTTCACGGTAATTTTCCGCATTTAAAATGACATTCATAAACTCTTCACTGAATCGATTTAATACGACTTGAGTCAATATTTGTAAAGCGTTCAATGTTTGTCCTCTTTTACCAATTAAAAGCCCAGTTTTATCACTGTTCAATTGAAAATATACATATTTTCCATCTATCGTCGATTCAATATTAACCTCCACGTCCATTTGCTTACATACATCAGATAAGAATTGTTTCGCTTCCATCACCGGATCAACATTAACCGTTAACTTAACAATCGCAAGCCGAGAACCAAAAATACCGAAAATCCCTTTTTTTCCTTCATCAATCACTTTTATATCTACTTTCTCTCTTGAAACCTTTAATTGACTAATTCCTTTTTCAATCGCTTCTTCAACAGTTTGGCCGGTAGCCGTTAGTTCCTTCACTTTTTCCTGCCTCCCGTGCGTCCAGCAACAGCTGGTTGAGTAGTAATATTTATAATCTCAGGTGTTTGAATAAAATAAGATTGAATGATAGAAAAAATATTCCCAACAATCCAGTATAAAGGTAACGCTGATGGTAAATATAAAGAAAAGATAATAATCATAACCGGCATTAACCAGAGCATCATTACAATTTGCGGATTTCCTTCCTGCCCTTTCGTCATTACTTTTTGTTGAATAAAAGTGGAAACACCTGCAAGAATGGGGAGTAGAAAATATGGGTCCGGAGATGCTAATTCAAACCATATAAAGGAATTCCCTTTCAGTTCCTCTGTCCGCATAATCGCTTGATAGAACCCTAGCAAAATCGGCATTTGAATGAAAAGAGGCAAGCACCCTGCCATCGGATTTATATTATATTTTTCCATCAATAATAATCGCTCTTGTTGTAATTTTTGCCGGGTAATTGCATCTTTTGATTTATATTTTTCTTGTAATTTTGCCAGTTCCGGTTGTATTACCTGCATGGCCTTCGTACTTTTTATTTGTTTTATCATCAATGGTAAAATGGCAAGACGAATCAAAACAGTTATTAAAATTATCGATAAACCGTAGCCCAAAGGTTCCCCAAAAAATTGAGCTGTTTCTACCATTAACCATGATAAAGGGTAAACAATTAATTCATTCCAAACTCCCGTGGAATCCTTTGTAATCGGCTCATTAATTTCTGTACAACCACTTAATAGGACGGTTGTCAACAACAGTATAATCATGGACCTGAATTTATCGTTCACTCACCCAATTCCCCCTGTTTTCGATTATCATAAAAATGCTACCAATTATTGACATAAAAATGTCCCTCTCCCATAATCTTCCCCTTTTTCGATGAGAGCCCTTGACTTGCCGTTAAAAGTGGGTAAAAGCGTCCAAATGTTTCATTATCATTTGTATTTTACCATTTTTCATAAGTATTTTGATAGACTTTCCTATTAAATTCCTTGTTAATATTATTTTATCCAAAAAAACCATTCACATTACGGGTTGGATGAAAAATTTCGCGGTATAGCTTTTGCTATTTTTAACACATGGATCAAGCTGCTTTTTGCTTGATGGTAATTCATGTCACGAACAGGTTTCCTGGCAATAACAATGTAGTCATATTTCGCATCTATATCATTCTGTAATTCCAAAAATGCCTGCCGTACATATCTTTTTATCTGATTTCGGGTAACGGCATTCCCTATTTTTTTACTGACGGACAGGCCAAGCCGAAAATGGTTGACTGAATTATTTTCATACAAATAGACGATAAATTGCCGATTTGCAAAGGATCGTCCATTTTTAAAAATGAGTTGAAAATCTTTATTGCTTTTAATCCGATAGTCTTTTTTCACAGAAAACACCTACATATTTAGATTAAACTGTCCCTGCCCGAATAAATAAATTTTATTTTTAATGTATAAGCATACAATGTCAAAAAACTTTGGACAAGTTTTAGTGTTAGGCTCCAAAAAAGCTGCAAAATAGCACTTCCTTCTTTTATAAAAAAGACCACTGAATGGTCAGTGGCCTATGCAGATAGTACTTTTCTTCCTTTACGACGACGGCGAGCTAATACTTTACGGCCGTTTTTCGTACTCATTCTTTCACGAAATCCATGTACTTTACTTCTTTTTCTTTTATTTGGTTGATACGTTCTTTTCATATATGACACCTCCCTATGAGGAAACAACTCACGACAGTCTTTACTATTATAAAAACAATGACATTGGAATGTCAAGCACTGAAAAATCACTTTCCGATATGTTTATCCTACATCATCAACATCAATTAATGGAGAAAATCGATGATGAATTGACCGATCAGTCACTTAACTAGTCGATATTCTGACTGATCGGTCACAAGTATAATCCCTCTCCCATCGATTCTTCCTCCTTACAAGTCAAAAATGATTCCTTTGTTGTGGATATTTTTTCGACAAGCATTGACATAAATCCACAAGATATCGACAACTTTTTCACATAGTCGCAACTTGTGGATATTTTTATTTTAACAGATCAGTTATTTTGTGGATATTTACCGTAAACCATTGCAGAATAAGGTATATTTTGATATGATGAATTGTGTTTTAACTATGGATAATTAATCGTTAATTATAACTTATCCACAAATTGTTAATAACATGTGAATAAGTTATTCTATATCTCTGGATTTTTTTATCCACAACCGTGAAAAATGTTGACAAGTAATTTTTTTCCTATATTGTAATTTATCCACAAATAAAACAACTGTCTTGGTGAACGGACCATGAAGTAAACAGGTCAAGGAGGTAGAGCGGCCA